>NZ_WBZC01000014.1 GCF_009017275.1 Alkaliphilus pronyensis | reverse complement strand
AGGCTGTAGCCAATAACGCATCAACACCAAATGAACCATTATGTAATGAAGTAAATGCAAACATAGCTATAAAGGGAACCATGTATGAGGATGATCATACAGGAATCAGATAAGAAGGTTTTAAGCCCTTTTAAGAGAGTAGTTTTTATATAATAAAATATTTATTAATTAACATCAAATAGCTGGATATAATAAATATTGTTGACAGTAGTAATTTACTTGATATAATAAAATTATTAAAATGCTTTAAGTTAGTAAACTACATAATAAAAATTAAGGGTGATTTGATGTTTATAGATAAGGCAAATATTCATTTAAAGGCAGGAAAAGGGGGGGACGGCGCTGTTGCCTTCCGTCGAGAAAAATATGTTCCTGCTGGTGGTCCTGCCGGTGGCGATGGCGGCAAAGGTGGTAATGTAGTATTTATTGTTGATGAAGGTATGAAAACCCTAATGGACTTTAGATATAAAAAACATTATAGGGCTGAGAATGGCGAAGATGGTAAGAACAAAAATATGTTTGGTAAAGATGGAGGGGATATGATACTTAAGGTTCCTCCAGGTACAATAATTAAGGATGAAAAAACAGGAGTAATATTAGCTGACCTAACAGAGAAGGATAAGCCAGTGATAGTTGCAAGGGGAGGAAATGGTGGAAAGGGAAACTCCAACTTTAAAACCTCTACACGTCAAGCTCCTAATTTTGCTATTGCAGGTGAAGCAGGAGAAGAAAGATCAGTTATACTGGAGTTAAAGCTTATAGCAGATGTTGGATTAATTGGCTTCCCTAATGTAGGGAAATCAACTCTTTTATCGGTTGCTACAAGTGCCACACCTAAAATTGCAAATTATCATTTCACAACCATAGCGCCTAATTTAGGAGTTGTTAAAACAAAATATGGTGATAGCTTTGTATTGGCTGATATACCTGGACTTATCGAAGGAGCCCATAAGGGTACTGGATTAGGCCATGAGTTTTTAAGACATGTTGAAAGAACCAAGCTGTTAATTCATGTTTTGGATTCAGCAGGTGTCGAAGGGAGAGACCCAATAGAGGACTATGAAAAGATAAATGAAGAATTGAAGGAATATAACTTAAAGCTATGGGATAAGCCTCAAATAGTTGCTGCCAATAAAGTAGATATACCCAGTGCTGAAGAAAATATTGTAAGACTTAAGTCCCTGCTGGAGGGTAAAAATATACAGCTGTTTACAATATCTGCTGCAACAGGAAAAGGAATAGATGAATTAATGGTTTTTGCTGCTAAAAAACTGAAGGAAATTGAGGAAACTATAACTGTAGAGGCTACAATAGATGAAGAAGAAAAGCTATATAAATTTAAACCAGAAGAGGAAAAGCTATTTACTATAGCTAAAGAAGGAAATACCTATATAATTGAAGGCAATTTTGTAGAAAGACTAGTAAATTCTACAAATTTTGATGATATGGATTCATTGGCTTACTTCCAAAAAGTATTAAGAAAGAGGGGAATCATAGATGAACTAAAGGAGCTAGGTATTCAAGAAGAAGACAATGTAAAAATTGGTGAAATTGAGTTTCAGTACTATGATTAGAGACGGGGGTTAAGTTAAAGGTATGGACTGTATTAATTGTGAAAATTGTAAGTTAAATGCAAAAACATATTTTTGCTTAGCTAAAAATGATTTTGTTATTAATACACAAGCATCAACTTTAGAAAAGGTGCGAACTGGATGGAAGAAGGGCGTTAAAGAGTATGAGTCCCATAGAAGAAAATCAAGAAAAGAAGTAGAGGTATAGAGATAAGGAGTAGATAAATGTTAAATGGAAAACAAAGAAGCTATTTAAAGGGAATAGCAAGTAATGAAAAGCCTATTACTCAAATTGGCAAATTGGGAGTAACTGAAAGATTTCTGGAGCAATTAGATTTAGCTTTAGAGGCTAGAGAAATAGTAAAGGTTACTATTTTAGATAATAGCTTATTACATCCTAAGGAAACTGCAAATGAAGTTGCTGAAAAGCTTAATGCGGAATTTGTGCAGGCTATAGGAAATAAGTTTGTTATTTACAGAAGATCTATAAATAACCCTAGAATTCAGTTGCCAAAAAGTTAAACAAATATTACACTTGAGAATCCAACAGGATTCTCTTTTTGATGTTATAGTTCAATTAAGCCAGCTAGTTTTTTCTTAGTGTCCTCTACAATTTTAACTATATCAAAGTAGGCCTGTATTGTTCCCCTTGCAACTATAGGTCTACCAAAGCTCACCCAATTTAGGCGCCTTGAAGCCATTCCACCCAGCTTCATTAAGGGATTTACTGCTGACATTGTAGATATAAGCATTAAATCATCAAGTGTACCATTTATTACCCTCCAGGTATCCTTCACAACTGGTACTACTAGATGTGGTACAAATTGTCGACCCATAGTATATATTTTGTTACCCCTTTCATCGGTTCCTCTGTAAATTATCTTACCCCTATCACGAACTGTTAATGTATCATAATAGGGAATATTTAGCAAATCACCAACGGTTGGTTTTTTATCTACAGGTAAACGATTTAAATGAATAGTAGCTGCCACAACTGACGAGTGGGCACCACCAACACAATGATATATAACGTGCATTAAATCACCCCTCTTTATAATATTATCAACTATAGTTAGCATTTCTTACATAAGACATAATTATTAAATAAAAAAAGTCAAGATTATTTGAGTTAATATTCAGAAAAAAAGTTGTAAAAAACCATATCTTGGTGTAAAATATAAATAAGAACATTGGAAGGAGGATTGCCCTATGCTTTTTAGAAATTGTGCTGGTGGAGTAGTGTTTTATGCAAATCATGTTTTGCTCATAAAAAATGAAAAGAACGAATGGGTACTACCTAAAGGATTAATTCGTAATGGTGATCTTTCGTCGGATGTAGCGGTAAAGCGTGTTAAGGCAGAGACAGGAGTTGAAGCTGAAATACTTTCGACAGCAGGAGAAACCAGTTACGAATTTTTTTCAATTTCAAGACAAAAACCCGTAAACAATAGAATTATTTGGTACATTATGCAGGCTAAATCTAAAAGGGTGGAGCTTGATAAAACCCTTAATTTCAAAGATGGAGGCTTTTATCCAGTAGTTAAAGCATTAAAGATGATTACCTACAGTCAAGATAAGTCATTAGTCAGTCTGTCCTATAAGAAGTATAAAGACTTAAAGAAAGAAAAATCAGCATTAGCAATTTAACACTAGCTAAGTAAAGGATGGAGCAGTTTATATACTGCTTCATTTTATTGTCTGTAGCTTTACCAAAATATATAACCTATGATATAATTTTTATCTCAGCGGCGTTACTAACACTCCCACTTCCTACTTCTTTAAGCGGGAGATAAGTACCGCCAAGCTAAAAAGTAAGCGGAACTAAAGCTCAGGTGGAGTTAAAACTCAATCTGAACTAAGTTTTCCCTATAAAAATAAAAGGCAGTGATGTTATGATTGAAAAGTATAAAACCATATTAAAAGAAAATATGGATGAGATAATTATAGAGAGATCAAAATTTTTAGGATACGCTGCTCCTGTTGAAACAGAAGGGGAGGCTATAGACTTTATTAAAGGAGTAAATGAAAAGCATAAGGATGCTAACCATAATGTTTATGGCTATACTATAGGATATGATAATGAAGTTCAAAGATATAGTGACGATGGAGAGCCATCGGGTACAGCTGGTATTCCAGTATTAGAGGTAATCAGAAAAGAAGATTTAAAAAATGTTGTAGTTGTTGTAACCAGATACTTTGGTGGTATAAAGCTAGGGGCAGGTGGACTTGTTAGGGCTTATACTAAAGCAGCCAAATTAGGGTTAGCTGCTAGCAAAATAGTGAGTAAAAGACTATATAGTCAAATTACACTAAAAATTGATTATAGTCTTATAGGAAAAATTCAAAATGAAATTATTCAACAGGGCTATTATATTAAAGATACTGTCTATCAAGAAGATGTAGCCTTTAACTTATATGTAAGGAACACAGAAGTAGAAGGCTTCAAGGCTGCTGCCATAGATTGGACAAATGATAAAGCCATCATAATTGAGGGTGAAACAGAATACTTAACTGAAATAGAAGGAAAAATTCTTAAGTAGGTAATTAAATAATAAAACTTGGGTATATAGATTTTAGGAGGCGATTATTATGGATTTAATAGAAAAGAATAAAAAAGAAATGCTATCAAAGAAAAATTGGGCAGTGGTAGGGGTAACTCCAGCAGTAGAAAAATTTGGTTATAGAATTTTTAGTAAGTTACAGGAGCATGGCTATAGGGTTTATGGTGTTAACCCTAAATATGATGAGGTGGATGGTGAAAAAATACACAATAGTTTAAAGGAACTACCCGTAGTACCAGATTGTATAAGTGTTGTGGTAAATCCTAAAGCAACTTTATCTATGCTTGAAGAAATAAAGGATATTGGTGTAAAATATGTTTGGTTTCAACCCGGAACCTTTAATGAAGAGGTTATAGAGAAGGCAGAAGAATATGGTTTAAACTATGTATACTACGATTGTGTACTGGTTGCATTAGATGAAAATTAAGAATAGCTAACATTAGCTATTCTTTTTTACTTTCTTTATAAAAGAACTCATATACACCCATAATTAATAAGAAGATACCAAATAGCTTTCTTAAGGAATTTGAAGGAATTTTTAAGGCGATGCTTGAACCAAGCCATGCCCCCAACAAACCAAAAACCACAATTGGTATAGCTATTCTATAGTTTACATTCTTATTTTTAGTATGTATATAAAGTGCAATTGAAGCAACAGGCAAGAAGGAGATTAAATTAACACTTTGTATTGTCTGTTGACTTAAGTTAGTAATAAATATAAGGCCAGGTATTAAAATTGTACCCCCACCAATACCCATTCCACCAATAAATCCAGTAATCAGACCTAAAAAAATTAAGCTCATGAAATCATCATCCTTAAGGCAGCGAAAATCATAAATGCTCCAAAAATCTTCCTAAGATAATTAGCTGAAAATAGATTTAGACACCTGGAGCCTAAGTAGCTTCCAATAACCCCACCAACTACGACTTTTAAGGTGATATCCAATGCAGAAAAGCCATTTTTATAATAAATAAAGCTACTGACTATGGCGAAGGGTAAAATGATAGATATGGCTGTTGCGTGGGATTTATGCTGGGAGACTCCAAATAAAAAATATAAAGCTGGAACAATAATTGTGCCACCTCCAGCACCAAAAAGCCCATTTATTATTCCGGCGACCATTCCCACAGAGAAAAGCTTAAGCCATAGTATTATATCCATAAAAGAGGTCACCTCATTGTAAATAGTTAACTTTAATTTATCCACTAAAATAATAAATATTCATCTTATAATTGACATATAAATAAGTGTGGCATATAGTAGTCGTAAAAACATATAGAAATACTCGGAATTAGGAGTGGTTTAAATGAAAAAAGCAAATTACATTTATGAACTAATTGGAGAGACACCAATTGTAAAGCTTAATAGAATTGTAGATGCTGAAATGGCAGACATTTATTTAAAGCTAGAGTTTTTTAACCCTGGCTCAAGTGTTAAAGATCGAATTGCACTAAGGATGATTGAAAAGGCAGAAGAGGAAGGCCTTTTAACAGAAGGCTCTGTTATTATTGAGCCAACTAGTGGAAATACTGGTATTGGACTGGCAATGATAGCCGCTGCAAAGGGTTATGGTATTATATTAGTAATGCCAGATACTATGAGTATTGAAAGAAGAAAATTACTTAAGGCATATGGTGCAAAGCTGGTTTTAACAGAAGGTGAAAAGGGTATGAAGGGTGCTATAGAAAAGGCAAAGGAACTGGCAAAGGAAAACAATTGTTTTATGCCTCAGCAGTTTGAGAATTATGGCAATCCAGATATTCATAAAAGGACTACAGCAGAAGAGATTTGGAGGCAAATGGATGGAGACATTGATGGATTCGTGGCGGGTGTAGGTACAGGAGGAACAATAACTGGTGTAGGTGAAATACTCAAGAAAAAAAATACAAACATTAAAATTGTGGCAATTGAACCTGCTAAATCCCCTGTGTTATCAGGAGGTGAACCTGGCCCCCATAAGATTCAAGGAATAGGTGCTGGCTTTATACCTAGTATTTTAAATACCAATGTAATTGATGAAGTTATAAGAATAGAAGATGAAGCAGCTATGGACACCGCCAGAAAAGTTGCAGCAACTGAAGGAATACTTATAGGAATATCCTCAGGTGCAGCCATTCTAGGTGGTCTTAAGGTTGCTAGGGAGCTTGGAAAAGGTAAAAAAGTGGTTGTTATTGCTCCTTCAAATGGTGAAAGATATTTAAGTACAGCTTTATTTAACTTTGAAGATTAAGTTGCATAAGCAAATATTAATTAATCTTTACTAAAGCTTAAGAAATTGATTAGTAAGTCTTTAACCATGTCCACCATAATTTAGACATTATTATGATATAATATATGTAAATTGATAAGATATAGAAAGAAGGTTACAAAATGGATATTCAAAAGAGAATTGATAAGGCTGTGGATTGGTTAAGGCAGCAGGTTCAAGAGTCTGGCACAAGGGGGATTTTAGTAGGAGTTTCAGGGGGAATAGATTCTGCTGTTGTAGCCAATTTAATAAAAAGGGCATTTCCACAAAATTCATTAGGTGTAATTCTTCCTATAAAAAGCTGTGAAAGGGATATTATTGACGGAGAGCTAGTAGCAAAAAAAGCTCAAATAAAAACAATAACCATTGACTTAAGTCAACAACACTCAGATGTATTGAATAGGACTCTTAAGGTACTAAAAGATAATAATTTATTTGAAGAAAAAAACCAAAGAATTACTGATGCAAATTTAAGGGCTAGATTAAGAATGAGTACACTATATGCAATTGCAAATCAGTTAAACTATCTAGTTGCAGGAACCGATAATGCAGCTGAGGTTTTTACTGGCTACTTTACAAAGTACGGTGATGGAGGAGTAGATATTATGCCAATAGCTACTTTAAAAAAATATGAAGTTTATCAGTGGGGAAAGGCTTTAGGTGTACCTAGTGAAGTATTAGAGAAGGAGCCTTCTGCTGGTCTTTGGGAGGGCCAAACCGACGAAAAGGAGATGGGAACAAGCTATTCATACATTGATGCCTATCTTGATGGTAAAGAAGTTCCCCAAAGGGATAAAGAAATTATAGAAAGACTACACAAAGCCTCTGCCCATAAAAGAAGCACTCCACCATTCCCTGAAATTTAATAAATTGCATAGGAAAATTAATTATGCTAAAATATATTTGCTATAAAGAAAACTTAGTTCAGATGGAGTTTTAACTCCATCTGGACTGTAGTTGCCCTTATTTCGAAGCTTGGCGGCACTTATCTCCTGCTTAAGAAGTGGGAGTGTTAGTAACGCCGCTGAGATAAATGTAGATTAGTTATAATTAGTATTTATTTAACTAGAAGTTATAGTTGCAGATAAGGAGAGGATTTTTTATGGGACGCATTGGTAATATAGTTGATAGAAAAAATAAGCAAGATGCAAAAAAGGCTAAAATCTATACAAAAATGGCTAGGCTGATTACAGTAGCAGCAAAAGAAGGGGGAGGAGATCCTGAGTATAATCCTAGACTAAAGACAGCAATAGATAAGGCTAAGGCAGCCAATATGCCCAACGATAACATAGATAGAGCCATTAAAAAAGGTACGGGAGATATTGGTGGCGATAGCTTTGAGCATATTACCTATGAAGGATATGGACCAAACGGTGTTGCAGTAATATTGGAAATTCTAACAGACAACAGAAATAGAACTGCGGGAGAAATTAGGCATGCCTTTGATAAAAATGGTGGTAATCTTGGAACAACAGGATGCGTATCCTTTTTATTTGATCAAAAGGGTCAAATAATTATAGAAAAGGATGATTCTATAGAGGAAGAAGTTCTAATGATGCAGGCAATTGAAGCCGGTGCAGAGGATTTTATTACAGATAAAGAGGTTTATGTAATTATAACTACTCCTGATGAGTTTACTTCTGTTAAAAATGCTGTAGAGAATGAAGGCTACAATATATTTAATGCCGACATAGTATACATACCTCAAACAGAAGTAGCCCTACAGGGTGATGATGTTAAAAAAATGAATAAGCTCATTGATATGCTTGAGGATAACGATGATGTTCAAGAGGTTCATCATAATTGGAATCAAGAGGAGTAGTGGTGAAAATATCATAAGATAAAGAATTCTACAAATGGAGGGATAAAAATGAAGGTTGTTGTTGAAAGCTTTACTATGGACCATACAAAGGTTAAGGCCCCCTTTGTTAGAAAATGTGGCCAAATTAAAACCCCCAAGGGGGATGTAATAACAAAGTTTGATTTACGCTTTACTCAGCCTAATGTAAATGCTATGCCAACAGGAGCTATACATGCTTTAGAACACCTTATGGCGGGCTACTTAAGAGAAGAAGTAGAGGATATAGTGGATATTTCCCCAATGGGCTGTAGAACTGGCTTCTACCTAATAAAAATTGGTGAAGCAACAGAAGAAGAAATAGCTAAGGGGTTAATAAACACCCTAAAAAAAGTAATTAACTCACAGGAGATTCCAGCCTTAAACCCTGTTCAATGCGGAAATTATAGGGATATGTCATTATTCGGTGGAAAAGAATATGCAAAGGAAGTATTGGAAAGCCTCGAAAAAGAATACTTAAAAGAGTAAGTTAGAACTAAATCCGGTATAACCGGGTTTTTCTTTTTGGGTAAAAACAAAGCTTATTATTAATTATTTAACAAAGGTAAACAGCACTATCAGGAATAATTTCACTATTTAATATTATATATATAATAAGACAAGTTATTAAAAAATCCCTCTAATTGGGATAAAGCTATTAAGTTATGAGTATTATTCTGTTATGGTTATTACTGATGGAGGTGTTATAATGAAAAAAAGTAGACTCAAGATTAATAGAAGAAGACGCAAGAGCAATTTAGTATTGGTGTTTTTTTTGTGTATTATATTACCTATAACTGCTATTTATATTGGTTTGAGGGTTACTGAAAGGTGGATTACGCCAGTATTAAATTCAGAATTACAGCCAGAGGATAGTTATGAGTTAGACCTAGAAGAAATTATAGATGATGAGGGGGAGGCTACTGATAATAATGAGGCTACTGATAATAGTAATATAGAAGAAGAAGGAAAGGGGGTAGAGTCAGAGGTTCTAGTGGGTGAAATAAAGCCACTATCTGTATTCACTATACAGATAGCTAGTATTACTAATAAGGATAACCTAGATAGCTTAATAAATGCTCTTAATCAAAAAAAATTTTCATATCTTGTGTATCAAATAGAAGAAACATATAAGGTATATACCCATGGCTATACCCAAAGACCCTATGTGGAGGATAAGCTTGATACAGTGCGGGAGGTTTTCAATGATGCATATATTAATGAGTTGCATCTTCCTATTAAAGAGGTAAAATATGAAAATGACAGCAATAATGAAATTGCTGAGGGTACCATAGAAAATATGAATAAGCTTATTGATGTTATGGAAAAACAGACTGAAGCATGGTATAATTATTATGAAAAAGAAGGAGAAATAGTGGTATATATAGAATTGTTAAAAAAACAACAAACTATACTAAATGATATTATGTCGGCTATCAAAGATCATCAATTACCCACTGGATTTATAGACAACAGCAGTATTGAAAAGATGGTTCATTATCAAGAAAGCAACATTAATAAATCTATGGAAATTATCGAAAACCAAGATAAGGAAAACTTCCATAGATTACACAGCTTATATTTAGATAGTTTATTTAGAACTATTGAAGTTATCAAATGATAAGTACTATGGAGGGATTATCGAATGAACTTAAGGGAAGTAAAGCAGTTGCTTGATGCAGAGGTATTATTGGGTGAGGAATCATTAGATAAAGAAATAAAAACGGTATTTGCCTGTGACTTGATGAGTGATGTTCTTGCTTTTGTGGAAGATAAAACCATATTATTAACTGGCTTAGTTAATCCCCATACCATTAGAACTGCTGAAATGATGGACATTAATGCAGTAGTTTTTGTACGAGGAAAAACTCCTGACGAAGAAACCTTAAAGCTTGCTAAGGAAACTAATATAGTTATCTTATCAACGAAGCACATACTATATACCAGCTGTGGAATTCTATATAGCAACGGTTTATGTGGTGCTAATTTGGTAACTAGGTAGGACGGTGAGAGGTTGAATAATATTCAATTATCCTATAATATAGAGCGAAGGGATTTTTCAAGGGCAGGAGAAGCTTCTAGCAACATAAAAAAGGCCTTACGTCAGTTAGGGGTTAATTCTGCCACCATAAGAAGAGTTGCAGTGGCCACCTACGAGGCCGAAATGAATATTATCATACATTCAGAGGGTGGAACAATAGGAGTTACAGTTGATGTAGACAAAATTAGAATAGATGCTAAAGATACTGGTCCTGGAATTGAAAATATAGAAATGGCAATGAAGGAAGGTTACTCAACTGCAACTTCTGAAGTAAGAGAGCTCGGTTTTGGAGCAGGAATGGGACTACCTAATATGAAGAGGTGTGCAGATGAGTTTAGCATTGAATCCTCTAAAGGTAATCCAACTAAGGTATCTATTATAATCTATCAATAGAAAAAACTTTCCTTAAGGGGTGTGAGAATGTTAGTTAAAGAATTGATACAAGCATTAGACCTTGAAGTTATAGCAGGCATAGAAGGTGAAGATAGAGAGATTACTGGTGTATATATAAGCGATTTATTAAGCTGGGTAATGGCTAATCTTCAAGCAGGTAATGTGTGGATAACTATACAAACCCATGTTAATGTAGTAGCGGTGGCTCTACTGGGGGAGGCCTCCTGTATGATTATTCCTGAAGGGGCAGAAATTGATGAAAATACAATTGAAAAAGCAAATCAAGAAAAAATCCCCCTATTAAGGAGTAAGCTGACTGCATACCAGCTTGCCTTAAAAATTAAAGAAGCGAGTAATTTGAAATGAGAATTGCCTATGACTTCCACATACATAGTGGATTATCTCCCTGTAGCTGCGATGATATGAGTCCCAATAATATAATAAATATGGCTTTACTAAAAGGACTAGATGCAATTGCTATTACTGATCATAATTCAACATTAAACCTCGGTGCCTTTCAACAGTTGTCTATAAATAAAAACCTCTTAATAGTTCCAGGTGTTGAAGTTACCACTAAAGAAGAGGTGCACCTTTTATGTTTATTTGAGTCTTTCAATAATGCTAAAGGCTTTCAATATATAATTGATAGCACATTGCCCAAAATAAACAATAGCAAAAGCTTTTTTGGTAATCAGCTAATATATGATCATATGGATCAGGTAGTGGATAAGTATCCGCTTTTACTTATTAGTGCATTAAGCTTAACAGTAGAAGAGGTTGTTGCTGAAGTAAGCAACTTAAAGGGGGTAGTTATTCCAGCCCATATTGATCGTAAAAGCTACAGCATTTTATCTAATCTAGGATTTATTTCTCCTAATTTAAAAATCACAACAGTTGAGATAACCACTAATTGTAATATAAGCTCATTTCAAGAAAAACATAAGTATCTAAGGAATTATAGAAAAATAATAAATTCTGATGCACATTCCTTAGTAGATATTCTTGAGAGGGAATCGTACCTAGAGGTAAAGGATTTATCATGTGAGTCTATTATAAATGAGTTAAAAAGCTTTGTCATTTGACAAAGTTTTATTTATTGAAAATAATAAGATAAAATAAGATATAATAAATACATTGAATTTACAATGGAGGTGGTAGTTTTTGAAGGAGCTGGCACTACACATACTAGATATTGCAGAAAACTCCATTAGAGCAGAGGCAACAGAAATAAAAATAACTATAGTTGAAGATGTTGTATTGGATGTACTAGAGATTACTATAGAAGACAATGGAGCAGGTATGGATAATGAGTTTTTAGATAGGGTTTTAGACCCATTCATAACAACACGAACAACCCGTAAAGTAGGTCTAGGACTTCCACTTTTTAAGCTGGCGGCGCAGCAATGCAATGGAGACCTTATAATTGAATCAAGGAAGGATATAGGAACCAAAGTAAAAGCAACATTTCAGCATAGCCATATTGATAGAGTCCCCTTAGGAAATATTGTTGATACAATAGTGGCTATTATATTAGCCGATGAAAAAATAGATATTAAATATAAGCATGTATACAATAGCGATGAATTTTTTCTAGACACTGTAGAAATAAAAGAGGTCCTTAAAGGTGTGCCAATTACAAATATTGACGTTATTTTGTGGATAAAGTCACATATAAAAGAGGCCCTAAAAGAGCTTGTTAAATCATAGAATTTATAATATTATAGTAATAATGTAGAATCATTATTTTCTAATATTTATCCGTAACTGATTATCGCCCTAATAGTATATTTAAATAAGAGAATTATGATATACTATTATTGCAATAGTAAAGCTACAGTTTAATATGCTTTAATAAACAGTAATAATGATTTTACAAAAGGAAGTTAAATTAGAAGGTACAAAATATAATGGTTAGTTTATACAAATTTTATGTAAGGGGTGAAATAACACTATGAAGTTTTTAACCTTTAAAGGAGGTATTCATCCACCTGAATTTAAAGAGCCTACTGCCCATTTACCTATTGAAAAGGCATGGGAGCCTAAGACTGTTTCAATACCATTACAACAGCATATTGGAGCTCCCTGTGAAGCTATTGTAAAAGTAGGAGATAGAGTTACGGTAGGTCAAAAAATTGGGGAAGCAAAGGGATTTGTTTCAGCAAATGTACACTCTAGTGTTTCAGGTGATGTAAAAAAAATTGAACCAAGGCCTGCTGCAGGTGGAGGAGATGTTCTTTCAGTGATTATTGAGTCGGATGGTCTTAACGAAATAGACCCATCAATTAAACCAAAGGCTCCAATTGAAGAATTATCCTCAAAGGATATTATTGAAATCATAAAAGAGGCTGGTATAGTTGGTATGGGAGGAGCAGCCTTTCCCACCCACGTAAAGCTATCACCACCACCTGAGAAGAAAATTGACACAATTATTCTAAATGGTGCAGAGTGTGAGCCATATCTAACGGCAGATCATCGTTTAATGCTTGAATCACCAGAGGATATTATTTATGGACTTAGGGCCATGATGAAGGCAGTAAATGTAGAAAAAGCTTATATTGGAATAGAAAAAAATAAGCCTGATGCAATTGAAGCTATGAAGAAGGCAGCTGCAAATAATTCTAATATAGAGGTTATAGGATTAGAAACTAAGTACCCTCAAGGTGCTGAGAAACAGTTGATTTGGGCCTGTACCAACAGGGAGGTTCCATCTGGTGGCTTGCCAATGGAGGTAGGTGTAATTGTTAATAACGTTGGGACAGCTGCACAGGTGGCTAAAACCTTAAAGACAGGCTTACCATTAATTGATAGAATAACGACAATTTCAGGAAAGGGTATTAAAACCCCTAAAAACCTATTATTAAAGATTGGTGTACTATTAAGCGAAATAATTGAGCAGTGTGATGGATATAATGGAGAGCCTGCAAAAATCATACTTGGTGGGCCCATGATGGGATTAGCTCAATATACAGACGAGGTTAGTTTAACTAAAGGCTCATCAGGTATTTTAGTATTTACTGAAGAAGAGGCTAAGTTTCCAGATGAAAAGCCTTGTATTAGATGTGGTAAGTGTGTAGAAATATGCCCAGCATACCTTCAACCACTTCACATAAGCAACTTTTCAAGAAACAACATGATGGAACATGCAGAAAAATATAGGGCCTTAGATTGTATTGAATGTGGCTCATGCTCCTTTATATGTCCATCGAAGATACCATTACTACAAGCCATAAGGCTTTCTAAAAGATATATCATAGCAAAAAAAAGAAAACAAGATAAGTAAAGGATAGGAGGGAAAGAAAACAATGGTAGAAAGATTAACAGTATCTTCTTCTCCCCATATATGGTCTGAAAATAAAACCTCAAAAATTATGCTGGATGTTGTAATTGCATTATTACCAGCTACTATAGGTGCTATTTATTTCTTTAGATTGAATGCTGCTGTGCTGATAACACTAGCTATATTAACAGCAGTAATTACAGAATGGGGGATTCAAAGAATAAGGAATCAGTCGGTTTTAATTACCGATTTTAGTGCTGTTGTTACCGGATTATTACTTGCTTTAAATATTCCTGCATCGGCACCATGGTGGATACCTGTAGTAGGCTCTGCTTTTGCAATCGGAATAGTTAAGCAGTTGTTTGGCGGAATTGGACAAAACTTTATGAACCCAGCTTTAGCTGCAAGAATATTTTTAACTATTTCCTATACAGATAAGATGACCGATTGGAGAAGTCCTATAGATTTAGTTACTTCTGCTACACCCTTAAGCTATGTTAAGGATGCTACGTCGGTACCAGCCAATGCTCCAGCTCTAATAGATACTTTTATTGGAAATATTTCAGGGTCTATGGGTGAAACATCAGCTATACTTTTAATTTTAGGTGGCTTATATCTAGTATATAGAGGTGTAATTTCCGTTACAGTACCTGCTGTTTACATTGGTACAGTAGCAATTTTAACACTAATATTTGGAGAATTTGATTTATATTATATGATGTACCATGTCTTTACAGGAGGACTTATGATTGGTGCAATTTATATGGCTACCGATTATGCATCTTCTCCAGTTACTAAAAAAGGAAGAATTTACTTTGCATTGGGCTGCGGTATTATCACAACCCTGATAAGACAGTTCGGTGCCTATAATGAGGGGGTAGGGTTTGCAATATTATTGATGAATGTTGCTGCTCCACTAATTGAGAAATACACAAGCCCAAGAGTATTTGGGGAGGTGAAGAAGCAAAATGCGTGAAGTAATTAAGCTAGGACTTATATTATTAGTTATTACCTCCGTAGCTGCTTTTGTTTTAGGAGTAACCAATGAAATGACCAGCTCTATTATAGAGGAACGATTACACAGAGAAAATGTAGAAGCAATAAAATCTATATTACCAATTGCTGAAGAGTTTAACCCTATTGAAGGTGAAGGAATTACTGATAAAGAGCTAATTGTAGAGGTATATGAAGGAATTAAAGATGATGAGGTTGTGGGATATACTGTTAAAACTAATCCCAATGGATATAGCGGAACTGTAGAAGTATTAGTTGGCTTTAGTGTAGATGGGGAAATTGTTGGGGTGAAAATTGGTCAGCATACTGAAACACCAGGATTAGGATCAAAAATAGCAGACTCTGCCTATATTGGTCAATTCTTTAATAAGGCTGTTGACTTAGGCTTTTCCACCACTAAGGATGTACCAGCTACAGATAATGACATTCAAGCAATTACAGGGGCTACAGTATCCAGTGATGCTGTTGTAGATGGAATTAATGCAGCAGGTAGTTTATTTGAAGAAGTCTTAAGAAATCGCTAATTTTGTTGGAGGTGAAAGATGTGAAACTGGGTAGAATATTTACTCGCGGTTTAGTTTTTGATAATCCTGTATTTGTGCAATTATTAGGAATGTGTCCAGCTTTAGCGGTAACAAACTCTGCTGAAAATGGAATGGCTATGGGGCTTGCTACAACAGCAGTTCTATTAGGGTCTAATCTAGTGATATCAATTATAAAGGGCTTTATACCCTCTAAAATAAGAATACCTGCATTTATAGTAGTAATTGCAACCTTTGTTACGATGGTTGGTATGATAATGAAGGCATATTTCCCTGCCCTAGATGCAGCCTTAGGGCTATTCATACCACTAATCGTTGTTAATTGCTTAATTTTAGCAAGGGCTGAATCCTTTGCTTCTAAAAGCACTCCCTTTAATTCAATAGTAGATGGTATAGGGATGGGATTAGGCTTTACAGTTGCCCTTACTATACTAGGAATAGTTAGAGAATTTTTTGGAGCAGGCTCTATTTTTGGCTTTGCATTTATGGGGGAATTCTTCCAACCAGCTACAATAATGACAATGCCTCCAGGTGCCTTTTTAGCATTAGGTTTACTACTGGCAATATATAATAAAATTACGTCTAAAGAATTAAATGAACTATAAGGAGGTGTAGGCTTTGTCAGCAACTTCAATTTTTATAATACTAGTTAGCTCAATACTTGTAAATAACTTTGTATTATCAAGATTTTTAGGTATATGTCCCTTTTTAGGGGTATCAAAGCAGGTGGAAACTGCCTTAGGTATGGGTATGGCGGTAACCTTCGTTATGGCTATGGCAGCACTGATAACTTATATAGTACAAATTGCTATTCTTGTACCATTGGGGTTAGAATATCTTCAAACTATAGCCTTTATATTAGTTATTGCATCATTAGTTCAGTTTGTAGAAATGGTTATCGAAAAAATCAGCCCTACTCTATATCAATCACTGGGAGTATTTTTACCATTAATTACTACAAATTGTGCTGTTTTAGGCTTGGCTATTTTAAATATTCAAATGAAGCTAAATGTTTTAGAAGCAGTAATACACGCTATAGGAGCGGCAATTGGCTTTGCATTAGCAATAGTTTTGTTTGCTGCTATAAGAGAAAGATTAGAGTTATATAATGTACCAGAGGTATTTAAAGGCTTTCCAATAGCATTAATTACAGCTAGCCTAATGTCATTGGCCTTCATGGGATTTGCTGGAATGGTATAAAGGAGTGATAATAATGAATATAGAAGCTATTGTTTATCCAATATTAGGCTTAGGGGGACTTGGGTTAATTTTTGGAGCAGGCCTAGCCTACGCTTCTCAAAAATTTGCCGTTGAAGTGGATCCTAAGGTTAGTGAAATTAGAGATGCATTACCTGGAGCCAACTGTGGTGCCTGTGGATATCCAGGCTGTGATAGCTTTGCCAAAGGGGTAGCTAAAGGTGAAGCAGCAGTTACTGCTTGCCCTGTTGGTGGTAGTGAATGTGCAATTGCTCTTGCAAAAATAATGGGTGTTGAAGCATCAACAGAGGCTAAAAAAATTGCAAAGGTAATATGTAAGGGTGACACAGTTAAATGTAAGGAAAGATTCCAATATGATGGAATTGAAGACTGCGTTGCAGCCTCCATGATATCTGGAGGGAGTAAAGCATGTCAGTATGGATGCTTAGGGCTAGGAACCTGTATAAGGGCATGTCCCTTCGATGCTATAGAAATAGTAGACGGACGTTTAGCAAGAATTATTCCAGATAAATGTACAGCTTGTGGTAAGTGTATAGAGGTTTGTCCTAAGGCTGTTATAGATATGGTTCCCTATGAACAGGACGTAATCATTGCATGTAACAATAATGAACTAGGAAAAGCCGTTAGACAAAAATGTAGTGTGGGCTGTATTGCCTGTAGAATATGTGTTAAGGCATGCCCCTTCGATGCGATAGATTTTGATAACAACCTTGCAGTTATAAATTATGAAAAATGTACTAATTGCTTTGTTTGTGTAGAAAAGTGTCCTACTAAAGCTATAGAGGGTAATTTTGAAAGAAGAGACAAAAAACGAGAACAATAACAATAACATTCTTTATAGGGGGTGTCGAATTTTTTTCGGCACCTCTTTGTTTTTCCTATTATTAGGTATATTGTAGGAAATACCTAAGATTTACTACTTGTAACAGAACAAGTTTAATGTTAAACTTTTAATGATTGTAGTATTATGATAAGTGTAATAATCATCAAAAAATTATTTAGATAAAAACAAATAAAATTGTACAGCTAAAGATTTTAACCTCTAAATATGATAAAATAAAATAATGTATAAATAAATAGCAATTTGTTTTATGGTTGAAATAGTAGGTGAAATTCATATATAGAAGGCAGTGAATAAATTGAATACTAAAAAGCTTGTTCAACTGGCAATGTTAACCTCCCTAGGCTTAGCCCTTCATATAGTAGAATCATTTATACCCAACCCCTTTATAGGCATTGCTCCTGGAGCAAAGCTAGGGCTGGCAAATATTATAGGTTTAATTACTCTAGTTATATTTGGTGTTAAATATGCTTTATCAATAAACCTTTTAAGATGCTTTCTTGGTGGATTGGCTACAGGAACTGTAACCTCAATGCTATATAGTATGGCAGGTGCTTTAGTTAGCACCCTTTTAATGTGGATTGTTTATAGATTTCTGAAAAAGCACTTTAGTCTAATTGGAGTTAGTGTCTTTGGTGCTTTAGGTCACAATATTGCCCAGCTTATAGTTGGTGCTTTAATTATTAGTAATATCCGTATATTTAGCTATTTGCCGGTTATGATGCTTGTAAGTATTGCTACAGGTGTATTTATTGGTATTACAGCAAACTTCACTATAGACAAGGCATTAATTAACTTCAAAAACAGCTTAATTATGTAAACTAGTCTGGAGGTATACAATGAAGAACTATAGAAATCAGTGGGTTTTAATTCTATTAATTATTACAGGTGTCGTATTGGGAACACTAATAGGTAACGGACTTGGCAATACCATTCCATTATTGTCCTACGGACCTGAGCCTATGGGATTAAGTAACCTTGAGGTCAATTTAAGTATTATATATTTTCATGTAACTTTGCTAATTGATATTAATGTTGCTAGCCTAATTGGCTTATTATTGGCTGTATTAATATTTAATAGATTGTAGGTGAAATAATGTTAAACTTTATTCTAGCATCAAGTTCTCCTAGAAGAAGGGAATTACTTAAGAATCTAGGCTTAGATTTTCAAGTAATTGCAAGTAATTTCAATGAAGAGTCAATTTCCTCCTCAAATCCAATTCATTTGGTACAGGAACTAGCTTATAATAAAGCCCTAAGTGTAAAGAAAAAAGTATGTAAAGATGCACTAATTTTAGGGGCTGATACTATAGTACTGAAGGAAGGAATTTTAGGTAAGCCTAAAAATGAAAAGGAGGCCTATGAAATACTAAAGTCTCTTTCTGGAGGATGTCATAGGGTTATTACAGGATTTTCAATAATATCAACCTATTCTATGGTTGAGTTTACAGGGTATGAAATTACAAAAGTATTTTTTAAAGAGCTAACAGAAGAAGATATTCTAACCTATATTTCTACAGGTGAGCCTATGGATAAGGCTGGGGCCTATGGATTACAAGGGAGGGGTTCCTTATTTGTTAGTAGAATTGAGGGTGATTATTTTAACGTTGTAGGACTACCCTTATTTAAGCTTAATGAAGCTCTAGAGGATAAATTTAGCTTTAAACTATTGAGATGATTAAAGGAGATAATAATGAGTACCTATGGTTGTAAAGCAATAATAAAAAATTTACCTCCAGACCAACGTCCTAGAGAAAAGCTACTGTCATTAGGTGCAAGGAACCTATCTAATTCAGAGCTGCTTGCTATTCTCTTATCAACTGGCTCTAAAGAACAATCGGCTATTTCTCTGGCGGAAAGTATTCTATCCTACAGTAAAGAGGGCTTAAGATTCCTAACCGATTGTACAGTTGAAGAGCTTAGCTGTATAAAAGGAATTGGATTAGCAAAATCATCACAGCTAATTGCAGCAGTTGAGCTTGGAAAGCGTATAGCATTAACTACAAAGGCTAATAATTATAAAATAAAGAGCCCAGAAGATGTAACTGCTTTACTGATGGAGGAAATGCGTTATAATAAAAAGGAGTATTTTAATATTCTATTGCTAAATACAAAGCATGAATTAATTGCTGTAGAAAACATATCAGTTGGTAGCTTAAATGCATCAATTGTTCATCCAAGAGAGGTTTTCGTACGAGCTATTAAGCGCAGTTCATCAGCTATTATACTAGTCCACAACCACCCAAGTGGGGATCCTAGTCCAAGCAGTGAAGATGTGAGTATAACAAATAGATTAATTGAAGCTGGCAGTATATTAGGCATTAAGGTATTAGATCATGTTATTATAGGTGATGGTGTTTATACTAGCTTAAAGGAAAAATCATTAATGTAAAGACATAATATGGAGGGAGCAATATACATGGGAATATTCAACTTTTTTTCTAAGGATATGGGAATAGATTTAGGAACAGCTAATACTTTGGTATATGTACATGGTAAAGGGATTGTACTAAGTGAGCCATCTGTAGTGGCAATACAAAACGACACAAAGACAGTACTGGCAGTTGGTGAGGAAGCTAAAAGAATGATTGGTAGAACTCCAGGAAATATAATTGCAGTTAGGCCTATGAAGGATGGAGTTATAGCCGATTTCGATGTTACTCAAAGTATGTTAAAATATTTTATAAGAAAAGCCTATAAGAGAAAAACCCTTGTTCAGCCTAGAGTTGTAGTATGTGTTCCATCAGGAGTAACAGAGGTTGAGAAGAGAGCAGTAGAGGAAGCAGCATATCAAGCTGGAGCCCGTGAAGCTTACTTAATAGAAGAGCCAATGGCGGCAGCAATTGGTGCTGGATTACCAGTTGAAGAGCCAACCGGTAGTATGGTTGTTGATATTGGTGGAGGAACTACAGAGGTAGCAATTATTTCTCTAGGTGGTATTGTAACTGCAAAATCAATACGGGTTGGTGGAGATGAGTTAGATGAGTCTATAATCCACTATATAAAAAGAGAATATAATCTTATGATAGGGGAAAGAACTGCTGAAGAAGTGAAAATAAACATAGGCTCAGCTTTTCCAAAAACTAAGGAGGAAAAAATGGCTATAAGGGGTAGAGACCTAGTTACGGGACTACCAAAAACATTAGAGGTCACTTCAAGTGAAATAATGGATGCCTTACATGAACCAGTTAGCCATATTATAGATGCTATAAAATATACATTAGAAAAAACACCACCAGAGCTTGCAGCTGATATAATGGAAATGGGTATTATGCTTACAGGTGGTGGAGCATTGTTGGATGGCTTAGATAATTTAGTAAGAAAAGAAACTGGAATGCCAGTTAGAATAGCAGAAGAACCACTTGACTGTGTTGTTCTGGGAACCGGTAAAACCATTGAAGAATTAGATACTCTAAAAAGAGTATTAATAACACCAAAGAAACTAGGATAAAGTTGGTGAAAAGCATGTCCAAAAGAGGTAAAAAGGATAGAACAGCAATGATAGTGGCGATTGTCGCTATCATTCTCATTATTGTAATGGGACTTACTACTGGACAAAGAAATAATCTATCTGCCATCGAAAAATGGGTTGGTAACATCATTACTCCTATTCAAGGGGTCTTTAGCTCTGGTATAAATATTGTTGGAGACAATATTAGCAAGCTTGTAAATATAGGTAATATTACTAGAGAGAATGAAAGCCTTAAATTACGGGTTGAAGAGCTAGAAAAGCAATTGATTTCAACAGAATTAAACAGGGATGAATTAGAAGAATTAAGGGGATTGAAGTTTGCACTAGGGTATGTAAATGATATGGACACAAATGAACCCATAACTGCTAACATTATCGGTAAGGCTCCAGGAAATTGGTTTAGTACTTTTACAATAGATGTTGGAGAAAAGCATGGCATAACTAAAAACAGTATAGTTTTAGCCTCTAACGGGCTAGTAGGGAGAGTATTCGAAACCGGTGATAATTGGGCAAAGGTTATTTCAATAGTAGACAATGACAGCTCCGTAAGCTTTCAAGTATTAAGGGATAATAAAACACAGGGTATAATTTCTGGAAGCATAACAAGTGAACTATCTGGTTATGTTTTCGATAATTTGTCTGAAATAATGGTTGGTGATAAACTGATTACTTCTGGAATAGGCATTTATCCTGAAGGAATAATGATTGGTGAGGTTACAGCAGTAGAAAATAACAGTAATCAATTGTTAAAAACCATTCAGGTTAATCCAGCAGTTAATTTTAAGCGACTAACAAAGGTTTTAGTGATGGGAGCTAAATAAAAGGGGAAGAAAAAGTGAAAGTACTTATTATAGGGTTTATTATTGTTTTAAACTTAATACTACAATCAACTTTATTTCAATATATTAAGGTTTTAGATGTATTACCAAATACTGCCTTAATTATAGTAATCTCCTTAGCAATTTACAGCGGAAAAAACAAAGGGGCATTAATAGGTTTTTTTGTAGGAATACTACAGGATATTATTTTTGGGAGGCTAATTGGACTTAATGCTATGGTTTTTATGATAACAGGCTATATTGTAGGATCAATAAATAAAAATCTATTTAAAGATAACCTTTTAGTTCCATTTACCTTAACAGCTTTAGCAACTATTTTTTACGAAGGTATATACATGCTTTTAATTTTTTTACTGGGCTATCAAATAGATATTTTGGATATTATTAAGAAAATGCTTTTAATTGGGGCTTTATATAATGCTTTTATTTCAGTTATTATATATATATACGTGTCAAAGCTGTTTAGATCAAGAGTAATGAAAAAAAGATATTAGTACGGGATGATGATGCCAAATGCTTTCACAAAAACTTAAGGATCGCTATACAATTACATTAATAGCTTTTTTTATTGTGATTACAATAATTACCTTCAGATTAGCATCAATAATGATAGTGGAGGGGGAAAACTATCGTGAGCTAGCAGAAAACAGAATTTTTAAAAGTATTCCATTAACTGCACCTAGAGGTGAAATACGTGATAGGTATGGCAGATTATTGGCAGGGAATAGACCCAGCTTCACTGTTCAGTTCATTAAAAATGAAGTTGTTGAGGATAAAATTAATGATGTTGCACTGGAGATTATCAAAACACTTGAGGCCAACAACGATAGATACATTGATGAATTTCCAATAATATTAGATGAGAGCCAAAAATATATTTTCACATACGATGAAGAAATAGAAGAGTGGAAAAAGGATAATAATCTACAGGATGCCAAGAATGCAGCCGAAGCCTTTTTCTTATTAGGTGAAGCCTTTGATGTACCAGAGATAGAAAATTGGATGGCAGACTATAATCTACAAGAAATAGATAAGGCTGCTGAAACCTTTTCTGTTTGGGTAAATGATGAAAACCATCAAGAGGCAGCCAGTGAACTTGGTCTTAAGGCTCAACAGCAGCTGCTTCAATATTTAACTGTACCTATCTCAATTCGTACTTGGAAATATACAGAGGAAATGAAAAAGGAAAATTGGTTACAAAGCCATAAAATAGATGACTTCAATATTACTGCTGAGGAAGCATTTCTAAAGGTAAAGGAAGATATATATAAAATACCAGAGGATTTTTCAAATGAAGATGCTAGAAAAATTATGGTTGTAAAGGAGCAGCTAAGTAAACCAGGATACCTTCAATATCATCCAATAAGAATTGCTCAAGATGTGTCCCATCAATCGGTTGTTCAAATAGAAGAAAACATTATGGATCTACCAGGTATAAATGTGGCAGTGGAGCCTATTAGATATTATCCTGAAGGGGAAACAGCTGCCCATATATTAGGTACCCTAGGTAAAATATCCCAGCAATCTGAAATTGACAAGTATATTAATGAATTGGGCTATTTTCCAGGAGATATTATAGGTAAAACCGGTATCGAACAGAAGTTTGAGGAATATCTTAAGGGAAAAGATGGTTATGAAAAGGTGGTAGTAGACTCAAAGGGCAGGCTAATAGAAGTCCTTGAAAAGGTTGAACCAATACCAGGAAACACACTGCATCTTACCATAGATATAAATATTCAAAAAAAAGCTGAAGAGGTATTAAAGGAGGTTTTATATACAGTACAAGAGGGAGGAGTATATGAAACTAAATGGGGTAAGGATAAATTAGCTGGTACAGATGGTCCTAAAAAGAATGCCACCTCTGGCTCTACAGTTGTAACAGATGTAAATACTGGACAATTATTGGCATTAGCAAATTATCCCTCATATGATCCCAATTTGTTTGCAACTGGCATAAGCATGATGGACTGGCAAAGTCTAATGCCTGAAAATGAAAGGGATCCTTTAGCCCCTAGACCCTTAACTAATATTGCATTAAGTACAGCAGTGCAGCCTGGCTCTACCTATAAAATGTTAGTTGGCTTGGCGGCACTAGAGCAAGGACTAAGTCCAAACTATAAAATACTAGATAAAGGCTTTATACAGGTGGGTGGTCACTCCTTTGGTAACTGGAGATGGAATATGTATCGAACAACAGCAGGCTATCAAGACCTGTATAAGGCTATAGCTGATTCAAACAACTATTATTTTTACTCTCTAGGAACTGGCTATGATTACGGTGCAAATAGACCATTGCCAGTACCTATGAATGTAGAAACCATGATTGACTATACAAATAGATTTGGTTTAAATGATAGAACAGGTATAGAAATAGATATCCCTAGAGAAAGATCAGGGGGAGTACCAAGCCTAGAAAACAAAACCAGCACTATTAAAGCCCTTTTAAAAAGACATTTAACCCGATTAATAACTATAGATGATCTTGACGGCACTGTAGTAGCATTAAAGAAGGAATCAATTGAAGAATTAATTACAAGAATTATAGACTGGACAGAGGAGAATCCATCAAGGGGAGAACTGTATAATAGGCTAGTTGAGCAAGGTATAAAAGCTGATAAAGCTAATTTATTTACCGACATAATTAAGTACAATTATTATATACAGGCAAGATGGAGCATAGCTGACACCATGAACTTTTCTATTGGACAAGGAGAGCATTCCTATACACCGATACAAATGAACAGCTATATGATGACCCTTGCCAATGGTGGCTATCGTTATAAAACAACCCTATTAGATAAAATACAAAGTAACGATGGAGAAATTATAAAGGAAAACTCACCAAAGCTGATTGAACGGGTTCAATTAAAGGATTACGATAATCTAAACCATATCCATAGGGGAATGTACGAGGTTTCAACAGGTATAGGGACAGCAAGAAACTATTTTAAACGCTTCCCTATAGAGGTAGCCGTTAAGACTGGTACTGCTCAACGGTCAGGCAAGATACCTCCCATAGATGAGGTAGAATACCTCCAAAGACATTTTAGAAATTTTGGTGTTACTGAAGAAGCTGTTGAAGCTAAGATGGATGAGTTAAGACAGGAAGATAGCAGTAATAGCAAGTATAAAGATGATGCCTACGTCATGAGGGAAGCTATTAAGAAGCTGAATCCAAGATTAAAAAACATTGATTTAGACAGCTATAAAGAAGACTATGATAACTATGCATGGTTTACTGGCTTTGCACCCTATAAAGACCCAGAAATTGCAATATCAGTTCTGATTTTTCAAGGTGGCTCAGGTGGATATGGTGCCCCAATATTTAGAGAAATTGTTGCAGAGTATATGGGGTTAAATATTGATGATAATAATAAAAACAAGGATTTTATGGGTAATTATATGACTAGATAAGTAATTTTAATAAAAGACAACTGGTATTTATAAGGAGCCGTTGTCTTTTTTTATTTGATACTATAGTACCTAGTTTTTTTTAATAGATTTGCAGGATTTCAACTAATAATGGAGAATCTTAAATAGTGGGTAATAGATAGTAAGTTTTGCTGGAGGTAGGAGTTAATGCATCAGGACAACATAATTGAATTTAAGGGAACCAAAAAAGGTATTTATATACAAATTAAACCTGAAATAGATTTTCAGACCATTAAAAAGCTACTGGTTGATAAGCTTGAGGACTCTAAATCATTTTTTAAGGGAGCTAAGATTCTTGATATTCACTGTGATACTTTGTCGTCTGATGAGAAGGTAGAATTAAGTGAAATAATGTCAAATAGATATCACATGTGTGTTAATATGGAGGAGGCTTCTCCAATCCTTAATATAAACCAAGTATTTGATGGTATTCATGAGGGTATTACTAGGTTTCATTACGGTACTGTTCGTTCGGGACAAAAACTTCATATTAAAGGAAACTTAGTTATTTTAGGTGATGTTAATCCAGGAGCTGAAGTAATAGCACTGGGAAATATTATTGTTATGGGAAGCTTAAGGGGTATAGCCCACGCTGGTGGCGATGGCAACAAAAACGCTCGTGTAGCTGCTATTTATTTAGACCCAACCCAACTAAGAATAGCCGATGTCATTACCCGTGCACCAGATGGGGAGTATGAAAAGCCCCTTACACCAGAACAAGCATATATTAAAGACAATATGGTTTGTATAGAGCCGTTCTTAATTAGAAAGCAAAACTAAGTAAATGAATAGGGGGTAAATAAATGTCACAAGTTATCGTAGTTACTTCAGGTAAAGGCGGAGTAGGAAAAACTACTACTACTGCAAATATAGGAACAGGACTTGCAAAAATGGGTTATAAAACAGTTGTTGTAGATGCTGATATTGGATTAAGAAATTTAGACGTGGTTATGGGGCTAGAAAACCGTATTGTTTATGATATTGTAGATGTTGTAGAGGGTGTTTGTAGGTTAAAGCAAGCATTAATAAAGGATAAAAGATTTGAAGGGTTATATCTTTTGCCAGCAGCACAAACAAGGGATAAAAATGCAGTTACACCTGAGCAAATGCAAAAGCTTACAACAGAGCTAAAGGAGCTTTATGACTACATTATTATAGATTGTCCGGCTGGTATAGAGCAAGGCTTTAAAAACGCTATAGCAGGTGCAGACAAAGCTATTGTTGTAACAACCCCTGAAATATCTGCTGTTAGAGATGCCGATAGAATTATTGGTTTATTGGAGGCAGCAGAGCTAAGAAATCCCCTATTAATTATCAATAGAATTAGAATTGATATGGTTAAAAGGGGTGACATGATGAATATCGAGGATATGATTGATATTCTTGCTATTGATCTACTTGGTGTTGTACCAGATGATGAGTCTATCGTTATATCTACAAATAAAGGAGAGCCAGTAGTAATAGATAATAACTCACTGGCTGGACAAGCCTATAGAAATATAACAAGAAGAATTATTGGTGAGGAAGTACCATTTATGAATATGGAGACAGAGGATGGTTTTGTTTCTAAGCTAAGAAGGATTTTTGGATTAAAATAAATAGCCGAGAGGGGGAGATATCATGGATCTATTTAAATTTTTTGGTAAAGACAGTGGAACAAGTAAAAACGTAGCTAAGGAAAGACTTAAATTGGTGCTGGTGCATGACAGAACCAACTGCTCTCCTCACTTTCTTGAGATGGTGAAGGGTGATATAATTAAGGTTATTTCAGATTACATGGAAATTGATGAAGAAGGATTAGAAATAAAAATAACCAAAACTAAAAGAGAAATAGATGAAACCTCTATTCCTGCTTTAGTTGCAAATATTCCAATCAGAAAAATGAAGGATAGATATCGTGATTAATTCTGGAGGTTTGATATATGAATGTTGCATTAATTGCACATGATAAAAAAAAGGACTTAATGATAAACTTTGTTATAGCCTATGAAAACATACTAAAAAAGCATACACTGTTTGCTACCGGCACTACTGGGAAACGAATTATGGAGGCTTCTTCTCTTTCGGTTAATACATTTCAATCTGGTCCATTGGGAGGAGATCAACAAATAGGTGCTGAAATTGCAAAGGGTGGTATAGATATGGTAATCTTCTTAAGAGACCCTATGACAGCACAACCCCATGAACCAGATATACAGGCCCTCATACGACTTTGTGATGTTCATATGATACCCGTTGCAACTAACATTGCTACAGGAGAATTACTGATTCGTGGATTAGAGCGGGGTGACCTAGAGTGGAGATTATATAAAGAAAACTTAGTTTAGATGGAGCTTTGACTCCACCTGAACTATAGTTCCACTTGTTACAAGGCGTGGCGGTACTTATATCCCTCTAAAAAAGCAGGTGTTAGTAACGCAGCTGAGATAAAAGTAGAAACTATAACTGTGTATAAGACTATTTGATAAAAATAGTCTTTTTTGCTTATAAAAAACGCTACCTGTGAAGTTTCTCTATAATTGGTGATTGAGTTATGTAATAAAACCTCCTCTTAAGCAATATATTATATTAATCTAAACAAAGGGAGTGAGAGTTACAGATGAGTTTAACAAGGAAGGATCAGCCACCTATAAGAATCTTCAATTATAATAGTAGTAATAAAGATATATTTAAAATAGATATAAATGAATGGATAAAAAAAACACTGCTAAGGACTGTTATTTCTATAATAATCCTATTTCTTATTTTTACATTAAGATTATTTGATGGTAGATACAATTATGGCATAACAGAAGCAATAAAGTACCATGTTAATAAAGAATTTAAAGCTAAGGAAGTCTATAATACTACTTTAGCCTGGAGTAAAGACATATTAAATAAAGGGGCAGGGGTAATATCAGTACTTAATTTAACATCAGAAGGAAAAGAATTTATACTACCATTGAATGGACAAATTGTAGTAGGCTATAATGTAATTGATTCCAATACTAATAAACAGCTAAATGGTATTTTATTAGAACAGGAAAGGGGTAGTCAAGTGGTGGCAGCAGGTGATGGTGTAGTTATAGAGGCCAATTCCAGCCAAGGATTAGGACATTATTTAATAATAAAGCATAAAGGTGAGCTTTTATCGGTTTACAAGTACTTAGAAGCCACTAGGGTTGAAATAAATCAATCTGTTGTTAAGGGGGAACCGATAGGAACAAGCTCGAGTAAGCTGCTATTTGAAATGTGGTATAGAAAGGAGTCTATAAACCCATTTGACCATATAGATACATCAGTGAGTGATATAAGAATATAGTTAAGGTGGTATATAATGGAAAACCTTAAGGTGGGAGATATAAAACTAAAGCTTCATAGACTTTTGTTGCCTTTTTTTCTTTTTAGCTTTTTATTTGGTTATCTAAGGGAGATGTTAATTATCTTCCTTGTTGTTTTTATACATGAAATTGCCCATCTATTGGTGGCAAAAAGCCTAAGCATAACAATAAACGAAATAGAGCTATTTCCCTTTGGAGGTGTAGCAAAGCTAGAAAAAGATATATATCTAGAAGCCTTTAAAGAAATATTAATCGCTTGTGCAGGACCAATATTGAATCTTATTTTTTTCTTAATTACAGAATTTATATTACTAAATCATTTTAAAGAAAGCTACTATTTAAATTTCTTTAAAATTACTAATATAGCAATTGGGCTCTTTAATCTTATACCTATTTACCCCCTTGATGGAGGAAGGGTGTTGAGGGGAGCTTTATCGATGTTTTTAAGTATACAAAAATCCACAATACTATCTATATATATCGGAAAGGTATTTTCTATAATCATTTTTACTATAGGAATTTATTTAACATTTTTTTCTTTAGTTAACATTTATATAGCTTTTCTGGCCATATATTTATTTTACCAGGGCTACAAAGAAAAAAAAATAACAGCTTTCCTCCTCATGAAGGAAATAATCAGAAAAAAGGAGACATTACTTAGTAAAGGAATAATGGATACTAAGCATTTAACTGTATATGAAATAGTTAATTTTAATATGCTATTTAGCTCCTTTACATCTAGCAAGTACCATTATGTCACTATTATAGATCAAGATGGAACCCCAGTTGGAACCTTAACGGAAAGTCAAATTATAGAGGGTATATCTAAGTATGGTGGGCAAATTACCTTATGTGGTTACTTAAAAATCTTGAAAAGAAAAGAAACTTGTTAATAACATATTTTCAAAACCTTTAAGTTATCATATACTTATAGGGTAAGTTTTGTAAATATGAATGGAGGCTTATTGATGAATAGATTAGAAATACATGATATATTGTTTAAGGTAGAAAAACCTGCAAGATATTTAGGAAACGAGTTAAATAGTGTACATAAAGAAGTTGATGAAAGCACAGTACGCTTTGCATTTTGCTTTCCAGATATATATGAAATCGGAATGAGTCACTTAGGGCTACAAATATTGTATAAGCTTTTAAATAAACAGGAGAATGTTTATTGTGAAAGGGTTTTTGCCCCAGCCTTAGACATGGAACAAGAAATGAAGGAGAATAATATTCCACTTTTTGGACTTGAAAGCAGAAATCCAATTAAAGCCTTTGATTTTATTGGATTTACCCTACAATATGAGCTAAGCTACACAAATCTATTAAACATGCTGGAGCTGGCAGATGTTCCATTGTACAGTAAAGATAGAACAAAACAGCATCCCCTTATAATAGTAGGTGGGCCATGTGCATATAATCCAGAACCCATTGCAGATTTTGTAGATATAGTCATTTTGGGTGAAGCAGAAGAGGTTATATTAGAAATTATTAATGCCTACAAGAAAAGAAAAAGTGAAGAAAGCTTTAGTAGGAGGGATTTTTTAATAGAAATAGCAACAATTCAGGGTGTTTATATACCATGTCTTTATGATGTTGACTACAATGAAGATGATACTATTAAAGGAATTAACCCAAATACTGAAGGAATACCTAAAAGGGTAACTAAAAGAATAATAAAAAACCTAGATGATGCCTTTTATCCAGAAGAGTTTATTGTACCCTACATTAATACAGTACATGATCGTATAGTGTTGGAGATATTTAGGGGCTGTGCTAGAGGCTGTAGATTTTGTCAAGCTGGTATAATTTATAGACCTGTAAGGGAAAAGGGCTTTGACAGATTAAAGGGCTTAACAGAAAAATTACTAGAAAATACAGGCTACGAGGAAATTTCCTTAGCCTCCCTTAGCACAAGTGATTACTCTAAATTGGACATGCTGGTGAGACATCTAATAGATGAATATAAAGGGGATAGAGTAGGTATTTCCTTGCCCTCCCTAAGGCTTGATAACATCACTCTTCAGCTTATTGAAGAAATACAAAAAATAAGAAAAACAGGTCTAACCTTTGCACCAGAGGCAGGGAGCCAACGCTTAAGAGATGTCATAAATAAAGGCTTAACAGAGGAGGATTTACAAAGTGCAGTAAAAAAGGCCTTTAGCTTAGGATGGACCAGCATTAAGCTTTACTTCATGATAGGATTACCAACAGAAATTTATGAGGATTTGGAGGGCATAGGGCAGCTTGCATTCAAGGTTTTAGATGCATATTACAGTACAGATAAGGAAAAGCGTGGAAAAGCCATAAATATAACAGTTAGTGCCTCTACATTTGTACCTAAGCCATTTACCCCCTTTCAATGGGAGCCACAGGATTCACTAGAGGCAATTCACCAAAAGCAACGTTTTTTAGTAGAAAATATTAAAAACAAGAAAATAACCTTCAATTACCATGATGCTAAAACCAGCTTTCTTGAAGCCGTCTTTGCAAGGGGAGATAGAAGGCTTTCAAGGGTTTTAGCTCAGGGACTTAAGGCTGGCTGTAAGTTTGATGGCTGGATGGAGCATTTTGACTTTGATAGGTGGATGCAGGTTTTTGAAGAATGTAAAATAGATCCTACCTTTTATGCCAATAGAAGAAGAGATTATGATGAGGTTTTACCGTGGGATCATATAGATGTCGGTGTAACAAAAAAATACCTAATAAAAGAAAATGAAAAGGCCAGATCAGGTGAAGTAACTGTTGACTGTCGTAGCAGCTGCTCTGGGTGCGGAGTTAATAAAGGTATTGTAGGGGGGATATGCTAATGTATAAGCTAAGGTCCAGATTTTCTAAGAATGGTGATATTATTTTTATATCTCACCTTGATGTAATGAGGGTTTTTGAAAGGGCCTTGAGGAGAGCAAATATTCCAATATCCTATACTAAAGGCTTTAACCCTCATCCCATCATGGCATTTGCTACAGCACTAGGCTTAGGTGTAAGCAGCGATGCAGAATATATTGATATTCAATTGGATGAAAAAATAGAACTATATGATTTTATTAAACAACTAAACAATGCTTTGCCAAAGGGTTTAACAATAATTGAATCCTCATATATATCATCAAAGGAAGAGTCCCTAATGTCTGTTATAAAAAGGTCTGTTTATTTAGTAAATTTTAAGCTAAAGGATGCAGTATCAAAGGAGGATATTATTAATGAGTTAAACAAGTTCAAAAACCTTGAAGACATACCTCTTGAGAAGGAGAAGAAGAAAAAAGGCAAAAGGAAAGAGAAAACAATTCAAATAGTTAATATAAGGCCTAATATATATGGTATAGAGGTTTTTTCATTGGAGGAAAGGAATGCTATAATTAAAATGGACCTTGCAGCCGGTAGCGTTGCCAACTTAAAGCCTGAAATAGTAATAAGTAAAATTAATGAGCATACTAGACTAGATATAGAACTAGATACCATAAGAATCCATAGAATTAAACTATTTAAAGAAGTAAATGGGTCCTTTGTAACACCCCTAGAGGAATTAAAGACCCTATAATTAGTTGGGAGCTGGGAATATGAATGAGATAATTGTAGATGCAGGAATTACTGAAACTAGAATAGCCTTTGTGGAAGATGAGGAGCTAGTTGAATTATATATAGAAAGAAAGAAGGATAAGCCCATAGAGGGGAACATATACAAAGGTAGAGTAACTAATGTATTACCTGGAATGGAGGCAGCATTCATAGATGTAGGGTTAGACAAAAACTGCTTCTTATATGTAAAGGATGCAATTCCCCAGGAATTACTTAACGAAGAATCACAAATTACTAAAGAAATAACTATAAAGGAAATACTAAAGACAGGTCAAGAGATATTAGTACAAGTAATTAAGGAACCTATTGGTACTAAAGGAGCAAGAGTTACAACCCATTTAACTTTACCAGGTAGGTATTTAGTATTAATGCCTTCAACCGATTATATAGGTATTTCAAGAAGAATTAATGATGAAGATGAAAGAGAAAGATTAAAAGCAGAAATTGAAGATATTAAGCCTCAAAACATGGGAGTAATAGTAAGGACTGTAGCAGAGGGAAAAAGTAAAGAAGACTTTAAAGATGATATTAAATTTCTATTGAAGCTATGGCAAAAAATTGAAAGAGAAAAAAAGCTAGGATATGCACCTAGACTAATTCACAAGGACTTTGATCTTGTAAACAGAACAATTAGAGATATTTTTAATAAAGAAATAAGCAGGTTTATAATAAACAACCAGGAGGTTTTTAAAGGTACTAAGGAACTTGTTGACCTCATTTCTCCAGCCTTAAAGGATAGACTCATTTTAATGGAGGATGATATAGATGTTTTTCAACTATATAATCTTGAAAATCAAATAGAAAAGGGCTTGTCAAGGAGGATATGGCTAAAAAGCGGAGGATACATTGTTATAGATACTACTGAAGCATTAACTGTAATTGATGTAAATACTGGAAAGTACGTTGGTAGTGTAGATTTAGACGACACTGTATATAAGACCAATCTCGAGGCTATAGAGGTTATAGCTAAACAGTTAAGATTAAGGGATATTGGTGGCATTATCATAGTAGACTTTATTGATATGAATAGTGAGTGCCATGAAGCAGCAATTTTAAACAAATTAGAAAAGGCTCTAGCTAAGGATAGAACCAAAACAAAAATTCTGGGAATAACAAATTTAGGACTTGTAGAAATAACTAGAAAGAAGGTCCGACAAAGACTAGATTTTCAACTTCAAAAACAGTGCTTCTATTGTAATGGTACAGGACAAATATCCTCTGAATATCATTTGATAAGAAAAATAGAAAAGCAATTAAAAAGAACAATGCAACATACAAGCTGCAGAGCTGTTTTATTTAAAATAAATCCACTTTCAATTAAGGCCATTGAAGACCATAAGGAGTTAATAAATGAAATAGAAGCTAATACAAAGATTACAATATATTTTGAGGAAAATGAGGCTACACCATATGGAGATGTAAAGTTGGTGCTTATGGGGAGCAAAGAAGTGGTTGAGAAAGCTATTGAAGAAAAGTAATATTAAGGGGTTGACAGAATTATTATGCTATGATAATATATATTTCTGTAGGTAGCCGCTCAGATCGGGTTTTAAAAACTATGTTACCTAGTATCTGGCGAGACTGGGATGAGGAGGTGTATTTATGTACGCAATTGTTGAAACAGGTGGAAAGCAATACAGAGTTCAAGAAGGAGACGCCATTTTTGTAGAAAAGCTAAATGCTTCAGAAGGAGATGTAGTTACTCTTGACACTGTTTTAGCATTATCTAAGGAAGGCAAGTTAACTTTTGGATCACCTGTTGTTGAAGGTGCAAGTGTTCAAGCTAAAGTTGATACTCAGGGTAAAGCTAAAAAAATTATAGTGTTTAAGTATAAGCGTAAAAAGGATTATAGAAGAAAGCAAGGTCATAGGCAGCCATTTACAAAGCTTATTATTGAAAAAATAAATGGGTAGGCTTAAACCATGATATCAATTAAAATCTATAGAAATAACCAAAATCAAATATGTGAATTTAACATATCAGGCCATGCTAATGCTGAAGCGCATGGTAAAGATATTGTATGTGCTGCGGTTTCGGTGCTGGGTCAAACTACTATACTTGGCTTATATGAGGTTTTAGAAATAAAAGCTACTTATAAAATTGATAATGGTTATCTTCAATGTAGTATTCCCGACGATTTAACTGAAAAGCAAAGATACGATGTTAATATACTATTGGAAACAATGGTTGTAGGGTTGAAAAACATAAAAGCAGGATATTATGAGTATATAGATATTCATGACAAGGAGGTGTAGGTCATGCAATTTTTAATGGATCTTCAGTTATTTGCCAGCAAAAAAGGAGTAGGTAGCTCAAAAAACGGTCGTGACAGTATTTCCAAAAGATTAGGGGTAAAAAGATCAGATGGTCAATATGTTAGCTCTGGCAATATTCTTGTAAGACAAAGAGGAACTAAAATACATCCAGGAAACAATGTTGGAAAGGGTTCAGACGATACCTTATTCGCATTGGTGGATGGAGTTGTAAAGTTTGAAAGAAAAGGTAAAGATAAAAAGCAAGTAAGTGTGTATGCAAAAGAAGCTGCATTATAAAACTACCCGCTAAGCGGGTAGTTTTAGACTGATGAAAAATCCCAATTTTCTTTGTTACTTCAAAATCCTAGCATTCTTACGTATTATTATATACGCTGCAATCGCTAGGATTTTTTGCGCCTCGAAACTTAGACTTTTTGATCAGTCTAGCATTTGCAAATATAAAACTACCCGCTAGGCGGGTAGTTTTTTATATTACTTATATATTTCTTCAATAGGCTTAGAAGTAAAGCTAGGATAGTCTATTATTTCTCCCTCCCAGGTTCTAATTTTAACATAATTTTTACCATGGGATATAATGTATTGAGGTAAAATTGGAGTCTTGCCCTTTCCTCCTGGTGCATTAACTATATAGGTAGGTATAGCCATTCCAGAGGTATAGCCCCTTAAATACTCCATAATTTCAATTCCCTCAGCTACAGAAGTATTAAAGTGAATCGTACCTACAACCTTCTTGGCATGGAATATATAATATGGTCTAACTCTACACTTTAGCATTTCGTGATTTAATAGACGCATTACATATTTATCATTGTTTACACCATTTAATAACACTGCCTGATTCCCTAAAGGAACGCCAATATTAGCTAATTTATCGCAGGCCTCCTTAGATTCCTTAGTAATTTCCATAGGATGATTAAAATGGGTATTTATATATAATGGCGGATATTTCTTCAGGATACTTAATAGATTATCGGTAATTCTTTGGGGCATAGTAACTAATGTCCTTGAGCCAAGTCTAATATATTCAACAGATGGAATGGAATGTAGCTGCCCTAACAACCAATCAATCATTTCATCTGAAAGGGTTAAGGGATCACCACCAGTAATTAAAACATCTCTAATTTCTGGATTAGCCCTAATATAGTCGATAGATTCCTGTAGCATTTCTCTCGATTGATGTAAATCTTGTGTTCCAATATTTCTTCTTCTTTGACAATGTCTACAGTACATAGCACACTCGTTGGTTACATTAATAATTAAGCGGTCGGGGTATCTTCTTGTTATTGACCCAGCTGGATTGGTGAACTCCTCACCCATGGGGTCCTTCTTGCCCAGCTTCTTTTCTATTTCTATTCCAGAAGGAACAGACATAAGCTTTATAGGACAATATTTATTGCTACTATCTATTAGTGATAGATAGTATGGAGATATAGACCATCTAAAGTTTTTTTGAACCTTTTTAATTGACTTTATTTCCTTATCACTTAACTCAATTACCTGAGTTAAGAAATCCACGTCACTTATCCTATTCTTAAGCTGCCATTTCCAATCCTTCCAATCCTCTTCAGTAGCATTTAATAGGCTTAAAATTTTTCTTTTTTGCTCATCAATTTTAATCTGCTGCTGCTGTGATAAACCCTTTGGTATCTTATCCTTTATATCAAGATAATCCTGTATTCTAGATTTCAATTGCGCAGCTCTTTCGATGGATATTTCTCTACTATCTGTGCTAGTAAATTCTTTACAATCCATAGTATATCTCCTCCTTCAATATATGTATTTAAATAGCTAATCCAATATAGCTATTTTTTGCCGATGGGTAAAATAAATACTACTTTAATAGGAAAATTAATCAACAGAATATTATGAAAAATCCAAAAGTCTTTATATGTAGAATAGATAAAGAAATGGGTATATAGAATCAAAAAAAATGAATCTGTAGTCATAAAATATATCATATTTTCATTTTTATGTCAAATTGCAAATTAATAATTTTTTTAAAGAATAACTATTTTTATTATAAAAAATAATGTATTATTACATAATTTTATAAATAATTCAACATAAAAAAAGGAAATTTAATACATTTTATCGAAATAATTATTATTAAATTGTTTAAATAGGATGTGAAAAGATGCTTTCTAAAATTAAGTCATGCTCAATAAATGGTTTAAAGGTAGACTCCATAGAGGTAGAGGTTGATTTGGCAAATGGCCTACCGGCAATAAATATTGTAGGCTTAGCAGATGTTGAGGTTAAAGAATCTAAGGAGAGGGTTAGAGCAGCCATTAAAAATAGCAATTTAGAGTTTCCATTAAAACGTATAACAGTAAACCTTGCTCCAGCTGATACAAAAAAGGAGGGTACACATTTTGATCTACCAATCGCAATGGGTATTTTAGCTGCTTCAGGCCAGTTGAAAAATGAATTTTCTGCCTCGGATTTTATTGCTATAGGAGAGCTTTCATTGGACGGAGGAATTAACAGAGTTAAGGGTGTACTTCCTATGCTATTAGAAATGTGTAGTAATGGTATAAAAAAAGTTATATTACCTAAAGATAACCTACCTGAAGCAAAATATGTAATGGGCATAGAGTGTATTGGTGTAGAAAGCCTAAGTGAGCTTCAAAAATATATTAATGGTTGCTTATTGCTTGAACCACAAAAAGGGCAGATACAAAATATAAAAAATGAAAATAGTAAAGGTCTTGATTTTAAAGATATAAGTGGACAAGAAAATCTGAAAAGAGCTATGGAGATTACAGCTGCAGGAAACCATAATTTACTGATGATAGGTCCACCAGGTTCTGGAAAGACAATGGCAGCAAGGAGATTACCTTCCATTTTGCCTAAAATGACCTTTCAAGAGGCAATAGAGGTTACTAAAATTTATAGTATTGCAGGACTATTAGATAAGGATGAGGGGTTAATCCATAGTAGATCCTTTAGATCACCACACCATACCATATCCAATATCGCATTAACGGGAGGTGGGAGAATTCCTAGACCTGGAGAGGTTTCCCTTAGTCATTATGGAGTGCTGTTTTTAGACGAGCTACCTGAGTTTAATAAAATAGCCTTAGAGGTACTAAGACAGCCTTTAGAGGATGGAGTTATTAGTATTTCCAGAGTAAATGCCTCCTATAGCTATCCATCAAAATTCATGCTGGTGGCTGCCATGAACCCATGCCCCTGTGGCTACTATGGAGCTAAAACAGAAAACCAATGTAGCTGTTCACCACAGCAGGTAAAAAGGTATATGGGAAGAATATCAGGCCCATTATTAGATAGAATTGATATAGTTGTAGAAACTGCTTCAATAGCCTATAATGATTTAGTAGGCAGAAGTAAAATAGAAGACTCAAATACTATTAAAAAAAGGGTGGAGAAGGCTAAGGAGTTTCAGCAAGAAAGGTACTTTGGTACTGATATTTTAAATAATTCTCAGCTAGCCCCATCAGACATTAAAAAGCATTGTAAAACAGATGCGGAGGCCAAAAATATATTACAGATAGCCTATAATAAAATGAAGCTCAGTGCTAGGGGGTATAATCGCATACTAAAGGTAGCTAGAACAATTGCAGATTTAGATGCATCTGAAATAATAAAGGAGCAGCACATATCAGAAGCCCTTCAATATAGGAATACAAATAATATTTTTAAGTTTTAATATAGACTAGGAGGAGTAGGCAAAATGAAAATAGAGTTTTATCAATTAGGAACAGTAGAAGATAGTAAACTAAAATATGCTGTTATTTATTCTACATATAAAGAGGAAATTTTGCTAGTTAAACACAAAGATAGGTCAACATGGGAGATTCCAGGTGGTCGTAGGGAAGAAAATGAAGATATTAATGCCACTGGAAATAGAGAATTGTTAGAAGAAACAGGTGCATTAGAATTCAATATTAATCCTATATGTGAATACTCAGTTGAAAAGGGAGAGGTTGAGTCTTATGGAAGATTGTTTACTGCAAAAATTTATGAGCTAGGTGAACTACCTAACTTAGAAATATCAGAGGTCAAATTATTTGATAAGTTACCCATGAACTTAACGTATCCAGATATTCAACCTGCCTTATATAGAAGAGCAAAAGAATAAAAGAAAATACTCATATTAAAAATATAATTAAATAAAAAAACTGCCCTTAAGGGCAGTTAATCTACTTATAACTTAACAACATTCTCTGCTTGAGGTCCACGGTTACCTTCAACTACGTTAAATTCAACCATTTGTCCTTCTTCAAGAGTCTTAAAGCCTTCTCCACTGATAGCAGAGAAATGAACAAATACATCATCTCCACCTTCTACTTCAATGAAACCAAAACCTTTTTCTGCGTTAAACCATTTTACTTTACCTGTTTTCATTCTTTGAAACCTCCAAATAATTTTCTGATTTTTGTTATATAACAAGAACAAAAATCCAATATATTAATATTATCTTATGATTATATTTAATATGTGAATTATAAACACTTATTATACAACAATATTAATTTTACTACTTTTAAAAAAAAATGTCAACATATACATTTATTATAAAGGAATAATTTTTTGTCTGTAAATGTTTTACTAATTCCCTTTAGGAAAATTAAAGCACTCCTTACAGTATACTGGCTTATCTCCACTTGGTTGGAATGGAACAGCAGCAGTTACACCACACTTACTACAGGTTGCAGAGTACATTTGTCGTCTTACTGCTTTATTGCTTCTTGTATTTCTTGTGTTATTACGACCTTGTGCTTTTTTGGCAGCTCTACATTTAGGGCACCTGCCTGGCTCATTGGTAAATCCCTTTTCTGCATAAAATTCCTGCTCAGAAGCAGTGAAATCAAATTGATTTCCACAGTCTTTACAGTTTAAGTTTTTGTCCTTTAACATAATAATCCCTCCAAATTATATTTCGCTCGTCGCAAAGGAAATTTTTACTTCTAAAGGTTGAGAAGATTATTATCCAAAGACACTATCGAGCTTAATTTATTATATCATATTGTTTGATAAAAACAAACAAATTATGTAAATATATAGAAAATAATAGAAGGTGCTGCTAATACATAATTTTCCTTACTTCTAATAACCATAATATAACTAGAGCTTGATTTAAAAGGATTTTAGAATATAATAATTGTTAATATGTATACATTATTATTGTATGTAATGCTATATACTGCTATAATTTCCTTATATATTAAAAGGATGTGATATTATGATTAAATACTTTACTCCCCCTGAGTATCACACAGAGGCCAATACACCACGACATATTTTAGACAAGCTATCACTAAATAGCAGGACTTATTTTGTGGCAAGGTACGTAAAAATACTATTTGAGGCAAGAAAAGTTGTTGCAAAAGGGGAATTTGATACTGGGGCGTGGGCTAAGGCCTCCTTTGATATTTTCAAGCTAATAGAAGGCTGTGGAGGACGTTTTCATATAACTGGTCTTGATGTAATTGAAAAGCAAAAGGACCCAGTTGTTTTTGTTAGTAATCATATGAGTACATTAGAAACAATGGTATTCCCCTGCATTATAGCTCCATTTATGGAGGCAACCTTCGTAATTAAAGAAAGCCTTGCAACCCATAAGATTGTTGGTTCTATAATGAGAGCTAGAAACCCTATAGTTGTTTCCAGGGATAACCCGAGGGAAGACTTTAAAACAGTTATGGGTAAAGGAAAAGCTTTACTTAATGAGGGTACATCTATAATAATCTTTCCACAAAGCACTAGAACAGTAAACTTTATCCCTGAAGAATTCAACAGCTTAGGGGTTAAGCTAGCTAAAAAAGCAAATGTAAAAATTATTCCTATAGCAATAAAAACTGATTTTTGGCAAAATGGAAAATACTTAAAGGACATAGGACCTATAAAAAGAAATATTCCCATCAATATTGCCATTGGTAAAGCTATGGCTGTAAAGGGTAATGGGAAAGAGGAGCATAGGGAAATCCTAAGCTTCATTTCTGATAATCTTAAAATTTGGAAACATCAATAATCATATAATATAGTACCTTTCTATTAATATTAAGCATTACGACAAAATATTGTTTATTATTTTTTTGTTTTGTTATATAATGTGTAATGCATGAATTCATAATTTTGTAAATAATCTTGATATGAATTAGAAGCATCGTCGCAGGGGGTGTATCAATAATGCTTAAGGAAAGGGATTTCCTTATTTGGCTAAGTCATATTGGGGGTATCAGTTTTAAACTGTTAAATAATCTATATGACTATTTCGGCTGTCTTGAAGAATTACTGACTGCTAAAGAGTCTCATATATCCATTGCCTTAAATAATAATCGAATAATAACAAACCGCTTGATTAAAAATAGAAGCAAGCAATATATAGAAGAAATTATTCACCAATGCAACGAAAAAGGAATACAGGCCTTAACAATAAGTGACAGTGATTACCCTGAAAAGCTTAAGGGTATATACGATCCACCCTATGTAATATATTTAAAAGGCAAACTTGATATGACTTATCCAATAGTAGCTATTGTAGGTGCTAGAAAAGCAACACCCTATGGGAAATGGGCAGCCTTTAGCTTTGCCCGACAGCTTGCCCAGTGGAAGGTTGGTACAATTAGTGGACTAGCCTATGGTATAGATACTGAAGCCCATAGGGGAACATTGGCAGATAAGCAATACACCATTGGGGTGCTGGGCTGTGGAATAGATCAATGCTATCCTGTGTCTAATACAAATTTGATGGTTGAAATCCTAGAGAATAATGGGTGTATATTATCGGAGTATCCACCTGGTACACCTCCCTTGAAGTACCACTTTCCTGCTAGAAATAGAATCATAAGTGGTTTATCCGATGGAGTTTTTATTGTGGAGGCAGCTAAAAAAAGTGGTGCACTAATTACGGTAGACTTTGCTATAGACCATGGAAAAGATGTGTTTGTACTACCAGGAAATATTAATAGTAACTTAAGCAAAGGAACCAATAGTCTTATTAAGGATGGTGCCAAAATGGTACTAGAGGTTGAAGATATTATTGAAGACCTAAAAAAAACCTTTAATTTTATTAGTAAAAAAGATAACGAAATAATAAATGTATCACTAAGTAATAAAGAAGCTAAAATATATAATATAATAAAGCATGAACCCATACATATAGATTATATAGTACACAAAAGTGGCATAAAAATAAATGAAGTAAATCCCATTTTAACAGTTTTAGAATTAAAGGGTTTCATTTGTCAGTTGCCTGGTAAAATGTATACTGTAGTTTAATCAGTTGAAATGATTTTGTCTATATTTTCCAAAACAAAAGACGCAATGGAGGTGTGGTAATTGACAAAATCCCTAGTAATCGTAGAGTCGCCAGCAAAGGCAAAGACAATAAAAAAATTTCTTGGAAGAAACTACATTGTCAAAGCATCAATAGGACATATAATAGATTTACCTAAGAGCAAGCTAGGTGTTGATATCCAGAAGGATTTTGAACCTGACTATATTACCATAAGAGGTAAAGGACCTGTGTTAAAAGAAATACGACAGGAGGCTAAAAAAGCAAAAAAGGTTTTGCTTGCAACTGACCCAGACAGAGAAGGTGAAGCTATATCTTGGCATTTAGCCAATGCACTAAGTATAGATGAAGTAACTCCCTGTAGAATTGAGTTCAATGAAATTACTAAAACAGCTATTAAGGCAGCAATTAAAAAACCAAGAAAAATAAATAAAGCACTAGTAGATGCACAGCAGGCTAGAAGAGTATTAGATAGATTGGTTGGATATAAAATAAGTCCACTGCTGTGGCGTAACATTCGTAAAGGCTTAAGTGCAGGTAGAGTACAATCGGTGGCAACTAAAATAATTAAAGATAGAGAAGAGGAAATTAAGAGCTTTATACCTGAGGAATATTGGAGCTTGAAGCTAGACCTAGAGAAGGATGGAGATACCTTTGAAGCAAAATTCTTTAGTGATGATAAGGGTAATAAGGAGCTAAAAAATTCAAAGGTGGTTGAAGATATACTAGAAGTAATAAAGGGAAAACCTTTACTAGTAACCTCAGTTAAAGAAGGTGAAAAGCGCAGGAATCCTTACCTACCATTTATCACAAGTACATTGCAGCAGGAGGCATCAAACAAGTTAGGCTATTCAACCAAAAAAACAATGTCAATAGCACAGCAATTATATGAAGGAATAGATATTGAAAAAGAGGGAACAGCTGGATTAATAACCTACATGAGAACTGATTCAACCCGTATTTCAAAGGAGGCAATAAACAGCACTATTAATTATATAAATGAAGCCTTTGGAAAAGATTATGTAGGAAAGAGTATTAACAGGAAAACAGAAAAAAAAGATATACAGGATGCCCACGAAGCCATCAGACCTACGGATATACAGCGTACACCTGATAAAATAAAAACCTCCTTAACAAAGGATCAATATAACCTATATAAGCTAATATGGGAAAGATCAGTAGCTAGCCAAATGTCGCCAGCAATATTCAAAACAGTTGCAATAGAGCTAGAGGTGGAATCTATTGTATTTAAGGCATCAGGCTCTAGACTAAAATTTGATGGTTTCTTAAAGGTTTACTCCTTTGCCACAACTTCAGAGGATGTAAATTTACCTATTGTTAATGAAGGGGAAGAGATTAAGGTTATCAATGAAGAAGCTAAGCAACACTTTACTCAACCTCCAGCTAGGTACACAGAGGCATCCCTAGTTAAAACGATGGAGGAGTTGGGAATAGGTAGACCCAGCACCTACTCACCTACTATTACAACAATTTTGTATCGTGGATATGTAGAAAAGGAAGGTAGATATTTAAAGCCTACAGAGCTGGGTATTATAGTAACAGACATACTAGAGAACTATTTTTCTGATATTTTAGAGGTTCACTTTACTGCAGAGCTTGAGAAAAGCTTAGACAAAATAGAAGAAGGTAATGAAAACTGGAAGATATTAATTAAGGAATTTTACCAATCCTTTGAAAAAATGCTAGAGGTAGCAGAAAAAGATATGGAAGAAATAGATTTGGTTGAAGAAAGTGATGAGATGTGTAAGGAATGTGGAAAAACCATGCTGATTAAACATGGAAGATATGGAAAGTTTCTTGCTTGTTCAGGCTATCCAGATTGCAAATACACTGAAGCAATTGTAAATAAGGTTGGGGTAAAATGTCCAAATTGCAAGGATGGAGATGTAATTGAAAGAAGATCTAAAAAGGGGAGATTATTCTACGGGTGTAGTAGCTTTCCTAAGTGTAGATTTGTTTCATGGAATAAACCTGTAGATAAAAAATGCCCAAGATGCAACCAATTAATGGTTTACAAAAGCAATAAGAAGGGCGAAAAAATAGAATGTACCAATAAAGAATGTGGCTATCAAGAGAAAAAAGAAAATTAAAAATATTTTTAATATTTGTTAATAAATATTGAATTGAAGGTAGAGTTATGGTAGTATTCATTTGAGTTATTAATACTGGGGGGTGAGACTATGATTAAAGGTACAACGATTGTCGCCGCAAGGAAAAATGGTCTGGATTGTGCTATAGCAGGAGATGGTCAGGTTACCCTAGGAGAAAAAATAGTTATTAAGAATCATGCAAAAAAGGTTAGGAAGATTTATAATGATGAGGTATTAATTGGATTTGCAGGCTCAGTTGCAGATGCATTTACCCTAGCAGAAAAGTTTGAAAACTACCTAGAAAAGCATGGAGGAAACCTAAAAAGATCAGCTATAGAGCTTGCCCAAAGCTGGCGTAGAGATAAAATGCTAACAAAGCTAGAAGCAATGCTAATAGCTGTAAATAAGGAAGCTATGCTGGTTATCAGTGGAACAGGAGAGGTCATAGAGCCTGATGATGATGTTATTGCTATTGGCTCAGGGGGTGCCTTTGCACTATCTGCTGCCATAGCCCTAAGCAGAAATACAGATTTATCAGCTAAGGATATTGTAACAAAGTCATTAGAGATTGTTGCAGATATTTGCGTTTATACAAATAGCAATATAAGTGTGGAAACACTATAATAAAAGCTTCTTTATTATAAGTGAGGTGAAAAAATGTGTAATTACACACCCAGGCAAATTGTTGAAGAACTAGATAAATATATAATAGGTCAAAGCCTTGCAAAAAAAGCAGTAGCAGTTGCCCTTCGTAACAGATATAGGAGAAGCTTGATTTCCTTAGAATTTAGAGAGGAAATTAAGCCTAAAAATATACTCATGATTGGCTCAACAGGTGTAGGAAAGACAGAAATAGCCAGAAGGCTAGCTAAGCTTGTAGGAGCTCCCTTTGTTAAAATAGAAGCAACTAAGTTTACAGAGGTTGGCTATGTGGGACGGGATGTAGAGTCCATGATTAGAGATTTAGTTGAGGCATCCATAAGAATGACAAAAAACACATATATACAACAGAATTACGAAAAAGCTAAGATTTTAGCAAGTAAAAGAATAGTGGAGCTAATTGATCCATCTCCAAAAAAAGAAGCTTCGTTAAAAAATCCTTTAGAAATGTTTTTTAAAAACAAGCCAGAGTATGAGGAAGCTAATGTTAATGAAAACTATGAGGCTGAAAGAAAGCTGAAGCGTGAGCAAATTCAAAAGCAATTGAAGCTGGGACTTTTGGAAAAGGAAATTGTAGAGGTGGAGGTAATTGATCAAAACCCCTCATCAATTGGTGTTTTTTCAGGAATGGGTAGCGAAGAAATGAATATAAATATTCAAGATGTTTTGGGAGAGCTTGTCCCTAGAAAAACCAAGAAGAAAAAGGTTACTGTTGCCGAAGCCCGCAAAATCTTAACTGATCAAGAGGCTCAAAAGCTTGTTGATATGGATGATGTTATTAATAAAGCTATAATCAATGTAGAAGAAAACGGAATAATCTTCATAGATGAGATAGATAAAATATGTGGAAGAGAAGGAGCAGCTGGTCCTGATGTATCAAGGGAAGGGGTACAGAGGGATATACTTCCAATAGTTGAAGGCAGTACTGTAATGACAAAGTATGGCCCCGTAAAAACAGATCACATCCTTTTTATTGCAGCAGGTGCATTCCATATATCAAAGGTTTCGGATTTGATACCTGAGCTACAGGGTAGATTTCCAATAAGGGTTAGCTTAAGCAATTTAAATATTCAGGACTTTAAAGCTATCCTTACCCAGCCTAAAAATGCAATATTGATGCAGTACCAGCTGCTTTTGCAGACGGAGGGTATAAAGATAGAGTTTACAGAGGATGCCATATATGAGATCGCAAAGATATCCTTTATGATGAATGAGCAAAGTGACAATATTGGTGCTAGAAGACTACACAATGTAGTAGAAAAGCTTTTGGAGGAAATATCCTTTGAGGCACCAGATATGAAGGAAGAAGAAATTGTTATTGATGTGGATTATGTACATTCAAAATTGAAGAATACAATTAAGATTATCAATGAAGATAGGTTTATAATTTAATTACAAAGGAGGAAGTAAAATGGCAAGTGCTTTATTGGAAAAAACAAGACGAATAAATAAAATACTACAGCAGAGTGGTGACCATGCAATATCCTTTAACGAGCTATGTAGAATACTAAGTGAAATTTTAGATGCAAATGTTTATGTTGCCAGCTCAAAGGGAAAGGTGTTAGGTGTAAGCCTAACCGATACATCAGACTGCCCAATAGTTATTGATGAAAAAACCAGTGAGAAAAAGTTTCCTGAAGAGTATAACGAACAGCTGCTAAATATAACGGAAACAAAGTCCAACATAACACAAGATGAGCTTCTAAAAATATTTAAGTATGATGTTGAAAGCTACAATAAGTTAGTGACAATCGTACCTATAAATGGTAGCGGTAGACGCTTAGGAACCTTAGTTTTAGCTAGACATGAAAATGAGTTTGAAGATGAAGACTTAGTTATGGTGGAATACAGCTCAACTGTAGTAGGTCTAGAGATTTTAAGGGCAAAAACAGAAGAGATTGAAGAGGAAGCAAGGAAGAAGGCGGTAGTGCAAATGGCTATTGGCACCCTTTCATATTCAGAGCTTGAAGCAGTAGAGCATATCTTTAATGAATTAAATGGCACAGAAGGATTATTGGTTGCAAGTAAAATCGCCGATAGAGTGGGAATTACTCGTTCTGTCATTGTAAATGCCTTAAGAAAATTTGAGAGTGCAGGTGTTATTGAATCCAGATCATTAGGTATGAAGGGTACCCATATTAAAATATTGAATGATAGATTATTGGAAGAATTAAGAAAAGTTAAAAGATAGTGATAAAAGCATTTCAAAAATCATAACTAAAGGCTTAACTATATGTAATGCTCCTCATTTTTGTAAACAGAAAAAAACTGCTTACAAAAAGTAGGAGCATTTTTTTATTTTGTAAAATTTTTGTTAATCCTTAAAATAATCTTTATTTATGTAGTTTAATGTCGAATAATCAACTATAATTAATACATATGCAATTGCACATTAGTTAATAACTAAGTGTCTTGAAATAGGTTAATTCATAGGCTTCAAATAATCATTATAAGCTCCTGCAGCTTTTAACTTCATATTCTAGCTGAGTTTCATAAGTAACTTATGCACGTCATTAAGTTACTTTTTTGGAGCAGAGCTTCAGCCTACTGGAGTAAACCTTTGGTATACAAGCCATGATAAAAAATACATGGAATTATTAGAAAAATATGTCATAGTTCTTGAGTCCCGTTCTGTAGAAAAATGAAAAAAAAAGGAGGAATAAATAAATATTTGCCTAATATTATTTTAGTGAAGTCCTTATTAGCTTGCGAAAAAAGAAGAATTGTTAGAGGTACTTTTAATTGTTTATAATGATGAATATTAATACATATAGAAGGGAGCAGGAAAATGTTTAAAGGAATTAATTTGCTTAGTAATGCTTTAAATGCTTCATGGAAGCGGAATGAAGTTATTTCCAATAACATTGCAAACGCCAATACACCCAATTTCAAAAGATCAAAGGTTGTATTTGAAGAGCTACTTTCAGAAACTCTGAAGGGAAAGGGTATAAGGGGAGCCAAAACCAATAAAAATCATTTTGAAATCGGATTACAGCCTATTCATCAACAAAAGCACAAAATAGAAACAGAAAAGAACTATAGCACCAGGAGAGACGGGAATAATGTCGACATTGATGTAGAAATGGCAGAGCTAGCAAAAAATTCTATTTTACATGATGCTTTAACTACCCGTATAAATAGCCAGTTTAATAGATTAAAAACAGTAATAAAGGAAGGGAAGTGATGAATAATGAGTTTCTTTAATTCTATAAACATAAGTGCTACTGGTCTTACGGCAGAAAGATTAAGAATGGATACAATTTCTAAGAACATTGCAAATGCAAATACAACAAGAACAGCAAACGGCAGCCCATATAGAAGACAGGTGGTTGTTTTTAAGACAAAAGAAGCAAATATTCCATTTTCACAATATCTAAATAAGACTATAGGTAATGATGCCAAGTTTAATGGAGTAGAGGTTGTTGGTGTAAAGGACCATCAGTCTCCATATAAAAAGATCTATGACCCAGGACATCCAGATGCAGACCAAGAAGGGTATGTATCTATGCCTAATGTTGATATTATAACTGAGATGGCTAACATGATTTCAGCCTCAAGGGGCTACGAGGCCAATGTAACTGCCTTAAACACATCAAAATCAATGGCAATGAAGGCACTTCAAATAGGAAGATGATAAGGAGGTTAGAAAATGAATATTCAACAGGTTAACTTAACACCAAATACAAGCTTAGGACTTTTAGAGCCTAAAGAACAAAATAAAGAAACCTCCTTCTCTTCATTATTTATGGAGGCGGTAAAAAACGCTGACAAATTATCAAAGACAAGTGAGGATTATACTGTTAAGCTGGCGGCGGGAGAAGTAGATAGCCTTCACGAAGTTATGATCGCTGCACAAAAATCAGAAGTAGCATTACAGCTAGTCATAGAAATAAGAAATAAGGTGCTGGACGCTTATCGAGAAATTACTAGAATGCAGATTTAATTATAGCTGAGATGAGGTGAACCAATGACTGAAGCAGTTGAAACGATGCGGAACCAGCTTAATGAGTATTTTCAAGGGATGGAAAAGAAGCAAAAAATAAAATTAGCACTAACTACTTTGTTCATTTTACTAGCATTAACTGCTATAATACTTTATTTTACACGAACTGAGTATGTAGTAATTTATAATGACTTAGATGCTAAACAAGCTGGTGAAGTAATTAGTACTTTAGAAACCAATAATATTAAGGCAAAATCGGGAGATACTGTAGGAACAATTTTAGTGGCTAAGGAGGATGAGAAAAGAGCCCAAATGGTTGTAGCTACTCAAGGGCTACCAACAGCTCGCTTTTCATATGAAGATGCCTTTTCTAATTCCTTTATGATGACCAGTGAAGAGAGAACCCAAAGGTTTTTATATGCACAGCAAAACTATCTAGCCAGTACTGTTGAAGAAATCCCTGGCGTTAGAAAGGCAGTAGTACATTTAACTGTACCTGATAAAAGTGGATTTGTTTTTTCAGACAACGAAAGAACCTCAAAGGCGTCGGTATTTATTGATTTAGACCCCAGTGCAAAGCTTGATAAAAACAGTATTAATGGTATTGTAATGCTGGTATCAAACGCTGTGGAAGGTCTTTATCCCGAAAATGTTACTGTTCATGGTAATGATGGTAGAGTTTTAAATAGTCAAAATGAAGCAGGAGACTCATTTGACACTAATAATCATATTGATCTACAGCAGGCAGTTAAAAGTGATTTGGAAAAAAGTATAGGCGATTTCTTGTCAACTGTATACGGGTATGGTAATGTTGCAGTTATGGCTAATGTAAAACTGGACTTTGACAGTGAAATTACTGAAATATTGGAGTTTTCCCCACCTATAGATGGAGAAACATCAGGAATTATAAGAAGTATGCAGGAGCTTCAGCAAAATGTAGTAAATGAAGAAGCAGGCGGTATTCCCGGAACAGATTCTAACACAGAAGATATAACCCAATATGTAGAAAATGATTCAAATGTCTCAAGATACAATGAAGCCAGCAGAACTATTAATTATGAAATAAATGAACTTCGTCAAAAGATTGTTAAAGCACAAGGCCAAGTTCAAGATATAACAATAGCAGTCTACATAAATAGTAATGCAATTAACGGAGGTCAATTGACTGACGAGGAAAGAAAAGAGCTGCAAAATATTATTTCGGCGGCAGCAGGGCTTGATACTAGAGTAGTACAGGTGGGAGTTCAAGAATTCAGCAACTCAATTGAAGAACAGTTAAGATCAGCAATGGAAAATCAAGGCCCTCAAGGTGGCTTAGCAAGTATCCCATTATGGTTGTGGGGTATAGCTGGAACATTGCTGCTTGCGTCGGTATATCTAGCTTCAACTAAATTAAGAAAGAAAAAGGAAGAACCTGTGGAATCTATTAGGGAATTAATTCCACAAGATGAATTAGAAGAAATAGATTTAGAGCTGTCTGGATCACAGGCTAAACAACAAATAGAAAAAATGGTTTCTAAGAAGCCCGAAGCTGTTGCTCAGCTCCTAAGAAACTGGTTAAGCGAAGATTAGGGGTGATCGAAGAATGAGAAAGGGTACAAAGGGGGAATTATCTGGTCGTGAAAAGGCGGCAGTTTTGCTAATAAGCTTAGGACCAGAATTCTCAGCACAAATATTTAAGCATCTAAACGACGAAGAAATTGAAGAGCTTACTCTTGAAATAGCAAATATGAGAAAGGTACCCCCTGACGAAAAGGAAAAAATTCTTGAAGAATTCTATGAAATATGCGTAGCACAGGAGTACATTTCTGAGGGTGGTATAAATTATGCAAAGGACGTATTAGAAAAGGCGTTAGGCTCACAAAAAGCCATGGATATTATAAACAAGCTGACTGCATCATTACAGGTAAAGCCCTTTGATTTTGCAAGAAAGGCAGACCCAAGTCAGTTGCTTAATTTCATTCAAAATGAACATCCACAAACCATAGCATTAATTTTAGCATATTTGCCATCAAATCAATCGGCACAGATACTATCTTCATTACCACAATCAAAGCAATCTGAAATAGCTCAAAGAATAGCTATAATGGACAGAACTTCTCCAGAAATAATTAAAGAGGTTGAATCTGTTTTAGAAAGGAAGCTATCTTCATTAGTAAGTCAAGATTATACATCTGCAGGTGGTATTCAGTCAATTGTAGACATTCTTAATTCAGTTGACAGGGGTACTGAAAAGAATATAATGGATAATTTAGAAATACAAGATGCAGAGCTAGCAGAAGAAATCAGAAAAAGAATGTTTGTATTTGAAGATATCATTAATCTTGATAGCACATCAATTCAAAGGTTCATACGGGAAATTGATAACAAAGAGCTTGCTGTTGCATTAAAGGGAGCTACAGAGGAAGTATCAGATGTTATTTATGCCAACATGTCTAAGCGTATGGCAGAAATGATTAGAGAAGATATGGAATTCATGGGACCTGTACGATTAAGGGATGTTGAGGAGGCCCAGCAAAAAATTGTTAATATAATTAGAAAGCTTGAGGAAGCAGGAGAGATCATCATAGCCAGAGGTGGAGGAGATGAAATAATTGTCTAAAATTAGGGTTTTAAAATCTGCTGAGGTAAAATTAGGTGATAAAAAGGAAATAGACTTTAATGAAATTAAGCTAAACAACATAATAAAGCTCCACAGTAATGAAGAAGCTGTAAATGAAGAAGAAATAGATACATGTAATGATGAGGCAAATAAGATAAATGAAGAACTGGAAGCTATGCTAAATGAGGCAAAGGAAGAAGCCCAAAGAATTATAGAGGAAGCTAAGAAGGAAGCAGCCTTCATCCTTGGAGAGGCATATGAGGATAGTAAAAACATATTCGAGAATGCTAAAAGGGAAGGCTATAGTGCTGGAATAGCTGAAGGTAAAGACCTTGGACATCAGGAGGTAGCAGAACACATAGATGAAGCAAAAAATATAAAGCTACAAGCTTTGGAGGAGAAAAACCGAGCTATTAAAGAGGCAGAGAAGGATGTAGTTAAATTAGTAATAGAGTGTGTAAATAAAATTATCAATTATAAGCTAGAAGAAGATAACTCCTTGTTATTGGAAGTCATTAGAGCAGGTTTGGAAAAATCAACCTTTACAGAATCAATAGTTATTCGCGTATCAAAAGCAGATTATGATCTAGTAAATACAGAGAAAAACAAAATATTTATGATGACAGACGGCATTGAAAAAATGGATGTAAGGTGTGATGCCTCTTTACCCTCTGGTGGTGTCATGATTGAAACCCTGTCGGGAACAATTGACTCCAGTATTAGTACTCAAATAAAAGCAATAGAAAAGATTCTTACCGACATAACTATAAGTGAGTGATATTATGGCCTTAACTAATTTTAATAAATATATAGAAGCTATCCAATCAACAGACCTAATCAGATACACAGGTCAAGTATCTCAGGTTATTGGTCTAACAATTGAGTCAATAGGACCAGCTGTTAAAATAGGAGAAGTATGTATAATACATACATTAAAGGGCAAAAAACCAGTTTTAGCCGAGGCAGTTGGCTTTAAGGAGAAAAAGGTGCTTTTAATGCCCCTGGGTGAAATGGAAGGAATAGGACCAGGTAGCAAAGTAGAAGCAACTGGAACCTCCTTAAAGGTTAAGGTGGGAAGTGGCCTGTTGGGAAGGGTTTTGGATGGACTTGGGGAGCCAATTGATGGAAAAGGTCCGATAGTAGCATCGAAAAACTACCCAGTAATGGGGATTCCACCCAATCCATTGGCGAGGAAGCGTATTAAAGAGCCATTAACAGTAGGAATTAGAGCAATAGATGGTATGCTAACCTGTGGCAATGGACAGCGTATTGGTATTTTCTCTGGAAGCGGTGTTGGGAAAAGCACACTACTGGGGATGATTGCAAGAAATACACAGGCTGATGTTAATGTAATAGCATTAATTGGAGAAAGAGGACGTGAGGTTAAAGAGTTTATAGAAAATGACCTACAGGAGGAGGGCCTTAAAAGATCAGTAGTAATTGTTGCAACCTCTGATCAGCCACCTCTAATAAGGATGAAGGGAGCATTACTAGCAACCTCAATAGCTGAATACTTTAGAGATTTAGGAAGTAATGTAATGCTATTAATGGATTCTTTAACAAGGTTTTCAATGGCCCAGAGGGAAATTGGGTTAGCTATAGGAGAGCCTCCAGTTACCAAAGGCTATACTCCATCTGTTTTTACTGTACTTCCAAGACTACTGGAGCGTTCTGGAACCTCTGAAGAGGGTTCGATAACTGGCTTATATACAGTACTGGTGGATGGTGACGATATGAATGAACCAATTGCCGATGCAGTAAGAGGTATTTTGGACGGTCATATAGTTTTATCAAGAAAGCTAGCTAACAAAAATCATTACCCAGCTATTGATATATTATCCAGTGTAAGCAGGGTTATGCCAAATATAGTGGATAATAACCATTTAGCGGCAGCATCGAAAATTAAAGAGATTTTAGCAACCTATAATGAATCAGAGGACTTAATTAATATTGGAGCATATGTAAAGGGAACCAATAAAAAAATAGATTACTCAATCAGCAAAATAGAAGAAATAAGCAATTTCTTAACCCAGGGCACCCACGAAAAGGCAAATTTTGCAGATACATCTGAGGCAATGATTCAGATATTAAATAAGTAAGGAGGCAGGTTATGAAAAACAAGTTTTCCTTCAGATTTGAATCAATACTTAACCTAAAGGAAAAGCAAGAGGACAATAAAAAGATACTATTAGGAACTGCTACAAAAAAGCTTAAAAAAGAAGAAGAGAATCTAATGAGTCTTAAAAGCAAGAAGAACAGTATAGCCACTGAATGGAAGGAAAAAACAAAGGAAGCAATATCTATTAAGGAAGTACAAATACAAGCTTCTAAAATGAATTATATTGATGATGTAATAAAGCAACAGAATAAAATAATAATCAGCTGCGAAGAGGATGTTACTAACCATAGAGTACAGTTGATTGAGGCTACAAAGCAATCAAAAATATTCAATAGACTTAAGGAGAAGGATACCGATGTCTATAAATATCAGCTTATGAAAAACGAAGAATCACTTTTAGATCAGTTGGTCTCCTATAGATCTGCCACTAAGTAAGGAGGATAAGATGAGTCAAGAAAATAACAAAAACGGAGCCTTAAAAGCAGTAGCAATTGTTGCAGTATCATTCCTATTAGTTCCTGTTGTGACAGCTGCAATTATATATTATGCAAATCAAGATTTTAGATATAAGGCAAATGAAGCTTTGACAGTCTTACCTGGTGGGGTAGGAGAATATTTTGAAAATATGCCAACAAGGGAAGAGGAAGAGCTAATAAAGCAGCAAATTGCAAAATATTACATAACACTTGAAGAGGATAGATTAACAGATAAGCTAATGCTTATTAAAGCTGAGGATGAAAAGCTGTTTCAAGAGTTGGTATTACTGCTTACTAAAGAAAACTCCACAAAAATGAGAAATATAAGTGAAGCCATTAGATTAAAGGACCTAGAGGAAAATTCTCTAAAAAGAATGATAGAGGAAATTCAACAGGAGGAAATGGAAAATGCTTTACTAATTACCGATTACCTAACATCCTTAAAGCTAAGTGATGGCGTATTAGCCTTTGAAAGAAGCTTTAACAGTGGAGAAATAACACTAGAAATGATACCAATTATTTTTGATGCTATACCTAATGAAGAAGGAGCTAAGCTATTACAATACATAGATTCAGAAATGCAAGAAAGAATTAAGTTTAATTTATCAGCTACTAAAAAGGCAGAGCTAAACAAAGTAATTGAAGGTATACACCATAGGGAAAATCAGCTTAAGGAAGCTACAATGATATATGAAGAAAAAAGCATAGAGGAGCTTATTGCTATATTAGGAACTACAGACCAGTATAATATTCAGGATCTTTCAATTATATATATGAACTTATCCTTAGATAAGGGTGGCAAAGTTCTATCAAGGGTACAAGACAATGAAATGATATTTGACCTATATGAAAATATTAACGAAATAGAAAAGCTTAATGGAGCTGAAGGCAATATTTCCACTGCACTTGCAGCTTCAGTACAGGCCCATAAAAACTATAATAGTAAAATTAATGAGCTAGTAGAAATTTATCAAAAAATGCCAACTGTAGAGCTGGCTAAGGTTGTAGAGCAAATGCTAAATAGCAATCAAATATACTACAGACAACAGCTAACAAATGAGGAAGAATTAAGATTTACAAACCAACAGCTTGTGTTAGATGTTTTAAAGGAGTTTAAACCAACATTAACTGCCAGTCTTATTGAAAACTTTAGTACACAACGGGCCATTGAGCTAGCACAAAAAATAATGACCCGATAAATATATCTAATGTGAAGGGAGGTGAAAAGAATGATGGAACTAAACAACATCTTTGCAGCTAAGGATTTAACCCCAATGCAGCCTATAAAGAAGGGCTTAAAAAAAGAAGCATCCTCTAGCTTCCAAAATGTATTTGATAGGTTAAGCACTGAAAAGCCAGCTAAGGACAACAATAATGAAGCTAATAAATTAAGGGGTATGGATACCTTTGAAGCCAAAAACAAAGAGATTAAATCCCATAGCCAGCTGGAAAAGCCTATAGAGGAAGAGGAATTCTTAATTATAGAAGATGAGATAGAAGTTAGTCAGCATCAAAATGAAGCAGCTATAATAACTGAACTCATTAGTCAGCTAGAGGATTTAATAAACATTGGTTTATTAGAGGAAAAGGAAGCTGTAGAGCTTAAAGAAGCATTATTAAGCTTAAATGGAAGTAATGAAGAATTTCTTGCCCTAGTTAGTAGGCTAGAAGCTAAAATCAACCTGCTAATAGAAGCTAATGCTAATACTGAAATAATGCATCAGACATTAGATGTAGATCCTGAAAAAGCTGTTACCCTTAACCCCGCTGAAAAAGAAATTATGGAAAAGGCATTAAAAGCTCTAAAGGAGATTAAAGAGGAGCTTAAGACCCAAAAGCCAACAGAAGAGTCAGCAATTAAGGCTATATCAACTGAGGACAACACTATATCCACTAACGATAAAGCTACATCAGGTAAAACTATCACCAATGATATGTCTACTAGAGAGGGTATCAATGGAAATGGAATAAATGAGTTGGATAAAACAGTGGATAAGGAAGCTTCTAAATTAGTAGCACCAATACAAGAGGGACAAAAGAAGCCAGCAACAGATGATACAAAGCTAATCACGAAGGAACTCCCAATTAAAGAGGATTCTACTGAAGTAATTACCTTTGACACCCAACAAAATAGAGTATTAACAACAGAAAAGGTAATATCAATGATAAACCAATCCCCTACATCAGCTGATTCAAAGGATATTATAAATCAGGTGATAAATAAGGTAGAATTTCTTGTATTAAACAACAAAAACCAGTTAAAAATGCAGCTAACTCCAGAAAAATTAGGGACCTTGACAATTAAAATATCTGTTGAAGATGGAGTGCTAACTGGAAAGGTTTTTACAGAAAACCCCCAGGTTAAAGAGCTAATAGAAAACAACCTAAATCAATTAAAAATCAACCTAGGAGAAAAGGGTATATCTGTAAGCAGCCTAGAGGTTTCTGTAGGTGAAAATCAGCAAGACTTCAGAAGAAATGCAGGCTTCTATCAAAGACAGAAAAATAAAAAGACTACTACAGAAGCAGCAAATTCTATAGCTGCAAGCTATTTAGAAGAAAACACAATATCTAATCCATATCTAGTAACTTCAAAATTTAATGGAGTAGTTTAAAGAAGGGAGGATCTAAAGTGAGCAATATTTCAGAAGTTAACAACTTGTATAGAACCTATGACAATGAAGGAAGTAAATCAAAAAAGACCAATGACCTAAATAAGGATACCTTTTTAAATTTACTGGTTGCACAAATGCAAAACCAAGACCCTCTTAACCCAATGGAGGATAGAGAATTTATTTCACAGATGGCTCAGTTTTCATCTTTAGAGCAAATGCAGAACTTAAATCAAACAATGACTAATACACAAAATGAGTTGGTAGAGCATTTGAAACACATGAACAATAATTTAGTAAAGAGCCAAACAGCAATATTAGACGAAATTGAAAGGCTAGGAAGACATTTGGGAGTTCCTATTGAAGAAACAGAAGTAGATGAGACTGAAGATAATAGCTCTGAAGAAAATGATTCAGAGGTGGAAGTAACTGAATAGTTAAGTTCTCAGGATAATTGTCACGGGAGGTGTCAAAGAATGTATGACAATATGAGAATAAAACAAAGCTCCCTGCAACAGCCAAAGATACAACAGTTAAACAAGCAACCACATAAAAACCATAGCTTTGACTCAATTCTACAAAAAAAGATAAATCAAAGTATTCAGTTGAAGTTCTCAAAGCATGCTATGGATAGACTTGAAAAGAGAAATATTCAGTTGAGTGGTAGTGATATGACAAGGCTAAACCAAGCATTGGATATGGCTTCACAAAAGGGAATTAAAGAAACATTAATAATGATGGATAATAGGGCATTTGTGGCAAGTGTCACCAATAAAACCATCATAACAGCAGCAGTTGATGAGCAATTAAAGGAAAATGTCTTTACAAATATTGATGGTGCTGTAATAGTCTAAGCCGGACCGTCTATGGAGGCTTACCGTTTCTGACTGATAGATGAATCGGAGTACCAAATATTAATAGGAGGTCGAATTAATTATGATGAGATCAATGTTTTCAGCCGTATCGGGCTTAAGAGCACACCAGACCCGTATGGATGTTATTGGTAATAACATAGCAAATGTAAATACTGTGGGCTTTAAGGGCTCAAGAGTAACCTTTCAAGAGGTATTTAGCCAAACTGTAAGGGGGGCAGGTTCTCCACAGGGTGGTAGAGGTGGTACAAATCCACAGCAAATAGGTTTAGGTATAAATGTTGCTTCAATGGATACCTTCCACATTAGAGGAGCAGTTGAGAGAACAGACTATAACACAGATTTAATGATTAATGGAGACGGCTTCTTTATAGTGGCCGACGACCCAAACTTTCTTAATAGAAGCTACACAAGGGGTGGAAATTTCGCCCTTGATGAAGCAGGTAACCTAGTAACTGCCGACGGCTTTAGGGTTTTAGGTTATATGGCAGACGAAAATGGAGTTTTAAAATCTAACCTAGAGGGGTTACAAATTTCAAAGGCAGTAACCTTCGATGCAAAGGTAACAGCAAATGTTGGGTTTGAAAGCAATTTAGACAGCGAAACAGTTATTTATACTGGCACAGATCCAGTGGTTGAAGTAGGAGGCACAACTACAGCAGACTCTGTTTATCGTACTATTCTTCAAGACCCCAGCTCACCCTATGATGCAACATCAAATCCAGTAATAAAATATGAGATTAATCCTATACATGAGGATAAGGTTGCTAGGGAAACCTCTTATCAGGTATATGACAATTTAGGTGGTATACATCAAATAAAGCAGGTATTTGTTAAAGTACCAGGGGTAACAGGCCCACCTGACCTGAGTCAGTTTAGAGTTGAAACCTTCTATGTTAAGGAAAACGGTGAAATGATTCATGCAACTGCTGGAGCAGGTATAACAGGCACAGCCCCTACACTGCAATTTGATACTAACGGGAAAATTGTAGGTGGACTAAATGCAGCATATCAGATAGATGAGGCATTAACAAATGGTGCAGGTGACTTCACCTTCGATGTAGATTTTTCAAAGCTTACAATGTTCGCAAACACCTCTACAGCCTCTGCAACTAAAATTGATGGCTATAAGCAGGGCACCTTAAGTGAATTTACAATAGCCTCAACAGGAGAAGTAATGGGTATATTCGACAATGGTCAGAGAAGAATTTTAGGTCAAATAGCTTTAGCAAACTTTAAAAATCCAGCTGGCTTAGAAAAGACCTCGGCAAATATGTACAGAACCACTTCGAACTCGGGACAAGCAATGGAAGGTGTTCCTGGCGCTGGTGGCTTTGGAAACTTAAATCCTGGTGCATTAGAAATGTCTAATGTAGACCTTTCTAGGGAGTTCACAAATATGATAACTACACAGCGTGGTTTTCAGGCAAACTCAAGAATAATAACCACCAGTGATGAAATGCTTCAAGAGGTTGTTAACATGAAGAGATAGTATAAATGCAAATAATCCCGGGTACCCTGTACCCGGGAAATTAAAGGATGATTGATATGATAAAGCTAAAAAGGTTGAATCAATCAGCAACAATAGTTATTAATGCAGAATTAATAGAGATGATAGAAGAAACACCAGATACTATAATTAAGCTAACAAATGGAACAAAGCTGGTGGTTCAAAATAGCTTAGACGAAGTAATCGAATTGGTTATTGAGTATAAGCAAAGAATTCATTTAGGAATTCAAAAAAATATTGAATAAGGCAGAAATGAGGTGACGACTTGGATATAGCAACTATTATTGGTATTGTTGTCGGTACGGCCTTTGTAATAATGGGAATATTGATTGATGGTGACCTAATGACCTACTATAACCTAGCTTCAATCTTTATTGTTATTGGTGGTACGGTAGCTGCAACATTTGTGGCATACCCATTGGCAAAGGTATTAGAGGCCATGAAAATTGTCTCAAAGGCATTCTCCAATAAAGAAATTCAACCAACTGAGATTATTCAAAAAATTATTGGACTTGCTAATGTAGCTAGAAAGGAAGGGCTTTTAGCCCTTGAAGAGGCTGCTGAATCTATTGATGACAAGTTCTTACAAAAAGGAATAATGCTTATAGTAGATGGTACCGATCCAGAGCTTGTAAGAAACCTTTTGGAAACTGAATTGGCTTTTGTGGAGGAAAGACATACTAATGGACAAAGTATATTTGAATCTATGGGGACATTCTCACCGGCCTTTGGTATGATTGGAACTTTAATTGGTCTAATCAATATGCTTAAGAAATTAGACGACCCCTCATCAATTGGACCTAGTATGGCGGTTGCCTTAATTACAACCTTTTATGGGTCATTGTTGGCGAACCTAGTGTTTTTACCGATTGCCAATAAATTAAAGCTTAGAAGCCGTGAAGAAATTATGCGTAAGGAAATTATGGTAGAGGGACTTCTATCTATACAAGCAGGTGAAAATCCAAGAATCATTGAAGAAAAACTAAAGGCATTCTTACCGCCGAAGAGTAGACAAGTAGCAGAAGTTAAAGAGGAAGGCGTGGGAGCCAATGGCTAGAAAAAGACCAAAGGAACAGGGAAAAAAAGGATCTCCTGAATGGATGACTACATATGGAGATATGGTAACACTATTACTTTGCTTCTTTGTACTACTGTTTTCTTTTTCTGAAATAGATGCTAAAAAGTTTGAAGCCATGATACGCTCCTTTCAGGGATCAATTGGAGTTCTTGAAAATGGTAATACAATAGAAGTTAGTGAGTATATTTCAGAGGCTCTTGATGATGATCTTACCACAGACCAACAACAGGAACTGGAGGATTTTAGAGAGCTTAAAGAAAAGCTAGAAGCCTTCTTAACAGAAAATAATTTAGAGGGAGATGTACTAGTTACTTTAGAGGTTAGAGGCTTAGTGCTACGCTTCCAGGACAATGTTCTATTTGACTCAGGAAGTGCCGAGCTTAAAAGCACATCTAGGGAAATATTAACATATTTATCAACCTTTTTGGTAGAACCAGATTTAATATCTAAATATGTAAGAATAGAAGGACATACCGATACAGACCCCTTAAGACCTAGCTCAAGGTATGAAACCAACTGGGAGCTATCGGTTGCAAGGGCAGCCAATGTCGTAAGATACTTAATTGAAGAGGTTGGATTAGAGCCTAAACGGTTTTCAGCTTCAGGCTATGGTGAATATCATCCTATAGCACCTAATGATACAGCAGAAAATAAAGCTAAAAATCGACGGGTTGATATTGTAATATTAAAGTCTGAATTGGCAATATCATTACCCCAAGAATCAATGATGGAGGACTAACATGGAGACAAAAAAAATTATTATATTTGGGATTATAGGTTTTATATTATCTGCTATATTTTTCGGCTCAATATTTTACTTTACTGTATTAAGAAATAATGATAATGAAGAAAACATAAAGTCCTATGAGTTTTCTCTAGGAGAGTTTACTGCTAATTTAAGCAATGTAAGAACCTTTTTTAAAAGTACGATTGTAGTGGAAACAACTAACGAGAAGCTATTAGAGACATTTGAAGAGAAAAATGCAGAAATTAGAGACCAAATAATTAAAACCTTAATTACAAAAACTCCAGATATTTTACTAACTGAAGATGGACAGGAGAACCTTCGTAAGGAAATAAAGAGCATTGTAGCTAGAATTGTCGAAGCAGATGAAATAACTAATATATATTTTGTCGACTACATAATCCAATAGGAGGTGAAGTCGTTGTCAGATGTATTATCTCAAAATGAAATTGATGCTTTGCTAAAAGCATTAAACAGTGGAGAAGTAGACGCCGACGATATTAAAGAAGAGAAGCAGGAGAAAAAAATAAGACCCTATGATTTCAAGAGTCCTAAAAAGCTAGCAAAGGATCAATTAAGGACCCTGCACATAATACATGATAATTTTTCTAGAGTTTTGAATACCTTTTTGTCTGGATACCTAAGAAGCTATATTCATACTGAAGTATTATCTGTAGAAGAGTTATCATATTATGAGTTTAGCAATTCAATTGTTAATCCAGCTGTATTATCTGTTGTAAACTTCTCACCCCTCTCAGGACAAATAATATTAGAGATTTCACCCTCAATTGTATTTACTTTTATTGACCGAATTTTAGGTGGTAATGGTAAAGGGATGGAGGAAAAGCGAAACTTTACTGAAATTGAAATGACTCTAGTTAGAAAACTAAAGAAGCAAATATTAGACCTAATGATTGATCCCTGGGAGAATGTAATAGAGCTAGAGCCTAAGCTAGAAAAAATAGAGAATAATTCTCAGTTTGTTCAAATTGTATCACCTAATGAAACAGTTGCATTAGTTACCCTTAGCCTTAAAATAGGTGAAATAGAAGGGTTAATGAATATATGTATTCCCCATATAGTAATTGAGCCTATAATAGAAAAGCTAAGTACAAAATTCTGGTTTTCTACTATTAGCAAAACAATTACAGGTGAAGCAAAAGAAGGCTTAAAAAAGCGGGTTGAGAAAAGTAAAATTGGAATAAATGTATTGCTTGGCAAGGCACGTATTACCGTTAGAGATTTTTTAGAGCTACAGCAGGGGGATGTAATTATGCTGGACTCCTTAGTAAACAATGAACTTGAAATTTGTGTTAGTGATAGACAAAAATACTATGGGATACCAGGAACTGTAAAAAACAAATTATCAGTTCAAGTTACCCGAATTGACAGGAAAGGAGATGAGCAGGATGAGTGATATGCTATCTCAAGAAGAAATTGATGCTCTGTTACGAGGTGCTGGTGATGTAGATGATAATAGCCAAGAGAATGAGTTTGATTTTACTAGTGATGAGAAGGACACAATAGGTGAAATAGGTAATATTAGTATGGGAACTGCTGCAACTACCTTATCAACCCTATTGGGGAATCGAGTAAACATTACAACCCCTAGAGTATCTATCTTAGCTCTAGAGCAATTGGAGGAGGAGTATCCCATCCCTTTTGTAGCTGTTGATGTTCAGTATAAAGAGGGTTTAGAAGGCTTGAATGTACTAATAATGAAGGATACAGATGTTAAAATCATTACAGACTTAATGATGGGTGGTGTTGGAGAAGCATCTGAGGAACCATTATCTGACATACATTTAAGTGCTATAGGAGAGGCAATGAATCAAATGGTTGGCTCAGCTTCCACTTCACTGTCAGAAATGTTTACTAAAAAAATAGATATTTTTCCACCGAGAGTGTTTCCAATGGATTTATCATCTGACAATTTCAAAGAGCTATTTCCGGAGTTCACCATGAAATTTGCTCGTATATCCTTTAGATTGGTGATTGGCGATTTAATTGATAGTGAAATTATGCAGTTGATACCAATTGATTTTGCCAAAGAAATGGTTGATAAATTAATGTATAGCTATAGTAATGAACCATCGGAGGTGGTTAATCAAGTGAAAACAAATACATCGACTGTGGAGGAGAAAAGGGAAAATCCAGCAAGTGAAAATCAACAGCCTTTAAATACAGCTAGGGAAATTCCGCAAGCTCAACCAAGAAGAGAGCAACCTGTTAATGTTCAGCCTGCACATTTTCAATCCTTCGATCAATCTACAGCTAAGGGTGTTCCTGAGAATATTGACTTAATTCAGGATGTACCATTAAATGTAACGGTTGAACTGGGCAGAACAGTAAAAAGAATAAGTGAAATACTTGAATTTGGACCAGGAACAATTATAGAATTGGACAAAATAGTTGGTGAGCCATTAGATATATTGGTTAATGGTCAATATGTGGCAAAGGGAGAAGTAGTAGTTATTGATGAAAACTATGGTATAAGGATAACCGACATAGTTAGCTCTACCAAGAGATTTGCAAAAATATAAGTACTATAACAATTACATTTATTCATTGTTTACAAATATTAAAATAGATTGAACTTGACTGTTCAATAAGTGTATAATACCATTAAGAGGGTTACATACAAAAATTTTAGTATTTATTAACAAATATTACGAATGATTGTTAAAAGCAATTAAAGGGAGGAATTATAAATGGCAAAAGGAATTTTAATAGTTGATGATGCTGCTTTCATGAGGATGATGATAAAGGACGTACTAACAAAAAATGGATTTGAGGTAGTTGGAGAAGCAGAAAATGGAGCTAAGGCTATAGAAAAGTTTAAGGAATTAGAGCCTTTATTAACTATTATGGATATTACTATGCCAGAAGTTGATGGTATACAAGCTGTTAAGGAAATAAAGAAAATTGATGCCAATGCTAAGGTAATAATGTGCTCTGCTATGGGGCAACAGGCAATGGTAATTGAAGCAATTCAGGCGGGTGCCAAGGACTTTATTGTAAAGCCCTTTCAGGCAGACCGTGTAATTGAAGCTGTAAAAAAAGTGTTAGGCTAATAAGGTGCTGTAATGATAGAGGGAATTTTTACTGTCCTTACTTTATTATTAGCACTGGCAGTAGTTTTATTTCTTGCCTATGGAACTACTCTTTTGATTGGTAAAAAATCAGGAGCTTTATTCAATAACTCCTCTGTTAAGGTTTTAGAGAGGGTCCCTATTGGGCAACAGGCTGATATAACCATAATTCAAATTCATAACAGGGTATATATTCTGGCGATGCAAAGCAAAAACATAGAAGTTATAGATACTATGGAAGTAACAGAATGGCATTTAAACAAAGAGTCCTACACTTCCAATACAAAAGACAAGAAAAGCTTAGAACTGTCTGGTCTAAGGTCAAGAAAATTAGGTGAAATATTAAAGAATCAAGTCTTTAAAAAAGGTGATGAAGATAACAACAATGAGAATAATAAACATTAATAAAAGCAAAAAAAGCAGTATAAAATATTTGATTCTTGTCTTTGTTGTTGTAGCGATATTTACATTCTCTAGTATAGAAGTAAATGCCCAACCAGAATTTACAATTCCTAGAATTGGACTGAGTGTTGAGGAGGCAGAAACTCCTCAGCAGGTAACAACCTCTTTGCAAATTCTGTTTTTACTTACTATTCTTTCATTGGCTCCTGCTATACTTATAATGATGACGGGGTTTACGAGAATAATTATAGTACTATCCTTCTTAAGAAATGCAATAGCTACACAGCAAACTCCGCCAACCCAAGTTTTAATTGGTTTAGCATTGTTTTTAACCTTTTTTATAATGAGCCCTATAGCTGTAGAGATTAATGAAACTGCAGTACAACCATATTTGGCAGAGGAGATTTCTGATGCTGAAGCCATTGAAAACGCCATGAAACCATTGCGGGAGTTTATGTTTAGACAAACTAGAGAAAAGGATCTAGCTCTATTTATGGAGATAGCTAATGAAGGTACACCAGCCTCGCTGGAGGATATACCAACCTTAACTCTAATACCTGCTTTTATTATTAGCGAACTAAAAACAGCCTTCCAATTAGGCTTTGTGTTATTTATTCCCTTTATAGTTATAGATATGGTTGTAGCAAGCACATTGATGTCCATGGGTATGATGATGCTTCCCCCAGCTATGATATCATTACCATTCAAGCTATTACTATTTATAATGGTGGATGGATGGAATGTAATAATTAAATCTTTAGTTACTGGCTTTAATTAGGGGTGATTATATGAATGAAGCAATGGTAATTGAATTAGGTCAACAAACCTTATATACGATATTATTAATGTCTGCTCCTATGTTGGGTATTGGATTATTAGTTGGTCTTGCTGTAAGTATTTTTCAAGCCACAACTCAGATTCAAGAGGCAACACTAGCCTTTATACCTAAAATAGTGGCTATATTTGCAGCTATAGTTATATTTAGTCCATGGCTTTTATCAGTAATAATTAATTTTACTACAATGCTCTTTTCCAATATGAGTATTTATGTACAGTAAATGAGTGAGCATAATGAATGATTTAATGGTTTTCATTACAAATAATTTCATTTTATTTTTATTAATATTAGTAAGGGTAACTGGAATATTCGTTGCAGCACCAATCTTTTCAAGGGCAAACATTCCAATGCTGTACAAAATATGCCTGTCTGCTGCAATATCCTTTATTATGTTACCAATATTAATTAACGACTATTCAATAGAAGCTGATGCAACATTATCAATATTCTTTTATGCAGTTTCTGAATTTATGATTGGACTTATTATTGGTTTTATATCCTTTATGTTTTTTTCTGTTTTATATTTGGCAGGTACAATAATTGATACACAAATGGGCTTTGGTATGGTAAGTGTTTTTGATCCACAAACCAACACACAAATTCCTGTAATGGGTAACTTTTATAATAATCTGTTATCACTATTATTTATTGTTATCAACGGTCATCACCTATTGATTAAGGCTTTAGTTCATAGCTATTTTTTAATTCCTATTGGAGTAGCCTTTAATATTAACCTTGATGCAGTAAATTTATTTACAGCTATAATGAGTGAAATATTTCTGTTGGCATTTAAGTTTAGTGCCCCCGTTTTACTAACAATTTTCTTAGGCAATGTAGTTTTAGGTATATTAGCTAGAACAATGCCCCAGATGAATGTGTTTATAGTTGGTCTACCACTTAAAATCATGATTGGAATTACAACCGTAATAATAACATTGCAATACTTTATTCCTTTTTCTGAAATGCTGTTTGACAGAATGATAACTGCCATATACGAGATGATGCAAACTTTATCAAGAGGTTGATATTATGAATTATACTTTGAATATTAATTTACAGCTATTTTCTGAGGAAAAAACCGAGAAGGCAACCCCTAAAAAGGTTAAAGAGTCAAGAGAAAAAGGACAGGTATTACATAGTAAAGAGGTTAATTCAGCATTTTTACTGATAGCAGCATTTTTAACAATCTATTTATTTGCAAATTATATTGGAGGGTCAATAGGTAACCTAACAAATTATGTCTTTGAAAACTTTTTAACTACAGATTATGTTTTTTCTACAAGCAACATCTATAGATTGATAATTTTTTGTATGTATAACATTTTTCTAATAATCCTACCGGTTGCTGGTATTTGCTTTTTAATCGGCTTAATAGCCACCTATATGCAGGTAGGATATTTGTTTACAACACAAACATTGACGATTAAGTTTAGTAAGTTAAATCCTATTGAGGGCTTTAAAAGAATTCTTTCACTAAAGGCCTTAGTGGAACTCTTTAAGTCTATAGTAAAAATCGTTTTTATAGGCTATGTTGTATTTGTTTATGCAAGAAATAATATTGGTACAATTTTCAATACCATATCTATGGATATAGAGACTATTGTGGCAACCCTTGTGTCAACCTCCTTTCATATAGGAATAACAGCAGGAATTGTTCTAGTTTTTCTGGCTATAATGGATTATTTGTATCAAAGGTATGAGCATGAAAAGAGCTTGAAAATGACTAAGCAGGAAATTAAAGAGGAGTTTAAGCAAACTGAGGGTAATCCACAAATAAAATCAAAGATTAAAGAAAAGCAAAGACAAATGTCAATGCGTCGTATGATGCAGGATATCCCAAAGGCAGATGTTATAATTACAAACCCAACACATTTTGCTATAGCCATAAAGTATAATAATATGGAGGACCAAGCTCCAAAGGTGTTGGCAAAAGGACAAGATTTAGTTGCCCATAGAATAAGGGAGCTTGCAAGTAGCCACGAAATACCCATTGTTGAAAACAAACCTTTAGCACGAAGCTTATATAATCAAGTGGATATTGGTGATTTTATTCCTCCTGACCTATATCAAGCGGTTGCTGAAGTTCTAGCATACGTATATCAAATAAATAACAGAATCTAAGGGGGGCCGTCGATGAAATTCGGAGATGTAATTGTTGTACTTGCAGTTATAGCGTTAGTTATTATTATAATTATCCCCATACCTTTAGGAGCCCTAGATGTATTACTTAGCTTTAATATATCCTTAGCTCTACTAATTTTAATTATTGCAATGTATAACAAAGAAGCGTTACAATTTTCTATCTTTCCTTCTTTGCTACTTCTAACAACCCTGTTTAGATTAGCTTTAAATATCACTACAACTAGGTACATATTATCAGAGGGTAATGCAGGAAGCGTTATTGAGACCTTTGGAGATTTTGTAATGCAGGGGAATGCAGTTGTTGGATTTATAGTATTCTTAATTATTATAATTATTCAGTTTCTAGTAATTACAAAGGGTTCTGAAAGGGTTGCAGAGGTAGCAGCAAGATTTACACTTGATGCTATGCCTGGTAAGCAGATGGCAATTGATGCAGACTTAAATGCTGGACTAATTGACGATCGAGAGGCTAGAGAACGTAGAATAAAGATTCAGAGGGAATCAGACTTCTACGGTTCAATGGATGGTGCCAGTAAGTTTGTAAAGGGAGATGCTATAGCTGGTATAGTTATTACCATTATTAATATAATAGCAGGCTTAATTATAGGTGTATGGCTTGGTGGCTTAGACTTTGCTACTGCAATTCAAAAATATACATTATTAACTGTAGGAGATGGACTTGCAAGTCAGATTCCTGCACTTTTAATATCTACTGCCACTGGTATTGTTGTTACTAGAGCAGCCTCTGAAGGTAACCTAGGCAGTGACCTGCTTAGTCAGCTATTTAATCAGCCTAAGGTAATGTTTATAATCTCTGGAGTATTGTTTGCTTTAGGACTAACCCCATTACCTAGACTTCCATTCTTTCTATTATCTATAATATTTTTATACCTAGGCTTTCAATTAAGAAAAGCCATTAAGGCAGCTGAGGTTGAAGATATAGCCTCTGAAACACAGGATGATGCTGAAGAAAAGAGAAGACCAGAAAATGTTTTACCTCTATTAAACATTGATCCTATAGAGCTGGAGTTTGGGTATGGTATTATACCATTGGCAGATACTAACCAGGGTGGCGACCTTTTTGATCGCTTTGTAATGATTAGAAGACAGTGTGCTATGGAGCTTGGAATTATTGTACCTATGATTAGATTAAGGGATAATATCCAGTTAGAGGCAAACCAATATGTTATTAAAATTAAAGGTGTAGAAATAAGCGGTGGAGAGATAGTTTTTGATCATTACTTGGCTATGAATCCTGGTTCAGCAGAAGGTGAGGTTGAGGGTATTGATACCATAGAGCCCGCCTTTGGATTGCCTGCTAAATGGATTGATGAGCAGGAGAGGGAGAAGGCAGAAATTCTTGGCTTTACAGTAGTTGATCCCCCATCAATTATTGCTACCCACTTAACGGAAATCATTAAAAAGCACTCCCATGAGCTTCTAGGAAGGCAGGAGGTTAAGAAGCTAGTTGATAATGTACGTGAAAGCAATTCAGCATTAGTTGATGAAATAATCCCTAATCAGCTTTCCTTGGGTGAAATACAAAAGGTATTAAGGAACCTGTTAAAGGAGGGTGTTTCAATACGAAATATGGTTACAATACTAGAAACACTTGCCGACTATTCTGGAGTAACAAGAGATACGGATATGCTTACTGAATATGTGAGACAGGCCTTATCTAGGGTTATAACAAAGCAATTTATTAACAATCAGCCTACAAAGGTAATAACCCTTGACCAAGGACTAGAGCAAAAAATAATTGACTCTATTCAGCAAACAGAGCGGGGCAACTATGTATCTATAGATCCTGATATAATTCAATTAATACTAAAGAATCTATCCCAACATGTACAAAGACTAATGTCTTTGGGTGAACAGCCTATAGTGATTACAGCACCGATTGTAAGACTATATTTTAAAAGACTAACTGAGCAATTAACCTCAGACCTAATAGTTTTATCCTATAATGAAATAGATCCATCGGTGGAAATCGAATCAATAGGGATGGTGAATATTTAATGAAGGTGAAAAAGTTTTATGTATATAATAATCGGGAGGCAATAATTAAGATCAGAGCAGAGTTGGGACCAGATGCTGTTATACTCCATCAAAAGAAGGTTAAGCAAAAAGGGCTGTTTGGCTACTTTAAAAAGCCCATGATTGAAGTGGTAGCAGCAATTGAAGATACCCAAGCTCCAAAGCCTATTGAAGTCAAAAAAGAACCTAAAGAATTCTTAATTAAAAAGCCAGAGGATGTTTTAAGGGAAAGGGTAGAGCAAAAGCAGCCTGATAAAAGTCAGCCGATAAAGCCAGTAGCAAAGGATGAAATACTCGAAATAAAGGATATGCTATATAGTGTTTTAAAGAAGGTAAACAATGATGATATAAATGATATTATTAAAAGAACAGAGAATAAAGAGTTAGCCAACATATATAGCTGCTTAAAGGATAATGAAATTGAAGATCATATTTTAGAAGAAATATTAAATCAGCTAAGCGAAAGCATTAGAGAAGATAAAATAATTGATAGTAAAGAGGCCTTAATAAATAGACTGAAGAAAATTGTAGATCATTACATCATTGATAATAAGAAGCCATCATCAAAGGTGATATTTTTTGTTGGACCTACAGGTGTGGGTAAGACAACAACCATTGCTAAGCTGGCAGCCCATTACTCAATTAATGAGGGAAAAAAAATTGGATTTATTAGCGCCGATACTTATCGTATTGCTGCTGTAGAGCAGTTGAAAACCTATAGTGATATATTAAGTATTCCAGTAGAGGTTATTTATAATCCAGATGAAATACATGATGCTATAGAAAAACTAAAATCTCACGATATTATTATGATAGACACTGCTGGAAGGAGTCACAAAAACCATAAGCAGGTGGATGAATTAAAGGAACTACTAAATCAAGTAATGGAAAAGGAAACTTACCTTGTTGTTAGCTGTACGTCAAAGAATAAGGATATAAAGGAAATTATAAATACCTATAGCTTCATAGACAATTATAAAATTATTTTCACAAAAATAGATGAGGCAACCACCTATGGTACAATAATTAATACTGCAGTAGAAACACAAAAACCCATTTCCTATATTACTACTGGACAAAGTGTTCCAGACGATATTGAAATAATGAGTGTTGATAAAGTAGTAAGCCTTTTAATGAAGGAGGCTTAAAATGAAGGATCAAGCTGCTAAACTAAGAGAACTAATTTATAATAATAAGACAAAGGACTTAAAGGAAAGCAATATAGAAAAACAAGCTAGGATAATATGCATAACTAGTGGAAAAGGCGGCGTTGGAAAAACCAACTTCACATTGAATTTAGCTATTGCCCTAAGTAAGCAAAGCAAAAAAGTTATAATACTTGATGCCGATTTGGGTCTTGCTAATATTGATATTGCATTAGGCGTAGTTCCAAAGTATACCTTAGCAGATGTAATTAGTGGTAAAAGGGAGCTAACAGATATAATGATTCCTGGACCTAGTGGTATTAAAATTATTTCTGGTGGCTCTGGTATAACTGAGCTTATAGATCTATCACAGGATAGATTAAAATCCTTAATTGAGGAATTTCAAGGATTAAACAATCATGCAGATGTCATTTTAATAGATACAGGTGCTGGTCTTTCAAGAGGCGTATTGTCATTTGTATTAGCTGCAGAGGAGGTTGTTGTGGTTTGCACTCCTGAGCCTACTGCAATTACAGATGCATATGCCATGATTAAAACAATAGCCAGTAAAGAAAAGGGGAAAAAACTGAAAATATTAATTAATAGAGTTGAGAGCTTAAGTGAAGGTAGGATAGCATTTGAAAAGCTTAAAAATGCATGTGATAGGTTTTTAAATACATCAATAGAAAAGCTAGGCTTTATCTCAGATGATGTAGTGGTAACAAAGTCAGTTAAACTACAAACCCCCTTTATACTTCAATATCCCAACAGTACTGTAAGTAAAAATGTTGAATTGATTGCAGCTAAATTAATAAACGATAATGTGAAAACGGAAGAGTCAATTACAACAAAAGGCTTTTTTAGTAAGGTGATAAATCTTTTTAGATAGCGAGGTGACACTTATGGACTTATTTAGTGAATTAATTGTCGGTGAAAAAATAGAAATTGAGCCAATGAATAAAAAGAATAATGATAAGAGCTTTATAGTTAGCCAACTGATTGATATAAAAAATAATCTTTTGCATATAACTAACCCAATAAAAAGGGGTATACCCTATCCACTTTTGGAGGGACAGCAAATTAAGATTATTTTTTATAGAGAAGAAAAAGGAATATTCAGGTTTGTTGCCGAAATAAGATATAAAGTACAAAGTAGAATTGTAATATATGCTGTCGAACCAATTTCACAACCAGAAAGAATTCAACGAAGATATTTCTTTAGACTAGATATAATTTTAAATGCATTTGTAGGTAGACTTGAGGAAGAAGCTAAATGTGAATGTATTGTTAAGGATTTAAGTGGTGGTGGAATGAAGCTAGTTAGTAAAGCAGAGTTTAAAGAAGGCGAAATTCTTGAATGTCATGTTAACCTGAAGGATGGTGTACGTGTTACAACTGTTGGGGAGGTAATACGTTCAATAAAGGATCCTATTACTAATGAGTATGAACTAGGAGTAAGGTTTAAGGATATAAGCGAAAGTGTTAGAAATAAAATAATATCTTTCTTATTTGAAAGACAGAGATTACTTCGAAAAAAAGGATTGATTTAGAATGACAGAAAAAACAGACCCAATAAAAGTCTTGATAGTAGATGATTCAGCCTTTATTAGAAAAATATTGACTGATATCATAAATAGTGACCCAGACCTTAAAGTTGTTGGGTTTGCAAGAAATGGTAAGGATGCTATTGAAAAAATTGCTGTATTACAGCCAGATGTAGTTACAATGGATGTAGAGATGCCAGTAATGAATGGAATTTTATCCCTTGAACTAATTATGAAAAAAAATCCAATACCAGTTGTAATGCTCAGTAGCCTCACCTCTGACGGAGCCAAATCTGCTATAACTGCATTGGAGCTAGGGGCAGTAGATTTTATAGAAAAACCATCAAGTGTATTTGGTGTTAATGCAGAAACCTTAAAAAATGAAGTGATTTTCAAGATTAAAGCTGCTTCTAAGGCTAAGCTCGAGAAAAAAAGAAATACGGGGGTAGCAATAAAAAGCTTTACCTTAAAAAGTCAAGTAGAAAGAGGCAATAACATATCAAGCAGTATTATAGCTATAGGAACATCTACCGGTGGTCCCAGGGCTCTACAGGCTATACTTCCACTATTACCAGCAAGCATTAATGCATCAATTCTCATAGTTCAGCATATGCCACCTGGCTTTACACGATCATTAGCTGAAAGGCTAGACACAATATCTCAAATTAAAGTTAAAGAGGCAGAGGATAAAGAGGAGCTTCTACCTGGAGTTGCCTACATAGCACCAGGAGATTTTCATATGGCAGTTGAAAAAACTAAGGGTAATAGATGTTTTATTAAATTAGACAAAACTCAACCTGTATCGGGACACAGACCATCAGCCGATGTACTATTTAGTTCAGTTTCTAAGCTAGATAATGAGAAGGTGTTAGCTGTTATAATGACTGGTATGGGTTCAGATGGAACAAATGGATTAAGAGAGTTAAAGGATTCTAAAAAATCACCAATTTTAGCCCAAGATGAAGAAAGCTGTGTTGTTTATGGTATGCCTAAAAGTGCTGTTAAGGCTGGTATTGTAGATGATATTCTACCATTAAATAAAATTGCAAAAGCAATAATAAATAGGTTGGAGGTGCTATAAATGGATATGAATCAATATTTGGATATTTTTATTGAGGAATCAAAGGAACATTTACAAAACATGAATCAGATACTTCTACAAATGGAAAATGATCCGGAAGAAATTAGCAAGCTAAATGAGATTTTTAGAATTGCCCACACTTTAAAGGGAATGGCCAGCACAATGGGCTTTCAAAATTTAGCTCGATTAACCCATGAAATGGAAAGCGCACTTCATTTAGTTAGAAGTGGTGAGTTAAAAATGAGTACCAGTATAATTGATCTACTATTTCTTTGTTTTGATGAGCTTGAGGGATATATTGGCGAGATTGAAAGCAATGGCGTTGAAGGAGAAAATACATCTAGTGAAATAGTGAAAAAGCTTGAGGACTTAAGGCTCAAGGGAACCGTAAGCAAAGAAGCTCCACCTAAAGCAGAGGCTAAGGAATTTAATCAAGAGAAAATGAATCTTCAATTGGACGAATATGTACATAGTGTTATTAAAAAGGCTTTACAGCAGGAGCTTAATGCTTATTTTATAAAGATTACATTAGATAAAAAGTGTATGCTGAAATCTGCTAGAGCTTATATTATAATTAATAATTTAGAAAAGCTGACAGAGATTGTTCACTCAAATCCAAGTATCGAAGACATTGAAGATGAAAGATTTGATTTAAGCTTTGAGCTTGTTGTGGTAACAAAATCAGATAACAGCATCTTAAAGAAGGAACTAAGCAATATACCGGAAATAGAATCTATAGAAATTATAGACCTTAAAGGAAACATAATAGTAAAGGAAGAAAAAGAAAGGGAAATAGCACCTAATGAGCTATTACATGAAAACAGCATAGTTGAACAGCAGTTAACCAATAAAGCAGCAGATGAAAGCAAAGGCAGAAAAGCTAAAACTGGTAAGACTGTAAGGGTTGACATAGACAGACTAGATAATCTAATGAATTTAGTTAGTGAGTTAATTATAATAAAGACTAGGCTTGAAGATATTGATGACTCAGGCAATGGTCAAAGTATGCATGAAGCAATAGAATATTTAGAAAGAATAACAACCAGCCTACATGATGCAGTAATGAAGGTGAGGATGGTTCCAATAGAAAGAGTGTTTAATAGATTCCCAAGAATGGTTAGAGATTTAGCTAAGGACCTAGGCAAAGAAATATCTCTAATAATGAAGGGTGAAGAAACAGAAGTAGACAGAACAGTTATTGATGAAATAGGGGATCCACTAATCCATTTAATTAGAAACTCTATAGACCACGGAATAGAAGAGCCAGATGTAAGATTAGTTGCAGGTAAATCTAAGAATGGAACAGTAAAGCTTATCGCTTATCCCGATGGAAACAGTGTTGTAATTGAAGTAGAGGATGATGGTAAAGGGATTGATATAGACAGGGTTAAGGCTAAGGGTATAGAGCGTGGATTAATTACTCAACAGCAAAGCCTGATTATGGATGATATTGAGGCTATAAATCTATTATTTAATCCTGGCTTCAGTACCGTAAACAAAATAACTGATATCTCTGGTAGAGGCGTAGGCTTAGACGTTGTAAAAACTAAAATTGAATCACTGGGTGGAGTTGTAGAGGTTGACAATAGAAGGGGAGAAGGAACTAAGTTTATTATCAGGCTACCATTAACACTGGCTATTATACAAGCATTACTTGTTAATGTTGGACCAGAGAAATATGCAATACCCTTAAACACAATAAAGGAAATTACTACTATATCTCAAAGGACAATTAGAAGAGTTCAAAATAATGAGGTTGTATTATATAGAAATAACACACTGCCAATTTTAAGGCTATCTAGCTTATTACAGGTAGAGGCTAATCAAAATGAAGCAGAGGACTATATAGTGGTTATTGTTAAAAAGGGAGAAAAGACTGCGGGTATTGTAGTTGATCACCTAATCGGTCAACAGGAAATAGTAATTAAGTCACTTGGTAAGTATTTATCAAATGTCAAGGGAATTGCAGGAGCAACAATTTTAGGTAACGGATCTGTTGCGTTAATAGTAGATACCAATTCATTTTTTTAGGGGGTGAACCATTTGAATACTAATACGGAAAAAAACAACCAATATGTTATATTTAAGCTTAATAGTGAGAATTATGGGATACCTATTTCCTATGTGGAGACTATAGAAAAGGTATCTGAAGTAACAAGAGTTCCTAATGCACCCCATTACGTAAAGGGAGTTATTAATTTAAGGGGGGAGGTTGTACCTGTTGTTGATTTAGTCAAACGATTTAAGTTCAATGAAAGCCCTATAACTCCTGAAACAAGAATAATAATTTTATCGGTAGAGGAGATTATGCTGGGTATATTAGTTGACAGCTCATCTGAAGTTTTAACCATTGATAAGGATACAATCGACAACACCTCTAATTTTGTAAACACCTTTGAAGACGACTATATAAGTGGAATCGGAAAGGTTGAAGATCGTATGATTATTATAGTTGATATACTTAAAATATTGGATATTGATTTATCAGAATAGGTAGGTGATGCCAACCATGACATTTACTATTGAAGACTTAAACAATCTACACCTTGATGTGCTTCGTGAAATAGGTAACATTGGCTCTGGTAATGCTGCATCTGCCCTAGCTAAAATGATTAATAAGCGTATAGATATGGATGTTCCCATTGTACAGATTTTAGCCTTTGAAGATGTTGCTGCTATTCTTGGTGGTGAAGAAATGGTGGTGGCAGGCATATACTTTGAGGTAGAAGGTGACATAACAGGCAATATAATGTTTTTATTAGATATTGCATCATCCAAGATATTAACAAGCATCCTTATGGGTAGAGAAGACGGCTCAGAGGAATTAGATGAAATGGATCGCTCTGCTCTGCAGGAAGTAGGTAATATTCTATCTGGCTCCTATATTTCATCTTTATCTGCACTAACAGGATTAAAAATAAAGCTATCAGTACCATCCCTGTGTATTGATATGGCAGGAGCAATATTAAGTGTACCAGCAATACAGTTTTCGCAAACAAGTGATAAAATAGTTTTAATTGAAACTCTACTAAAGGAAGGTAGTAACCAGGTTAAAGGTAATTTCTTCCTAATACCAGATAGCAAGTCCTTTGACAAACTATTGCAGAGTTTAGGAGTGTATAGCTAAAATGCAAAAAGTGATAAAAGTTGGAATGGCAGATTTACAAGTGGTTGAAGAACCACATATACTAACGACTCTTGGATTGGGTTCATGTGTAGGTATAGCATTATATGACAAGCAGAAGAAAATTGCTGGTCTTGCCCATATAATGCTACCCTCAAGTACACAAATTAAAAACAACTCTAATTTAGCAAAATTTGCCGATACTGCCATTGATCTATTAATTAAAGAGATGGTTAAGAGGGGAGCTTCTACAGCTAGACTAAAGGCAAAAATTACTGGAGGAGCACAAATGTTTTCATTCGGTAATAATGGTGGAGATTTAATGAAAATTGGCTATAGAAATGTTATTGCTACAAAAGAAATATTAGAATTATATAAAATAGACATTTTAGCAGAGGATACTGGGGGAAACCATGGAAGAACCATTGAGTTTTACTCTGAAACAGGTGATTTACTAGTTAAAACAATAGGATTCGGTTTAAAAACAATTTAGTGGCTTTTCATACTAGCCAGGAGGTTAATTATGGATTACTTAAGCCTATGGCAAAAATATAAAAAGAATAATGATACTGATGCTAAGCATCGTTTAATTGAGACATATATCGAGCTTGTTAAAATTGTTGCTGGTCGACTCTCTACTACTTATGGTAGTAATGTTGAATATGAGGATTTAGTAAGCTATGGAGTATTCGGCCTATTAGATGCAATTGAAAAATTTGAACTAGACAAAAACGTTAAATTTGAAACCTATGCTCAAATTAGAATACGTGGTGCAATAGTAGATCACTTAAGAAGCCTAGACTGGATACCTAGATCTATTAGACAAAAAGCTAAAGAGGTGGATGCCGTCTTTAGAAGGCTGGAGAATAATTTTGGAAGAAGCGTTACAGATAAAGAGGTGGCAGCGGAATTAGGAGTAGGCTTAAAGGAGTTTTATACTATTCTTCAGCAAATTCATAACTTAAATGTTGTTTCCTTAGAGGAGCAATTAACAGAAACAAATATAAAAACTATATCAGATGAAGCAGACAATATTCCTGAAAACATCGTGTGTGGTAAGGAAATAAAGGATGTACTAAAAAATACCATAGATCAGCTACCAGAAAGAGAAAGGCAGGTTATTTCATTATACTATTATGAAGAATTAACCTATAAAGAAATAGGTGCTATTTTAAATATTTCTGAGTCTAGAGTTTCACAGCTCCATTCAAAGGCAATCTCAAGACTAAAGGGGAAGCTAGCATAATAAAGTGTTAACAGTTTTTTCAGTTACAAAGGGGGTTATAGGATGGAAGAGCAAGCAATTATAATTGAAGGCGTAGACTATGATGAGGCATTGGACAGGGGCTTAAATCAACTTGACTTAACAAAGGAGGAAGTTGATGTAGTCATCATTGAAGAGAAGAAGGGATTTCTATTTAAAAAAGGCTACATTAAAATAAAGATAACTCCAAAGGATTCAACTGAAGAAGTTACACCTGATGCTGTTATCAATAAAGATATTGAGGCTTTAATAGACGAAAATAGCCTTATGGATAACTCTAGTAACGCTACTGCATTTAATATAGACTATAGAGAAGATGGAGTTTATCTTGATGTAACAGATAGGAGTAAAGGAAATGAGCAAAGCTTAATCGACGATATAGCCCAATACGTAAAGGAAAAGAAGGTTACTGATTATGATATACTCAAAATAACCATGGCAGTAAAGGAAAGCATGTGTGGCGTTTTAATTGCCCCTCCCCAAGAAGAAAATCTTATAGATAGTACTGTTAAATACGATATTAGTAAAGACCGTATGGAGGCAAGAATTGCTTTAACTAATGCCCTAGGTGGTAAGTTCTTTACACTGGACTCCCTAAAGGAGGAAATAGACCAATATGGTATTAAATACGGAATTAGTGACGAGCAATTATTATATTTAATTAATAACAAGTTAACAGAGGTGTTTGTACCTATTGCTAGAGGAAAAGACCCTGTTAATGGAATTGATGGTAAAGTTATTTATCATTTTGATACAAGTAAAGTATTTAAACCAGTTGTGTTGGAGGACGGAACTGTAGATCACAAAACCTTGAATTTGGTTAAGAACGTAAAGAAGGGTGATTTACTAGCAGAAATTATACCACCTACTGAAGGGGTAATTGGATACGATGTTATGGGTAGAGAGCTTAAACCTAAGCAGGGTAAAGAAGCAAGATATAAGGCTGGAAAAAACACTGTAGAAGGTGAAGATAGCTTGAAGCTTTATTCCTCAACAGATGGACAAGTTAGCATAGAAGACGGTAAAATTACCGTTAGTGAAGTTTATAATATCATTGGAAATGTTGATAACTCAACTGGGAATATAAACTTTAACGGTTCTGTTGTAGTTAAAGGAAACGTTAAATCAGGATTTGTTATTAGGGCAGAGGGAAATATTGAAGTTCACGGTGTAGTAGAAGGTGCTACCCTTATTGCTAAGGGAGATATTTTACTAAATAGAGGAGTTCAAGGAAACTATCAATGCTATTTAGAATGCAATGGTAATCTTATAGCAAAGTATATTGAAAATGCTAAAATAAAATGCAATGGAAACCTACAGGCCGATTGTATTCTACATAGTGAGGTGTTTACAAAGGGAAAAATTTTATTAACTGGAAAGAAGTCCCTTGTAGTTGGTGGAGATATTAAGGCTGGTGAAGAGCTAAGAACAAAAACCATTGGATCACATATGGGTACCATTACTAAAATTGAAGTAGGAGCTGACCCAGAAGAAAGAGCTAAGTTAGAGGAAATGAGAATTGAAAGAAATGAGTTAGAGAAGAACTTATCTAATCTTAAAAAGACAATAGACCTGTTATCACGCATATCTAAAACCTCTCAGCTGCCAAAGTCTAAGCAGGAAGTATACGTAAAGTCAATAAAAACCTATGAATTTTTACTAAATAAGCATGAAAAGCTAGTTGAAAGCTATAACTTACTAGAGGCAAAAATACATAGCGCCTCAAGAGGTAAGGTACACGTATCAGATACAATATATCCAGGGGTAAAAGTAACAATTTTAAATGCCACTAGACATTTTAACGATGAGGCTCAAAATTGCACCTTATATAAAAAGGAAGGCGATGTAACAATTGGTCCATATGAAAGGTAGGGGAAATAAATGTCGGTTAAGCCTATAGATTTTCATTTAACTTATGCAAATACTGTTAGAGAATCAAGGGACAAGCAAAATGATTTCCACCGACATAAGGATATTAATCATTATAATGAGAACAAGCTTGAAGCTGAAGTAAATAAAAATCTTCAAAAAACTAAAAATACTGAAGAAGCCCAGCATAAAGCAATTAACCAAAGAAATAAAGAAGAAAAATCAAAGGGTAGACAGCAGGAGAAAAAAAGAAAAAGGCAAAAATCTGAAATTAAAAAGCAGTTGGATAAGGATTCTGGTATAGGTCAAAAGCTAGATATTATGATATAAGAGGTGCATTATGGATTACAATACTATTATTATTATTGCCGGTAGCATTATTATATTAATAGCATTACTAATTGTAATGAGAAGTAATAATCAAGAGCCTGATAATCATTACAATAGCTCAATTATTCATCTACAAAACATTAAGGATCAGGAGCTAGAATTGCAACAGGTAGTAATACATGAACTGGAAGGGCTTAAAGGTGATATGGGTATAATCAAGGAGGATATTTCTACTTTATTTAGTTTATATAATGACTTAAATAGAAATAGTCTTAGCAAAGGAGCTTCTAATAATGATACAGGTCAAAAAGAAGTTGAGCCCTTTAATCAAAAGCTAAATTATAATATATTTACTCAGAAAAATACAGATATTATCAGGTTACACCAAGAGGGTAATTCACCCGATGAAATAGCCAGAAAGCTTAATAAAAGCATTAGGGAAATAGAAATGGTAATAAAACTGGTGAAGTGAGGTGAATACACTTGAAAAAATTTTGTCTATACAGTTTAATGATAGGAATAGGAGTTGGAATGATACTGGCTGCCTCCTTTAATATTGTTTTTTCTAATAATGAACAGCAATCATCTATTAACTTATATAATCAGAAGCAAAATGAATTAGAGGCAACCATTGCTAATTTAAAAAATTCTTATTCTCATGATAATACTAAAAAAAATAAAGAAGGTGTAGGTATTAATAGGGAAGAATATGCTGACAATAATAATGAAGAAGAGGTTAATAATAATCAGCAAGGCAACAACAAAGCCAACAATAATAGTGTAGAAACTGATGAGACTATTGAACAGGATTACTATGAGATATATATTACTAAAGGTATGAATAGTCAAGAAATTGCAGGTGTTTTATTAGATATCGGAGCTATAGAAAGTGAAGAAGATTTTTTAAATTACTCTATTAAAAAAAAGGTTACAACTAAGTTTAGAATTGGATATAAAAAAATACCAGTAGATAGCAGCTATGATGATATAATAAGTATATTAACCAATGTTACCAGCCTAGAATAGTAACAATTAGCAAAAATCTTAAGAAATCATAAAAAAATTGTTGCTTTTGTAAATAACTCTATGATAAAATACTAGAGGTGATTAAAACACACATCCTTTGACCTATTCAGCAGTGCCAATGGTTCTGAATAGGAATGAAAGGGATGGAGGAATAACTATAGGAGGTGTCTGTTAATGTCAGTAATTTCAATGAAACAACTTTTAGAAGCAGGTGTTCATTTTGGACATCAAACAAGAAGATGGAATCCCAAAATGGCAGAGTATATCTTCACAGAAAGAAATGGTATTTATATTATTGACCTTCAAAAGACTGTAAAAAAGGTGGAAGAAGCCTACAACATCATGAAGGAAATTGCAGCTGAAGGAAAAAATGTTCTTTTTGTTGGGACAAAAAAACAAGCTCAAGAGGCCATAGAAGAAGAAGCAAAAAGATGTGGTATGTATTACGTAAATCAAAGATGGTTAGGTGGTATGTTAACTAACTATAAAACTATCAAGAATAGAATTGATAGGTTACATGAGCTAGAGAAAATGGAGGAAGATGGTACCTTTGATGTTCTACCAAAGAAGGAAGTTATAAAGCTTAGACATGAAATGGAAAGACTTGAAAAATTCTTAGGTGGAATTAAGAACATGACTGAGCTACCAGAAGCCCTTTTCGTAGTAGATCCAAGAAAAGAAAGAATTGCAATCAAAGAAGCCCATAAAATTGGTATACCAGTTATCTCAATTGTAGATACTAATTGTGATCCAGATGAGGTCGACTACGTTATACCAGGTAACGATGATGCAATTAGAGCCGTTAAATTACTTACTGCTACAATGGCCAATGCAGTGCTAGAAGGTAAGCAAGGAGAGCAAACTGTAGAAGAATAGATGGAAAGCTAGGTAAGGGTTGAAAGGGGTTGTCCCTTGCTCCCTTACCTTTATTATATTTAAAGAGGAGGATGTATATATGAGTATAACTGCAGGTATGGTAAAGGAACTAAGAGAAAAAACCGGAGCAGGCATGATGGATTGTAAGAAGGCTTTATCTGATACAAATGGTGATATGGAAAAAGCTATTGAGGTATTAAGGGAAAAAGGTCTAGCTGCAGTTGCAAAGAAATCTGGTAGAATTGCAGCTGAGGGTTTGGTGGAATCATACATACATGGTGGCCGAATTGGTGTATTAGTAGAAGTCAATTCAGAAACTGATTTTGTTGCCAAAAATCAAGAGTTCAAAGATTTTGTTAGGGACGTAGCTATGCAGATTGCTGCTTCTAACCCATTATATGTTAAGAGGGAAGAGGTTCCTACAGATAATATTGAAAAAGAGAAGGATATCCTTAGAAAACAAGCTTTAAATGAAGGAAAGCCAGAAAAGATTGTAGATAAAATGGTTGAAGGCAGAATTGAAAAATACTATAAGGAAGTTTGCTTGTTAGAACAACCCTTTGTAAAAAATCCTGATATTACTGTAAAAGATCTTTTAACAGAAAAAATATCAAAAATTGGAGAAAACATTTCTATAAGAAGATTTGTTAGATTCGAAGTAGGTGAAGGCTTAGAAAAGAAAGAGGAAAACTTTGCCGAAGAGGTAGCAAAGCAATTAGGACAATAATTAGTCTACCAATTTAAAACTTTGTCTATAATCTGAGGAGAACACAGTGGTGTTCTCCTTTATAATAAAGAATGAGTTTAAAGCTTTTTTGAATTTTTTTTTATTCTAAGGTGACAATAAGTAAATGGATTTTAAAGGCAAATAAAGGATTTTTACTATGCTTGTAGAAATAATAGATTAGAATGGAGGATTCAAATGGCCAAACCTATATATAAGAGGGTGTTATTAAAAGTAAGTGGTGAAGCTTTAGCAGGGAAGCAAGGCTTCGGATTAGATACCGATACCATCAATAATATAGCTAAAGAGGTAAAGGAAATTTTAGCCATGGGAGTGGAGGTGGCCATAGTAGTTGGTGGAGGTAACTTTTGGCGAGGTAGAAGCGGTGAAGGAATGGATAGAACAACAGCCGACTATATGGGAATGTTGGCTACAGTTATTAATGGTTTAGCCCTACAGGATGCCTTGGAGAACATAGACGTTCTAACCAGAGTTCAAACAGCAATTGAAATGAGACAAATTGCAGAGCCATATATTAGGAGAAGAGCCATAAGACATTTAGAAAAGGGACGTGTAATAATATTTGCAGCAGGTACAGGAAATCCATATTTTTCTACTGATACTACAGCGGCCTTAAGGGCAGCTGAAATTGAAGCAGAGGTTATATTACTAGCAAAAAAAGTTGATGCTGTTTATGATTCCGACCCCCAAATTAATCCAGCAGCCAAAAAGTTTAATCAATTGACCTACTTAGACGTGTTAAAGCTGGGGCTTAAGGTGATGGATTCAACTGCTACATCACTATGCATGGATAATAGAATACCAATTAAGGTTTTTGGAATAGATAAGCCGCAAAACATAAAAAAGGTTGTTTTAGGAGAAGCGATAGGTACATACATAAATAGCTAGCAATTAATTTATATTAAAATTATTAGGCATTTG
>NZ_WBZC01000013.1 GCF_009017275.1 Alkaliphilus pronyensis | reverse complement strand
ATAGCCAGACTTACTGGGATAAATCGAAGCATAGTATTGAAAGTATGAGAGATGTAATAATATTATAGTATATAGCTTTATAAGAAAAAATAACCAAAAGAACCGTCCCTGTGGTTGCCTGTGGTTGTGTGCTGTGGTTGTGTGTTATTGGTAAACAATAATTACCATTAGTTCTACTGCTTCACTTGAATTATTCACATAGTGGTGCTCACAATTTCCGTTGAAATGAAGCATATCTCCTTTCTCTATTTTGTATATTTTATTTTCTACATGTATCTCAACATTACCAGATAAGACATATACATACTCATCAATAGAACCAAGATGTGGTTCTGAATAGTGAGATTTTCCACTTTTTATCTCCATGTTGTACATTTCAAACTTTCTTGAAAGATCAAATGGTATAAATGTATATAGTGCTTGTACTTCATCTTCTTTTAAGGATGGTAGTGTCTTCTTATTTAGAATAGCTACTTCAGCATTATCATTATTCATAAGTGTTGAAAAAGAAACTTTTAACCCGTTACATATTTTCCACAAAGTAGTTACTGTTGGGGTGGATGTTCCTCTCTCAATTTGACCTAACATACTTTTACTCACACCTGTAATTTGGGAGACTTTATCTAATGTCATTCCATATCTAGTACGTATTACTTTTATGTTTTGTCCTATAATGTTATTCATTTTATCCATAAAATATCCCTTCTTTATGTCTGATATTAAATATGATATCACGCATATTATAAATTTGTCTATAGATTAACTCCAACAAATGCGTTATAACACATTTTTATAGCAATATATTAAGTAACTCTTGTGCGCTATAACATACTATGATATATTATAACAAACAAAGAGTGATTTATAACATGAAAGGAGATAGTTATGATTAGGAACTTTGATTCATCAATGTTAGGGGTTATAGGAAACACTCCATTAGTTGAATTACAAAGATTGACTAAGAATATTGAAGGTAGTATTTATGCAAAACTTGAGTTTTTCTCGCCAGGATTGAGTAAAAAAGATCGAGTAGCATTACAAATGATTGAAGATGCTGAGTCAAAAGGTATCTTGAAACCAGGTCAGACTGTAGTAGAACTAACTAGTGGAAATATGGGAACAGGTTTAGCTATTGTTTGCAAATTAAAAGGATATAAGTTCGTTGCAGTAATGTCTAAAGGTAACTCAATTGAAAGAGCAAAAATGATGAAAGCATTTAGAGCTGAGGTAGTACTTGTAGATCAAATGCCAGATTCGATTAAAGGACAAGTATCTGGTAAAGATTTAGAGCTAGTTGAAGTTGAAGCTCAAAGACTGACAAAGGAATATAATGCCTTTAGAGCAGATCAGTTCTTTAATGCAAGTACAATGGATGTAGGAGAAGATAAAATTGGACCAGAAATAATTGAACAAATGAAAGAGACAAAAGTAGATATTTTCGTAGATTTTATGGGATCTGGAGGAAGTTTTATAGGTGTATCAAAAGCATTAAAAAAGAAATATCCAAACGTTAAATGTTTCGGAGTAGAGCCAGATAATGCATCGTTTTACTCATCAGAAGAAGGTTCTTCGGGTAAGCATTCAATACAAGGTGGTGGATATAATATGCAGCTTAACTTTGTAGATAAAAATCAACATGTTATAGATGGTTTTATTACGGTATCTGATCAAGAGGCATTAAACGCTGCTAAGCTTCTTGCTAGTGAGGAATGTATTTTTGCTGGTTATTCAAGTGGTGCTAATTTAGCTGCTGCACTTAAATTATTAAAAGGAAAGTTTAAAGGTAAAAATATTGTAATACTTACACCCGATTCAGGAACAAAGTATTTAAGTACAGATTTGTGGAGCAATGTTTAGTTAAATTGGTTTTGTTTAGTGCAACTAGAGTTCAGGTGGAGTAAAAACTCCATCTGAACTAAGTTTACTTTATAAAGCATTCAGGGTTGTAATCTCATTTGTCTTGTTGTGTTAACAGAAAAGAGATGCTTTAACAAGAATGATATTTTAAATAGTAGTCATATACTTCTTCAAAGGTTAGTCCTAGATTATTTCCTAAACTAATGTATTTAGCAAATAACTCAATATATATGTTTAGAGAATTTATGTAAGTGCCCGCTAATATTTCACTTTTCAATCTAATAATATCACTGAATATTTGGGAAAAAGCTTTTATCACACCTTCTGGTTGTTCAACACTATCAATAACTTCCTTGTTTATTATATTAAAGTTATGTTCATTACCTATGGAAAGTAAAAATTTCATTACATCAATGTAGCGTAAAACTAACTTTTCTTTTGGTATCCTATAACTATTATTTTTATGATACTTATAGCATTTAGTCGTATTAGCCAACTGACCTAGTTTAACTTGAAGGGCAAGAAATTTCAAATCGAAGATGTTCTCTTCTCCCAATAGATCTTCAGGTATATTTGTTGAATTTTTTATATTGCTTTCTATAATTTCTTGAATTTTAAACAGTTGGTTTAATTCCATATTTAACTCCATAATTAAACACCTCACTTTATAATATCTTGTTCTAGTACCTGGTACTAATTATACTATATTTTGTTGATAAGTTAAACAAAAAAATTTTTATTAATAATTAAATTGATTTATGTTTGTAATAATATAAAGCTACACATTTATATCAGCTCATTACTAACATTCCCGCTTCTTAAGCGGGAGATAAGTGACGCCAAGCTAAAAAGTAAACGGAACTAGAGTTCCGGTAGAGTTAAAACTCCATCTAAACTAAGTTTTCTTTATATTGACGTAAAGCACCTATATAGGTAGTTTTAATTTGACGTTTAACAATTAGGAAATTAATAGTAGGATATGAAGGGTGAGAGTCAGAGCAAGCAGAATATGTTTTAATTTTGCAGGCTGGAAAAGGGGAGCCGTATGAGCTGAGGTTATATGTACGTTACTGTGAGAGAAGATGTTAACTCTTATAGTATTGAATACTAAAATGCTCTATAATCTTTTTATAAGTAAGTATAGGAAATAATAGGCTGAAGAGCTTTTTAATTGATTTAGATATAAGGATGAGGGGTATTAATTCTATAAATATCTTCAATATGGCGAAAGGAGGTATACCATGTATAAAGCAAAAACAAAACCTACCCCAGAAAGTGTATTAGAGTTTTTAGATACAGTTACCCCTGAAAGTAAAAGAATTGATTCCATGAAGCTGCTAAAGATTTTTGAAAGGATAACAGGGCATCCTGCAAAAATGTGGGGGAATAGTATAATTGGCTTTGGAAAGTACTACTATAAATATGAATCAGGCCATAGTGGAGAGGCACCCCTTGTTGGCTTTTCTCCAAGAAAAAAGGCTTTTAGCTTATACTTTGCTACTGGAGATGATGAAAGAGAAGAGCTGCTAAAAGGATTAGGGAAACATACCTCGGGTAAAGCCTGTGTATATGTAAAAAAGCTAGAGGATATAAACTTAGATGTTCTTGAGGAGCTTATTACTCAATCCCTAAAGTTTCTGAAGGAAAAATACCCTCAATAGTTTAAAAGTAAAAGGGGCATCTGACTAGATGCTCCTTACTAATAATATGGAGGGCTATGTATATCCATTTAATAAATTTTAGTGAGGTCTTACGTCCCCTGTGTCTTCATAGAGTAGCATAAAACAAATAAACGGTAAATTTAGGTGGATTAAGCATGTATTAAATTCACTAATTGTATAATCGTCTACCATGTATAGTGCAGATATGACCACATTAACATATATTAACATTTTCCTTCAAAAAGAAATGTGATCTGATTTTTAACCTGTGTTTCAAATTCCTCAAAGCTGATTTCCTCCATATAGATATACATCATTGTTTGAGTAAATATAATACTAAAAATGATATAAGAAGCTTCTTTAGAATCAAAGCCCTTCGGCAGCATTTCCTTTTCTATTGCACTATCTAAAAGCTGTTCTAGCTTTTTTACAAATATCACATCAATATTAACCAATCCCTTAATATTTAAATCATCTGTCTTTGTACTGGCAAACATGACTGCAAAAAGCTCGCGCCATACTAATTTTCCAAATAACTTCATATTCATTATATATTTCCACAGATAAGAAATTACCATCTCAATCACGCTAGTAGTCTCTTCATTATTATTTTCGTCTAAATAAAGCTCTTTTGATATAACCTTAACGAATATTTCTCCCTTTGATTTAAAATAGTTATAGAGTGTTCCTACACCGATTTCCGCCTTATCAGCAATTTCTTCCATAGTAGCGTCATTATATCCTTTGGATAGCAATATCTCTTTCCCAGCACTTAATATTTTTTCTTCGGTGTTTTTCTTTTTTCTTTCTCTCAACCCACTCATAATATCGCTCCAATGCTTAAGTTTGTTGTATGGTCATGTTCTTATATGACTATGTCCATATATTATCCCTTATTATTTTCTATGTCAACTCATTCTATGGATTAGACAGGATTTTAATTCTAGATTCTATGTACGATATTTATCATACTTCATTAATATACTACATTTAGATTTGACAAGACAAATCAATCGTGGTAAAATATGAATAAATTCATAAATGAATGAATTCATTATTTCTGTGAGGGGGTGTTTATTTATAGTTTTTAGTAAGCATTGAGCTGAGTCATTAAAATATCGTTTAACAATTTACTAATCATATTCAAAGGAGTGATTTTTATGAAATCCAAAAATCCATATTCAATTTGTACCTGGGATGATGGAAACAGCTGCAAAGACTGTAATATTGAAGGCAGTCTAATATGTAAAACAGATAAAAAGTTTAGAAAGAAATTTGTATTTCATCATCTAACTTTTAGAGCAACAGCATTTTTAGGATTATTTTTAATAGGTGCATTTATGCAAAATTGGGTATTGATTACCATATATGCTATAGGAGTATTTCTAAATTTTGCAGTTCTTGAACCAAGACTCCTCTGTAGCCACTGTCCTTTTTATGCAGAGAAAGGATTCTTTCTACGCTGCAATACGCTTTATGGAATGCCTAAGATATGGAGGTATCGCCCAGGTCCAATTACAAAGCCTGAAATGATTTTGCAATTAATAAGTGGTGGTTTTGTAGATTTTTTCCCAATAGCATCCTTCATCTATGGAATATTTGTATTCTACAATAGTCATGCTACTGCTGTAGAACTTATATCAATGATAGGATTTACTTTTATTTTATTAGTGATGATGATACAACTCCATCAGACCATAAAGGGAGAAGTGTGTTCAAAGTGTCCGAATTTTTCATGTGCCATGAATAAGGTGCCAAAGTCTATTAGGGATGCTTACATAAAGCGAAACCCTATAATGAAAGAAGCTTGGGAAAAATCAGGGTATAAAATTGGCTAAATTAACCCTTTGTTTCATTGAAATAACTATTAATGGACACAACGCCTCCGTCAGACTGCGTAAAAAAATATAGAAAATAGCATATAAAAACAAATATAAACCTTTAGATTATAACTAAGAAAAATGGGCTATTAAAATTAATAAATATATAGAATTAGATAGTAGAAATTTATTAAATGTAATACCAGTAGAAAATCAGTTTTAGAGGTATTTAGGCAATTTAGTCTTTTACATCTTAGGAATTAAAATATAAGAAAGGTGTGGATTAAATATATAAATCTACACCTTTACTTGTTTCTATACATTAATAACTATGTAAAATCCTTAAACAACTTTAACTGCAAGTTTACATATTTTGTTTCCCCTTAATATGGATTCGAGTATTTGAACATCAACTTGTCGATCAAACAATGCCTCAAAAATAGCCTTTGAATATCCTTTGGTGCAATTACATAAGAACGGATCTAGATTTTTTATTGTCTCTACCATAGGACATCCGCATTTGTGAAATTCTTGATAAATGGTATCATTTTCTTTATATAGACGCGGAGAATTCTTGTATACTTCTCTCTTATAGGTTTCAAATAGTAGGTTGATATCATCTTTATCAATTACCTTAGACCTTATTTCTTTAGCTAACTGTGGAGCATTCGATAAGCTACAACAGGATCTTCCGCATTTTTCTAATATTTTTTCTCCTTCATCATCATTTAAATTACTGATTTCTGATAATACATTATTAATCCAATTTCTCGTTTCATTTGCTTCCAAATTAAATCACCTCACGAATTTTTAGTGTAACCTTCAATTTGACTATAGAGGGTTACTGAAATACAATTAAAGTATAACACAATCAGTTGTAATGGTCAATTGATTTCATGGAGGTTACACATATGGAATTTTTATTTATCGATTTTGTGAATAGCCAATGGTACAATACACATAAAACATATGCAGAGCCTTTAAAGGATCCTAAATGGATGGGTAAATTTTTAGATTATTGGAATATACAGGCAGAGCTTGAATTGACTGAAGATAACCTTCGCATACTTTTAGATTTACGGATGAAAATAACTCATTATATTGAAAAAATTTTTTATTATAATGAAATAAATCAAAAAGATGTAGATCAAATAAACAACTATCTTGGATTATCTAAAGTTAAACGTAAACTAATATATTGTAATGGAGAATACACAAGTCAATTAATTCCTATAACTAGGGATATAAAGTGGATTATTTCTGAGATAGCAGCATCCTTTGTAAAGTTTCTTGCTGAATATGATAATGAACGAATAAGAATTTGTGAGAATCCTGATTGCAGATGGGTTTTTTATGATGAAAGTAGGAGCAGGACAAGACGTTGGTGCGACTCTAAATGTGGAAACCTTATGAAAGTACGTAGATTTAGGGAGAAGCAGAAAAATAAGTAAGATTATATATGTAAGGGTTGAGACAATAGGAAAAGACAATGAGGACAGTCCGAGACAAGTTTTTCACTGGTCTTGGACTATCCCCTTCGGTGTTTCTTTGAAATACAAATTTTACTTATGCAAAGAAAGGAAGACTGGTAATGAATAAAATTCTTAATAATATATTGCCTAAAACTGTGAATAACGATTATAAAGGAAGCAAAATCTCACTATGGATTTTTGTTATTTTAGCCATTGCCAGTACAGTAAGAAGCTCTATTCATTTTTTTGCGCCAGATGGTGGTTCAGGGAGTATAGCTGGGCTGGACTTATCAAAGGGTGGGGAGAACATTATTTTCGCTTTTGGACTATGGGGACTTTCACAGCTACTATATGCTTTTATTCAGATTTTGGTAGCATTTAAGTATAGAGCACTTATACCACTTTTTTATTTATTATTACTCTTAGAAACATTAGGAAGAATGGCTGTTGGAGCAATGAAACCACCTGTTTTATTGCATGGAGCTCCTCTAGGAGGAATTGCAAACTATGTTTTATTACCTATATCAATTATTATGTTCTTTCTAAGCTTAAACAATAACAGGCATGAGAAAAAAAATGATTGAAGACACTGTTTCGTATGCACATCTTAATATTAAATGTAATTCTTGGGATTTACTTATTAGATCTCTGCATCAACAGCAGTGCTTATATTAACAGGTACAGCTTTAGCACTATATGGACCTCCAATTTTTAGCTTAGGAGGATGGTTAACAGGTTTGATTTTAATTATATTTGCCTGTATTGGGAGGTCAATTGCTCTTAGAGAAGAAAAAAGAGATGAATATAATGTAAGCATTTAGATATTTAGAGGATTTTATGGGTTTATACAATTAATAAATTCTACTAGGGAGGTAGGTACTTATGAAAACTCATTATTATTTGGGTTGGTTTAATGATGGTTTACCTGAGAAGTTGGTCAGGTTGTTAAATGAGGATATAACTGATAGAAAATCCCTTGTTATGATTAGCGCAAATCCATTTCTTCATGAAGATGAGGAAGTTGGTGCTACTGAAGGCTCGTGGCTTAACCAGGCCAACCTTAAATTTGATGAATATCATTTAATTGATTATGGAGTACAGAAGGAAGAAGCTCAAATGCTAATTCAAAAGGCTTCGGTCATATTCTTATTGGGTGGAAGTCCCGTTGAACTGAACGGTATTTTGATTGAATATGAATTATCGGATTTGATTAAAAAAAGTGGAGCCCTTGTAATGGGAACAAGCGCTGGTGCGATAAACATGTCCGCTAAATGGTTATGCTCGAAATACACTGGCTATAAAGGTGAAAAAAGCTTTATTTGCGACGGTATCGGCCTTGACAATTTTTCTATCCTGTCTCATTTTGATCTTGAAAATAACATTACACAGATTAAAGGAGAACTAGATCCCTTATCAGAAGAAATGAATGTTTATGCATCGAACAAAGATTGCGCTGTACGTGTAAAAGGAGATAAAATAGACATTTTAGGAAATGTATATTTGATTTCCCACTCAAAGATTCAGAAGCTGGATCAGACGATTTAGTTGTGCTGAGTGTCTATGGCTCAACTGAAATAGTTTTCTTATAAACACAAGGGGATAGCCCTAGACCAGTTTTTCACTGGTATAGGACTGTCCCCTTGTGCTCTGACCTTTACATGTTAACTGATTTCAAACTATGGTTTAAAAAGCCAGTGCATTTATTTCACTTGATTTAACCACCATCATGGTGATTAATGGTTTTAACCTGTATATAGTATTGCTATAATAGAGTTAGTATCTATCCAAATATCCAACGAGGTGATTATATGAATCGTTTAGCAGCAATTATTAAAGAAGTCAGATTAAAGTCTAAATTAACTGAAAAACAACTGGCCAAGAAGTGTGGATTATCCGAGGCCTATATTATTCAAATAGAATCCGGGAAAAAAGTAGTTAACGAAAAGGTAGCAGAGAATATTCTTAATAAGCTGGGAGTAAAGCTTGATTCAGTTTACTACCAAATAGAAGAAAAGGAGCTACCTGTTAAAGTAAAGGAAATTAAAGAAGAGAAAAAGGAAGCATATACTCCTATAGAGCCAACCCATCAGTGGGCCGATGCCTTAGCTAATATTATAAAGAAATTTCCAATCTATGATATTGCCAATAAAAAGGTTGTTGGATTTAAGGAATTACCTATTATTGATAAGAAAATTGAGGGTTTTCATTGGGAGAAGCTGATGTTTTTTCAAGTTCATAATGATGAAATGGAGGCTCTACGTATTAAAAGAAATGATATCATAACCATTTCATTGACAAAGGAAATCCATAACGGAAGTGTTTATCTAATTGAGGTAAACAACAAAAGAATTCTACGACAATTAAGAAGGGAACAAAACAATAGGGTGGTTATATCTACCGGTGTTAAAGGGGAGAATCCTGAAATTTCAGATTTAAATAAAGCTAAAGTAATCGGAAAATGTGTTAAGGTAGAATTTAGCTTATAATCTTAAGGTAATAAATATTTTTTCTTTTAGTGTTGACCTTGACGCAACGTAAAGGTGTATATTTAAGATAAGGGAGGTGTTCTGATGGAGTATACAGTGCAAAAGCTAGGCAAATTAGCAGGAGTAAGCAGCAGAACCATAAGATACTATGATGAGATTGAAATCCTTAAGCCGGCAAGGATCAACTCTTCGGGATATAGAATTTATGGTGAGACAGAGGTTAAACAGCTACAGCAGATATTATTCTTTAGAGAATTGGGTATAAGCCTGGAGGCCATTAAGAAAATCATAACAGATCCTGAGTTTAATGCTATAGAGGCACTGAGACAACATCATGAAAAGCTCCTAGAAAAAAAATATCAAATAGATATGCTGATTGCTAATGTGGAAAAAACCATTGAATCGGCATTAGGAGGTTATAAGATGAGTGACAAAGAGAGATTCCAAGGCTTTAAGGAGAAAATGATTGAAGATAATGAAAGAAGGTATGGAAAGGAAGTAAGGAAAAAATTCAGTGATGAAGCTATGGAACAGTCCAATAACCATTGGAAGAATATGACTAAGGAAGAATATGATAAAATGCAAAAAATAGGTGAGGACATTTTAAGTATCCTAGCTGAAGCTTTTAAGACAGGGAATCCAGCAGGTGATCTGGCACAGAAGACAGCAGAGCTTCATAAGGAATGGCTTACTATGGCCTGGGGCTACTACGATAAAGAAGCCCATGGAGGATTGGCTCAAATGTACGTAGATGATGAAAGATTTACAGCCTACTATGATAAGAACCAGCCTGGTACAGCAGCCTTTTTAAGGGATGCTATTCATTTTTACACTGGAATAAAGAAATAGAATAATTATACTGTAGCACAAAAGAGCTTCGAGGAGTACTCCTCAAGCTCTTTTCTATAATATATTATAATTAAGAGTTTCTTCATTCTTAGACCCTCTTTAGTTTTCATTCTTAGTTTTACATTCTTCATTATCCCATTGCTTCAAATAAAGCACGATGGGGCGCTTATCTTATGTTACCTAAAATTACACACCTATAAAGAAAATTTAGTTCCTCTTACTTTCTAGCTTGGAATAACTTATCTCCAATTTAATAAGCAGGAGTATTAGTAATACCGCTGAGCTAAATTGGTTTTTATGGATTTAATTAATATATTTTTTTCTGCCACCTAACTATTTGTAAAACATCAAAATTGTGTAAGTTACTAAATCTAGCAAAATTTTTATTTATTGTGAAGGCATTCTTTCAAGGTTATGGATGATGGTTTGTAGGAACACAAGAACACAGGAGAACCGTCCCCTTGTGTTGTTGTGTTGTGAATAAATACTAAATATCCACACATAATAGTTAAAAAGGAGGTTTTTAACGATGACAGGTAATATAGAACTACTAAACTATATACATCAGAATTCAGAAATGGGACAGGATGCAATAAATCAATTAATTCCAATAGTAGAGGATGATACCTTTAAGCAAAATTTAGAATCACAGTTCAATGAGTATAAAAAGATTTATAATAAGGCAAAGACAAAGATTCAAGAAATGGATAAAGATGCAAAGGGTATAAATCCACTCTCAAAGGCTTCATCCTATATGATGATTAATCTAAAAACCTTATTAAATAAGAGTCCATCCCATATCTCGGAGATGCTAATACAAGGTAGCACAATGGGGACGGTAGATATAACGAAAAAATTACAGGAATATAATGATGCAGATAAAGAAATACTTGATCTAGGAAACCAGCTATTACAATTTGAACAGAGAAATATAGAAGAATTAAAAAGATTTCTGCACTAATGATAGTGGCAAGACCTTTAGTTTGCCATGCTTTAAAAAGGATAGAGGGATAGGTACTTTGATTAAAACTCAAAGAGTCTGTCCCAAGACAATGGTGGCGCTTCACTTGTACTGGCTGGGGCTTAGCTGTATCGCAGCCTCCAAAGGGAAGTATTATAGCTAATGTAATAAATAATACACAAAATCTTTACTTCATTCTCTAAGCTCCTTTAGACCAAGCTTTTGTTTTTTTTATTTAAATGCTCCATGATACGACTTTGTTCCCTTAAATGTGTAACATCAAACAAATTGATTAACTATTACTGCTCTGGCTACCTAGAAATATATTTTAGTTACAACAGAAAGGCGTACCATAGTATCTAAAACCATTGCGGCAGGATAGGTGAAACTATCCCACCGCAACATTGCATATAGATAAACACCAATCAACAATATTATACAACCCAGATGGATATAAACAATTGTTACTTAATTAGTCGATTCTTTTTGCTACATTAACAATTAATTCATCAAGGTAAAGAAGTCTGTCATAGTTCTCCTTCCAGTAGGCGGGGGAGTTGGTCACTCCTCTTGATGCTAAGTGATCTATGGCAGCATCAACATTAGCTATAATTAACGGACTACTGTTTTTAGGTGCCATCCCCATATTAATAATAAACTCACCTAAATAATTAATTGCTGCAAAGTTATGGGTCCAGTAGCTTGGAGTATTAATAATGCCCTGAGATTGGAGTCTGTTTGCTTGAGTTGTAACATCGGCCCTAATATTATTGCAGACAGTGAGTCTTGAGTTTACACTGCTTGCAATATTAGGCATCCTACTCTCCAAGTATGGGCCAGGACATATGGTACTTGCAAAAAACTTGTGGATAGTAAGGGTACCGCTGGAATTTCCAGTCCATGATAGACTACTGATACCGTTTCGCCAGCATATATCTACAGTCAAGTCAATCATAGCATTATAAGCTGTGGCGCTTACTGGCCAATCCCCACCGATGGAACTATTAGCAACTTCTATAGTTACGGCTTGATGGTCATTTGTGGCATTACTGCTACACCATGACCGATCCTTTTCTTCAACATACAATCCCACACGCCCATCTGTCCCAACACCATAATTACTACTGGCATCCCTGCTGGGGTCTTCAAATACTCTACCGCAAGATTCAATAGATAAATTACCAGCCATATGGTGGATTGTGACTTTTCTAATAGTGTTGGTACGGGGGCTGGTTTTATTAGGAGAGATGTTGGTGTGTTTCACCAATGCACTATTACTCAATTTCGTCATCCCCCTTTCCATTACTAAGTTCCTTTTCCGTTTCCTCAGTGAACTCTTCCCACTTTTCTAGTTCTATTGTTCCAAATAGCTTTTTATTGTCTGCCATTTTATTCACCCTTTCTTGTTAATTGAGAGGCTAGATGCCTGTGAGTGGAATATGCTTTAATTACATGTCTTGTGGGAGTGCCATTCCTAGTACAACAGAATCTCCCCTTTTAAATATATGTAAGAAGACACATAAAGGTAGACATTTTTTTGCAATAAAATTATATTTTTTGTAATTTTCCTTGTGCAGCACTTAAAGAAAATGACAGATTATAGAGACTACCAAGAACACAGACACAGGACACAAGGGGACGGTTCTCCTGTGTCAATAAAGACCTAAACATTAGATATTAACTAGTGTTTAGGTCTTTATTGACAGACATAAATTCTTATTGTAGCCTTCAAAGCTGTATCCTTGTTATTTCAATAGAGTTAAAATAAAGAAAACTTAGTTCGGATGGAGTTTTTACTCCACCTTAACTCTAGTCGCACTTATTTGAAAGCTTGGCGGCACTTATCTCCCACTTAAGAAGCGGGAGTCTTAGTATCGCCGCTGAGATAAACATGTTTATTTTTTGTTATTGATAACTAGTGAGCTTTAATGTTAAAATTAAGTGAATTGTTAATTTTTGTCGAATTATACTTAGTAAATTATTTATTAACAGGTACATAAAATTCTGTTAAAAATTATAAAAAATCGAAAGGGGATAATTATGCAGCTAAAATTTAAAACTAAGTTGTTTTTACTGGTTTTTGTACTCATTGTTGCAACCAGTGGATGGCTGACTTATCAAAACCTTGAATCAACAGAGGAAATGTTTAAAGAAGAAATGAAGGAGATTGGCTTTACACTGGCAGCTTCAGTTGATGACAAAATTAAAACAGCAAAAAAATTTGAGAAAGTGCTAGATGACCTGATGGCAGAGCGTATTTTGCAAGCTTGTGAAGCCATAGATCTTTTGGATATAGAATCAATGTCTAATGAGCAATTAATTGATCTAGCACCGAAGCTAAAAGTCGATGGAGGTATTTATGTCATTGGACCAGACCGCAAGATTATATACTCAGATGTTGTTGATTATGTTGGTTGGGAATATAAAGCTGGACATGCCATGGATCCCGTCTTTAATGGAAAACAAAAGACTTATATGGAACAAATTAGGGGAGATTTGATTTCTGGTGAAATGAACAAGTACGGTGGCATTGCCTTAAGTACAGATGGCTATTATGTACAAATCGGTGTTAAAGCTAAAAGCATTATGGAGCTTCAAAGGGACTTTAGCCTAGATAACTTGTTAGCAGAGATAGAAGCCCATAACGATGTAATTTATGCTCTAATGCTGGATACCCAAGGTATAGCTTATGCAGGAACAGAGTCTATGCTCAGTGACGAGCCCTGTACGGTTGAAGTGACAGTCAACGCAACCCAAAAGGGTATTGCAGGTGCAGCCTATTGGGAAGATGAAGGTATACGAGCTTACGATGTACAAATTCCATACTTTGAAGGGGAAGAGCTTAAAGGGTCAATCTGTGTAGGAATTACGCTAGATCGTATGGATGAAATGCTGGCAAAAAACGCATCATCCTCCTTCACAATTACAGCTATTACATGCATAATTAGTATTATTATAATGATTTTTGCAATCTCCTTGCTTTTAAAGCCTTTAAATAAACTAAGCTTACAATTATCAGATATTTCTAAAGGAGACTTTACAATTGAGCAGGATCCAAAGCTATTAAAGCAAAAAGACGAATTAGGATTGATAGCTAATTCGGTCCAAGCAATGCGTAAAGAGCTAAGCACTTTAGTGACAGCCTTAAAGAAGGATGCCAAGGGTGTAGAGGATGGGGCTCATCAACTCCATAAAATCATGAATGAAACCTCAAGAGCTATAGAAGAAAACGCTCGTGCAGTAGAAGCCCTTGCTATATCAGCATCGGATCAATCAAATGAAACAGACAAAGTGGCACGTTCTGTAGAGATGCTAGGAGAAAAAGTAGATCAGGGACAAGCAAGTATAAAAAACGTCAATCAACGGGTATTGTCAGTTAATAACCTGAGTACAGATGGTGAAACAATCGTAACAGACCTTGCAAAAGTAACTAAAGAAAGCATAGGTCGCACCGATGCAGTATCGGAGGGAATAAAAAAAGTAGAAGAGACGGTTAATAACATGAGTGAGTTTATGGGACGCATTCGCTCTATATCCGAGCAAACCAATTTGCTGGCCCTTAACGCATCTATTGAGGCAGCCCGTGCAGGTGAAGCTGGTCGTGGTTTTGCAGTTGTAGCTAATGAAATACGTAAACTTGCTGAAGAAACAAACCAAACAACAGCGGAAGTAGAGACCATAATTGAAGAAATAACCACTAAAACTAAAAGTGCAGCTGAGGACATATCAGCTATTGGAGAGGTGACTTCGCAGCAAAGAGAAACCCTTCAAAAAACTCTGGATATATTTGGACGTATACAAGACTCCATCGTTGAATTGGTGGAAGCAATGGATGTTGTAATAGAAGTCAATGAGGCCGTTGGTGAGAATAAGGATACCATTAAGGGGGCCATTGGTGTCTTAGCTGAACTAACTGAAAACCTTTCGGCTACCTTTGAAGAAATTTCTGCTTCTACGGAAGAGCAAACAGCTTCTGTTGAAGAAATCAACGCTCTTACAGAAACCAACAAAAATGTGGCAAAAAAGCTGGCTGATCGTGTGAATCACTTTAAAACAATCGAATAATATAACACTAAAACCCTTCCTTTCACTTTATGTATGGAAGGGTTTTTCAAAACAATAGGTTTGAAACAACATTGTTATCACTATAGATTATTATGATATAAATTTCAAATATGGTAGATATAGACATTATTTATATTAAAAAAGTAGGTTTAGTTACTACATTCATACAAACCTAATACTTGACTTATAATTCTAAACAAGTATAATGATTAGTAGATGTAAAAACTAAATATGTTATAGGGTGCCTTTAGTAATAGAGGTTAAAAGGGAAAGAGGTTAAATTCCTCTACAGCCCCCGCTACTGTGGTTAGGTATGAAATCTTTTGAAGTACCACTGATCTAAGGATTGGGAAGGAAAAAGAGAGTAAGATGATCTATCAGTCAGGAAACCTGCCTTATAATGGTTAATAACAGCTTCGGTGGGAAGTATGTTAGCATACAGACGTATATTTCTATAGATATGTGTTGCAAAGGCTTTGCTTTAAAGCTTTGTAGTATTTCATTTTATGGGAATAGGTGTTTTGCTTATGTATTTATTACATAATATTAAATGTCGTTAGCTAACAGATCCGTACTTGAGAATATGGATTTTTTTATTTCCCAAAATCATCTCGTTTACCCCCATTTTTAAGAAAACTTAGTTCAGATGGAGTTTTAACTCCACCTGAACTCTAGTTGCACTTATTTCGAAGCTTGGCGGCACTTCTCTCCCGCTTAAGAAGCGGGAGTGTTAGTAACGCCGCTGAGATATACCTATAGACTGCTTTGATCTAAGTACAAAATAAAAAAGAGGGAAGAAGTTTTTACTCTACAAATAATCATCAATTTTAAAATTTAATAATTACTATTGGTATAATCTTATTTTAAGATTGTTTAAAAGGGAAGAACGGTGAAAATCCGACACGGTCCCGCCACTGTAATGGATAGAAGCTTACAGATACCACTGTACTGAAGTATGGGAAGGTGTAATGCTTTGTAATCCTTAGTCAGGAGACCTGCCAATGGGAAAAGCGCTGATTATTACTCACGAGGATGGGGAGGTGTTATATTAGTAGACAATTAAACTTCTACTTAATTAATAATGCCCTTTCTATATTTAGAGAGGGTGTTTTATTGTAAAAGTATTAATGTTCAATAGCTTAACAAATTGGGTTTGTTTTATTTAAAAGAAGAGGAGAGATTAAGTTGTACATACTAGAAGTTTTATCTAACCCCCTTTTACTAATGTTTCTTAGCATATTTTTAGGGCATTTCCTTGGTAGGATAGATTACAAAAACATAAAACTAGGAAGTTCAGGTGGTTTATTTGTAGGAATAATTATCAGCTATTTTATAACTCTGTACTTACAAATGGAAGCCCCTAACTCTCCGCTATTAAATGGCAGATTTATTTCTAATGAATTATTTAGACTCAGTTTAATTGGCTTTATAGCTTCAGTAGGCCTATTAGCATCAAAAAACATCATATCAATAATTAAAACAAGAGGTTATAGCTTTGTAATACTGGCCTTTGTAATAACTTTGGCTGGGGCATTAAGCTCATGGCTGTTAATTAGCTTGTTAACAGAGGATATTAAAGTATCCATTATTGGGACCTACGCAGGAGCATTAACCAGCTCTCCAGGATTAGCCACAGCCTTAGAGTCAGCAAGGGGCTTAGGTGGGAACTCGGAGGCAATGGTAGGCTTGGGGTATTCAATATCATACATACCTGGTGTAATAGCTGTAATTCTATTTGTACAACTTTTGGCAAAGAAAAATAAGACTACAGTAACTAAAAGTAATATAATAAAAGATGATGAACCCAAAAGAATAAATATAAATGAATGTAATTTTTGTGTTGTATCCTTTGCTTTCGTTTGTATAATTGGAATACTGATTGGAAATCTCAATATTTATTTAGGTAGCTATCTAGGATATTTCTCTCTGGGAGCTACTGGTGGTGTTCTAATCAGTGCATTAATATTAGGAAACATAAAAAGAATAGGATTTCTAAATTTCAATATGATTGAAAGGCAACTATGTGTTGTTAGAGATATTTCCCTAAATATGTTTCTATCCATTGTGGGGCTTAACTATGGTTACAATGCATTAAACCTTATTAGAACAACTGGTGGACAGCTAATCTTAATTGGAACAACAACTGCTGCAATAAGTATATTGGTAGGATACCTAGTGGGCACAAAGATTTTAAGGCTTCCAATTATTTATTTAATAGGAGGCATATGTGGAGGTATGACCAGTACCCCAGGGCTAGCAGCTTCAATAGAGGCTTTAGATAGTGATGAAGTAACAGCGGGATATGGTGCCACCTATCCCTTTGCATTATTTTTCATGATACTATTCACAAATATATTATTTAAATTATAACAGGAGGTATTAAGATGAATATACACGAATATCAGGCAAAAGAGCTATTAAGTAAGTATAATGTTACAGTGCCTAAAGGTACAGTTATAAATCAACTAGACGAAGCAACAAGTGCCGCATGGAGTATAGAAACTGAAATAGCAGTTGTAAAAGCTCAAATACATGCTGGGGGTAGAGGAAAGGCTGGAGGAGTTAAGTTAGCTAAAACAATTGATGAGGTAAATTATTATGCTAATGAAATATTAGGTAAAACTTTAGTAACCCATCAAACAGGTCCAGAAGGGAAAAAAGTAAGAACTTTATTGATTGAAGAAGGCTGTAATATAAGTAAAGAATTCTATTTAGCTTTTACTCTTGATCGTGAAGCTTCAAGAATAACCTTAGTTGCATCAGAAGATGGTGGTACGGATATAGAAGAAATAGCAGATAAGAGTCCCGATAAAATTTTTAAAGAGGTCATTGATCCACTAACAGGATTGACGGATTTTCAAGCTAGGAGTATTTGCTTTAATATTAATATACCCGATAGTTTAGTTATAGATACAGTAGCATTAATGAAGAACTTATATAAATGCTATGTTGAAAATGATTGTACTTTAGTAGAAATTAATCCATTGGTTATAACAGAGGACCAAAAAGTAATGGCCTTAGATGCTAAGTTAAACTTCGATGCTAATGCTTTGTATAGAAATAAAGATATACTTCAGTATAGGGATTTATACGAAGAAGATCCAAAAGAAGTAGAAGCATCAAAGCATGGGTTATCCTATATATCTTTAGATGGAAATATTGGGTGCATGGTAAATGGTGCTGGTTTAGCAATGGCTACCATGGATATTATAAAGCTCTACGGTGGAGAACCTGCTAACTTCTTAGATGTTGGAGGTGGGGCATCAGAGGAAAAGGTAACAAATGCTTTTAACATAATATTATCGGATAATAGAGTTAAGGGTATATTTGTTAATATTTTTGGTGGGATAATGAAGTGCGATATAATTGCAAAGGGTATTGTAGAGGCTGCAAAAAAAGTTAACTTAAATGTACCTTTAGTAGTTAGATTTGAAGGAACCAATGTGGATATAGGAAGAGAAATTCTAGATAACTCTAATTTAAATATTGTTACAGCTGAGACTATGGGTGAAGGTGCTAAAAGAATAGTAGAGTTGATAAAATAGAAGGGTAGGGATAATAATGAGCATATGGATAAATAAAGATACTAAAGTTTTAGTACAGGGTATAACTGGAAAAACAGCCATCTATCATACAGAGCAAATGCTGGAGTATGGAACGAAGATTGTAGCTGGTGTAACTCCAGGAAAGGAAGGAACATGTATAGAAGGAGTTCCTGTATTTAATACTGTTGAGAGAGCAGTTGAAGAAACAGGGGCAAATGTTTCTGTAATATATGTACCAGCAAAATTTGCAGCAGATGCAATACTAGAAGCTGTGGATGCTGGATTAGATATGGTTATTTGTATTACTGAACATATTCCTGTTATGGATATGGTTACTGTAAAAAGGTATATGGAAGGTAAAAAAACTAGATTGATTGGTCCAAATTGTCCTGGAATTATTACACCAGGAGAGTGCAAAATAGGCATCATGCCAGGATATATACACCAAAAAGGAAGAATTGGTGTGGTATCCCGCTCTGGAACATTAACCTATGAGGCTGTTCACCAATTAAGCCAAAGAGGAATAGGGCAATCAAGTGCAGTGGGTATAGGTGGAGACCCTATTATTGGAACAGATTTTATAGATGTATTAAAGGCCTTTAATGAGGATGAAAATACTGATGCTGTAATCATGATTGGAGAAATAGGAGGAAATGCAGAGGAGAATGCAGCAGAATGGATAAAAGAAAACATGAAAAAGCCAGTAGTTGGGTTTATAAGTGGAAGAACTGCACCTGCTGGAAAAAGAATGGGTCATGCAGGGGCAATAATATCAGGCGGAAAGGGAACAGCAGATGAAAAAGTTAGAGTAATGAAAAGCTGTGGATTACATATTGTGGATAACCCTACGGCTATTGGAGAGACTTTAGTTAATACATTGAAGGATAATAATCTTTGGAGGAGTGAATATGGGGTTTAGCTTTAAGAGATTTTGGCTTATTAATTTAGGCATTATAATTATGTCGGCAGGGCTGTATTATTTTCTAATCCCTGCAGATTTAGCTGTAGGAGGGGTTACAGGACTAGCTATGGTAATTAATAAACTTGTACCTGTTATACCTATAGGTATTCTTATGTTAATAGCCAATGTTATTCTTTTTATTATAGCTTTTCTAGTGATTGGTAAGGATTTTGGTGGCTATACAATATATTCAAGTATTTTACTGTCCAGCGTCATATATTTGTTTGAAATAACAACCCCCCTCGAAAAGCCATTAATAGATGATATAATGATAAATTTAATATATGGAATTATTATTCAAGGCATAGGAATGGCTATTATATTTTATCAAAATGCCTCAACAGGAGGGACCGATATAGTAGCTAAGATAATAAATAGATTTACTCATATTGAAATAGGAAAGTCATTGCTTATGGCAGATTTTCTTATCATAATATTGGCTATATTTACATTTGGTCCAAGGTTAGCACTATATGCTTTACTAGGAATAGGTATAAACGCTTTAGTTATAGATAAGGTAATTGCAGGCTTTAATACAAAGATGAAGGTTGTAATTATAAGTGAAAAAAGTGATGAAATAAATGATTATATAATAAATGAAATAAAGAGGGGAACTACACTATATTATGCAGATGGAGGCTATACGAAGACAAAAAAGACAATTGTAAGTACAGTTGTAAATAAAAGACAATACATTAAAATAAAGAAATTCGCTCAAGTAACAGATCCAAAAATCTTTATAAATGTTAGTTTTGTGCAAGAGGTGTTAGGTGAAGGGTTTTGGAATGGGACATGTTAGCTGAACTATAGCACAAGGGGTCAGTCACCTTAGCACAAGGGGACTGACCCCTTGTGCTATTCTCTCGTTTTTTTTTGCATTGTTTTCTACCATCCCCATGTGTCAAAGTTCACAAATATGTACCAAATGTATTGTATTATTACAATAGCAAGGGTATAATTAGGTATAAAATTATTAGGAGGAGTTATGGTGGCATTCAGCTATAATAAACTTTGGAAGATGCTAATTGATAAAGAAATGAATAAGGTTGCCCTTAGAGATGCAACTTCAATTACGCCAGCTACATTGGCAAAGCTTAGCAAGAACCAGCCTGTAAGTATGAATATTCTAGCTAGAATATGTAAAGAGTTAAAATGTAATATAGGAGATATTGTTGACTATATACCAGAGGGAGAAAACCAAAGTAAATAGGTTTTTGGCAAAGAGGAGGCTAATTTACTTAAGCCTTTAGACTTATTCAAAAGAGGTGATTATAATTAATTTATTTAATATAGTCTCAGATGATTTTTTCAAACCACTAACTAGCAAGTATAAAGTTACATATATAGATTGCATAAGACTCATATATAATACCTACAAAACAGAACTGTCATTTGGCGTAGATAAAGTGGTTATTTTAGCAGAGCTAGAGCACTATTTTGATGATCAATCAAGTGAAGATATGGTATTTGATGAAGACCAAGAGGTTGCAAAAGATTCAAGGACAAAGGCTAATGCCATTTTACGTAGATTAAAGGATAGTGGTTGGCTTACATATGAAGTATCTAATGACTACAGGGTAAAAGTAAATCTATATGATTATACCGCTACAATGATTGAATCCTTCAACAAAATAATTAAAAATGAGGAAATGGAGTATCAGAGTCTAGTATCACAGATTCATGCTACCCTTTTAAATAAAGAGGCCTATGTAAAACCATACGAATATATTATAAAACGTGTTATAGAAAATACCGAAGAGCTTATAGTAGGACTAAAAAAACTAAATACAAATATAAAAAAATATATTGATGCAATAACTAACGAAAAGACAGCTGGAGAAATTGTACAGGATTTCTTCCTATATCATAGGGATATTGGATCTAAAGCATATCACCGAATCAAAACCAGCGACAATATATCCCACTTCAGAACCTCTATAATTGAAAATCTATATAACATTTTAAATGATGAACATATTTATGAGCGTGCGATTTTAGGTTACATGGAAATAGAGGAAGTGGAAAACAGAATAGATGCTGAAGATTCATTGAGAAGAAAAATATTAAGTATTATATCTGCCTTTAGAAACTATGATGATATTATATCTGAGATAGATAATAAAAACGCCAAATATATTGGAAGTGCAGTTGCAAGAGCAAAGTTTTTACTGACAAACACCAATAATGCAGAAGGCAAGATTTCAAAGATACTGGCATATCTTGCAGATGAGTTTAATAATGATGATACATTAAATTTGAATGATGATGTGAGTGAAGACCTATTAGAGGTTTTTAATATGTTTCCCCAAGGATTTATCGATAACGATTCCCTATACGTTGTTCCTATTTCCAAGAAGATGTCTTTACCAGAAGAGTTGAGTGCTACCTTAGGTATTTCTGAAGAAGAGCGGGAACTAAGAAAGCTTGCTTTGCAAGAAAAGAACAAGAACAGGTTTTCTAGAAAAAACATTAATAATTATGTTAATCAGCTACTAACAGACAAAAAAGCTGTACTTGCTTCAACCTTACCCTTAGAAAGCAAGCGAGATTTAATTAGAGTTATTTTTATAAGCCTATACGGTAAGGATAAAAAATCAAAATATAAGACCACTAAGACCAATAAAATTATAGCCATAAATAGTTTTCGATTTTCTGACTTCATAATAGAGAGGTGTAAGTAAAAATCATGGAAATATTAAATGAAAGTGTAGTACAAAAAGAGAAATTTAGAATTGCCGCAAACAAACTTCTCAATTATTGCTTTATCATAAAGAAAAAAGAAGATACAAGAAATGACTATATTTTTATCCTTCAAAATAAAAACCTTTTTATTGAATACTTTGACTTGTTGGGCTATAAAATAGAGATTAATGAAATCCAAGGGGTTGTGGCTCTCACCAATGTAGAGGGAACAGGCAGGCTAAGACTTAGAAAAGTAGAAAGTATTGTCTTACTGATTTTGAGACTTTTGTATATTGAAAAACGTAAGGAATTAAGCCTCAATGAAGAAGTAGTTGTTTTATCTGATGAAATACATGAAAAATATAATATGCTTAAGATCGAATCAAAATCTAACCTAGATAAAACAGTATACAGAGAAGCAATTAGAATATTTAAGAGATATAACATCATCTCTAACATGGACAGTGATATTACTATGTCGGATGCACGAATAAAAATTTATCCATCGGTACTATTTGCTGTGCCAAATGATAACTTAACTAAAATGTATGATGCAGTAAATGAAAAACTAAATAAGTATTTGAATGGAGGCGAGCAGAATGATGATGAAGAAGCTGTGCAGGATTAGATTAATTAATTGGCATTATTTTGTTAATGAAACCATCAAAGTCAACGGCTCGTTTTTGATTAGTGGTGAAAACACAACAGGAAAATCAACAATTTTAGATGCAATCCAATTGGTGTTAACCACAAATACTAGAAAGTTTAATACAGCTGCCAATGAGAAGAGCAATAGGAATTTAAAGGGCTATGTCCGTTGCAAGACAGGAAGTGAAGAAAGCACCTATCTTAGAAGAGGTAGTGTAATCACGTATGTTGCACTGGAGTTCTTCGAAGAAAAAACAGCTAAGTACTTTACACTTGGTGTTAAAATTGATTCTCCCGATGAGGAGAGTAAGCTTACTACAAAATGGTTTAGAGAAGAATGCAAATTAGAGGACCTATCCTTCTTAACAGGGGCTAGACCTTCTACCACAGAGGAGTTTAGACGAAATGATAAAAAAATACAGCTAATATCTCAGCTTTCAGAAGCCAAAGCAAGGTTTGGACAAAGATTAGGTAATTTAGAAGATCGATTCTTTGATATGATACCAAAATCACTGGCATTCAAACCTATGGATAACGTAAAGGATTTTATAAATAAGTTCATTTTGTCAGAAAAGGATATAGAAGTAGCAACCCTTAGAAATAACATTGCTGCTCTAAAAGAACTTGAGGACTTAATGGATATTACAAAGGAGAAAATAGAAGAGCTTGAGACAATTTTATTAAAGAATGATGATATTCTCGCCAAGGATCGTGAGATAAAAACTAATGATATTTTAATTAAAAAATCAGAAATAGAAGCTAAAAAGCAAACCCATGAGGAACTGAAGAAAAAAAATCATTTCCTTGAGCAAAAGCTAATAAATCAGCAAAAAGTTGAAGGGTCTTTAAAAATTAGCCTTGAAAATGAGAGAGAAAGACTCACTAACCTACAGATTGCACTTGGACAAAACGAAACAACACAGCTTATCAAAGATACAAAACATCGAATACAAATCCTACAAAAAGATAAAGAAAATGCAGATAAGAATTCAAGTAAACTTCAAAAGATGCTAAGAAAAGTAGTTGATGCATTGAGCTTATTGAATAAGTATGAAATTTTCATTATGAGCAAGGATGAGGTTATAAAGCTAGAGTCACAAGATGTAGAAACGGAAATCAAGATTGAAGTAATATACAAGCTAGATAAGGAATTGCGAAGATTAGATAAAGAGTATAGCTTTGATTATGTTAGAATTAAGGATTTATTAGAACAGTATAAAACACAAAAGCTTAAATTAGAAAAGGAGATAAAGAATCTAAAAAATAAAAAATTACCGTATCCTGAAAATACTATGAAGCTGAAAATAGCTATTGAAAAAGAGTTTTTAAACCAAGGTATACGTAGTGATGTTAGAATATTCTCTGACCTTTTGGAGGTTACAGATAGTAAATGGCAAAATGCAGTGGAAGGTTATTTGAATAGTCAAAGATTTTATATTATTGTTGAGCCCAAGTATTATAGAATTGCTTTAGCAGTATACAACAAAATAAAAAAGGAAGTACATACAGTTGGCCTTGTAAATACTGGCAAACTTGATACTAATGCTATAGCTGACAAGGATTCTCTTGCTTATATCCTAAAAAGTGAAAACCGGTATGCAAAAGCATATGCAATATACCTGCTTAATAGAGTAATTCGCTGTGATGAAATAGAGAAGCTAAAGGATTATAAAATTGCAATAACATCAGATTGTATGCTTTATCAAAATTATGCTGTACGTAAAATTCATGAGGCTGTTTATCGAACTCCTTATATTGGAGCACAGGCCTATGAAATACAGCTTAAAAACAAAGAAGCAGAATTAATAGCATTAAATGAGGATATAAAAATTGCAGAAGAAAAGGGTCAAATTAGCCATGAAATAATTGAAAGTATAGACCAATGTAAAATTGAAACCTTAGAAGAAAACATGGATGCTCCAAATAGACTTAAGGAATTAAAAGAACTGATTACTAAGGAAGCTATAGAACTTAAGAAGGCGGAAGACAATCCAAGCTATATACAGATACAAATTCAGATAGAAGAGTGTATAAAAGCTGTTAAAGAGAAGGATAAAGAACATACTTTATCAATTAGAAAAATAACAGAACTAGATAAAGAGTTAGAATACAACAATAATGATATTACTCAAATAAATAATACTATTTCTGTTTTAGAAAAGAACTTCAATGAACTTTGTAATATAGACACAGAAATAACTATGCTAGGAATTAATAAATATAATGAACAAGTAAAAAGAAAATCTCCTGCAACAATAGTTCAAAACTTTTCACCACTTAAAGTAGGGCTTGAAAATAAGAAAAATGATTTGCGTACTGACCTTATTAAGCTTCAAAGCAGTTTTTGCAGTAAATATGATTGTGACCTCGGAACTGGAACTGAGCAAATGGGTGAATACCTTAAGGAACATCATAAGCTGGTTGCATCTGATATAATTAAATATGAAGAGGATTTGAAAAAAGCTAAAGAAAACTGCCAGCTAGAGTTCAAGGAATCTTTTTTAGCAAGGTTAAAGGAAAACATAGAAAATGCAAGACTAGAGTTTAAATATCTTAATTCTGCACTTAAAGATATATATTACGGAGAGGATAGTTATAGGTTTGAAATAACCTACAACAAGAGTAAAGAAAGTATTTATAAGATGATTACCTCTAATGATAATATGGGAGGCTTCACCCTTTGGGCAAACTCATTTGAAGAGGAATATAAAGAAGAGATGGAGGATTTATTTGCTAAATTAACAGCCTATGATGACAAAGGAGAAAAAGTACTTGCTGAGTACACAGATTATCGTAGCTATTTGGACTACGATATTGTGGTTGAAAAGAGAGATGGTTCTTTGCAGCGTTTTTCTAAAATCTACGGTGAGAAGAGCGGCGGTGAAACCCAGACACCATACTATGTTGCTATAGCTGCTTCTTTTGTTCAGCTTTATAGACTAGGGGATACCATTAGAATTATTATGCTGGATGAAGCCTTCGATAAGATGGACGATAACAGAATAACTTCAATGATGGACTTTTTTAATAGTCAAAGCTTTCAAATTATACTTGCTACACCTCCATCAAAGATAGAAGTAATTGGTGAAAAGGTAGATACTATTCTTATGGCAATGAGGGAAGGAAGCACATCAATAATTGAGGAGTATGATCTATGATAGGTAAGTATGAGAGAATAATTATAAATAAATTAATAGATAAATACGAGAAAAGTAAAAGCTTTATAGGGGAAAACAAAGTTAATCAAAAATTTAGTGTAAAGATTTCAGCCTTGTTTTCTAAGTATAATGACCACTCCAATTATGAGGTGTTCCAAGGGGTAAACGAAGCCATTGATGTTTTAGTGAGAAAATCCTTTATTATTGCACAATCAAACACCGCCCATGTTTATAATAATGTTGTATTAAATACAGATAATCTAGAAGCTATATACATCTATGTTGACAGGGTACCCAAGAAAGATATTAATAGTGCCGTAATAAGACTACTGGATGAGTACAAAGAAAAAAATGAAGTTTTAAAGGAATATTGCTTAGTACAGCATGAAAGAATACATCAAAATAAATCGATACAGTTTTTCAGCAATGACCTAAAAGAGTTTAAAAACCTTTTATTAGCAGTAGATGAATTAATGAAGGTTCAGACTGAAACCTTTGCTAGGGATTTTTCAGTAAGAGTTTTCAAAGACTCAAAGGTTTTTGAAAGGGTAGCCCCTAAAGCAGTAAATCTTATATTTGAGTTTGGTAACTACCCAGATCGAGATCAAGTATTAGGGAATCTAAATATTGTTAAGAATCCAACATATGTAAATTTAAAAGGAGCAGGCTATATAACTATTAATGGGCAGTTAATTGACTTAACAAGACTAAGCAGTGATATTGGAATTTCATCAGCAATGCTAACAGATATAGATAGAGTTGATGTTATTGGAAAAGCAGTCATAACTATTGAAAACTTAACAAGCTTTCATAGTTTTTCTAATGAAGATATGTTGGCTATATATTTGGGTGGCTATCATAATAGTGTTAGACGGGAGTTTATTAAAAAAATACATCATCAGAATCCCAAAACTGTATTTTATCATTTTGGAGATATTGATGCTGGAGGATTCTATATATTAGAACATTTAAAAAATCAAACAGGTATTGACTTCATCCCTTTTAAAATGGATATAGAAACAATTAAAACATATGCCAAGTATACTAAAAGGTTAACAGAAAACGATAAAAATAGACTTCGAAGATTAGCCGATAGCCAATATGGCACAGTAATTAATTATATGCTTGAGAATAATTGCAAATTAGAGCAAGAGGCAATTAATCTATAACACAGGTAACACAGGGGGACGGTTCTCTTGTGTTCTCAAGGGATGACACACAGTTGTCATGTGCTCTTGTGTTCCTATAAACCATCAGCCATAACCTTGATAAAATACCTTCACAATAAGATAATATGATAATATATAGTTAAAAAGTATTATTAAGAATGAGAGGTTTTATTATGTATAAGAAGCTTTTGACAAAGAAATTCTTCAAAGACAACCCACATCTAGAAAACTCTGTGCAGCGTCTTATTTATAGCACTCTTGTATATGAAGATTTTGAAGAAGAAGTAAATAAATTAGTTATAGAGCATAAAATATTAAATGATGAGCGTCTCAAACACATAAATCAAGAAAAGGCGTTAATTGAAGCAGAAGAAAACCCTAAGGCTATACTTAATATCTTACGTAAAGAAACAGAGATGATTAATAGAGTTGTATTAATTAAGAAAGCACTTGAGTTTGAGGAAATCCTCCTTCCTATGGTGTTGGAAAAGCTGGTACGCAGCTACAATGAGATTTTTATTGAGAATTCTATTGATATACTTGCAAGAAGCAATAAAAACTATTCTCCTTTGCTAAAAGAAAGGTATGCTGAGATTAGAAGTCCTTATACCCAATCGTTAGTTTGTCTGGTTATAGGCTTTCGAGGAACAGAAGATACAATTCCTTGGATGCTTGATAAGTTTTATGAAATGAAAAAAACATATCCTAATGATACATATGATCAGGGGCCACTGCTTGCTTTACATGAGCTTAAACTTCGCTTCTATAAAAAATAAAAAATCTGCTATACTAAGCAACTTACCCAATTGGTTCTCCTGTGTCCATAATGTATTTTAATTTATGTTATTAATTGTGTTAACATGTTGCTTTATAACAGATCTGCTTATATAGAGAGCACTAAAGCTATAAAATAGAGTAGAGTATTTAAATGATAGGTAAGGAGCTGGCATGTTGGAATTTAAAAATGATAAGGGAAAAGCAGTGTCCTATAGTGATTTGATTTTTACAGTCTTAAATTTACCCCAAAAGCAAAAAACATTACTAATAGGAATAGATGGATGTGGTGGAGCTGGGAAGAGTTCTTTAGCTAAAAAGCTTAGTGAAGAATATAACCAAATAACCATAGTGCATATGGACGATTTTTATTTACCGTCACAATTAAGAAATAATGGTGACCCTGAAGATAAGGAGATAGGTGCAGATTTCGATTGGAGGCGATTGAAAAAACAAGTACTGGAGCCCCTTGTAAATGATAATGCTGCTACATATCAAAAGTATGATTGGAGTTCAGACAATCTTGGTGAATGGGTTGAGGTAAAGGTTGGAGGCATTGTATTAGTTGAAGGGGTATATTCAACAAGAAAAGAACTTGCAAAACTATATGACTTTAAGATTTGGATAGACGCACCCAGAGAGTTAAGATTAGAAAGAGGTATAGAAAGAGATGGCGAAGAGTATAGAGAGCTATGGGAAAAGTGGATGATTGGTGAAGACATGTATGTAGAAAATCATAGACCGATAGACACAGCTGATTTGGTTTTAAACAGCAAAGTCTAAAGCTAATATAGTCAATGTATACAAATGCAAGAAGCTTCAATATGTTGCAGTACCCAATGACTTGCTTGGTGGAGGAGATATGTTCTGTATTAGAACTAAAGTAGTAATAGAAAATAATTAATAATCTTGATGTAAGAATACATACAGAGTATGAAAGTATAGGGGGGCTAAGGAAATTGAACAACAATATATACAAAAAAACCTATAAACCGCTTATAGGTTGGTTAATTGGTTTTCCAGTTACAGTAATAATTATTAGCAGAGGTTTATCAAACTTATCTTCAAAATTATCAACTTTAGTTCTACTAATCTTTATGGTTATTAGTATGTATTTGTTAATGCTTATAATTTACAAGGGTGAATATGTTTATTGGATAAATGGTGGTCCTAATTTTGAAGAAGCAAAGTCTGCAGGAAGTGAAAAAAGAAAAAAATATGCAAAGGCACATCTAGACATATTCTTTAAAATGCTATTAATAGCATTGTTTTATGGAGTCATTAGCTTACTAATTTTATTACCAACAGTGCTTGATATCTTGTTTATTTTCCTACTTATTATAATATCAGCACTATCAACTATAAAAATAAAGTTTAACAAATAAAAATTTAGTATTGGAGGAATACCTATGAAAAATGTATTTGCCCCAGGGTGTGCACTTTTAATATACAAACCACATCTTGCAAAAAGGATACTTGAGTTTTTAAATGATGAATATGGTAATGTACAAGAACATATAACTTGCTGCAAGCATGAACATAGCTTAGAAGTTAGTACACAAATAATAAATACTTGCCCTGGCTGTGATAGGCGTTATAGAGAGCTTAACCAAGGAATATCTACTATTTCACTTTGGGAGCTGTTGGCTAAAAGCAAAAACTATATGTTCCCTGACTACAAAGGGCAAAAGATGTCTATTTTAGATGCTTGCCCTACTCGTAATAAAGAGAGGGTTCATGAAGCAATAAGAGCTATATTAAACAAAATGAATGTTAAGATTATTGAGCCAGAAAAAACCAGAACAAAGGGCACATGCTGTGGGGATAGCTTTTATGGAGCTTTACCAGTTGATGAGGTTAAGGAGCTAATGAGAAAACGTGCATCTGAGATGCCCCATGAAGATGTGGTTGTTTACTGCGTATCCTGTATAAAATCAATGCATATAGGAGGAAAAAAGGGTAGATACTTAGTTGATTTAATATTCAATGAAGAAACTGTACCTGGTGTTTTTGAGCCCGACCAGTGGCATGCTCAGCTTGACGAGTTTATAAAGGAGCATTAGTTTATACTTAAAACGACACAGGGGGACGGTTCTCTTGTGTTCTTTAAATTGATAGAGCTACTAAAACTATAAGAAAGAACACAAGAGAACCGTCCCCCTGTGTCGAAAGAACACAAGAGAACCGTCCCCCTGTGTCGTCTCTGGTTATTTCAAAACTTCTATAGTAAGGTTTTTCTTATAAATCTTTTTGAATAGATTTTGATATTCCATGGCACCTGAAACCTCTAGGGCAACAGGAATAGAGGATTTAATCAAAAGGTTAAAGGAATCTTTATTAATACTACAGCTAAGCTTTTCTACGCTGCTGGATTCCCCTCTATCTAGCTTTTCTGCTATTTTAAGAAAAACACTTAATTTTTTAATGATTTTATAATCATCCTTATCAATTAGCATGTTGAAATCTTCCCAATTTTCTTTAAAGCTGTTTTCACGATGCATAGCTACTAAAAAAGCACACATGACCTTCTCTTTGTTCCTTAAGCCGTTTAATGGAACATTTAAAGTTAGATAAAACCCATGCTTATGATGATTGTAATAATCTAAGTGCATACCAATGTCATGAAGTAGAGCGGAAACCTCTAAAAGCTTTCTCTCATTATGACTTAATCCATGTAGCTCTTGGGTTTCATCAAATAAAGCCATAGCCAAATTTTTAACTTGATGGCAATGTTTTAAGTTCATATCATAGTTTTTAAGTATATTGTCAATGCTATGAAAGAGAACATCCTCCAAGATTTCTCCCTTCTGGGTTTCTTGCAGATAATTCTCATAAAACACTCCTTCCCTCAAGCCGCTACCACTGATAATAAGCCTTTGGGAGTCAATATGTTCCATCAATAACTTAATAGGCACAATTCCAGCAGTAATAATATCAATACGGTTCTTTGATATACCTGCAACCTCCTTTAGATCAGCCTTAGGACCGTGATTTACCTTCTTGTAAACAGAAAGCACCTCCTTGTAGGTCATTTGATAATTGTGTAGACTAACTAAAGGGAACTTAATCTCCTGTTTATTTATTTTTGCTAAGGTTCGTGCTGTACCTCCTAAGCCAATAACAGGCAGATCCTTTGTATCCTTAAGCCATTTAACTTGCTTCAGCTGCTTTTTAATAAAGTCTTCTAAGGATTTTATAGCCTGTGGTTCAATAGCATCTTTAAACAAAAACATTTCAGTTAGACTCATAGAACCATAAGGAATACTTACAGATTTTTCAAGCCTTCTATTTTCAATCCAGCCTATTTCAGTACTACCACCACCAATATCTATTGTTATGCCTTCCTTTATATCTAAGGTGTTAATTATTCCAAGGTAACCATAATAGGCCTCCTTTTCACCAGAAATAATCTGGAATTGAAGCCCGGTCTCTGCTTTAACCCTATTCAAAAAGGTCAGTTTATTGCTTGCATTTCTAATGGCAGCAGTGGCAATAGGATAAACTTCTTTTACTGCATGTACCTTAATTAGTCTTTTGAACAATTTTAAAGCATTTAATGTTCTTTCCATAGGCTGGGGCTTGAGAAGCATATCATTTCCCATGCCTTCACTTAATCGTACCATATCCTTCACTTGATCCATCAATTTATAGGAGCCATCCTCATAAAGTCTCATTATAATCATTCTTAAAGAGTTGGAGCCTAAGTCTATAATAGCTATTTTTTTATCCATGTTGTGTCACCTTCTGTTTAATTAACTGGTTTTTGGTTCAATAATTATATCCTCTCTAATGGTTTCACTAGAGGTAATAGGTTCAAGAACCGGGTTTAACTTTTCCTTCTTCTGCTTTTTCATTTCCTTTTCTGCAAGTCTACAGAAATAGTTTTGGGAGTCGAGGGTCTTTTTACCTCTTTTATCAATTTTTACATACTTACCATCAGAATTCAAGCGTCTTGCTTTAACTGTATCTAATATAGAGATTTTAAACAGTTCTAAAATTCTATGTTTAATAGCCTCATCCTCAACAGGAAATAAAATCTCTATTCTTCTGTCCAAATTCCTCTGCATCCAATCACTACTGGAAAGATATATTTCCTCCGAACCATCGTTATGAAAGTAAAAAATTCTACTATGCTCTAAAAATCTACCAACAATACTAAAAACGCGAATGTTTTCACTAACATCAGGAATACCTGGCTTTAGACAGCAAATACCCCTTATAATCAGATCTATTTTCACACCCGCCATTGATGCCCTATATAAAGCTTTAATAATGGCTATATCAACAAGAGAGTTCATTTTTGCAATAATTTTTGCTTTTTTGCCCTGCTGGGCATGATGAATTTCAGCTTCAATTAACTCCAAAAACTTTTCCCTAAGGTTAAAGGGTGCAACTTCAAGCTTGTAGAGGTCTGGGGGATCTGAGTAGCCCGATAACATATTAAAGATGCCAGATGCATCTGCTCCAAAGGTATCCTTGCAGGTAAATAAACCTATATCGGTATATAGCCTAGCGGTAATATCATTATAGTTACCAGTACCTAAGTGTACATACCTCTTAATTCTGCTTTCCTCCATTCTAACAACAAGTGTAACCTTACAGTGGGTTTTAAGTCCCACTAAGCCATATATAACGTGACAGCCAGCTTTTTCAAGCTTTTTTGCCCATTGAATATTGTTTTCCTCATCAAAACGAGCCTTAACCTCCAATAGTACAGTAACCTGCTTTCCTCGTTCTGCAGCGTCTATCAAAGCCTGTACAATGGGGGAATCACCACTTACCCGGTAGAGGGTTTGTTTAATGGCCAGCACCTGTGGGTCAAGTGAGGATTTTTTGACAAAATCTACTACAGGGTCAAAGCTATCATAGGGGTGATGTAGAAGAATATCTTTTCTCGAAATAATCTCAAATATATCATCACTATCTATAAAATCCTTAGGGATTATAGGGGTATAGTTGGTATATTTTAAGAAATCATATCCATCTAAGCTAGATAATTTCATGAGGAAAGTTAAATCTAAAGGTCCATCAATATAATATATTTCTCCCTCGTGAATCTCTAAAGCAGTTTTTAATATGTGGACTAATCTTTCATCCATTGCCTTATGAATTTCTAACCTAATAGCAGAGCCTCTTTTTCTATTTTTTAATGATCTCTGTATTTCTACAAGCAGATCCTCTGCTTCTTCCTCTTCAATGGTTAAATCAGCATTTCTTGTGATACGGTAAGGGTAAGAGCAAACTACAGGATGTCCTAAAAACAGTTCTTCAATAAAGAGGGAAATAATCTCTTCTAAAAGTATAAAGCGCTTAGACTGACCATCACCACTGGGTAGCTCTTTGAAGCGAGGAAGGAGAGAGGGGACCTGTACAGTTGCAAAAATAAACTCACCTTCATTAGACTTATCTTCAATTAGCACAGCGATATTTAAGCTTTTGTTCAAAATTAAAGGGAAGGGTCTACTAGAATCAACTGCCATTGGTGTTAAAACAGGATAGACAACGTTCTTAAAATAATCCTCTAAAAATACCACATCTTCTTTATTTAGACTGTCCTTTGATAAAAGATATATGTTATGGTTTTTTAAATTAGGTACTATGGACCTGTTAAAAAGACGATACTGTTGTTCAATCATTTTATGGGTCTCTATAGAAATCTCCTTAAGCTGTTTTTTCGGAGTAAGACCAGAGGGGTCAGGCTTATTATAACCAGCAAGAACCTGATCCTTTAAGGAGGCTACCCTAATCATAAAGAATTCATCAAGGTTTGAGCAGACTATAGATAAAAACTTCAAACGCTCAAGTAATGGGTTTTTGTTGTTTTTTGCCTCCTGCAAAACCCTATAGTTAAATTCCAACCAACTAAGCTCTCTATTAATATAGTGTTCACTTTTATTTAAATTAACTTCTGCCATAGTTATATCTCCCTTTCTATACTTAGAATAGGTGTAATACCAAAAACATCCTCAAAAAAGAAGGAATTGTTTTCAAAGGTCCATTCCTCCAGTAGAGTATCACCTTTAGCAATGGCTTTTATAAACATTTTTTTATCATGAACTCTTATTTTTATATCCTTTATCTTTTGCTGGTGACTTCGATCAAGAGCATTAGCGATTTTAATTATGGATACTAGCTTGGCAACAACAACTCTATTTTCGAAGCTTAGCTGCTGAAAGCTTTCATGGGACATTTTAGGGAATAAGCCGCTGTGATACTTGGCTATGTTTCCTATAATCGCCAGCTGTTCTTGGGAAATACCCATTATATTAGAGGCAATAATAATGTCGTAGGAATGATTATAATGCTTACTCATATTAATAAACTTTCCTATATCATGAAGAACCGAAGCCAATTGCAGTAATAATCTTTCCTGATCCCCTAAACCGTGGTGCTTCTTTAGTGCATCAAACATTATTAAGGCATTTTTTTCTACCTCATGGGCATGCTTTTCGTCATAACGGTATTTTGCTGCCATTGTTTTTACTAGAGAATAGGTGTCCTTAAGAAACTCTTGCCTTCTACTTGTGTTAAGCCTTTCATCTATAATATTAGAAACTATACCATCCTCTAAGGATACTAAAGGGGTGTAAATTTTTGAAGAAGAGGTTAAGTTTAAAAAAGTTTTTGCAAGTATCATGGTGGGCAAAAGAATATAGGCACCTTCCTGTGTAACATTGCGACGATACATAGCTTTATGAGAGGGCCTGTTAATTAGCTCATGGTACATGTTTAAAAAACGGGTTTTATTTATAGAGTAGTCATGGCTATTGCAAATGCTACATATATCCTTGATGGTATCACCTAATAAAATAAAGTGATTAATAGGTTCATTAAAATCAAATGTTTTCCATAGTATATCCGTATTGCTTCTTATATAATCCTCTAAAACCTTAGGAAAGTTCAAGGTCTTGTCCTCAAGACTTAGCAGTAGCTCCTTCAGCCTAAGGGAGCCAAGCTTTAAGTTTTGACTAAAGGTTAAATTACCATTACTATAGATAGAAAGCTCAATACTACCTGAGCCAACATCTAAAATCATAGTTCCTTCCCTTCGTAGCTGTTGGTGATTAGTTAGCTTTTCTCTAACAGCCTTATAGGTAAGAAATCTTTTATGGGAGCTATTGATTAGCTCTACATTTAATCCCGTTTTTGATTTAATCTGATTTAATATATAATCTCTGTTTTCTGCTTCTTTAATACCACTAGTGGCAAAAGCTTGATAGGTTTGTACCTTGTAGGTGTTCATTAATCTCTTAAAGCCTTTTAGAACTTGGCAAACCTCATCAACCACCCCATAGCTTACTTTTCCCTTTGAGAATGTGTCTCTTCCTAAAGTGGTTTTTTTACTAACCTTTTCTAGTATTATAATTTCCTCTTTTTCTGTTACCTCAACGATTTTTATCTTTAGAGCGTGGGAGCCTACACTTATACCTGCAATCACTAAAGACTTCCTTCTCTTATTCATGACGATTCCCCCAGCAAATTTTTTTGAATTATTATAATTATATTACAAGTAGTATTTATATTAAAGTAGTAAAAGGTTAAATTTTAGTGAATTTCCATGCTTTTATGACATTATGCGACATAACTTCTAGACCCATATTATTTATAAAGAAAACATAGTTCAGATGGAGATTTAACTCCACCTGAACTCTAGTTGCCCTTATTTCGAAGCTTGCCGGCACTTATCTTCCGCTTAAGAAGTGGGAGTGTTAGTAACGCCGCTGAGATAAATTTAAACTAATAGTGTACATAGTAAAATATGGTATAAAATCATAGTTTTTTATGATATAGTAAAATAGCAAAGCTATTAGAAATTATATACCTAGTGATGGAATAGGTTAGCTGGAAGCCAAATACAGGTTATAAAGAAAATAAGGACTACTTGCCTTGTAAAATACATTAATATGGGTGATAAGCTTGGAAAAACTAGGTCTTACTTCTATTATTACGAAAGCCATAAACATAACGGGATTTTTATTAGTTCTTATGCTGGTAGTAGAGAGAACACTATCCCCCCCACAAGTGTACTTAAATATTGCTAGACTAATTATATTAACAATATTTATAACCTCTGCACTATCCCTACCTTTGGTGAAGAAAAGCAAGTTATTGTATAAAGCTATAGGGGTAGCTTGCATAGCTTTATATTTTATTGGTATTTTTGTTTCGGAGCTATTCCTAATGGCATCAATAGCTATTATAATTGCAATAGTATTCATTTTTATTGATACTTTTACTGGGTTTTCTATAACAGAGGATACACAAAATGAAGTTTTTCCATTGCCAGCACCTAGTGAGAGGGCAGGGAGCATTAAAATTATAATGAATTGTTATATTACATCTATACTAGCTTTTTTAAACCCTTTTCAGTTTTACCAGATTATAATGCAAATTATTGGTATGATAGGTTCATCTGGACTAAAGAATTTTAAGCAAAAAGGTAACTACTCATTGCCCTTTGAAGATGAATGGTTAATTATGAATGGTGGAATAGATCAAAAAGATTCACATTCCTGGGAGGTTATTAATCAAAGATATGCCTACGATTTTGTAATGGCTGACTCTAATAATATTAGACATATAAATGAAGGAAACAAACTAACGGATTATATTTGCTTTGGTAAAAACATTCTTTCTCCAGCCGATGGAGAAGTTATGGCAACAAAAAACAATGTTAGGGATTATCCATATCCAGGTACTATGAAACTAGATTTTTTATCCACAGATTTTAGAGGTAATTTTGTTATTATTAAGCATGAAGAAAACGAGTATTCTTTTATGGCTCACTTTATTCCAGGTAGCATTAGAGTGAAAAAAGGGGATTACGTAAAAAGAGGGGAGGTAATTGGGAGGTGCGGCAATTCAGGACATTCAACAGAACCCCATTTACATCTTCACTTTCAAAATCGACCAAGCTTTTATTTTGCAGATGGATTACCTATAAAGTTTAGCAGCTTGAAGGTCAATGGTAATTTTTCGTCACAGACATTCATAAAAAAAGGTGAAAGAGTTGCAAACAAGTGATGTTAGTTTAGCTTAACCTATAACTTAATCTTAAGCTAAAGCCTTAGGTTAATAATAAAAAATACCCCAATTACAAGGGGTATTTCTATTACTCAATTTCATCCTTTTCACTTATTGCTGACATAGGAATATTTACGTTGTGCTCCTTAAGAAGCCCCTTAAGCTCTTCTATCATTATACCACTACCACTAATTTCATGGCATTGGTGATGTCCTTCATCTACCATTCCGCCTTTGTATCCAGAACAGGTCAAGCTCACTCCACAGCTTGGGCTACCGTCAATACCTACAATTTCTTCTATAATATATCCATTATTCAAGTACTCTATTATTTGCTCTACATATGGTTCTATTAGCTTTTTACAGTGTTTACGATAGCTGGGGGTGTCATATTGATTTTTAGTCATACCCCATCTCTCCAAGCCCAAAAAAGTTATTTCGGGGCAGGGTAGTTGAATAATTCCTATGCCTTCATTTACATAATCAGTAACAAGTTTTCTAATGGCTCCACCGTATTGGGCTAACCCTACAACCTTTGAATTTACATTAAGAATACAATGGGCAACTATTACAATACGCTTATTTCGCTTCATGGCTTTATCCTACCTTTTCATTACTTAAACTGCTGGTATGACTTCTTAACAAATGATGTATCAATTACATCTTCATAGGGTATTGGACTAGAAATCAAGCCTTCCTTTAAGCAAAAGTCTATAATTGTATTATGACCTTCCTCTGAAATATTTCCATCTACTGATAATGAGCTTCTTAGATACTCAATCAGCTTTGCATTTATGTAGCTTTTGCCAGGGAACACTGGAGTAGCAACCCTTGCAACCTCTTCATCAGTATTCTCTGTTTGCCAAATTATAGCTCTAACTACTGCATTGGTAAACTTTTGAACAGTTTCTGGGTTTTCTTCAGCATATTTCTTAGTTACTGTGACAATAGTAGATTCATACTTATCTGATCCGTATAGTTTTTTATGGGAATCAGCGATTGTGGCATCAACAAGTATATTTCCTCCCATTTGGGCTACTTCAGTTTTTGCTGTAGATCTAATGTAACTACCTACAATCTGTCCACTTTCAAGGGCAGCTAATGAAGCACCGTATTCCAAATTTGCCCATGTTACATCTGCTTCAGGGTCTAAGCCTTCACTGGCTAATATTGAAGCAACAAAGGAGTAGGGGGCTGATCCTGGCATACCACCAAATATTACTTTACCCTTCAAATCCTTAACAGATTTAATTTCTGGACTTGTTACAAACATATATGGTTTATTGGTTAGGGTTGATAAAATGATTTTAGACTCTTTTCCCTGATCATATGCCCTTAGAACTGGCTCAGAGCTTAGCATGCAAAATTGTGAATCTCCTGCGTGCATTCCCTGGAAGGCAAGGGGACCATCCTTATAGGTAACAAACTCCACATCAAGACCCTCTTCCTTAAAATAGCCCAACTCATCGGCAAGATAAACAGGAAGCCAAAATTCACTTCTTAGTTCTGATACAACTATTTTTTCTAGCTGCTGCTCTTCATTATTTGGGTTTGAGGCTTCATTTGCTTCAGGCGTTTTTTCCCCACAGCCCACTAAAGTTGATGCTACTAAAATTAACACTAAAAAACTTACTATAATTTTTTTCAAAACACTCATCTCCTTATCAATTATTATTTATATTGCTTCTTCATTTGTAGTATTTAAGCTTGCGTTAGGACGCCAACGAAGCAGCCAACCCTCAGCCACCTTTAAGCAGAAATTAAAGCTTATACCAATTAGCAAGAGTATAAATATACAGGACATTACACGCTGAATTTTAAAGAATGAAGTTGCATATGATATCATCCAGCCAAGGCCAGCGCTAGCACCCATGTATTCTCCAACAATTGCCCCAATTAGAGAGGCACCTAGTCCTCCACGAATACCCGATAGTATCCAGGGGACACAGGAGGGTAAAGTTACCTTGTATAACACTTGTAGCTTAGTATCCCCCATTAATTTAACTGAAGCTATTAAATTATTATCTACACCCTTAACATCTGCGTATGTACTAAAGAAAACAAGGTAGAATACTAGTAGGCTTGATAGCACTATTTTGATTTTATTCCAAGTCCAAACCATATAGCAAATATAGGTGCTAAGGCTAGCTTAGGTATTCCGTAGAGGGCAGTGATTATTGGTTCAAATATTCTACCCAGTATGTTAACAAGACCGAGAAGAAACCCTACACTTATTCCAATAGCTGTACCTATTATTAGGCCCCATATAGCCTCCTGCAAAGTTATAGCTGTGTGCTTCATTAAAGCTCCGCTATTATAAAACTCCTGCAAATCCTTATATATAAGTGATGGTTTACTGGTGTAAAAGGGGTCAAGAAAACCTGTAGAAGTAAATAGCTCCCAGCATATTAAAAAACCACAAATTAACAATAGCCTAATACCTAAGGCCTTTCCTTGCTTTATAAGCTTAATGTCCTTCATGTACCGTCCTCCAATTGATTTCTTGCTACCTGACCTCTGACTTTAAATCCTCCCAAATCCTTTTATGCAGCTCAATAAATTTTTTGTCATACCTTATGTCAAAGGAAGATCTAGGTCGTGGCAAGTCAATTTTATACTCTGATTTAACTGTTGCTGGGCGATTAGTTAAAATTATTACTCGGCCTGCAAGGGTAATAGCCTCTGTTAAATCATGTGTAATAAAAATTATTGTTTTTTTAGTTTTCTCCCATAAAGAAAGAATATAGTTTTGAAGCATTTCCCTAGTGAAAACATCTAAGGCACCAAAGGGTTCATCCATGAATATTATTTCTGGGTCAATAGCTAGTACTTTTATAATATCTACTCTTTTCTTCATCCCACCTGAAAGCTCATAGGGAAAGCTCTTTTCAAATCCTGCCAGCACTGCATCTTGCATAAGCTTAAGGGCAATTTCTCTTCTCTTTTTCTTAGAAACTCCCTTAATCTCCATTCCTAGCTCAACATTTGATATAGCAGTTCTCCAGGGCATCGAAGTATCTGTTTGTGAAATGTAGCCAATACGCTTAGTAGTGGAGCTTAAGGCTTCACCTTCAAGTAGTATTTCACCACCAGTTGGCTTTAGAAGCCCCGACATAATATTTAGCAAAGTGCTTTTGCCACAGCCACTAGGGCCTACTATTGCTAAAAATTCCTTTTCTTTTACTGTGAAATCAATATTATCTAATACATCTATCCTTTTGTCCTTTTTAACACTGTATCTATGATTTAACCCCTTAACAATAAATTTTTCATTACTAGCTACTGTTGCCTGCAAGGGTAGCTCTATAGCTTTGGCATTGCTATTTATCAACATGGTAACTCCTTTCTGGGAAAGAACTTGCTTAATACTAAGAAGGCATAATGAATTATATTACAATCGCTTTATTATTACCAATTAAAAACTTCTATAGTTAGACTATGTATTATAAAAATTATGAATATTGTTGTCGTTTTTTGTGCCTAACACAGAAGAACCGTCCCCCTGTGTTTTTATTTATTTTACGGAATAAATCTATACAAATTAATGATGATAATTGATATACTTTAAGAGAGAAGGAAAAATCTATGTATAATACATTAAAAAAATGCTTCTTGTTCAAGGACGTAACTCCAGAGAAGCTTAAGCTATATATAAAAAATATTAATTATAGAATTATAGAATATAAGAAGGGACAGTACATAGCGGATTTTAGTAATGAGATAGGTATAGTTTTAAAGGGAAAAATTGAAGTGCAAAAAAATCTTTTAACTGGTAAAAAGATAATAATGAATAGAATTAAGGCTGGAAGTATTTTCGGAATCCCATATTTATTCCAGAAAGAGCTTGAAAATGTCACCTATCTATACACCAATAGTGAAGCAGTTGTACTTTTTATTACGGAAAGTTGCTTATTAAAGCTTTTTAAAATGGATGAAGTTATATTGCAAAATTATTTAAGCTACGTAGGCCAGCGTATTTATTTTTAAACCAAAGGGTTGAATGCTTTACCCATGATAAGATAAGTGAACGGGTTAAGGAGTACCTCCAACAGCTAAAGTATCAGCAAAGGAACCAGAATATAGTTACACTTTCCTTAAATAAATGCCAGCTGGCAGATTATTTGGGAATCAGCAGGGCATCTCTATATAGGATATTTAAGGAACTTCAAGAAGAGGAATATCTAACACTTAAAGGGAATAAAATAATATTTTAGAAAAGTTGACAACAAATAGTGGCAGTGGTATTATGAAGTTGACAATCATTATCAATAAAGGAGGTTGTTGAGAATATGTTAAATAAATGGCAGTCAAAAACAGTTTTAGCATTACTAATGATACTAGTTCTAGTTACTGTAGCTGTAGGTTGTACTACAGACACAGGAGAACAGACTGAAGAAATACAGCAGGAGGTAGCTGATGATAGCTCCATGGAAGCAGAAGAAAAGCCAAAGCTTAAAATAGCAACATTAAAGGGTCCTACAGGAATGGGCATGGTGGATTTAATGGAGAAAAGTGAAACCAACGAGTCTACTATAGATTATGAGTTTACTGTACTAGGAAGCCCTGATGATTTAGTTGGTAAGGTTATTAGTGGAGAAGTGGATGTGGCAGCAGTACCTACTAACCTAGCCTTAGTTTTACACAACAAAACCGAAGGAGCTGTTCAATTGGCAGCGGTAAACACCCTAGGAGTACTTTATGTAGTGGAAAATGGAGATACCATTAACTCAGTTGAAGACCTAAGGTGTAAGACACTGTATACTAGTGGTAAGGGCTCTGCACCTGACTTTGTAATTCAATACATATTAAATGAAAATGGATTAGTTGTAGGCAAGGATGTTATGTTAGAATATAAGCTGCAGCATGCTGAGTTGGCAGCTGCTTTAGCCGCAGGAGATGTTGACATAGCATTATTACCTCAGCCCCATGTTACTACAGCAATGATGAAGAATACAGACTTGAAAATAGCCCTAGATATAACTAAGGAATGGAATGAAGTAACACCAGAGGATAGCAAGCTACCAATGGGAGCTATAATAGTTCAAAAAGCCTTTGTAGAAGAAAACAAGGAAGCATTTAATGGATTTTTAGATGAGTATAAAAGCTCAGTAGCCTTTGTAAATAGTAATATTGATAAGGCATCTGAGTTAATTGAGAAGCATGGTATTTTACCTAAGGCTGCTATAGCTAAGAAAGCAATTCCCTATAGCAATATTGTGTTCATAGAGGGGGACGAGGCCAAGTCCTACCTAGAGGATTTTTACCAGGTTTTATTTAATTTTGAACCAAAATCGGTTGGAGGAAAGCTACCAAATGAAGGCTTCTACTATAAAAGATAAAAAATCACTAAATAAGATTTTAGTCTTTATATTTTGGATTAGCATATGGCAGCTTACCCATATAGTAGTTGGACGGGATATTTATGTTCCGTCCCCTTTACAGGTAATTACTACATTAGGGCAAATGATTTTTTCTAATGTTTTTTGGAGAACCATCGCCTACTCAATTTTTCGTGTAGTTGCTGGACTTAGTATATCTATATTGTTAGGTCTTATAGTCGGTATAATTTCTGCTTTAAATGATTATGTGTATGATATAATTAATCCCTTCATGACGATTTTAAAATCTACTCCAGTATTATCCTTTATAATTATTGCACTTATTTGGTTTACCTCTTCCAATGTTCCAATTTTTATTTGCTTCTTAATGTGCTTTCCTATAATTTGGACAAATGTAGTTGCTGGAGTCCGTAATGTAGATCATAAGCTTATAGAAATGTCTAAGGTATACCGTATAAAGAAGCTGATTATTTTAAGGAGAATATATCTACCTACAATTGTTCCCTATTTGCTTGCTGCCTGTATTACTTGCCTAGGCCTAGGCTGGAAGGTAAGCGTGGCTGCCGAGGTATTAAGTCATCCACAAAATGCAATAGGAAGTCATTTATACAGTGCTAAGGTATATTTAGACTCTAGCATGCTATTTGCTTGGACCTTTGTGGTGATAATACTAAGTATGTTGTTTGAGGGGATTTTTAAAAGATTTACTACAAAGAGGAATATGAAAGAGTATTCTAAGATAAATAGTTGACTGTAAAGGGTGAGTTATATGGAGCTAAAAATTAAGAGCTTACATAAAAGCTACGGTAAGCAAAAGGTTATTAGTGGCCTTAACATGGATTTTTCTTCTGAAGGAATCCACTGTCTATTTGGCCCCTCTGGATGTGGAAAAACAACCCTAGTAAACATTTTAGCAGGTGTTATTCCCTATGATTCGGGAGATATACAAGGCTTTAATAACAAAAGCTTTTCTTATATTTTTCAAGAAGAAAGGCTACTGCCCTGGGCAACTGTAGAAAAAAACATAAAATTTGTTTTAGAAAGCTACAATCACAAGGGAGATATTGATAGCATTGTAGATAATTATCTGTCTTTAGTGGATTTAGAGGAGTTTAAAAACTATTATCCTAAAGAATTAAGTGGTGGTATGAAGCAGAGGGTGTCTATTGCTAGGGCTTTGGCATATGATGGAGATATTCTTATTATGGACGAACCCTTTAAGGGTTTACATTTAAACATGAAGAAAACGTTAATGGACTATATTATAGATTATTGGCATAGAAAAAAAGGGCTTTTTATTTTGATTACCCATGATGCTGATGAAGCCCTGTGTATGGCTAATTATATACATGTTCTGGAGGGGCCACCCTTAACCTTAAAGAAGGAAATCGTTATAGATGAACCCCCAGGAAAAGCTAGGAGCGGTATTGATAAAATCCAAAAGTATAGAGAAATGCTAGAAGATAAAATAACTGAATAAGGAATTTTTACTTATTTTGCTTGGAGGACATGTACCTTCCATAAAAGTGTCTTATAATAACTCTAATGACCCCATATATAGGTATCACTAGGAAAGCTCCAATAAATCCATACAATGCTATAGCTATTATAACTAAGAATATAACAACCAGCGGGTGTATTTGTAGCCTGTTACCTACAATATTAGGTCTAACTAAGCTGCCTTCTAATTGCTGTGTTACAATAAGTACAATAAGTACCTTGATTATCATAAAGAAGCTGACGGTTCCACCTATTATTATAGCTGGAAGAACTCCTAAAAAAGGTCCTAGGAAGGGTATTATAGATGTAATCATAGAAAAAATAGCTAATATCAAGGCGTTAGGTAGTCCTATTATTAAGTAACCTATATATGTAAGTATTCCTAAAAACAATGCTACAATTAATTGACCTGTAATATAAATAGAAAGCACTTGATCAATATCTTTAAAAAGTGTGGTTACTGTTTCCTTATGTTTTTTTGGAATCAGCTTAAGTAAATAATTATAAAACAGCTCATCGTCCTTTAATAAGAAGAATATAACTATAGGTATTAGAACTATAACGGTACCTACATTTGCAATAATAGATATCCACCCAGTCATACTTTCTCCTAGCTTTTCAAGTCCAATTTCCGAGGCATTTATTATTTTGCTCTCTAGGTCTTTAACGGAAAATATCCAATAGTTTTCTTGATCTAAAATGTCCTTAGTACTCTCACTTATATCCTCCAGTTGTTCAGAAAAGGTGACATAGAAGTAGCTAAACTCTTCCCTTATAGACCCACTACCATAAACAATTAAAATGGAAAAAGCTACAATTAAGCCCAGTAGAACAATAACTACTGCTGCTGTCTTATTGACCTTCCTACCAACAAGAAAAGCAACTAATGGTCTAAGTATGTAATAAAAAAGTCCACCAAAAACTATAGGTAATAAAGTAAGAAATAGAATATTACCTAAAGGTATTAAAATAAAATCTATCTGTCCAAGCAGGAAAATAATTAATAAAACTAAAAGAATATTTATTAAATGCTTGATTAGTTTACCTTCTATTATCATGGCTTTTCTTCCCTTCGTAATATAAATTATGATATAGTTATACCCTTTAGCCATATTAATATATCATAAAGAAAACCTTTGGAAATATTATTTAATCTTTATTATTTACTATATAGCGTAATTATAACATAGCAAATATATTTATAGCTATAACCTATAAAGCTAAAATTTTAAAAACCCTATTGACCTTAAAGTTACCTGAAGCTTTATAATATAATTAGGCCAAAGGAGATGATTATTGTGTACACAATAGGAGAGTTTTCAAGAATAGGTATGATTTCAACATCTGCCTTAAGGTTTTACGATGAAATTGGTTTATTGAAGCCCAGTAAAATCAACAGATTTAACGGATATAGATACTATTCAGAAGATCAGGTTGAAGATATTCATTTCATAACAGAAATGAGGGAATATGAATTTTCCTTAGAGGAAATAAAAGGCTTTATTGGTAGCAATAAAATCAATTTAGTGGCAGAATTACAGAAAAAACATGAGAAACTATTCTGGAAGCAGCAAAAAATCTTATATGTTAGAAGAAAGCTAAAGGAAAGAATTAAAAAAACACAAGGAGCTGATAGTTTTATGGAAATAAATAATAAAGCTAATAAATTGGAGATAAAGGTTGCCTCTAAGGATAAACCTATTAAAACCGTGGGAATATCCATAAATATACCAGCATGGCCTCCTGAGGATGCAAGCATCTTTGGTGACCTTTGGAGCCAATATTGGGATAGGGATGTAAGCAGTAAAATATCAAATAAAATATACCCATCAGTTAGATATGGAATACTAGCATTTACAGAAGCAGGTATACAATACATAGTAGCAGATGCAGTATCATCATATGAAGATATACCAGAAGGCCTTGTCACCTTTGATATACCAAAGGGGGAGTATGCAGTATGTACCTTTAATGGAGAGACATTTGATGAGATGGTTAATAGCTCAATGCAAAGGGCAAATGATTACTTGCTTACCACATGGCTTCCGAAAACAGAGTATAAGCATGCAGAAAGCTTCTCATTGGAAGTATACGATGATAGAAGTCGTAAAAAGGAATACCCAGAAATGGATATAATGCAGCCTATAGTTAAAAAAGGATAATTATTAAAAAAAGGGTTTAATATAAGACTAAAGTCTAATATATTAGCCCTTTTTTTTATAGCTAAAAAGATTTAATAACTATTTATCAAAGTGCTATTGATTATCTATTAGAATTGTTATAGTATATATATAACAAATATAAAGACATATAGAATGTTTAGTGGAGGAGGTTTTATCATGTTGGTTTTAAAAAATGTTACAAAGGCCTACGATAAATCAAAGAGGGCTGTTGACAATATCTCTTTGGAAATAAAAAAAGGAGAAATAATTGGGTTTATAGGTCCCAATGGTGCAGGTAAAACAACAACAATAAAAATGATTACTGGCATTCTTTCACCAACAGAGGGTTCTATAATAATAAATGGAGTAGATATTTCAAAAGCACCAGTTAAAGCTAAAAAGAACTTCACCTATGTACCAGACCATCCTGCAATATTTGATGCAATAAAGGGTATCGACTATCTAAATTTTATAGCAGATATGTATGAGGTTTCCCTTAAAGACAGAAGGAAGAAAATTGAGAGGTTTACTAAGGCTTTTCAAATATATGATGCTCTTCCTAAGACCATTAACTCATACTCCCATGGAATGAGGCAAAAACTACTTCTATCTGGAGCATTGCTGCCGAATCCTAACCTTTTTATTTTAGATGAACCCTTAGTGGGGTTAGATCCCCATTCCGCCAAAATACTAAAGGATTTAATGAGGGAGCATTGTGAGAATGGTGGAACCATATTCTTTTCTTCCCACGTACTAGAAGTTGTGGAAAACCTGTGTCATAGAGTAGCCATAATTAATAAGGGTAAACTGGTGGCCTGTGATAAGCTAGAAACCATTAAAAAGAATAAAAATATAACACTTGAAGAGGTGTTCCTGGAGATGACAAAGAATGAATAAATTTATATCATTAACCAAAATACAAGTATTTGATTTTTTTAGCAAGTACACTCAGCACCTAAACCTTAATAATAGGTGGCTTAAAAAGCTGGCTATTTTGATACCAGTCTTATTAATCATTCCAGCCTTTAACTTAGCTTTAAGCATATATAAAGTTTTTTCAAGTATTGGTATTCCTGAGCTTACAATAACCTATATGTATATAGGTAATGTAATGATGATATTTTTTGCATGTATCCCATTAATAATATCTAACTTTTTTTATTCTAAGGATTTAATGTTTATAGCCTCTCTACCTTTAAAGGAAGAATCAATTATATTTTCTAAATTGGCCTCTGTTTATTTATATCTTTTAGCTATCGCCTGCTTATTTTTTGGCACAGCAGTTATAGCCTATGGTATAATAGGAGGAATTCAACCACTACCGTTAATTATAGGAATTATAGCATTAATTATGTCACCATTAATTCCGATGCTATTGGCAACATTAGTTATTATCCCCTTTATGTCCATTATTGCTGGAGGTAAAAGAAGAAACCTAATGGCTATAGGTGGAAATATATTGCTGTTGATGTTGATTTTACTTATTCAAATTACTTTAACAAGAGTGGAAATTGACCCTGAAGGCTTCACAAACCTGATGCTACAAGAGGATGGTTTATTAAAGCTAATTGGTAGAGGCTTTCCCCCTAGTATATGGCTAACTAAAATGATACAGGGTTCATTCTTATACGGAGGTCTCTTTATATTACTTCATATAATATTGTTATATGCCTTAAAGCTTATGTCCCATTTCCTATACAACAGAGCATTAATGTCCTTTAATCAATCGGATGGTGGGGTTATCAGCAATAATAATATATACTATAAATCAAGAAGCAGAGGTTTTCAATTAATAAAAAGACATATTTTAATTATTTTTAGTAATCCTGTGTTTACATTAAATACAGTATTAACAATGCTAGTTCCCATATTGATGTTTATAATTATGTCCTTTACAGGTCAGCTTAATAATGAAATATTTAGGTCTGAAGCAATAGCACCATACTTGATATATCTGTATGCAGGTATAGTTACTACTCCAGCAATAATAGGAAACCTATCTGCAACTGTAATTACAAGGGAAGGAAAGACCTTCTGGGAAACTAGGGTACTACCAATTACTACAGCAGAAAACATAAGATATAGGGTATATTCTACTTTGATAATATCCTTTATTGGGTCTATTATTCTAGCATTGGCAGCTGCAGCGTACCTACCGATAAGCTTAGATATGATGGGAATAGGATTATTGTTTTGCATAACTGCTACCCTATTGTTTTCTACAATAGATATAGCTATCAATATAGAACGCCCTATATTAAATTGGACCAGTCCAACAACAGCTGTAAAAAACAATTTAAATGTTATGATTTCATTAGTAGTGAGATTAGTAATAGGAGGAGCCTTCTACATATTATATGGGTTGATGCCCAATTATAGTGGGCATACTATTCTTTTAATATACAGTCTTATTTCAATAGTTTTATTTATAGCTGTTTACTATGTAATAACTAGGTGGTATATTGATAAATTTGATTCTATAATATACTAAATACCTAAAATAGATTAACTATAGGACTAAATGGAGGAAGATAAATAATGATAAAGCCATCCCTTTTTGTATCTATACTTTTGTCTATAATTTTGCTTACAGGATGCTCAACTAAAGTGGATGAAGATGAGGGTAAAAACAACTTATCTCAACCTAAAGATGAAAAGCTTGCTGAGGATATAATAATAGATGAGGATCCTATATTAACAGAAATGAAGAATATGACCCTTGATGAAAAAATAGGACAAATGGTGATGGCTGGTGTTGTAGGACACCAGCTTGACGACAATACGATAGAATTAATTGAGAAATATAAGGTAAGTGGCTTTATACTATTTGAGAGGAATATCAAGGACTCAGATGGTCTATTACATTTAATTAATTCCCTTAAAGAAGCAAATAGGGTTAATAATACTCCATTATTTATATCTATTGATGAAGAAGGTGGTAGGGTAAGCAGACTCCAGAAGCTACTAGGAAAAATACCATCCAGCAGAAAAATAGGAAAAATAGATGATGAAGAGTTTTCCTATGCAGTTGGTAATACAATTGGAAAAAGAGTTAAGGGCTATGGCATTAACATGAATTTTGCACCAGTCTTAGATATAGACAGTAATCCACAAAATCCAGTAATAGGTGATAGGGCCTTTGGCTCAAATGAAGCAGTTGTTAGTAAGCATGGAATTAAAGTTATGAAGGGAATAAAGTCAACAGGAGTAATCCCAGTTGTAAAACATTTCCCAGGACATGGAGATACCTTAATAGACTCACATGATAGTCTACCAGCTGTAGATAAAGATTTAAATCAGCTGTTAGAATTAGAGTTGGTTCCCTTTAAAGCAGCAATAAACAATGATACAGATGCAATAATGATAGCACATATAAAGTATAATAAAATAGATTTAGAAAATCCTGCAACCTTATCACCAGTAATTATTACTGATATTTTAAGGAAACAGCTGAACTTTAATGGCTTAATTATAACAGATGATATGACTATGGGAGCAATAATTGAAACCTATCATATAGGGGAAGCAGCCGTAAAATCTGTTAAGGCTGGTAGTGATATAGTTTTAGTTTGCCATGAATATGAAAACTGGACGACAGTAATTAATTACTTAAAGGATGCTGTAAAAAAAGGAGAAATAACACCAGAGAGAATTAATGAAAGTGTATATAGAATATTGAAATTAAAAAACAAATATATGTTAACAGATAAACCAATCAGTAACATAAATATAAATGAGATAATAAACCATACAAGTGAGCTGCTAAAGCAATATTAAACCTGCAGGTCTTTGTTTTTTCCTTTAATTCTTGTTGATATAATAACATCTGAGGCTGCACTTTCCAATAGCTCAAGAATATTGTCATCATTAAAGCTAGGTGGTAACTGATCATTAGCAACCATTACAGAAAGACCTAACTGAAATATCCTCATTTTAAGCAGAATATTCATTAGCTCTTCATCAGAAAAGCCTTCAAGGTCGGGGTCTTTCCGCATTTCCTCCACTAAAAAGCCTCCTAATGCTTTATCATAATCCTTCATATATTTATTGCTTTTCAGTAAAAGATCTCTAAACAACACACTATACTCTTTAGCAAATCTAATGCTGGCAGCTCCCATATTTTTAAAGGAGTCACCAGAATCCTCAGCTAAATACATTTTATGGCTTACTTCATATATCCTCATTACAACATTAGAAATAAGCTCGTCAATGTCTTTGAAGTTGACATAAATAGGTGCTATAGAGCTGCCTATTTTGTCAGCAACCTTTCTAATGGTTATATTATCTAAACCTTCTGTTTTTGCTATTTCAAAAGCAGCGTCAATAATCTTCTCCTTAGAAAACTTTTTCTTAGGTGCCATAATACCCTCCTAAAACAATATATAACTTCAGATATATAACATATGGTATATTATATAATAGTAATTATAATTATGCAATAAGGTTTAGTAAAAGAATTAGCATTTAGTTATTTTAGTATTTACACCATTCTGATAGAATAGACATAGGAATACAATTAACTGGATAAGAGGAATGGTGACACCCTATGGTTAAGAATAGGAAAAAACTAGCTATAGCCTTTAGCTTGATATTTTTAATAACTATTATGGTTATTTCTTCAGCAATTCTAATTAGTGAAGCAGAGCCCTTTGATAATGTAGAAGAGAAGCTGTCGGGAATATCAGAGGAGGAAATAAAAATACTTCATGATTTATTCTTTCTGACTGAGGTAATTAAGAGGGCTGAAGAACAAGAGGCTGAAACTGTAAAAGAAATAGATGCTTTAAGCTACCAAATAAAGGATTTAGAGCTAAAGATAAAGGCAGAAGAAGTAAAGTATATTAGTAATAAAAGGGCATTAGAAGAAGTATTGAAAAGCTATCAAAGAAGAGGTGCAGCATCTTACATCGAGATTATTTTAAGCTCTGACAGCTTAGCAGCTCTACTTAGAAGAATAAATGTATTAAGGGATTTAACCAAAAACACTGGAGAATTAATGGTGAAGTTAGAGGATAGTAAAAATAGACTAGACATAGAAAAGAAAAAGCTAACAGAGAGCCTTAACATAGTAAAAGAAAAGCAAAGGCAGCTAGCCAGCTATCTTACCACACAAAAGGAATTAATGGATGAGCTTGAAGGCTACTTAACCCAGCTGGAGGAGGAAAAGGAGTATTATCAAGAACGGCTACATAACATGGAGATTATGTGGGATAAATTAAAGCCATTGTTTACTGACACTATAAAGGAGTTTTCACGAATTATTGAAGAGGGCAGTCTACCTCTTGATGCAGTAAAAACAACCTTTACATTGTCTGGCATTAAAGGCTCCATAGATGACGAAACCCTTAATAGTATTTTTGATGAGTATTCAAATTTACCTAAAATGGAGTTTGAATTTTTACCTAATGAGGTTAAAGTGAACATGCCTAACAGCAACCTAACCTTAATGGGGAAATTTGTTATTCATCAGGGCAATGTATTAAGATTTCAAGTAGAAAGCGGAGAATTTTATGGTGTACCCTTGAAGGAGGTTTCCCTAGAGGGTCTATTTAAGGAGGATTATTTAGAAATTGATTTAAAGCCACTTATAGGTAAAAATATTATACGGGAAATAGAGATTAAGGAGGGTTACATAGAAATATTAGCTAGGCTAGTTTTATTTTAGTACTAAGGGGGAGGACAAACGATGATTGAAGGAAAAAGCATTTACTTAAGATATCCCGATGGCACTATGGCCCTAAAGGATATTAATATAGATATAAAAGCAGGAGAAATGGTTTATATTACAGGTGTCAGCGGATCAGGTAAAACAAGCCTATTAAAATTACTTATGGGAATAGAATTTCCTACTTCTGGTTTACTGAAAATACTAGGTCAAACAATGGAGAAGGAAGAGGCCAGTAATATTAGAAGGCTAAGGTTAAAGCTAGGACCAGTATTTCAAGAATTTCGGCTAATTAAAGGTAGGACAGCAATTGAAAATGTTATGCTAGGAATGAGATTTCTGAACCTTACACCTAGTGAAATTAAAAGGGCCTCCCACGATGCAATGGAGAAGGTGGGGCTGGAGCATAAGCTATTGACTCCAGTGGAAAACCTGTCTTTTGGTGAAAGTCAAAGAGTTGCTATTGCAAGGGCTGTGGCAAGAAAACCATCATTAATACTAGCTGATGAGCCTACTGGTAATTTAGATGTTGATAATGCTGTGAATATATTGGAGCTTTTGGAGTCATTCAAAGACATAAATACCTCGGTGATTATTACAACCCATGCAACCCATTTGATTAAAAATAGTAATTATGACAAGTTAATTCATATAAATAATGGAAATATATATTGTGAGAGTTTGGGGTGTAGCATATGAAAAGCATTTTATTTAATATAGGATATTTTATTAAGGAGGCTAAAACCCTATTTAAAATAAATCTCTTATCCAATGTTTTTACTATATTCAGTACAGGCTTAATTTTATTTATTTTATCAATGGTTATATCCGGCTGGTGGATCAGTAACGAAGTTGTTAGGGTTATTGAAAAAGAATCAGAAATAAATATATATTACGATGAAGGAATTGTAAAGGACGATGCCCTTAAGCTGGCTGAAGAAATAAAAGGCCATGAGGGGGTGCTGGAGGCAAGGATAGTAAAAAAGGAGGAAGCCTTAAAAAGAATGGAGGAAATATTAGGGAAGGAGGCACAGGTATTAGAGTTTTTTGAGGATAATCCCTTCAGCGGTTTTATAGAGGCTAAAATCGATTTAAATACAATTGATTCGGTTATAGAAGATGTTGAAGAAATGTATGGTATAACTTATATTAGGGATAATAGAGAGGTGCTAGATAGATTATATAGCATTTCAAAAATATTAAGGATATTGGGAGTAATAGTAGTTGTGGCTGTTGGTATTACAACTCTATTTATTATTTCCCACATTATTCGCTTAGGTATTTATAACAATAGAGAAGAGATAAGAACCTTACGGTTGCTTGGGGCTCCAGAAGGCTTTATAGCCACACCCTTTTTATTAGAGGGGGTGCTCTTAACTATAGGGGGAGGGGCTTTAGCAATAATACTATCAAACTTAACCCTAGAGCATTTGTTTACTATGATGGTAGGTCCACTTCCCTTTATCCCTCTACCACCCGTAGAATCACTAAAAACAGGACTAGTTATTATAACTACATTGTTAAGCATTTTTTTAGGAATTGCTGGGGGTATTTTTGGGCTAGTATCATCAAAAGTCAAATAATAATTAATATTTAAGGAGTGAATAGTAATGAAATCAATAGTTGTTTATTATTCCTTTGAAGGCAACACCAACCTTATTGCTGAAGTTATGGCAGAAGCTATTGGTGCTGACCTCCTTAGACTAAAGCCTAAAAAGGAAATAAAATCTAGGGGCTTTGGAAAGTACCTCTGGGGTGGTAGTCAAGTTGTAATGAATAAAAAGCCAGAATTGGAGACCTTCAAACAGGATTTACAGGACTATGACCTAATAATTATTGGAACTCCAGTATGGGCTTGGACCTATGCACCTCCCATAGCTTCATTACTGGAAAAAGCTAATCTTAAAAATAAAAGCGTTGGGTTATTCAGCTGTCATGGAGGGCAAATAGGTAAAACCTTTATTAATCTAAAAAAAAGGCTAGCTGATAGTAATATACTTGGAGAAATAGACTTCTTTGAACCACTATCTAATTATCAAACATTAGCTAGAGAAAAGGCAGAAAAGTGGGCTAAGGATATAGCTGGAAAAGCTATAGAATAGCTAACAACATTGATTTAAAAGGCTTTTTCTGCTATACTCAATAGTATATTTGATAAGCAAAATGACATAAAATAATAGACAAAATTAAGGAGAATATACCAATGAAAAAGGGGACTATAGCTTTTTTAACCATTCTACTGGTTGTAATGGTGTTTGGTTTAGTAAGAATGAATTTTAAGGAGCCAGTAGAGGCAGAAGGCTTTGAGGAAGTTACTGAAGAACAAACAGAAGCTAACCAAGAGGCTACAGAAGAAGCTGAAGAAACAGCTGCAATTGAAGAGGCAGAAGAAAATCAAGAGGCTGAAGCTGATCAAGCTGAAGAGGTTGAAATTGATGAAGCAGAAACCAATGGCGAAGAATCAGTAGAGGCTGTAGCTGATAACAATCAAGAGGTTGAAGAAAACCACAAGGAGGAAGAAAATATAGTTAATGTTGAAGACCCAGAGGATATATTGGTGCTTGTCAATAAAGAAAGACAACTACCTTCAGACTATGTTCCAAGTGATTTAGTTATACCTAATGTAAGCTTTTCCTTTAGTGAGGACTTACCAAAGAAGTATATGAGGAAGGTAGCTGCTGAAGCATTAGAGGAGCTATTTGATGAGGCAGAGAAGGATGCTATTGAGCTGTTTGCTGTATCGGGTTACCGCTCCTACAGTCGACAAAAATCAATATTTGAAGCTAATGTAAGGCGTAAGGGAGAAAAGGAAGCCAATAAAACTAGTGCCTTTCCAGGACAAAGTGAGCATCAAACAGGACTTGCAATGGATGTTAGCAGCAGAAGTGTAGCCTTAAGGCTAACAGAAGAGCTAGGTAATGTTAAAGAGGGTATTTGGTTAAAGGAAAATGCCCACAGATTTGGTTTTATTATTAGATATCCAAAGGGAAAAGAAACAACCACTGGCTACACCTATGAACCATGGCATTTAAGGTATGTTGGAAAAGAAGAGGCCGAAGCAATTTACAGCAGTGATATTACTTTAGAAGAGTATCTAGGCTTTGAATATTCAAGAAGGGATATTTACTAAAGGCTTTATCTTTTCCTAAAACATAGCATATAGATTACAAACCGCTTAAGTAAAGGGTTGCTAAAGGAAGAATAAAAAAGAGTCAAAAAAGACCTATATTAGTATAGGCCTTTTTTTGACTCCTTTAAGATGCTGGTATACAAATAACCTGACCGATCTGAAGGTTATCTGGATTCACATTGGGATTAGCCCTCCTAATTGCATCAACTGTAGTATTAAATCTTCTAGCAAGATTAAAGAAGGTATCACCAGCTACTATAGTATAGGCAGTGGTTCCCGTGGGGCAAGCTGGAGGTGGAGGAGTGTCACAGTCTATACCAAGTGCAGTCCAAGTTAAAACACCTACTATACCATCAGCAGATAGCCCTTTACTTTCTTGAAAAGCAATAACTGCAGCTTTAGTTCTGGGCCCATAAATTCCATCTATAGGTCCTGGATCAAATCCAGCGTCCCTCAATAATCTTTGAAGCCTTTCTACATCAGCACCTCTGCTGCCCTCCCTCAACGTAGGACAAGAAACGGTTGGCGGTGGAACAACTGGTATGCAAATAATTTGACCAATAAATAATCTATCGGGATCTACACCAGGGTTTGCTTCTAATAGAGCATCAACTGAGATGTTTTTATCTCTAGCTATACTAAAGAATGTATCCCCTACCTTAATGGTGTAGGGAGTTGTTCCTGTTGGGCATGTAGTTGGTGTTGGTATACAAATTCTCTGACCAATCATTAACATTAGCGGATTAATATTTGGGTTAGCGGCAATTATGGCTTGAACAGTTGTATTGAAACGAATAGCTAAACTAAAGTAATTATCCCCAGCCTGAATAATATATGGTGCTGTACCAGCAGGACAAGGTAATTGATTATAGTAGTAGTACATTTGATTTCCTCCTTTTCACATATAAAATATACTATGGTAGGATAGTATACTATAGTATATTCAGTCAAAATCAATAGGTTCTTCATATGATTTGTGTATAACCGTTAATAGATGTTTTATTAGTAGTCGATTGCTTTTGTCTATAACTAACTATAAAATATAGGTAAAGCAAAACAAAGGGGGAGTGGCTTATCACTAAAGTAGTTATTGAGGATGAGACTATTAGGCTATGCTATACAACTGAAGGAGATATTGATGATGTGTTGAGTATAGAAGAAGTACAGCATGATCATCAAAAGAGACGATATGTATATTTATGGTCAAGGGAAAGGCATCTTAAGTCTATTGAAATGAAGGATGAGCTACATTTGATTATTAGAGCCAGTAACAGTACAGAGATAATTGGCTATGTAATTTTATCGGGATTAGAAGGTAAAGATGATGTTATATCATTGGACAGAATTGCTCTAAAACATAAGGGAAAGGGTTATGGAAGAAAATGTGTAAGACTAATAAAAGAGCTGTGCTTTAATAAACTTAATTGTAATCGTCTATGGTTGGATGTTTTTGAATACAATGAAAGAGCAATAAAGCTATATATAAGCGAAGGCTTTACACATGAAGGAACCCTAAGAAAATGTAAAAAGCATAACAATCAATATTACTCTTTGAACATTATGTCTATACTAAGGGAGGAGTATTAAAGCTTTTATAGGCTGTACTAATTTAAAAAATAACATAAAAATGCTTGACAGAAATACAAAAAGGTAATATATTACTTATGTAGGTAATGTATTACCTTTTTTAGGAGGTGTTCTATGGAAATAAGAGATGATTTGCACATGGAAAAGCATATATTTGGAAGTATTTTTGTATTAGCAAATAAGCTACAGGTAGTACTAGATAGGGAACTTGCAAAGTTTGACATGACTACAAAGCAGTGGCTTATGACGGCAGTAATTGAGGAGTTTTTTGATAGTCCACCAACCCTTAAAGAAGTCTCACGTGTAATGGGCTCTTCACATCAAAATGTTAAGCAAATTGCACTTAAGCTAGAAAAGAAGGGATATTTAGCACTAGAAAAAGATAATAATGATAAACGGGTTATTAGACTTAGATTAACTGAAAAAAGCTATTCCTTCTGGAGTCAACGTGAACCAGACAGTGACCTTTTTCTAAGGGAGCTTTTTAGAGACATTAAGGATGAAGAATTAGTAAGGATGTATAGAGGTATATACAAGCTATCATCAAAGATAGAGGAAACGGAGTAAAACTATAAAGAAAACAAAGGGGATAGTAAAATGAAGAAGCTTTTTAAAATATTAGGCATAATATTTGCTACAATGCTTGCTTTAATGGTTGTAGATATGATTATACTTAATTCAATGGGACTATTAGAGGAGTCACCAGAAATTGTAGTTAATGATGTGGATTTAAGCCAGGTTAGCGATGGAGCCTATACTGGAGAATGTGATGCTGGGCTTGTTAAGGTGTCGGTAGTGGTAGAGGTAAAGGACAATAAAATTACCGATATAACAATAGAAAGACATCAAAATGGACTAGGTGGAAAAGCGGAAAAGGTGATAGATAGTATATTAGAAAAACAGTCCTTAAATGTAGACGTAATTAGTGGAGCTACAGTTAGCAGTAATGCCATAAGCAAAGCTGTTGAAAATGCTCTTACAGTTAATTAAGAAAAAAATATGAGGGGGATTATAATGAAAACTTTAATTGTCTATTCAACAAAATATGGTGCTACAGAAAAATGTGCTGAAATACTTGCAAAAAAGCTAGCTGGTGAAGTTGACTGCATCAATTTAAAAACTAAAAATAATATTGATTTATCCACGTATGAAACAGTAATTATTGGTGGGTCAATTTATATTGGTAGCATACAAAAAGAGGTGACAAGCTTTTGCAAAGATAATCTTAAGGCCTTAAAAAATAAACAGCTGGGGTTATATATTTGCTGCATGAGAGATGAAAAAGAAGCCTTAGATCAATTGTATAGTTCCTTTCCACAAGAGCTTACTGAAAAGGCTAAAGCAAAGGAGGTTTTTGGTGGAGAGTTTACTATAAGTAAAATGAGCTTTATTGATAGATTTATAACAAAGAAGGTTGCAAAGACCAATAAAGATACAGCGAAATACTTATATGATAATATTGAAAGGTTTGCAGAATTAATGAATAAGTAAAAGGGGGAAAAGATTTGGATTGGGTAATACTTGATGGCTCAAGTAAAGATAACATCAGTGCAAGAAGAGTTACAGATTTATTAACGAGGAACTTAGAAAACAAAAAAATTACCTACAACTATTTTGATTTAGAGGATATGAATATATTAGCATGTACTGGCTGTGGATCATGTGGAAGTAAAACTCCAGGAAGATGTGGCTTTGAAGATGAGATACCTAGTATTATTAAAGCCATAGCCAATAGTAAAGGTATAATCCTCCTTACGCCAATTACATTTGGAGGGTACTCATCTCTATTAAAAAAAGCAGTAGATAAGTTTACTCTAATTGGCTTACCCCTTTACACTGTAAAGAATGGCAATCTATTGCATCCTATGCGCTATGGGTATCATAATCTAATTGGAGTTGGTGTTGGAAAAGATACTACTGAAGGCCAAAAGCAGGCATTTAAGCTGTTGATAGAAAGAAATGCGTTGAATATGCAGTCTCCCCATCACAAAGCAATAACTATTAGCTTAAATAATAAATCTGCAGAGGCTGAAAATGAGATAATGGATTTGGTTAAGGAGGTGTCGGCATGGTAGCTAAAAAGATTATTCTTGTAAATGGAAGCGTTAGAAGAAATAAAACCTCCTATAGCTTTGCAAGAACTATTAAAGCACTATCAGAAAAAAGAGATAGCAATGCTGATATTATTAATGCAATAGATTATTTTAAAGGTAAGTCTAGTTTGGAAGATTTAGAGGAGCTTATCAATAATTGTCATATAATAGGTTTTATTGCACCAGTGTACGTTGATACACTACCATATCCAACAATATGGTTTTTAGAAGAGCTTTCAAAAAAATATGGTGAAGAGCTGAAGGGTAAGGGGACCTTTGCAATTGGTCAGTGTGGATTTCCAGAAATCCGCTTCTGTCAATCGGTGCTTGATGCCTGTAGATCCTTTGCAGAAGACCATAATATGACCTGGCTAGGAGGCTTAGGCTATGGTGGTGGGGCAATGTTAGATGGTGCCTTGCTTGAGGATTTAGGCAAAAAGGGTGAAAAAATGATATTAGCATTTGATTATGCTATCGACAATATTCTAAAGGGAGAAAAAATTCCAGCAAAATCTCAAGAGTTGCTGACGGTTAAAATACCTAAGATATTATATTGGCCCTTAGCTCTATACTTAAATTATAAGAGCCGTAAAATATCACTGCAAATGGGTGCCACTAATATAGAAGAAAAACCCTATATATAGTTGCCCCTTAAAGGCTTCGACATTTAATACTTTAAGATACCGTAGCAGTAGCTATCCAGTGCTTTACCATGATTTACTTCATATACCTTACCACCGTTTAAAAAAGTATGGGTTGCAGCAAAATTAATTAGATCTATCGAATTAGGCTTTCTATCCTCATATAAAATAATATCATTTGAATAGGGTTTGTATGTACCCCATTGCCGTACTCCAGCAGTAACAAGTAGTGTTTTAATTCTACCATTATAAGCAGAGGAAATAGCCTTTTCAATACAGTTACATACCTGTTTTGATTCACTTTTATGTTTATATTCTTCTTGGGCTTTATGGATAGGCTTATTAAAATATGCTTCAAGTAGTTCCAAACCCTTACCATGAAGCTCATCTACACTTAAATCATCTGAGTTTCCTAATATAACCTTTTTATGTATATTGATTTGGGGTTGTAGCTCCTTGAATATTGATAGTATATAGTCTACACCAGCTAATATTATAGGAGCATCCTTTACGTCAATATATTTAAGTAAGCTGCTGCTAACATGCTGTAAAAATTTACAAATACCCTTCTTGCTATCCTCGCAATCTATGCCATTACTCTGGTATACAGATTCCCATTTGTTATTTATATCATTATTGATTTCCTTGGAGCTATACTTTGTACAATGTATTAATCTAATTTTTTGTTGACTTAGTGCTAATATATAAAAATCCGTATCTGCTACAAAAAATTTAAGCAATGGTTGTATATAAAGTCCTTTAGATAGAATAACTAGTTGCTTAAAGCCTATAGGTAATCTATAATAATCTATTTCCTCGGAGGTTATAAAAATCCATAGACCTTCCTTTTGATAGCTCCAAAACATAGAATTATCAACTAAGTCGTAGGCAGATCTTAAAAACTGATGAGCTTTTTTGGAGGAAAAGCCATCCTTTTGTAGCTCTATTTTTGCTATATCCAATAGATTTTTAAGACTAATACTACCAACCGATGCTTCCTTACCCACCTGTGCTGTTGGAATAAATATAGATACACATTTTTCATTGTAGTTTTCTTTGATTAAGCTGGTAAGTAAGTCCTTAGTTAAATAGTTCATTTATTAGCCTCCTCTAATAACACCGTATCAATACCATGAATATTAATACACATTATAATTCTAATTACCCCAACAAAAGCTTAATAAACAACAAAATCTAGTTTTATTAAACTAGATTCTAATTAAGGTCTTCATATACTTCTCTTATGCTACCAATTGATGCATTAAATATCTTAATTAACTCGGGGTCAAAATGACTACCAGATCCAATATTAATTTGCTTTACTGAATCTTTAAAGCTTAAGGGCTCTTTGTATATTCTTTTTGATGATAGGGCATCGAACACATCTGCTATTGCCACAATTCTTGCTGCTAAAGGAATAGATACACCAGATAACCCTTCAGGATATCCAGAACCATCCCATCGCTCATGATGATATCTTGTAATAGTAATCGCCATTTCAAAGAAATTCTTATTGAATATTTGCAAGCTATCCTTTAGACCTACTAATAAATCTGCTCCGATGGTTGAATGAGCTTTCATAATATCCCATTCTTCTGAGGTTAGTTTTCCAGGCTTTTTTAGAATGCAGTCTGGAATAGCAACTTTACCAATATCATGTACAGCAGCATAGTTTTCTACATCATTTATAAAGCTTTGCTTAATAGAATAATCCTTGTGGGGGTGATTAATAAGCTTTGAAGCTATTATTTTAGAATAAGCTGTCATACGCTTAATGTGGTCCCCAGTTTCGTAATCCTTTTTCTCAACTATATCTGCAAAGGTTTTTGTTACATTAGTAAACATTAGCTTTGTTAAATATGTTTTGTTTATAATAGAGGATAATTCATAAGCAATGTTTTTACCTAGTCTTAAAGCTTTTTCATCGTAATTGTTTTCCTTAATAGAGCTAAAGAAGATGAAACCAACAACGGTTTTATTTGTCGTTATAGGTATTATCATATTAGATTTTATACCCTCATCCCTTAATAGCTGTAGGGATTTACTATCCGGCCGTTTAATCAGCTGTTGATCAATATCATGGGTAATTATAGGTCTGTTTTCTTTAATTAAATCAGTTAAGGTTGTATCCTTTAAACTAACCTCAAAGCCTGGTCCAAGTAGTACTCTATTATACTTAAAAACACCATGCTCTGCTATAATCTTTTCTTGAGGGTAATTGATAAAGGCCACACCAATTCTGTCGGTTTTCAAGGGCTTATGTATTATCTTAAAAATATTATCAATCACATCCTCCAGCATAAATTCACTACTGGAGATTTGCTTTATTTCATCTATTATCTTTTGCTCTTGAAAAACACCTTCTACAAATTTTTTCACCTGAATTTCCTCTTTGAAAATTCCATGGATTTTCGGTAAATTATTAATATCGTAATCATGGGCATAGAGCATATTAAAGCTTTTCACTACAAAGGGAATGTCAGTCCTTAATAGTTTAATAAGTACAGCTGTTAAAACAATAATTATTGCAAGTGTTATCATAAAGGATAAAAAAACTATAGATATATATTTTGTGATAAGGGATCTTTGTAGGCTTCTAAAGCTATCTAAGGAGCTATCTATTTCCACCTTTAGCTTATCGTAGTTTAATGCTGTTTTTCTTATGGCACTTGAATCTAATCTATAAATATTTACTATCTCGCTTTTGGGCATGCTGTTGAAGCTTAATATAAAATAATCTGTATTATTTAAAACACTATTAATATCTTTTGACAATATTCTAAATTCATTTGTACCATTTAATATAATTCGGCTGTTAAAGTCCTCTAACATTTCTTCTAAAACTGAGGTAGTAGTCAATAAGGCATCAGTTTTCTCGGTTAGTTTGCTATAATTACTTAAATAGGCTTCCAACAATCTATCGTATCTATCAGAATCCATAGGCTGATTAGAGCTTGTTTGGTTTTCGATATTGTTTATAACCTTAAGTGGTAAGTTAATATCGTTATGTATGTTTTGAGACAAGATAATTGCTTTATATAAATCCTCAAGGTCATTATAGACACTATTTACATAAAAAAAGTTAAGTAGACTAACACTTATTAATATGATTAGTACAATAACTAAAATTACTGTAATTATTCCTCTTAAACTATTCATTGTACCTCCTTTAGTAGGGATTTTGAATTTTGCTAACATCGTCAAAAAATAACAAATTCCTACATTGCTATTATAATATATATCAATGTCAATATTATTATAAAGGTTGAAACAGCATAATTTATTATGTTTGTTTATTTTATTAATATATGTCATATATACCACTTTGATATTTGCATACTCACTCTATTAATAATAATTTGTTAAAATAATATCGAAATATATAAGAATATGACTAAAAAAAAGCCTAGACTACTTTAAATTACTAATAGCAGGTGTTTATGTTAATTTTTTATTAACACCTTGCTTTTAATAAATAAAAATCTCTACATAAAAAATAGCCACCAACACTAAAGCTAATTAGTATGGTGACTATAATATTTTGTTTATCGGGATTGATGAATCATTCTTAGATAGGATTTTTTAAAGCCCATTTTTTCATAAAGCTTTATAGCTCTATTGTTGTCTTTTTCAACATGTAATGAGATATTTCCACCAGAAAGCTCAATAGCCTTTCTTAGAAGCTGTGTAGCTATTCCACGACCCTTAATAGTGCGTTTTGTAGCTATATAGCCTAGGTGATAGGTTGGTATAAAATTCTCAAAGCCAGTATGTACAATAACAGATATACCAGACAATTGGTTGTTATAAAAGGACATTAACACGAAGCCTGTTTCAAATGCTTGCTCTAAGGCTTCTTTAATCTCATAAAGAGGATCTGTATACTCCATTAGCCATTCATCTATATTGCTTACAATCTCGTCTATAGACATATCAACTTCATTTCTAGTAACCCTTCTGACGTCTAAATCAACTCTTCCGTCATTCAGCAGAATTACATGATTACCATTAGAAATATTACCTTTTTCTACTTCCTTCATAAATCCTGCAATAGCATAGCCATTTTCTGTACTAAACTTAATATTTTCTATCTTTTTAAACTTACCTGTGTACTTTAATAGTTCCTCTTCGGTAATACCAGTAATTGTTCCGTTAGCATCATATATTGAATCTAATGCATCTTGAGCTATAGAGCTATTAAAATTGAGTAAGTGTCTGTTATATCTAGTAACTTTTATTTTTTCATTAGGCAACGGCTTGATCTTTAGTGAATTTTTTTTGTAGGATTCATAAATTACATTTCCTTCATTTATAGTACAATTGTACAGCTTAGGTAGTTTCTTAATATGGTTATTAATCCAAAGCTGCCTAAAGCCTAAGTGTAGTCCAGACACTGAAAAACCGTAACTCATAAGTGAAAACACAGTATCAATTTCTTCCTTTACCTGGTTGTGTAGCTCTTGGGAAATGAAGGATAATGCAGTCATATTTAAAATATTATTCTCCATTCCTAAGGTGGCATTATACCATCCGTGTTTTTCACTCATTTCAGAGCAATAGTTTACACATTCAGCTTGTGTTTTTCCACATTCAACAAGTTTAATGTTCTCCTTATTAAACAGTTTGTTTTTTAATGCCCTACTGCTTGTAGGGAATGCAAAAACACATTCCACATCATAAAATTGTGATATTAAAGCAAGGGAGTTGGACAATGGACCTGGTGTACCCATGCAAATAGTTCTTTTATTTATAGATACTGCATCCTTTATTAATAAATGTGCTAATCGGTCGAAACGTTGACCTGATGGATTATTACCCTCTAACTTAAGATATATTTTCGATATACCTAATTCCTTTTCTAGGTTTTCTGCTCTCACCAAGGGGGTTTTTCCCACCATGTTGATAATAGTATTCTTCATCGAATTCCTCCTTATAGTTTGTACTAATTATAGATATATACCAAATATTTAAATATATACCCCAAAAAATTCTAGCCAATCATATTTAATACTATTTTTACCAAAAGCATAGGAAATTGCATAATTACTAACCCTAATATGAGGTATAATTTTTTAGTGACTTCTTTAAAACTATGCTGTAAAATAAAGTAAGCTTAGTTCCACTTGCTTTCATGGGTGGCGATACATATCTCCTCCTTAAGAATGGGGAATGTCGTAAAGCCTCCGATATAAAGCTAATAAAGAAATAGAAATAAACAACGGGGAAGGTATTTTAAATGAGAATCAATAAATATATAAGTGAAACTGGTATTTGCTCCAGAAGAGAAGCAGATAAGCTACTACTTGATAAAAGAGTAACTATTAATGGTAGTATATCTGAAGTTGGTAGCATTGTTAGGCCAGGTGATATAGTTAAAATTGATAATAAGCCAATTGGTAATAAAATGAAATCTGTTTATATTGCTTTAAACAAGCCAACAGGAATCATTTCCACAACAGAAAGGCATGTAAATGGAAATATAATAGATTTTATAAATTATCCTCAAAGAATATTTCCTATTGGTAGATTAGATAAGGATTCCGAAGGGCTTATTCTTTTAACTAATGATGGAGATATAGTTAATAAAATACTAAGGTCTGAGAACAACCATGAAAAAGAATATATAGTTACAGTTAATAAACCCATAAACTCAGCCTTTATTAAGGGTATGGCAAATGGGGTTTCTATTTTGGGACAAATAACTAAGCCATGTGTAGTTGAAGGAATAAATGAAAAAACCTTTAGAATAATTCTAACACAGGGGCTTAACAGACAGATAAGAAGAATGAGTCAGGCCTTTGGCTATAGGGTAATTAAGCTGAAGCGTATACGTATAATGAACATAACCCTAAAGGGACTAAAAACTGGGGAATGGCGATACATAAAAGAAAAAGAATTAAAACAGCTCACAGACTTAGTGTCACGGGGATAGGGTTGTTGACAACTTTTTAGACGTATACTAGAAGCAATTAACCTAAATAGGCAGTAAATGCAAGATATTTCAAGATTAAACCCCTGATGCAAGCTAGTTATATGGATGTAATGAAGACTTATGCCATTTTTCTAGCTTCATGATTTCCCTTTTCATATACAGTTTAGGAACTAAGGGTATAACTGCGGATATAATTTTACCCAAACTATATATTTTCGAAGGATAGATACAGGCCTTCTCCCTCTGTATACCTTTAATAATAGCTTTTGCCACCTTATCAGGCGTTTGCAATGGCCATTCAAGAGGTCTAGTATTCCCAGCTGTTTGAAAAAACTGGGTTTTGGTAGATATAGGGTAAATCATTAATATTTTACCCTTATTACCCATTTCGTATCTATAGGTCCTTATAAAACCATCCAGTGCACACTTTGTTGCAGCATATAAAGCATACCCAGGAATAGGAAACTCAACCATAGTCGATGCTGTAAATGCAATCATGTATCTCCTATCTTTATTTAGAGCATACATTTTTTCTGCTGCATAGATGGAAGCAAAAACATTAGTATGAAAGATTTTTTCTATCCTCTCCCAATCTTCTATTACAATTTTCTCATAATATCCAAAGCCTGCATTACCTATGAATATATCAACAACACCTAATTTATTTACTGCAAACTCAAATAGCATATCAATATTTTTCTTTTTACTAATGTCACATTGATAAGGAATTACCTTTGGGTGGGAAAATAACCAAGGCTGTTCCTCTTTATCTACTGCTATTACTTTTACATTATATTGAAGTAGATGCTCTAAAAGACTTTTTCCTATACCTGAAGCTGTTCCAGTTAAAACAATACATTTTCCATTTATATCCATATTGACCTCCCAAATGATGTGCTTTTTTACTATATTGCTTATTATTGACTCAGAATATTTTTACTAATATAATAATTATTACCAAATTTATTGATTTTATGAGTAAAATATTGGGAGTGTGGCTTCCCTCTGACAAGTGCAAGTAAAACATAGAGGTGTCCCCCCGGCAGGTGAATATTTTTTAGTGGAGAAGTATTAAAACCTTTGTTATACTATACTAGTAATAGTAATCATAAAACTACTTAAGGCTGCATAAAAAGGGGTTGAATATTGATGCTAATAAACTCAATAAAGGAAGGCATAAAAAAAGGAGTAGAAACCACGTGGATGCTAGCAAAGGTAATAGTTCCTGTATATTTTATAATAACCTTTTTACAATATACACCTCTTATTAATTGGATAGCTGAGATATTTAAGCCTATTATGGCAGTCTTTAATTTACCAGGGGAAGCCGCTATTATATTGGTATTAGGTAATATACTTAACCTATATGCAGCCATTGGAGGAATAAATGCAATTCAACTTACCCCATTAGAAGTAACAATTATTGCAATGATGCTTTCTTTTTCCCATTCATTATTAGTAGAAACAGCTGTTTCAAAGAAGCTGGGAATAAGCGTTACTAAGGTTATACTCATTAGAATAAGCCTAGCAATTGTATCGGGAGTAATTGTAGGAAGGTTAGGTGCCATTATATGATGAATATTTTAAAAGAGGCTACATTTGGAAGCATTAATTCTGTTTACTCGATTGCAATAATAATAATACCTATAATGATAACCCTACAAATTTTAAAGGATTATAAAGTATTAGACAAAATTACTAAACCCTTCAATTTTTTAGCAAGAATATTTAAAACATCGAATGAAACAGTATTACCACTATTGGTAGGTATTTTATTTGGTCTTTCCTATGGAGCAGGGGTTATTATTCAAAGTGCTAAGGAAGGCAACTTAAACAAACGGGACTTAACCTTAATAACAATATTTTTAGTGTCATGTCATGCAGTTTTCGAAGATACACTTATATTTGTTGCAGTAGGTGCAAATGGGTATATACTGTTAATTACAAGACTAATTGCGGCATTTATACTAACCTATATATTTTCAAAAAAGCTACCAGCTGCTGAATTACAAGAAATAAGACAGGAGAATTTATCATAAGGGTAAGGAATAAAAAATAATATTAAATGAGGTGAAGGTATTGAAGGTCTGTATAATTCATGGTAGTCCTCGAAGAGGAAATACCTATAAAGCTACTGAAATAATTAAAGAGGAATTATTAAAAGCTACAAGTATACAGTTTGATGAGTTTTTTCTACCTGCTGATATGCCTAGCTTTTGCTGTGGCTGTTATACCTGCTTTGAAGTTAGTGAAGACAAATGCCCCCACTCAAAACACATTCAACCAATTGTCCAAGCCATGAGGGAGGCAGATGGTTTAATTTTAACCTCACCAGTATATGTTTTAGCTGAAAGTGGTGGAATGAAAGCATTTTTAGATCACCTTGCCTATATGTATCTTCCCCATAGGCCTATGGAGGAAATGTTTTCGAAGGTAGCAATGGTTATATCTACTACTGCAGGTACAGGTACCAGCTATGCCATTAAGCCTATTGCAAGGAATCTCAAGTTTTGGGGAGTTAAAAGGGTTATAAAGTGTGGCTTCAGCATGGCTGCCAAGAACTGGGAAGATATGAGTGATGTTAAGAAGGAAAAGCTTAGTAGATTATTAAGAAAAAAGTCAAGAGCCTTTTATTTTATGTTAGAAAAAAGAGATTTATTGAGACCACAGATATTTACTAGAATAATGTTTATGATGATGAGAAGAATGATCAATGGCTATAAGGATGGTAATGCAGACAAGGAATATTGGAGAAAAAAAGGATGGTTAATGGGAAAGAATAGTCCCTTCTAAAAATCAATACCTTTGTTGAAATTGATTTAGTAATGTATTAAGTATATACTTATTAAGAGTCTTAAAGTAGAGGAGTGTTTGTTATGGTTAAAAGGATAAAAATCAAGCTGGATGTAATTGAAGGTATGCTTTACTACTGGCAAGCAACAAGTGAAAGGGAAAAGGTTGGAGAGGCTTATCTTAACAGTCAGGCACAGCAACCAGAAATGAGCTATATTTATGATAATGAATTTAATAGTGAATCTGTAAGAAGAGCTTTAAGTGCAATATCCAATAGAGAAATCTTCCACAGTGATAACAAAAAGGAAAGGGTTTTTTGGAATAATAATATGTGGATGATGGAGGATTTAGATTATACTAAGTTGATGGTGGCTCCATTAAAAACTTTAAACCTAGATTCACTTGTTGAAAAAATAAATAGCCATAATAAGAATATCAGCCATGAAGAGCTTGAGTTGATTTTTTTACCAAGTCACACTGATGAATATAAGATTATTGATAACAAGCTAATTATCAATTTCTTTAGAGTAAAACCAGACTTATATGAAGAAAACAAAGCATCAATAGGGGACAAACCTATTACAGCTTATATTGAAGAGAAAATTCAGGAACTATTGGAAGGCTAAACTTAGCCTTCCTCTTTTGTATATATTCTACATAGACTTAAATTCAATGAATTGTGTAAAATATACATGTAACAAACTAATGAAAGGGGCGGCAAAGATATGTTGTTAGTCGACAAAACTGTTAAAGAATTTATAGAAGTGGTTGAAAGTAAAGAGCCAACACCAGGTGGGGGTAGTGTATCTGCATTGGCTGGTAGCTTAGGAGCAGCATTAACAGCTATGGTAGGAAATTTAACTATTGGTAGAAAAGCCTATAATGAATTAGACTCAGAGGTGCAAAATGTAATACAAAAAAAGCACAATTTTGCTATAGAGCTAAAAGCACAGCTTAATAAGCTAATTGATGAAGATACAAAGGCATTTAACGAAGTAATGGCAGCCTTTAAGCTACCAAAGGAAACAGATGAAGATAAAAAAGCAAGAAAAGAAGCTATAGAAAAGGCAACTATCGGAGCTTTAGAGGTGCCTTTATCAGCAGCTAAGGAATGCTTAAAGGTGCTTCAGTGTCAAAAGGTTTTTGCTGAATCTGGAAATGTTAATGCTATTACAGACATTGGAGTTGCAGCTCTTATGGCCTATGGCGGATTAGAGGGTGCGTTGTTTAATGTTAGAATTAATTTACAGGGATTAAAGAATGAAGAATATGTTTCAGGGATAAATAGTGAATGTGAGATGATTTTAAAGGAAGGCACAAAGCTTAAGGATGAAGTAATTGAATTAGTTTATTCAAAGCTTTAAGCTATTGTAAAAAAAGAATCTTGATAACCTCAAGATTTTTTTTAGTTATATTTAAAATATTATATAAATAATAAATAATTAAAGGATTTTAGAAAATAATACTGAATATTTAAATGATTAATATTAAATGGGCCATGCATATTGTATATATTTTACAAGGCAAAGATGTAAGGGAGCTGGAGCATATGATTAGACAAAATGGTATCACAATCAAAGATGCTATGGGACTTAAAGGGATGAAAAATTGCAAAATTATTGCAGGCAATAGAGGACTATATAATACAATTTCTAAAGTTAATATTACTGCAGATCCAGATTTTGCTGATTGGGTTGATGCAGGTGAGTTTCTATTGACAACCGCCTACTCCTTCAAGAATGAAGATATAGCTATTCAAAAAGAACTGATAAAAAATTGTGCAAAAAAGGGACTAGCAGGTATAGGCATTAAAATATATCCATATTTAGATAAGCTTCCTGAAGAGGTTCTTGATTTAGCAGATGAGCTTGATTTCCCTATAATTGATATCTATCATGAAACACCTTTATCTGACATCATGACTTCAATATTTAAAGAAATCTTTAATAAGCAGGCTACATTACTTCAGAGAATAGAAAACGTACACGAACAATTAATGAATGTTGTATTAAGTGGTGGAGATGTTAACGATATATCCAGAGTAGTTTATGAGAATTTACAAAACCCAATTCTAATAAACCTTGAGTTCAATGATAATGTACTAATGGGATTAGAGGAGCTACCAGAAGATGTAAGGATAGAGATACTAAATAACTATGGTCGTTTTTATAATGGAATAGATAAAGTAAGGGAGAAGAAATTTAATGAAACTGTAGAAATTATTACAGGTAAGCATGTTAGAAGAATGGTAATGCCCATTATTGTTAAAAACAATGTATATGGTCATATGTTTACTTGGGCACTTAAAACACCCCTAGGAGGCTTTGATTTGTCTATTTTAGAGGCAGCATCAACCACTATTGCCTTAGAAGTATTAAAACAGCTATCAATTAGAGATGTAGAAAATAGACATAGGTCAGAGTTTATTGAGGATTTATTATCATTAGATGTAAATAGGCAAAAAAAAGCAATGGAAAAAGTATCGGTTTTCAAGCTGGAACCTGATAGGCAGTATAAAATGATTGTTGTTCAATTAGAAAACCAAGATAATAAAATGGCAGATGAGCTTTTACAAAAGGTTTCTCTTTTAAATAATGATACAGAAGGCTTGGTTGAAGGCTTAAAGCTAAAGGCCTTTATAGTTAATAAAACCGATAGCCTATATATCCTATTAAGCTTAACAAAGGAATGTAATAGTGAAGATAAGATAAATAATTTCTGTAGTCAGCTGGAAAAGGTATTGTTGAGAAGATTAAATATTAAGGATTTTAAAATTGGTGTTGGTCGCTCCTACTGGGGACTATCAAAGGTTTATAAAAGCTATATTGATGCTGTAAAAGCAATTATTAGTGGTGAACTCATTGATAGTGGTAGTGTTATACATTTTGAGCAGTTAGGCATATATAAAATATTATGTCAGGATTACCTTAGCGAAGAGCTTGAAAGATTTTATCAAGTAACTATTTCAAAATTAGTAGAATATGATGAAAGAAAGTCTACCGAATTGGTTAAAACCCTAGAGGCTTACTTTTTAAACAATGGAAATCTAAAAAAACTATCTGAGGAACTATACACCCATTATAATACTACTTTATATAGAATACAGAGAATACAAGCCATAACAGGAATGAGCCTAGATAACCATAAGGATAGGCTTAACCTAGAAATAGCATTGAAAATAAAGAAAATACTAAGAAAATAGCCCTTAATAAATAAGGGCTATTGTAGTTACTCCTCTAATAACGCTACTGCTCTTATAGGTGAGCCAGATCCATCGCGAATTTTTAAAGGAAGTCCAAAATATAAGAATCTTTTATTTACAACTAAATGCAGGTTACACAGATTTTCAGTATTTGTTATATCATACTCACCACATATCAAATGCCCTGAAAAGTCAAGGTCTTCTGGATGATCGATAGCAGGGGCATCTACACCAATATTTACAACTCCTGCTTCAGCAAGCCACTTAGCACCCTCGTAGCTTAACCCACTATATGTGGTTTGCCATTTATCAGTACCAAAATGGCGATCATGGTGACCTGTATACATAAGTAAAATATCTCCCTTTTCGATAGTTAGTCCAGACTTATCAAGTGCTAAAGATAAATCCTTTGGTTCTATATAACGGGTGGGTGGAATGTGGGACAAGTCAATACAAATAGCACTTCCCCAGAAATACTCAAGGGGCATTTTTTCTATGGTTGCTCCAGACGGTTTATACTCCCATACTGCATCACAATGGGTGCCACCATGTTCACTAATTAAAAGGTTTCTTGCAGAGAACCCTAGTTTTTTACTGCCAGTAGCCTTCATATTATCTTCATGGGTCATGTTTGTCATTATAAAGGTAGGCTGATGCATAGGAAATACAGACATTCCTTGAAAAATTTCTTGCGATAAATCAATAAGTCGTAGAGTCATGATTATTCTCCTTTCTCAATTTGAATTACGTGGGATAAGGAATTCAAGAAAGAGAAGATCCAGGCAATAATAAGTTAATTATACATTTTTTTATAAGAAATTCCTACTTTAATGGACAACTATTTATATTACCCAGTTGAGTTTATTATAATGAATAAAATCTATAGGTTAAAGTATTACCAAATAACTGGACTTTATATACGCAGTTTAAAATTTTTAAAAAGTCAGAAAAATTATATATATTTCACAAAACTACAATGAATTATCCATAAGATAACTGGGAATATTCATGTAAAAACTACAAAGAAATATTTTCAATTTTGTGGTACCTTTAAATAGAGGCAAAAACATAGCCTAGGGGATAAGGAGGAAAATTATGGTTCCGAGGGGAAAGAAGGTTCTAATAAGCTTTGTAATCCTATCAACTATTCTAGCATTAACCTTACTAAATGCAGTTGTAGCAGTTTACGGTTCTAAAATTGCATTAGTCATTTTAAACGTTATACTAATACCCATAATATTAACCGTATTATATAATTATTTTGTTTATCGACCATTAAAAAAGATACAAAGTTCCATTGAAAAAATCAATAAAAATGACCTAATGTTTGAGGTTCCACAAGATGAAATAGGCTATTGTGGAACAATACTAAGGGATATAAAAACAATGGTGGAAAATCTAAAAACAAATTTTAGACAAGAGGTTAATATCTCAACAAAAATTGCAGAGGTAAGTAGCAGTCTAAATGAAGTTTCTAACGAATCCACTGAAACAATGAACACCATTGCAGCATCAACTGAAGTAACATGCAAAAAGAGTGAAGAACAATTTGAAATGCTTAATATAATAGCAAAAAACAATAATGAAATGATTAGCACCCTAAATGATGTAAGCTTAGAAATGGATAATACAGCAAAATTTACAGCAAATACAATTAGAGAAGCTCAAAGGGGAATTAATTCTACTGCAACCATCAAAGTCAAAATGAAGGAAATTAAAAATGCAGTTGAGATAACTGCTGGGCAAGTTGATAAGCTTAAGAAAGATTCCTATAAAATGGAAGGCATGATGGACCTAATAAACTCAATAACAGAGCAAACAAATCTTTTGGCACTTAATGCCTCTATAGAGGCTGCTAGAGCTGGGGAGCATGGAAAAAGCTTTGCTGTGGTAGCCAATGAAGTATCTAAACTATCCCAAGACACAAGGACTATTTCAAGTCAAATTGAAGAGGTATTACTAGAGCTTAAAAAAGAAATTACTGGAATTGGTCAATGGATGGAGGAGGAAAAGCAACAGGTTGATGAAAGCTACCAATTAACAGAACACACAGTAGAAGACTTCAATAGGGTCAATAACGCTTTGCAGCTAAGTGTAGATAAAGTAGAAAATATGAATCAAAGCATAGGGAAAGTAAATAAAAAGTGCAAAAGCATTGGCTCCAATATTGTAGAGGCCACAGACTTTTCTAAAGAAATATCGGCTACAATGCAGCAATCAACAGCCGAAGTTTTATTACAAAATGAAAGGCTAATTAATCTTCAAGAGATTACCGACACCCTATACGAAAAGGCAGACGACATGCAACAACATGTAACCAGTAGGGTGATGGAGGGGAAAATGCAGCAGGCAGTAGACTACATACAGACAACCATTAAGCAAAACGGTATAGACCAACAACGGGTTGCTAGTCTAATTGAAGAAACAGGAATGGATGCTATTTATGTTACCGATAATAAAGGAGTAGTTAAATTTAGCAACGTAGAGGATTCTATAGGGTTAGATCTATACAAAATAGATAAAAGCTTTAATGCTTTTAAAGAGGGAACCACAATGAAGGTTACAACCCCTGTAAAGAAAAGGGTGGAAGATAATAGGCTTTTTAAGTTTTTAGCAACAATTGATGATAAGGGTATTATATATCAAGTAGGATTATCTATTGACACTTTACTAAAGTTTTAGTTTTTCAAAAGTAATCTTACAAAAATATACAACATATATTAAGGAGGTTAGATTTTATGACAGAAAAGCAGTATGTTTTAGCTGTACCAAATTTTAGTGATGGAAGAAGAAAAGAAGTAATTGAAGCAATAGTTGAACCATTAAAAAACGTTGAAGGTGTTAGTCTTGTTAGCTATGAGCCAGAGCATGACTTCAACAGAACAGTTGTTACTGTTATTGGTGAGCCAGCCCCCCTTAAGGAAGCACTACTAAATATGGCTAAAAAAAGCTATGAATTAATTAACATGGAGGAGCAAGAAGGAACTCATCCAAGAATAGGTTCTCAAGACACAATACCTATATTTCCATTTAAAAACATTACAATTGAAGAATGTGTTAATCTAGCAGAAGAAATAGGAGAAGAAATATATAAAAGATTTGAGGTTCCAGTATTCTTCTCAGGACAAAATGCAAGAAATGAAGATAGAAAAGCACTTTCTTTTATTAGAAAAGGTCAATATGAGGGATTAAAGGAGGTTGCCCATACTGATGAAAGAAAGCCTGATGTTGGACCAGCAGCCCTGCATCCAACAGCTGGGGCTACTATTGTAAGTGCAGATTTAGAAGGTTTGACAGCCTATAATATCTTTTTAGCAACCGACGACTTAAGCATTGCTAAAGCCATTGCTAAGGGAGTAAGAGGACCTAGTGGTGGATTTTCAACTGTTAGAGCAGTAGGCATTAAGTTTCCAGAAAGAGAAGGCGTTGTAGTATCAATGAACATGTTTGATTGTGGAGCTACACCTTTATACAGGGCATTTAACTTTGTTAAGCAGGAGGCAGCTAGGTATGGAGTTGCTGTTACTGGATCAGAGATAGTTGGGCCTGTTAAGCTAGATTATATAATTAACTCCTTAGAATATTATCTAGGATTAGAAGGCTTTAGAAAAGAGCAAATACTTGAAACACATTTAATGAAGTAAAGGGATAAAAAGTGGGAGCATAGTAACACCGCTGAGATAAAATACTACGGAGGGATATAACAAATGAAGACAGATGTTCAAATAGCCCAAGAGGCGAAGATGAAACCAATTACAGACATAGCCCAAAATCTTGGAATACTGGAGGATGAGCTTGAGCTTTATGGTAAGTACAAAGCAAAGGTTTCCTTAGACGTATTCAAAAGATTAGAAAACAAGCCTGATGGAAAGTTAGTTTTAGTTACTGCTATTAATCCAACACCAGCAGGAGAAGGAAAGACAACAACTAATATTGGATTAAGCATGGGGCTAAACAAAATTGGCAAGAAAACGATTACAGCCCTAAGAGAACCATCACTTGGTCCATGCTTTGGAGTAAAGGGAGGAGCAGCAGGTGGTGGCTACTCTCAGGTGGTACCAATGGAGGATATTAACCTACACTTCACAGGAGATATTCATGCTATTACAACTGCCCATAATTTAATGGCTGCACTTCTGGATAATCACATTCATCAAGGTAATAGCTTAGATATAGATACTAGAAGAATAGTGTGGAGAAGAGTTTTAGACATGAACGACAGAGCCCTTAGAAATACTGTTGTAGGTCTAGGTAACAGGGGTGATGGAGTACCAAGACAGGATGGCTTTGATATTACAGTAGCTTCTGAGATAATGGCAATACTTTGTTTAGCAACCAGCATGGAGGACTTAAAGGCAAGAATAGGTGACATGATAGTAGCTTATAACTCCAATAATGAACCTGTTAGAGCAAAGGATTTAAACGCAACTGGTGCATTAACCTTACTGCTGAAGGATGCAATTAAGCCTAACTTAGTGCAAACATTAGAAAACACAGCAGCCTTCATTCATGGTGGCCCCTTTGCAAACATAGCCCATGGCTGCAACAGTGTTATGGCAACAAAGTTAGCCCTTAAATTAGCAGATTACGTAGTAACAGAGGCTGGCTTTGGTGCTGATCTAGGAGCAGAAAAGTTCTTTGACATAAAGTGTCGCTTTGCTGAGTTAAAGCCAGATTGTGCAGTAATAGTTGCCACAGCCAGAGCATTAAAGAATCATGGTGGAGTACCTAAGGCTGAACTGAACTCTGAAAACCTAAAGGCATTAGAGGTTGGCTTTGGTAATTTAGAGAAGCATATCGAGAATGTTCAAAAATTTGGAGTTCCAGTGGTTGTTGCAATTAACAAATTCCCAACAGATACAGAAGCAGAGCTACAATACATTTTTGATAAATGTAAGGATTTAGGTGCTGAAGTAGTATTGTCAGATGTTTGGGCAAATGGTGGTGAAGGTGGTAAAGAAATGGCACAAAAGGTTGTAGAAACTATAGAAAAGAAACCTACTGGCTTCAAACCACTATATGATGTTGAGCTATCTATACCTGAAAAAATTGAAAAAATAGCAAAAGAGGTTTATGGCGCTGATGGAGTTGAGTTTACTAAGGGCTGCGAAAAGCAAATTAAAAACATTGAAAAACTAGGATTAGACAAAATGCCAATTTGCATGGCTAAAACACAATATTCCTTATCAGATGACCCAACACTTTTAGCAAAACCAAAGGGCTTTAAGGTAACAGTAAGAGAAATTAGAGTTTCAGCGGGTGCTAAGTTTTTAGTTGCTTTAACTGGAGACATAATGACAATGCCTGGCTTACCTAAGATACCAGCAGCAAATAATATGGATATTACAGAAGATGGAGAGATTTTAGGCTTATTCTAAAAATAAAAAGGAGGATTTTTTAATGAAATACGATGTTGTTGTTAAAAATGCAAAAATACCCCATGGTGACGAAACAGTTTTAACTCATATTTTAGTAAAGGATGAAAAAATAGCAGGATTTGTGACTGATCTAGAGGGTATAGAGTACAATAGCGAGATTGATGCAGAGGGACACTTAACATTACCAGGCTGCTTCGACTCCCACACCCATTTTATGGACCCAGGCTTTACCCACAGAGAAACATTTTTAACTGGATCATCATCAGCTGCAGCTGGTGGATTAACCATGATAATGGATATGCCATGCTGCTCTAAGCCATCAGTAAGGGGTGTAGAGGAGCTACAGCATAAGCTTAATGCTATTAAGGATCAAGCTGTTATTGACTATGCTATGTGGGGTGGAGTAACCGGTGAAGATATAAGAGCTGGTAAAAAGCATATTGTTAAGGAACAAGCAGATTATGGGGTTTGCGCCTTCAAGGTTTATATGACACCTTCAGTACCAACCTACGAGAGAGTAACTGACCCTGAAATGCTTGAGGCCTTCAGATGGGTTGCAGAAATAGGTGTACCAGTAGGAATTCATGCTGAAAACTTTGCTATGTGCGACTATTTCGTTAAAAAGTTTGAAAAAGAAGGTAGAACAGATGGTCCAGCTTGGGCAGAAGCTAGATGCGTTGAAGCTGAAAGATCAGCAATTGAGCTAGGTATAAACTTTGCAGAAGCTACAGGAGCAAGACTTCACATAGTGCATATGAGTGCTGGTGTTGGTGCAAAGCTGATTGGAGAGGCTAAGAAAAGAGGTTCAAGTGTTACTTCGGAAACATGCCCACATTATTTAATGCTTAATTACCAAGATGCAATGACAGAGCATAAGCAATTTGCAAAGATTGCACCACCACTAAGAACAAAGAAGGATAACGAAGAGCTTTGGGAAGGTCTACAAAATGGAAGCGTAGATTTTATGGCTACAGACCATGCCCCATACGAAATTGCAACAGAAAAAGAAGGTCCAGGAATGAACATTTGGTCAGCCTTTCCAGGAATACCAGGAGTAGAGACATTAGTTCCTATAGTAGTTAGTGAAGGCTACAACAAGGGAAGACTTACATTAAGCAGATTAGTAGAGGTTTTAAGTACAAATGCTGCTAAAATGTATGGCTTATACCCCAAAAAAGGTGCTATAATGATAGGGTCAGATGCTGACTTTACAATTATAGATTTAGAAAGAGAATGGACTATAGATCAAAAAGAAACCTACTCTATGGCTAAATACAACCCATTACACGGTATTAAACTAAAAGGTAAGCCAGTTAAAACTGTTGTTCGTGGAACTGTTGTATATGATGATAAAGAAGGTATTGTTGGTAAACCAGGCTATGGTCAATTTGTTAAGAGACAAAGAATACAAAAGCTTGAGAGAGTTATTAAATACTAATTATAATTGTCTAGATTGGTATTTATACCAATCTAGACAAAACTAACTTTGAAAGGGAGAGAGATTATGCCAAGACACGCTATATTAGTAATAGATATGCTAAATGATTTTGTAGGAGTAAAGGCACCACTAAGATGTCCAGGTGGTGAAACAATAATTCCAGATCTTCAGAAGCTTTTTAAATGGGTAAGAAATCGTAAGGATGATGACATTCATTTAGTTCACATTCAAGAGGCCCACAGAAAGAATGATGCAGACTTTAGAGTAAGACCTCTACATGCAGTTAAGGGTACTTGGGGTTCAGACTTTATTCCAGAGCTTTACCCAGAAGGAGACGAGTATATCGTTCCTAAGAGAAGACACAGTGCCTTTGCCCATACAGATTTAGACCTATATTTAAGGGAAGAAAACATCGACACTGTTGTAGTTACAGGAGTATGGACAAATGTATGTGTTAGAAGCTCTGCTACAGATGCATTAGCTAATGCCTACAAGGTAATAACCTTAAGTGATGGTTGTGCTTCTAAAACTGAAGAAATGCACTTAAATGGACTAAAGGATTTAAGTATTTTTTCTAAGGTTATGACTATAGATGAGTATATTGAAGCATGGGAAAAGGGAGAAGACCCTTGGATTGGTGGAGGAGATGCCAATAACCAAGTAGAATAGTATTACTATTGCCTGTTAACTAATAAAGCTTTTTATTAACAGGCTAATAGTATTTATCTAAGTGATGTTAATCTTCAGAAGGAAAACTTGAATAAAGTGCGGTGATGCTAATGAGAATAATAGTAGGAGTAACTGGTGGTAGCTGTGCCATTTATGGAGTAGGCCTTTTGAAGGTTCTACAGCAACTAAATATAGAAACCCACTTAGTTGTATCAAAAATGGGTGAGTATGTCGTTAATCATGAGTGCGGTATGAATTTAGACGAGTTAAAGAGTTTAGCTACAGTATATCATGACAATAATGATCTTGCCGCCGCCATAGCAAGTGGATCATTTAAGACAGATGGAATGATTATTATTCCCTGCTCAATGAGAACCTTAGCAGCAGTTGCCCATGGAATGTCTGATAATTTGTTGACTAGGGCTGCAGATGTGGTGCTAAAGGAAGGTAGAAGGCTTGTGATCGTACCAAGAGAAACACCTTTAAGTGTAATACATCTGGAAAACATGTTGAAGCTTGCCCGTATGGGAGTAAAAATATTACCTGCTGCCCCTGGCTTCTATCATCTACCAGAAAGCATTGAAGAGATTGTAAGCATAATGGTTGGTAGAGCACTAGATCAACTTGATATAGAAAATAACCTATTTAAAAGATGGGGCGAGAAGTAAGAAAAATTAAAAATTAAGAGTTAAGAGTTAAGAGTTAAGAGTTAAGAGTTAAGAGTTAAGAGTTAAGAGTTAAGAGTTAAGAGTTAAGAGTTAAGAGTTAAGAGTTAAGAGTTAAGAGTTAAAAGTTAAGAGTTAAGAGTTAAGAGTTAAGAGTTAAGAGTTAAGAGTTAAGAGTTAAGAGTTAAGAGTTAAGAG
>NZ_WBZC01000012.1 GCF_009017275.1 Alkaliphilus pronyensis | reverse complement strand
ATAGTTACCCTACTTTATTATATAGTAATATAGAACTATTTCATAAATTTAATAAAAAAAAACCTCGAATAATACAGGTATTTTATGTAAATTGTTGAATATGTATTTAAAGATTTTAGTTTTAATTAATTTTCGGCCTATATAGACATTATTTGACAGTAAAGGAGGTTAATTGATGATAAAGATGCATCTTTCTTCCGTGGATATTGGGATGTACATAGCTAAGCCAGTTTATGATGATGCTGGAAAGCTTCTTATAGATAAAGGGAATATGTTGAAAAAGCAGTATATATCGAAGCTTGTTAATTACGGTATTGAGTATATTTATGTAGAGTGGGATAAAAAATCAAATTATGCTGAAATCATCTCTAAGGAAACAACTAAGGAAGCCCTAAGGGATATTGAAAAATTTATGAAAAGCTTTAATTATTTTGATACTGATAAATATGATAAGATTGTTAAAATAGTCAATGATATAATTACGAAGCTACTAAGTAAAAAGAACATAATTTTATATGTCACCGATATTAGAGGTATAGATGACTACACCTTTCAGCACAGCCTTTATGTTTGTGTATATGCTTTAGTAATAGGTGTAGAATTAAACTACTCTAAACAGCAATTAGAGGATTTAGGCATAGGAGCCCTTTTACATGATGTTGGGAAGGTTTTAACCCCGTCAAGCATATTAAAAAAGCCCAGTATATTAAATAGTTGTGAATATGAAGAAATAAAAAAGCATTCTACAGAGGGCTATAACATAATTAAGTATATTGATGGTGTATCAGAGGATTCATGTATAATTGTAAGAGATCATCACGAGCGCTATGATGGTACAGGCTACCCAAGTGGATTGAAGGGCAAGGAAATCCATGAATATGCTAGAATTGTTGCCATTTGTGATGTTTTTGATGCACTAACCTCCAATAGACCCTACAGAGAAAAAATTTCACCCCATAATGCCATAGAATATATAGTTGCATTAGGCAATAAGCAATTCGATTTAGAAATATTAAAGGTTCTTTTAAAACGTATAAATATATATCCTATAGGCACCCACGTTTTATTGGAATCTGGGGATAAGGGTGTGGTAATAGAAGCAAATTTAGAATTACCAACACGTCCTATAATTCAGGTATATAGTGACTATAAAAATGCAAATAGAAGAAGCAGGATAATAGACTTAAAAAAGCAGCTTAAAAATAGCATTAGAAAGGTTTTAGCATAAGCAAAGATTTGTTTGAAGTTAATATAAGTCAATAATTCAGATGGAATAATCCATCTGTTTTTTTATTATTAGACGGAATATAGACGGTGGATTGATAAAATAAAAGAAAATTGAAAATTGAAAACCATAAAAGCAAGTAATAAGGAATAGGTAAGTAAGAATCAAAACCATAAAGCAAAATTAAGAGTTAAGAGTTAAGAATTAAGAGTTAAGAGTTAAGAATTAAGAGTTAAGAGTTGAGAATTAAGAGTTAAGAGAGAAAAGAAAAAAGAAATGATGAATGTTAAATATTGAATGTTGAATGAAAAACAGCAAAATACAAACCATAAAAGAAATGTTGAATGTTAATTTTAAAGAATAAATAAATATCTAAAAATGAAAGGGTGGTTTGAAATGACAAAGGTGTTAAGCGACATTGAAATTGCTCAGCAGGCAAAAATGAAGCCAATCACAGAAATTGCTAATGAATGGAATGTAGAGGAGGATGAGCTGGAGCTATACGGTAAATATAAGGCGAAAATAAACTTAAGCATTTTTGATAGGTTAAAGGACAAGCCTGATGGAAAACTGGTTTTAGTAACAGCTATTAATCCTACACCTGCAGGTGAGGGTAAGTCTACAACAACTGTTGGACTAGGACAAGCCCTAAATAAGATAGGTAAAAAAGCATGTATAGCATTAAGAGAGCCATCTCTAGGTCCTGTTTTTGGAGTTAAGGGAGGTGCTGCTGGTGGAGGGCATGCTCAAGTAGTGCCAATGGAGGATATTAACCTGCACTTTACTGGAGATATGCACGCCATAACAACAGCAAATAACCTTTTATCAGCTGCCATCGACAACCATATTCATCAGGGAAATAGCTTAGATATTGATACTAGACAAATAGTTTGGAAACGTGTACTTGATATGAATGATAGAGCATTACGTGAGGTTGTAGTTGCACTTGGAGGAAAGCCCAATGGCTTCGTTAGACAGGATGGCTTTATGATCTCTGTTGCATCAGAGGTAATGGCAGTATTATGCTTAGCCAGCGATTTAATGGACTTAAAAGAAAGGTTAGGCAGAATGGTTGTAGCATATACTAGAGCTGGAAGTCCAATTACTGCTTCAGACTTAAATGTACATGGAGCTATGGCACTTCTCTTAAAGGATGCAATTAAGCCAAATCTTGTTCAAACCTTAGAAAATACTCCTGCCTTAATTCATGGTGGACCATTTGCAAATATCGCCCATGGCTGTAACAGTATCATAGCAACAAAACTAGGCTTAAAGCTTGGTGATTACTTAGTTACAGAGGCAGGCTTTGGAGCAGACCTAGGGGCTGAGAAGTTCCTAGACATTAAGTGTAGATATGGTCAGTTAAAGCCAGCGGCAGTGGTTATTGTAGCAACTATAAGGGCTTTAAAAATGCATGGTGGTGTAGCTAAAGCAGAGTTAGGGAAAGAAAACCTAGAGGCCCTAAAGGCAGGCTTTGTAAATCTTGCAAAGCAGGTTGAGAATATAACAAAGTTTGGATTACCTGTAATGGTGGCTGTTAATAAGTTCTTTAATGACACAGAGGCAGAAATAAATCTACTGATGGAGCTATGTAAAGACTCAGGAGTAAAGGTTGCCCTTAATGACGTATGGGCTAAAGGTGGAGCTGGTGGAGCAGAAATGGCTAAGGTGCTAGTAGACATGGTGGAAAATGAAACCTCCAACTATAAGCCATTATATGAAGCTGAGGCATCAATACCAGATAAAGTAAACACAATTGTAACAGAAATATATGGTGGAGATGGAGTAATCTTCACAGGAAAAGCAAAAAAGCAAATTCAAAAGCTGCAGGAGATGGGCTTAGATAAGCTACCTATTTGTATGGCAAAAACTCAATATTCCTTATCGGATGATCCTACACTTTTAGGGGCACCAAAGGGCTTTAAAATAACTGTTAAGGAAGTAAAAGTATCAGCAGGAGCAGGGTTTATTGTATGTCTAACAGGAGACATTATGACAATGCCAGGTTTACCCAAAGTACCTGCTGCCGATAGAATGGATATAGATGATAAAGGTGTAATAACTGGTTTATTCTAATGAAAAAAAGGGGAGAAAAGCATGGTAAACAATAGAATGATAAACGAGGCAATGACAATAAAGCTAGAAAGCAAACTACCAGAAATGCCTGAATTTATTCAAGGTATTAGACGAGCACCAGACAGAGGATTTAAGCTATCACCAGAGCAAACGGAAATAGCTCTTAAAAACGCATTAAGATATGTTCCAGAGGAGCTACACCAAGTATTAGCGCCAGAGTTTATGGAAGAGCTTATGACAATGGGCAGAATTTATGGCTATAGATTTAGACCAGAGGGTAACATCAAGGCTAAGTCAATAGATGAGTATAAGGGCAAATGTATAGAAGGAAAAGCCTTTCAGGTTATGATAGATAACAATTTAGATTTTGATGTAGCGTTATATCCCTACGAGCTCGTAACCTACGGTGAAACAGGAAGGGTATGTCAAAATTGGATGCAGTATAGACTAATAAAAAAATACTTAGAGGAATTAACTAATGAACAAACCCTAGTTATATCCTCTGGACATCCCTTGGGACTGTTTAAATCCTCAACTCAAAGCCCTAGGGTTATAATCACTAATTCATTAATGATAGGAATGTTTGATAATCTAAAGGATTGGGATATAGCAGAGCAAATGGGAGTTGCCAATTATGGGCAAATGACTGCTGGTGGATGGATGTATATTGGACCACAAGGAATAGTCCACGGTACCTTTAACACACTTTTGAATGCAGGTAGATTAAAGCTAGGTCTAGGACAAGAGGAAGACTTAAGGGGTAAGCTATTTGTTTCCTCTGGTCTTGGTGGCATGAGTGGAGCTCAGCCAAAGGCAGTAGAAATTGCCAATGGTGTTGGAATAATTGCAGAGGTAGATCCATCAAGAATTGAAACTAGACATAGTCAGGGTTGGGTTAGTGTTGCTACAAATGATTTAAAGGAAGTATTTAGAGTTGCAGAAGAATACAAACAGAAGCGAGAGCCTATTTCAATAGCCTATGAGGGTAATATTGTAGATTTATTAGAATATGCAGTTGACAATAACATCAAAATAGAGCTTTTATCTGATCAAACCTCGTGCCATGCAGTTTATGATGGAGGCTATTGTCCACAGGGATTAACATTTGAGGAAAGAACAAAAATGTTAAGAACTGATAGGGATAAGTTCAAAGAGCTGGTAGATGAAACCCTTAAAAAGCATTTTTACTTAATTAAAAAGCTTGTTGAAGGTGGAACATATTTCTTTGACTATGGAAATTCCTTTATGAAGGCTGTTTATGACGCTGGAGTAAAAGAAATATCCAAAAATGGAATAGATGAAAAGGATGGGTTTATATTCCCTTCATATGTAGAAGATATTATGGGACCTGAGCTTTTTGATTATGGATATGGGCCCTTCAGATGGGTTTGCCTTAGTGGAGAACATGAAGACCTTGTAAAAACCGACAAAGCAGCTATGGATTGCATTGACCCAGAAAGAAGAGGACAGGATAGAGATAACTATGTATGGATAAGGGATGCAGAAAAAAATCAGCTTGTTGTAGGAACTCAAGCCAGAATTCTTTATCAAGATGCAGAGGGTAGAACAAGAATAGCATTAAGGTTTAATGAGATGGTTAGAAATGGTGAAGTAGGACCAATTATGCTGGGTAGAGACCACCACGATGTTAGTGGTACAGATTCACCCTTCCGTGAAACTGCAAACATTAAGGACGGTAGTAATGTAATGGCTGATATGGCTACCCAATGCTTTGCTGGTAATGCCGCAAGAGGAATGAGCTTAATAGCACTTCATAATGGTGGTGGTGTTGGTATTGGTAAATCTATTAATGGTGGCTTTGGTATGGTTTTAGACGGTAGTGAAAGAGTTGACAGAATCCTTAGCTCAGCTATGCCTTGGGATGTTATGGGAGGAGTAGCAAGAAGAGCTTGGGCTAGAAATGAAAACTCTATAACTACAAGCATGGAATTTAACCATAATCAAGATAATAAGAGCCATATAACTCTACCATATATACCTAATGAGTCACTTATAAAGGATGTAGTGACAAAGGCTTTAAACAATAAATAATGACTCTAGTTTCAAAAATACATTAATATGGGCAGGAAATGCTTTTCCTGCTCTTTAAAAGGGAGGCTTTAAAAATGAAGAAGATTGTTCAATGCGTTCCAAACTTCAGTGAAGGAAGAGACCTAGAAAAAATAGAAAAAATAGTAAACCCCTTTAGGGGAAAGAAGGGTGTAAAGCTACTGGATTACAGTAGAGATGAGGATCATAACCGAGTTGTTGTTACTGTGGTAGGAGAGCCAGAGGCCCTTAAGGCTGCTATGCTAGAGGCTATGGAAGTGGCTATTGAGGTTATAGACATGAGAAGTCATGAAGGACAGCATCCCCGTATGGGAGCAATAGATGTTGTACCCTTTATACCAGTTAAAAACGTAAGCATGACAGAGGCTATAGAGCTGGCAAAGGAGGTTGCCCAAGTAGCAGCAGATAAATACAAGCTACCAATTTTCCTGTATGAAAAGGCTGCATCAGCCCCAGAGAGAGAAAATCTTGCTAAGGTAAGAAAAGGTGAATATGAGGGTATGAAGGATAAACTACAACAGCCAGAATGGAAACCAGATTTCGGACCAGCTACACCCCATGAAACAGCAGGTGTTACAGCAATAGGAGCAAGAATGCCATTGGTTGCCTTCAATGTAAACCTAGATACCAATAATCTTGAGGTAGCAAACAAAATATCTAAAAATGTAAGATTCTTAAGTGGCGGATTAAGATATTGTAAGGCTATAGGCATTGAGTTAAAGGAACGTGGTATTGTACAGGTTTCAATGAATATGACGGATTATTCAAAAACAGCATTATATAGGGTATTTGAGCTTATTAGAATAGAAGCTAAAAGATATGGAGTTAATGTTGTAGGAAGTGAAATTATTGGTTTACTACCAATGGAAGCATTAATAGATACTGCTGTTTATTATCTAGGGGTAGAAGACTTTTCTATGGAGCAGGTCTTAGAAACTAGGATAATGGAGTGATATAAATGTTAAAGGGCAATATTTTGATTAAAAATGCAAGTGAGGTAGTAACCTGTAGCGGATTCAAAGCTAAGTTCGGAAAAGAAATGTCAGATTTAAGTGTAATACATGATGGTGCAGTAGTTATAAAGGATGGTATCATTGAGGCAGTAGGTAAAACAGAGGAAATATTAAAGACCTACAAGGAAACAGATTTTCAAGTAATTGATGCAACAGGAAAAGCTGTATTACCAGGCTTTGTAGACTCCCATACCCATCTAGTATTTGGAGGCTATAGAGCAGAGGAGTTTTCTTGGCGCTTAAGAGGCGACAACTACATGGAGATTATGGAGCGTGGTGGAGGAATACTAAGCTCTGTGAGATCAACAAAAGCTGCCTCTAAAAAAGAGTTATTTGATGCTGCCATAAAAAGATTAGATTCAATGCTGTCATTTGGAGTAACAACTGTAGAGGGAAAAAGTGGCTATGGTCTTGACCTAGATACAGAAATTAAACAGCTGGAGGTTATGGAGGAGGTAGACTTAAATCACCCAGTAGATGTGGTTAAAACCTTCCTTGGTGCCCATGCTGTTCCACAGGAGTATAAAGGGAAAGAGGATGAGTTCATAGACTACATGATTAAAGATGTATTACCTGTTGTGGCAGAGAGAAATCTTGCGGAATTCTGCGATATATTCTGCGAGAAAAAGGTTTTTAATGTAGAGCAATCAAGACGTCTGTTGAAAGAAGCTCAAGAGCGTGGAATGAAAATAAAGCTCCATGCTGATGAAATAGTTCAACTGGGTGGTGCAGAGCTGGCGGCAGAGTTAGGTGCAATCTCAGCAGATCACCTACTACAGGCCTCTGATGATGGTCTAAAGAAAATGAGGGATAATGGAGTAGTTGCAACACTACTTCCAGGTACAGCCTTTAGCTTAAAGGAAAACTATGCTAGGGCTAGATACATGATAGATAATGGTTGTGCAGTTGCACTGGCAACCGACTTGAATCCTGGTAGCTGCTTTACAGAATCAATACCATTAATATTTGCATTATCTACATTATACATGAAAATGACAACAGAAGAGGCAATTACAGCCTTCACCATAAATGGAGCAGCAGCAGTAGACAAAGCTGACACTATTGGTAGTATCGATAAAGGAAAAATGGGAGACCTTGTTATACTTGAATTTCCTTCATATCACTTTATTCCCTACCATATTGGCGTAAGCACTGTAGAAAAAGTTGTAAAAAATGGTGTACTGGTATTTGACAAGGAAAAGGAGGGCTATAGCAATGCTTGCAAGTAAAAGTCTAATGGAATTTTTAGAGGATACAGCATCAAGCAAGCCAGTTCCAGGAGGGGGAAGTATTGCAGCAATGAGTGGTGCCACCGCTGCTGCCCTTACCGAAATGGTTGCTAATTTAACAGTTGGTAAAAAGAAGTACCTTGAGGTAGAAGAGCTAATGAAGGATATTTCTGAAAGAATAGCTGCTGTTAGAAATAACTTCATAAATGATATAGATAGAGATGCTAATTCCTTTAATGAAGTTATGGATGCCTTTAAGCTTCCAAAAGAAACAGATGAAGAAATTGCAGCAAGAAAAGAGGCAATTCAGACTGCTACTAAAAAGGCGGCACTTGTTCCACTAGAGATAGCTGAAGAGGCCTACAAAATATTACCTATAATTGAAACGGTTGTTGAAAAGGGTAATCAAAATGCAGTAACGGATGGAGCAGTGGCTGCAATGATGGCAAGAACAGCTGTATTATCAGCATTATATAATGTTAAGATTAATATTGCATCTATAAAGGACGAAGCCTTTGTAAAGGAAGTTAGTCATAGGGTAAAGGAATTAGAATCTAAAGTAGCAGATGTTGAAAAGCAGATATTAGATAAGGTAATGATATAAAGCACCTAGTTTCAAATAATGTTGAGATTCATTAGTCTATGGATCTCAGCATTTTTTAATTCATTATAAAACATTAGAGGATTTACTTGCAAAATAAAGAATAAGAAATATATTAAAGATATGTTTTAGAGGTGGTGAGCAGGTGAAGCAAATACAGGTTCAGCTATTTAATACACCAACAGTTGTAAAGGATAATACTAAAATATTGTTTCCCTATAGAAAAGCAGAGGCCCTTTTCTATTATTTGATATGCAAAAAAGAAGCAACAAGGGACGAGCTAGTAAATCTTTTATGGGGTGAATCTTCCGAGGAAGTGGCAAAAAAAAATCTTAGAAATGCCATGTATCAAATTAGAAAAGCCTTTAAAATAGATATAATCATTTCACCACAAAAATCCAAGGTCATGATAAATCCTGATGTACCCCTCAATATAGATATAGATACATTTTTAAAGCAGGAAAAGGATGCAGTAGAAGTATATACTGGTGAATTTTTACAGGGCTTTTATATAAAGGATGGAGAAGGCTTTGAAAATTGGATGATAGCCACAAGAGAAACCTATAGGGACATGTATATTTCTCTATTATACAAGCATTTAGAAAACAAACACAAGCCTGCCCTTAATGAAATAGAATATTATGCTAAGCTTTTAATAAATGTAGACCCCTATAATGAAAGGGCATATCAAATATTAATTAAGCAGTATCTACAAGAGGGTATTTATAATAAAGGGATAGATATATACAACAGACTGGTAAAAACCTTAAACAAAGATTTGGGTATAGAGCCAGAGATTGAGACACAAAATCTATTTGATGAGCTATTAAAGGCAAGAAGCCTAAAAGAAACCAAAGAAAATCATGTTGCAGGTGATTTTTTTTATGGTCGTGAGCTAGAGCTTAGTAAATTGATTGAAAACCATAGACAATTTATCTTAACTGACAAGGGCAAGTCAATTATTATATCAGGTGAAGCCGGTATTGGTAAAACAATCCTCAAGGACAGGTTTTTTGATATGGTAAGTAAAAATGAAAGCTATATTTTAACCTCAAATTGCTACCAGGCTGAGGAGGATTATTATTTCAAACCCTGGAACTCAATATTTATGGGGGTAGCAGCTATAGTTAAAGAAGAAGCCATAGAAATACCTAATAAGTGGAGAAATATTATAGCCCATTTATTTCCTATATTTACATCAGATACATCCACTATAAATGGAGATGCTATAGAGATGTTAGATAGCATGAGATTTAAGCTGGTTGAGGATGCTGTTTTAGGTATGTTTCAAAGGATAACTAGCAAAAAAAAGATAATTATTTCATTTGATGATATTCAGTGGATGGATCATATGAGCCTATCATTAATAAGACATCTTTTACTGCAAGATAAAAATAAAAGGCTGATGGTTGTGGCCACCTGTAGAAATGAATTTGAAGCAAGGATAGATGATTTTATAGCACAGCTAAGCAATTATAATCTTATAGATACTATTTCATTAAATAGGTTTACAGAAAATCAGGTGCAGGAGTTTATTGACTCAGCTATGCCAAATCAATTATCACAAGAGCTAGTTAAGCAAATATATAATGAAACAGAGGGCAATACTTTTTTTCTAGTTGAGTACCTTAATGCACTAAAGGAAAATCGTAATATAAACGAAATGTCTGTCAAGATGCAGGATGTTATAAAAAGTAGATTTATAAATATATCCCCAGACGGCAAAAAGCTTCTGGATATAATATCAGTTTTCTTTGATAATGTTTCTTTGGAGCTTTTAGCTAAAGTGTTTAGAAAAAAAGAAATTGAAGTATTAGAAACTATTGAAGAACTACAAAATAGATATGTCATTAAAGAAACTATAGTTCAGCAGGAAATTAGTTATCAGTTTACCCATCAGAAGCTACGGGACTTTATATATCAAAAGCAATCCCAAGCTAAAAAGAAGCTTCTACATAATCTAATTGGAGAGATTACTGAAGAAAATTTAAAGATGAGTAAAAGGGATGCAAGCATATATTCAAAGCTTATTTATCACTTCACAAATAGTGGTAATACTCTAAAGGCCTTGAAATATAGAATACTAAACACTAACATTTATCTGGATTTTAGCCATGAGCTTTTTCCAATTATAAACGACAGCTTTTCCATTAAGGAAACTAGCCTATATATGTCTAGCCAACAGGCACTAGAAGCTATTAATGAAATTGAAGCTCTGTTAAAGGAAGCAAGCTCATTTAATGAAAGCCAAGAATATATTAGGCTTGAAATAGCTTTTCTTCATATGAAGGGCAGATACCTAATTAGAGAAGGCCATTATGAAGAGGGCTTAAGCTATATTATGAGAATGATTGATAGGGCTAGAGAAAATGAAGATCATGAATTGCTATTAAAGGGATACAGACAAATAATATATTACAGTATTCAGACCCATAATATTAAGCTAATGGAGGAATATATAGAGATGGCTTTGGCTTTAGCAGAGGCATATAATAATAGACTAGAAAAAGCAATTTTGCTAAGGCTTAAGGGATTAAATAAAATTATGTCTATAGATTATGAAGCCGCAGAAGAAACTCTACAGAAGGCCATTCATCTTTTTAATGATATAAGCAAATATGATGATAAATATGCCATAAACATTGCGGCAATTTATGATTACCTAGGAGAGATAAGAAGATACAATATGGAATTTTCCAATGCCCTAAAGTATTATGATAAAGCTATGGAAATGTGTAAAAATATAAAGCTATCAAGGGGGCTAACTATTTTTAATACAAATGCAGGACAAGCAGCCTTTGATATGGGTGACTATGAAAGGGCAAAACACTATTTTATTAATGGCCTTAAGCTGTATAATGAGTTTGATGTACCTTGGGGAAGGGCTATAGCAGAGGGTTATATGGCTCTATTATCCATTAGAGAAGGGAAGTATAAAAAAGCTATAGATAACTTAAAAAGGGCAGATTCATACAGTCAACAGCTAAAAAGTCCATATGAAATAGGCTTAGTGTATAGAGTTAAAGCAGAAATAAAGATTAATATGGGTACAAATAAAAAACTAGAAAAAGCCTTTAAAACCTATTTAACAAGTAATCATAGAGAATATTGTGACTCAGGCATATATTATCTAAATCAGGTTAACGAATGTTATGAGATTGATATATTAAAGGTTCTTAGAAGAAGAGAATATTAGGTATATTACTGCTATAGGGGGAATATAGTTAAACTGATACCAGTATTAGATAAAGAACAACTACATCCATTGATAATACTAAATTATACTGTAGATTATGATAAGAATGTAGGAGGGAATAGTATGATACCTAAAGACCACAGATATATATGTGCAGAAGGAATTGAAGAGGATATAACCTATAAGGTTTGGAACATGGGAGAAAAAAAAATAAAGGTGCAGCTATTTTGGGGAGAGAAGCCTAATAGAGGTTATAAGATAAGAATTAGAGATGTAGTAATAGATGGCGACAAAATAAAAGTTTCCTATAAAAAAATACTACCCAAGCCAGATTCAGTCTATAGTCAAGTAATTTCATATCCCTGCGATTCATGGGATGGTAATATAGAAGATGTTTACCCACAATATTTAGTTGAATTACAAACAGATTAGTTTTTGTTTAATCTTCTAATTTATATTATAATATAGAAAAGGTGCTATATTATTTTAATCTGAAATTTGGCAGGTGATAAAATGCTGGAAAAAAGAAGAAGTGAAAGGCTACCGTTAAAGCTAGAATTAAAGATAACCTCTTTGTTTAAGCAGGACAATGTAATTATAAAGGATATTAATGAAGGAATAGAGGTAGTAGATATATCCCGTAGAGGAATAGGCTTTAAATGTAATCAAATGCTTCCCCTCAACTACTATTTCGACGCAAAAATACATCTAACAAAAGATAAATTTTTCTACTGTGTCATAAAAATAATAAGAACTAAGAGTATTGAAAATGGTTATTTTGTTGGCTGCGAATTTGTTGGACTAGCAGATATTTTAAGTAAATCTGTAGATGAATATAGGGAAGAGATAAAGACTACAATGAATAAATAACTTCATTAAGCCATGCAGGTGATTAAAGCTATCTGTGTGGTTTATTTAATTATATTAGGAGATGTAAAATAATTTTGTGGGGATGAAATATAGTGGATATTTTAAAAGGACTTGACCTAATAAACCCAACTAAAGACATGGTTACATTTGTTGGTGGGGGTGGAAAAACCACTACTATGTTTTTAATGGCATCTAAGCTAAAGGAGTTAAATAAAAAGATATTGGTAACCACCACTACAGCAATTTATTACCCAAGAAATAATCAATATGATGAAATTATTATAGATTCTGACTATGATATAGAAAAGTTTAAGGGTATTAAGGCCGGTAAAGTATATGTTCTAGGAAGGTCGATAAATAAGGACAATAAACTAATGGGTATAGAACCAGATGTAATTGATAGGATTTTTAATGCTGAGGCTTTCGATGTAATACTTGTAGAGGCCGATGGAGCTAAGGGAAAGCCGATAAAGGCTCCAGCTGCCCACGAGCCTGTAATACCCCAGAATACAACTAAAAACGTTGGAATTATTGGGCTTGATTGCATTAACAAGAGAATTAACAATAGTATAGTTCATAGACCACAGCAGCTTTGTAGTGTTACTGGCAGTATTATGAATGATATTATAACACCGAAAAAAGTTGAAATGCTAATACTTCATAATAATGGTATAATGAAAAATCTCCCTGAAAATTCCACTGGCTATGTATTACTTAATAAGGCTGAGGGAGAGAGATATCTGCAGGGCATGGAGGTTGTAAAGCTGTTAAAAGATAAAAAGCCACCAATAAAAAAGATCATTATCTGCAGCATTAAGGATGAAAGCCCAGTTAAGTATTGGAGGGATTTTAATGATTAGTGGTATCATTATGGCATCGGGATATTCAAAACGCTTCAATGACAATAAATTGCTATTTAAAATAGATGGCAAACCCTTAATTGAAAGGGTTATAGGGGCAGCAGCCGCCTCAAAGCTACAGGAAATAATTATTATATATAGATGTAACCAGGTAAAGCAGATTGCAGATAAATATCCTATTAAGGCTATTTATAATGAGTTGGCCCACGAAGGACAAAGTGCAGCTGTCAAGCTAGGCATAAAAAATGCCTCCCCCAATACAAAAGGATACCTTTTTATGGTGGGGGATCAGCCATTTTTATCATCAGAAATAATAAACAGTATTATAGATATTTATAATAAAAGCCAAGCCCCTATAGTAATACCTACCTATTGCGGAAAACAAGGGAATCCCGTTCTTTTTTCATCCAAGCTAAAGGACAGGCTAACTCAAGTTAATGGAGACAAGGGTGGAAGAATAATATTTAAAGAATACCACAAGGAAATAAGCTTTGATAGTTTTTCTCAGGAGGAAGCAGGAATAGATATAGATACGGAGAAGGACTTAAGCAAGTTAAAAATTAAAAGTTAAAAATGAAAAACCATAAAAGCAAGTAATAAGGAATAGGTAATAAGGAATAGGTAAGTAAAGAATCAAAACCATAAAAAGAAAATTAAAAGTTAAAAGTTAAGAGTTAAGAGTTAAAAATTAAAAGAAAAAACATAAAAGAAATGTTGAATGTTGAATGTTGAATGAAAAGACAAAAGACAAAAGACAAAAGACAAAAGACAAAAAATAAAAACCATAAAACAAAAATAAAAGTTAAAAGTTAAGAGTTAAGAATTAAGAGTTAAAAGATAAAAAAAAAACCATAAAACAAAATGGAAATTGAAAATGGAAAATTGAAAATGGAAAATTGAAAATGGAAAATTAAAACCAAAATTAAGAATTAAGAGTTAAGAGTTAAGAGTTAAGAATTAAGAGTTAAAAATAAAAAGAAAAAACATAAAAAGAAATGTTAAATGCTTATGTACTTAGAACAGGTAATATGGGAAAAGCAAATGGGGTGAAATGATGGATAAATTTGTGCATCTTCATGTGCATACTGAATATAGCTTACTTGATGGTTTTACCACCATAGATAAAATGATGGATCGTGTAAAGGAAATGGGTATGGATGCTGTAGCAATTACAGACCACGGCTCAATGTTTGGTGTTGTAGATTTCTATAAAAAAGCAAAAAAGAAAGGTATTAAGCCCATCATCGGTTGTGAGGTGTATACTGCTGCTAGAGGCCTTGAGGATAAAGACCCTAACCTAGATAAAAATCAAGGACATTTAGTGTTATTGGCAGAGAATAATGAGGGGTATCAAAACCTAATTAGGCTTGTTTCAGTTGGATATACTAAGGGCTTTTATTATAGACCCAGGATAGATTACGATCTATTAAAAAAACATAGTGGTGGGATTATTGCCCTTAGTGCCTGCTTAGCTGGGGATATACAGCAATACCTAATGAAGGGCTTATACAATAAAGCTAAGGATAAAGCACTATTAATGCAGGATATTTTTGGAAAGGACAACTTTTACCTTGAGCTACAGGATCATGGACTTAAGGAGCAAAAGCAGGTTAATACACAATTGGTAAAGCTTAGTAAAGAGACAAACATTCCCCTTGTAGCCACAAATGATAGCCACTACATTTATCAAGAGGATGCCAAAGCCCATGACATTTTACTTTGCATCCAAACTGGAAAAACACAACAGGATGAAGATAGAATGAAGTTTCCCAATGATCAATTCTACTTAAAAACAACAGAGGAAATGTACAGGCTATTTCCCTATGCACCAGAAGCGTTGGAGAATAGTGTGAAAATTGCCCAACGCTGTTGTGTTGAGTTTGATTTTAATACCATACATTTACCCCAATATGATATACCACAGGAATACACAGTACATCAATATTTAAGAAACCTCTGTAATGAAGGGTTGATTAAAAGATATGGAGAAGTAACAACGGAGCTTCAAGAGAGGCTAGATTACGAGCTAAAGGTTATAGTGGATATGGGCTATACAGAGTATTTCCTTATAGTTTGGGATTTTATTAAATATGCTAAGGATAATAATATTCCAGTAGGACCAGGTAGAGGAAGTGCCGCCGGCAGTATTGTAGCCTACGCCCTGGAAATAACCGATATAGACCCAATTAAGTATAACCTAATCTTTGAAAGATTTTTAAATCCAGAACGTGTTTCCATGCCAGATATAGATATTGATTTTTGCTACGAAAGAAGAGAAGAGGTAATAGATTATGTTAAGAAAAAATATGGAGAAGAAAAAGTAGCCCAAATCATTACCTTTGGAACTATGGCGGCAAGGGCAGCAATAAGAGATGTAGGAAGAGTTATTAATATGCCCTATGGGGATGTGGATCAAATAGCAAAGCAAATTCCCTTTGCAATAGGTATGACTATTGATAAGGCTTTAGAGGTAAATCCTATACTAAAAAAAATGGTTGAAGATGATGAGGATGCCAGCTACCTAATAAACATGGCTAAAAAGCTAGAGGGTCTACCAAGACACGCTTCTACCCATGCTGCTGGTGTGGTTATCTCAAAGGATGTATTAGATAAATATGTTCCCTTATATATGCATGATAACAGCGTAACCACACAGTTTTCTATGGGTACCCTTGAAGAGCTGGGACTACTAAAAATGGATTTTCTTGGCTTAAGAACCTTAACAGTTATAAGGGATGCAACTGATTTAATAGAGATGAATAAAAATATTAAGATTGATTTCTCCAATTGCAGCTATGATGATGCTAAGGTTTATGAACTAATAAGTCGTGGAGATACTCTAGGTCTGTTTCAGCTTGAAAGTGCAGGGATGATTCAGTTTATGAAGGAGCTAAAGCCCAACTGCTTTGAAGACATTATTGCTGGTATTTCCTTGTATAGGCCAGGACCAATGGATTCAATACCCAAATATATTAGAAACAAAAACGATTATAAAAAAATAAAATATAAGCATAAACAACTGGAGCCTATACTTAATGTAACCTATGGCTGTATGGTCTATCAGGAACAGGTTATGCAGGTGGTGCGTGATTTAGCAGGCTATAGCTATGGTAGAAGTGACCTTGTTAGACGAGCAATGGGAAAAAAGAAGATGGATATTATGGAGGAGGAAAGGCAGTACTTTACCTATGGAAAAACCGATGCCAATGGCAATATAGAGATTCCAGGGTGTATTCGCAATGGGGTTCCAGAAAACATTGCCAATGAAATTTATGACGAAATGATAGAGTTCGCCAACTATGCCTTCAATAAGTCCCATGCAGCAGCCTATGCAGTACTGGCCTACCAAACAGGCTATTTAAAATGCTATTACCCAGTGGAGTTCATGGCTGCATTAATTACAAGTGTAATGGGGAGCTCAACAAAGGTAGCCCAATACATTCAAGACTGTAAAAAAATGGGCATAGATATATTAAAGCCAGATATAAATAGTAGCTTTAGTAAGTTTACCGTTGAAAATGGCAAAATAAGATTTGGTTTAGCAGCTGTAAAAAATGTTGGTTTAAGTATGATCAATTCAATAGTTGAGGCTAGAAGAGAAAAAGGCTCCTTTACTAGCTTCACAGATTTTTGTCAAAAGGTTGAATCAAAGGATTTAAATAAAAGAGCAGTGGAGAGCTTAATTAAATGTGGAGCCTTTGATTCTTTGGGGGCCTATCGTTCACAACTCTTGGCAATATTTGAAAAGGTACTAGAGGGGGTTGTACAGGATAGAAAAAGGAATATAAAAGGGCAGATTGGTTTTTTTCAAGATACAGAAGCTATGGAGCTTACAATGGAGGACCCACTGCCAGATATGAAGGAATTCGCTGAAAAAATAAAGCTCAATATGGAAAAAGAAGTTTTAGGCTTGTATGTTAGCGGACACCCCCTATCAGAGTTTGAAAAGGAGCTTAGGTTATTTACCACAGTCTCAAGTAACAGCTTAGTAGAAATGGTTGAAAACCCAGAAGCCTGTAAATATAAAGATGGTGATATTGTTAAAATAGGTGGTATAGTATTAGATAAGGATACAAAAACAACAAGAAGTAATCAGTTAATGGCTTTTGTTACTTTAGAGGATCTTTATGGAACTATGGAATGTATAGTCTTTCCAAAGGTACTTTCAAGGTCAGCAAAGTTTTTAGAGCTAGAAGAAGCTGTTTTAATAGAGGGCAGCTTGAATTTTAAAGAGGAGGAAACTCCTAAAATATTGGCAAATAAAATAAGACCCCTTGTAAAGCAGCAAATAAGCAAATTGAAAATAATAATAGAAGATGATAAAAAGCTACAATTACTGGAGGATATAAAGCCAATCCTTCATCAATATCATGGAAATGTTCCAATATATATATATCTAAAAAACCATAACAAAACCCTCCGTGCCCAAAGAAACCTATGGGTAAAATTAGAAGAGGAGCTTATATCAAAGCTAAATAATACATTTGGGAATGAATGCATCATTATTGAATGATGCATTCGATATATAGTTAACTAAAATTTTACAATTACAAATATTATGTGTACATAATAGGAATTGTTTTTATTTCATTATCTAATAATAATCTAAGAAATAGTAATAAAATATTGCTATTTACTAGAAATCTTAGCAATGTTATACTAGAATAAATAAATACTGAAATAAGGTTATCCGTAAACAAGGTACAGTTAAAGGAGGCTTTTTAGATATGTGGACAGTTGTATATATGGCAAATACTAAACAAGATGCGGAAAATCTAAAAAATATGCTAACAGAAGAGGGCTTTTTAGTAAAGGTTAAACCAATAAGTAAAAGCAATGAAGAAGGTATTTGTGAGGTTCTTGTACCAAGATCTGAGGTTGAAGAAGCACATAGTATCCTTATGCAGAGAGGATACTAGGTTTTTTACCTCTATAGAAACAAGTGGGATTATAATACAACTCACGGGACAAAAAACGTCCATACAGGACAGTCGATTAGGAGGTTATAGAATGAAAACCATAGGAGTTTTAACCAGTGGGGGAGACTCACCAGGCATGAATGCTGCTATCAGAGCTGTTGTCAGAAGTGGAATATATAATGGCTGCAAAATAATTGGTATTAAACAAGGCTATCATGGCTTAATAAAAGGCTTTATTGAAGAAATGAATCTTTCCTCTGTAGCCGATATTATCCATCGTGGTGGAACAACGCTTCAAACAGCAAGAAGTGAAGAGTTTTTAACAGAAGAGGGAAGACAAAAAGCAATTTATGCTATTAATATATTTGGTATAGATGGATTAGTGGTAATAGGCGGAGATGGCTCCTATAAAGGGGCTCAAAAGCTTAATGAGCTAGGTGTACCCACAATCGGAATTCCTGGAACGATAGATAACGATTTAAGATATACAGAATATACAATAGGCTTTGATACAGCAGTAAACACAGTTTTAGATGCAATAGGCAGAATAAGAGATACATCAGCCTCCCACGGAAGAGCAAACATTATAGAGGTTATGGGGAGACATTGTGGTGATATAGCCCTGTATGCTGGCTTAGCTGGTGGAGCCGAAAGTATTATTGTACCAGAAATAGAATTTAATATCGACCAAGTATGTAGTAAGCTTATACAGGGACGAAACCGTGGTAAACTACATAGTATAATACTTTTAGCTGAAGGTGTTGGTGGTGCTATGGATATTAGTGAGGAAATAGAAAAGAAAACAGGAATAGAAACTAGAGTTACTATTTTAGGACATATACAGAGGGGAGGTAGCCCAACTGCCTTTGATAGAATTCTTGCAAGTAAAATGGGGGCAAGAGCAGTAGAATTACTATTGGAAGGAAAGAGTAACCGTGCATTAGGAGTAAAGGGATTAGAGATTATTGATGTTGATTTTACAGATGTCTTTAAGCAAGAAGAATCCTTTGACACAAGAACCTATGAGTTAGCAAATATACTTTCGATTTAAGGGGAGGATGAGAAATGAGAAAAACCAAGATTGTATGTACAATTGGACCCGCCAGTGAAAATAAAGATGTTTTCAGAGAATTAGTGAAAAATGGACTAAACGTTGCAAGACTAAACTTTTCACATGGTGACCACAAGGAGCATCTCAACAGAATTGAAAATATTAAGGCAATTAGAGATGAGTTAGATGTACCAGTTGCATTGCTGCTGGATACTAAAGGACCAGAAATAAGAACTGGTAAATTCTCAGTACCAGAGGTGCAATTGGAGGAAGGGCAAAAATTCACCCTAACAATAAGGGATGTTTTAGGAAACAATGAAATATGTAATATTACCTATACTGGCTTACCAAAGGACGTAGTTAAAGGCAACTCAATATTAATTGATGATGGCTTGGTTGAGCTTGAGGTAGAAAAGGTTTTAAACGACACTGATATAGAATGTATAGTTAAAAATGCAGGTGTTGTAAAAAATCATAAGGGCGTTAATGTACCAGGAGTTAAAATCAATCTTCCTGCAATAACCACAAAGGATAGGGAAGATATTGAGTTTGGAATTGAAAATGACATAGATTTTATTGCCGCCTCCTTTGTTAGAAAAGCCAGTGATGTACTAGCAATAAGAAAAATACTAGAAGACAATGGGGCAGAACATATACATATAATATCAAAAATTGAAAATCAAGAGGGGCTAGATAATCTTGAGGAAATAATTGAGGTGTCTGATGGTATTATGGTTGCAAGGGGAGATTTAGGGGTCGAAATACCAACAGAAGAGGTTCCTCTAGCACAAAAAAGAATGATACAGCTATGCAATAAAGCAGGAAAACCTGTTATTACTGCAACTCAAATGTTGGATTCCATGATAAGAAACCCAAGACCTACTAGAGCAGAGGTTACTGACGTTGCCAATGCAATATTCGATGGAACAGATGCGATAATGCTTTCAGGGGAAACTGCAGCAGGTAAATATCCCGTAGAAGCAGTAAGTATGATGGCCAATATTGCTAAAACAACAGAAGCTGCAATTAATTATCGTGAATTACTAAGGACAAAAGCAATAGATAAGGAGATTACGGTTACAGATGCAATAAGTCATGCCACCTGTAATACAGCAATGGATCTTGAAGCATCTGCCATAATAACAGCTACCTCTTCAGGCTATACAGCGAAAATGGTATCGAAATTCAAGCCAAAGGCTCCTATAATTGCAGCCACAACTACAAATAGAATTAGAAGAAGATTAAGCTTAACATGGGGTGTAGAAACAGTTCTAACTGATGTAATGGAATCAACAGATGATGTTATAGATGGTGCTGTAAGCATGGCCTTAAATAAAGCCTTGATAAAAAGAGGTGACCTTGTAGTAATAACTGCCGGTGTTCCAGTTGGTGTTACAGGAACTACAAATCTAATTAAGGTTCATATTGTTGGAGATGTACTGGTATCTGGTATGGGGGTAGGTAAAAGATCTGCTACAGGTAAAGTAGTTATTGTAAATGAGAGTAACTATGACTCTGTTGACTTTAATACTGGAGATATACTTGTTGCAAAAGCCACAGACAAAGAAGTTGTACCACTAATGGAGTTAGCAGCAGCTGTTATAACTGAAGAAGGCGGTTTGACTAGCCACGCAGCTATAGTTGGACTAAACCTTTTAAAGCCAACTGTTGTAGGAGCAGATGGTGCAACAACAAAGCTAAAGAATGGAGATATTATCACAGTAGATGCTGCTACAGGATTGATCTATAGTGGTAAAACAAGAGTTTTATAAGAGTCCTTCACTTTTTAAAGAGCTTACAGCTTTGTAAGTTCTTTTTTTTTAGTTTATAATAATATAAGGACAGTAAATCTTTAGAGTGAGTCGAATTATTTTACAACTATTAAGTATATAATAGCAATAGGAGGAATATAAAAATGATTAGTCGCTGTGAAACAACTGTAAGATATGCTGAAACCGATCAAATGGCAGTAGTATACCATGGCAATTATTTTACATGGTTTGAAATTGGACGCACCACTCTTCTAAAGGAAATAGGCTACTCTTATAAAGAGCTGGAAAACAAAAATGTAATGCTTCCTGTAATTGATGTCACCTGCCAATATATAGCCCCAGCAAAATATGATGACGTACTTATAATTGAAAGCAAGGTGGATAAAGTAATGGGTGCAAGAGTCACCTTTTCATATAATATTATAAGAAAAGATGATAATAAGCTATTAGCAAAGGGAAAAACCACCCATGCCTTTGTAGGCAAAGGATTTAAACCAATAAACTTCAAAAAACACTTTAGAGACTGTTATGAAAAACTAAATAAATATAGTCAGTGAGGTGAAAAAATGCTGTTAAAGTTAATATTATTATTTACAGTTATACCTATTGTAGAGTTAGCCCTTTTATTAAGGCTTAACTCCTATATAGGGTTAGGCTACACTCTGCTTATTGTTATTTTTACTGGTGTTGCAGGTGCATATTTAGCTAAAAAAGAGGGAAGAGGAATACTTGGTAATATTAGGTACGAAATGAGTCAGGGTAGAATGCCAGGAGACGAACTTGTTAACGGACTATGTGTTTTAATTGGAGGAGCACTTTTACTAACACCAGGGCTTCTAACGGATATAACTGGATTCATATTAGTAATTCCATTTACTAGAGCAGCCCTAAAAAGCTTTGTAAAGTCAAGGCTGAAGAGAATGCTTGAGGAGGGCACCTTTATATTCTACTATAGAAAGTAAGCAATAAAAGAAAGTAGCAGAGGAGGAGAATATATGGAACAACGAAGGCTAGGTAGAAGTAACTTTAGTGTTGGAGTTATTGGATTTGGGGGAATACCTCTCCAAAGACTTGATGAAAAGGAAGCAATTGATATTGTAAGATTAGCAGCTAAGGAAGAAATTAATTTTATAGATACCGCTAGGGCATATGGAAAAAGTGAAGAACTCATAGGAAAAAGCATACAAGGAATTCGTGAAAATTTAATTATTGCTACTAAATCTACTGCACGAGACTATGATTCCATGAAAAAAGACATTGAAATAAGCTTAAACAACCTTAGGTGTCAATGGATAGACCTATATCAGCTTCATCTTGTAAAAACCCAACAGCAGTATCAACAGATCATGTCAGAGGATGGAGCCTATAGAGCCCTAAAGGAAGCCCAAGACAAGGGACTTATTAAAGAAATAGGTATAACCAGCCACAGCAAAGAAATGCTGGAAATGGCTATAGAAACCGACTATTTTTCAACCATACAATTTCCCTACAATATTGTAGAGCAGCAGGGAGTACAGCTATTCAAAAGGGCCTATGACAGAAGCATTGGAGTAATTATAATGAAGCCTTTAGCAGGAGGGGCATTACATAAGGGAGAATTGGCATTAAGATATATTTTAGAAAACCCCCATATAAGTGTTATAATACCAGGAATGGATACAAAGGAACAGGTTATTGAGAACAGCAGTGTGGGAAAAAGCTTTAGACCTTTGACAGAAGAAGAAAGGAAAGAACTAAAGGAGATACAGGATGAGTTAGGAACAAGCTTCTGTAGAAGATGTGGCTATTGTCATCCCTGTCCCCAAGGAATAGATATACCTGCCCAGTTCATAATGGAGGGCTATTATACCAGATATGAGCTTAAGGATTGGGCATTAGAAAGGTACAGTGGGCTACCTAAAATAGCTTCCAATTGTATTGAATGTGGCACCTGTGAACCAAGATGTCCATATGACCTACCTATAAGAAAAATGCTGAAGGATGTTGCAAATAAACTAGAAGGAAAAAACTATTAGCTAGTATAAAAAATAAAAACATGGTATATAATCACTAATAGTTTCAAATAAGGCAATGGGTTAACTGATTCTATTTGGGAGCACAATGGTGCTCCTGCTTTTTTTTATACAAGGTTTATCTAAAATTCCCATAATAATATTGCAAAAAATCCTCACTTTTTATATTATTATCCTAAGATAAGGTGGGGATAAGGTGGAAAATAAGAGGGACAATACCAATATAAAAAGAGGATATTTAGAGAAGGATTTTGCCCTTTTTCATATTAAGGATCAAATTAACCTAGAGCTAGAGTTCCATTATCATGACTTTGCCAAAATAATAGTCTTCATTTCTGGCGATGTTACATATTTGATAGAAGGAAAATCCTATAGATTAAAGCCATGGGATATACTACTGGTAAATAGTAGTGAACTCCATAAGCCAATAATTGATATCAGTGAAAGCTATGAGAGGATTGTGTTTTGGATAAACCCAAGCTTTTTAAAACAACATAATAGCGAAAATTGCATGCTTGAGACATGCTTTAATATTGCCAATAATAAAAACCTAAATTTATTAAGACTAGGCCCCTCTCAAAAGACATATATTGAAAATCTTCTATTGGAGCTGGAAAAGGAATGTAATTGCAATAGCTTTGGCAGCAAGCTATTGAGTAACTCTTTATTTTTACAGCTTATTATAAATATCAATAGAGCTTTTTTAGGAATAACCAATTACCAGCTAAGTATAAATGAGGATTTAACCTACGATGAAAGCATTTCAAACATAATAAGCTATATTAATGAAAACATAGCTGACGACCTATCAATAGATAAGTTGGCGGCACAGTTTTTCCTTAACAAGCACTATCTAATGCATAAGTTTAAAAGGCAAACTGGCTATACCCTATATAATTATATATTACAAAAAAGATTAATAAAGGCTAAATCCTTAATTAAAGAAGGTAAATCAACAGGTGAAGCCTGTAGTGAAAGTGGGTTTAATGATTACTCAAACTTCATAAGAGCCTTTAAAAAAATGTTTGGAGCACCCCCAAAGACATATTTAAAAAGCATTGTGAGCTTTGAAAAAATAGTAATGGAAAAAGAAAACCAGACTGAAATACTACAGACCCATTAGTGATTAGATTATATTTTAGTATTGCTTTTCAGGGTTAATGAATAATTCCTTTGTATTATCGGGAATTTCAATTCCATTTAAAGTCTTAATAGTTTTATTATTCACCTTAAACTCAACAGAATCAACAGAATCTAATGAGGTAAGGGTAAAAAGTAATGCATCAATCATAAAGGATTGTTGAGTACTATCATCTTTGTAAATATTTAAAAATGCATCGTTTAAAGCTAAAGTAAGCTTTCCATCGTTAATACTATAATATTCTAAAGTGACTTCCTCAGGTACTGGAGGCTGTAGATAATAGCTATACATACTTATATTATCAGTGTATTTTAGCATGTTAAAAATTGCAGATATTGATGTGTTGGTGCTGACTGAAGCAATAGGAGCTAGTAGCATTCTGTTGGTTTCAGTTATAACACCAGCGTAAAGTCTTGGTCCCCTTAAGGGTGTATGGGGTTCATCCATCACACGACCATGAAATCCATCAGGTACTATTTTATTGTTAAAATAAAACTGAACCTCATCCACTTCATTAATCCCACAAAGTGAATTAACAAAGCTCTCATATGCAACAGCTGCATTACTTGAGTTAGATTCATATGTAGCTAAATCACCATATAAGTAAACATTTGCTGTTCTATTATTCAAGCTAAGCCCAGCCCCCTTAGGAATTGGAGAATCAGTAGATATACCAAGATTAGGATCCGCCCCTAGCTGCAAATTATCTAGTGTCGATCTTAATGGTGTTGAGGTATAGGGTATAACTCTAGTTATAGGAATCATGTGATTATAATCCTTATCAGAGAAGTATAGCTTTAAAGCCGTCTTATTATTATCTATAGAGTTCAGTGAAGGTAAGTATTCAAAGCTACTGAAAAATGATATTGAGGTAGTATAATAAGTAGCTTCATCTTCTATTCTTATGCTTTCAAGGTCCTTAATGTTTGGGACTATTACTAACTGATAATCCCCATTGGGTAGATTAAGGGTTTTCTGGTCTAAATCAAAGGATATGTTTAATGGAGCATCCTTTAATATAGTGGTTTCTATAGGTATTTGCTGTTTAGTTAGCTCATTGATAGGTGTAGTCATTACTTCCTTTGATCCTAAGTAAAAATCAATCGTAACTGGATCCTTAGAATTAAATGATATCGGTACAGGTTGGCCATTTGTGGAAATAGAAAAGTCAACCCTATAGTTAGATGTAGAAACAGGCATTACATCTAAAGAAAAGGATATATTTTCATCATTTACAGAAGTAAAAGAAATAGCAGTTAAGCTTTCATAATCCATTGAGTCAACATACAGCGGTAAACCAGATGCAGTTATACACAAAATAAGTAAAAGGATAATATTTCTTAAGGAACGCATTTTTTACTCCCCCCTAGCTTGTCCTTGCCTATATATTTATTATAGAATAATCAGTAGTCAAGGTAAACCAAAATCAAGCTACAAAATTCGATAAATTTAAAATTTAACGAAAATTTATCCTTGAGAGGAGCCATAAAATGATAGAAAAAAACAAATTATACCAACTAGAAATTATTGATATAGGCCACAGTGGAGAGGGAATAGGTAGGGTTGATGGATTCACTATATTTGTTGATGGTGGTATCCCAGGGGATCTAGTTGAAATTAAAACAGTTATAGTAAAGAAAAGCTATGCTGTTGGTAGACTGTTAAAAGTCCTTTCACCATCATCTAATCGTACTAACCCCATTTGCTCTATAGCTGATGAATGTGGAGGCTGTCAAATAATGCACATGGATTATCAGGCTCAACTTGATATCAAAAGGAATAGAGTAGAAGAAACCTTAAAAAGGATAGGAAAAGTTGATATTCACGTAAATGCTACACTAGGTATGGAGAACCCCTATCAATATAGAAATAAAGCACAGTTTCCAGTAGGAATAATTAACGGTAAAGCCATAATGGGCTTTTACAAAAAGGGTAGCCATCAAATTGTAGATACCGAAGCTTGTCATATTCAGCATCCAATTAATGAAACTGTGGTAAAGGCTATTAAGGAATTTATAAATAAATACAATATATCAGTATATGATGAGAAAACTAGAAAAGGTTTAATTAGGCACGTAGTTACAAAGGTGGGGTACCAAACAGGAGAAGTAATGGTTGTTATAATAACCAATGGTAGAGAATTACCACATAAAGAAAGTCTAGTTAAGCTTTTGAAAGAAAATGTAAAAGGTCTAAGGGCTGTTGTTCAGAATATCAATGATAAAAACACAAACGTTATCTTTGGAAAAGAAACAATTACTCTGTTTGGTAAAGACACCATAGAGGATTATATAGGAGAACTAAAGTTTAAAATTTCTGCCAAGTCCTTTTTCCAAGTTAATCCCATTCAAACCAAAGTGCTATACGAGAAAGCACTGGAATATGCAGACTTAAAAGGAGTAGAAACAGTTTTCGACATATACTGCGGTATAGGAACAATTTCTTTATTTCTTGCGCAAAGGGCAAAAAAAGTTATAGGTGTAGAGGTACTAGAGGCAGCAATAGAAAATGCCATAGCTAACGCCGAAATTAATAATATAAGCAATGCAGAGTTTTATACAGGAGAGGCAGAGGAAATAGTACCTAAGCTATATGCAGAAGACATTAAAGCAGACGTAGTTGTAGTAGACCCTCCACGAAAAGGCTGTGAAAAAGCTGTGCTTGACACTATCGTCAACATGGAGCCAAAACGAGTAGTATATGTATCCTGTAACCCTGCCACCCTTGCTAGAGACATAGCATATTTACATGAAAGGGGATACATTGCTGTAGAGGTGCAGCCTGTGGATATGTTTCCACATACGGGGCATGTGGAGACGGTGGTAAAACTACAACGCCAGAACCCTTGATTTTACTGGAATTTAAGCACTTTTATGACTTCTTTAGTTTCAGTAAAAACAGCGATAATTACCACCAAAAGGACAAAAAAAATAGTATTAAAATCAAAATCGCAATATGACCTGGTACGTGGGAACACGTCTACCAGTAGTCGCTTGTGAGAGTTAAAATTGGAAAATAGGTAAAAAAAAATCCTGAATTACAAACAATGAATTCAGGATTTTTTATTGCTTATTTATCTTAATATTTTAAGTTGATTATTAAAGTGCATTAATTTTAAGCATAATCTTTTCGCATCTCATTACAACTTCATTAAAATCCAAAAAATTAGTACCAATAATAATTATCTCTTCCAAAACTTCAGAACACAACTTATTTTTAGAATATCTAGCTAATAGAAAGTCAATTTTAGTAAGTGGGTATGTAAAAACGACTCTTGAATTGAAATTGTGAGTATACTTAGCGTTATTTAATTGAATTAAAACAATTTTTAAGTCATCAGAAATTACATTGAAAACAAGTTCTTCATTAAATCTTTTCTTACTAAGATTATCTTTCCATTTGTCTTTTAAAGTATCATATGTGATAAATAGTGCGAAAGCATAGATTATACCTTCATTGAGAGTATTAAACACTTCTTCAGGCAGTGAGATAGGTCTTTTAATCACATATAACAATAAGCTTGTAAAGAAGATTAGGGCATAGTTTAATACGTACAGTTCTTTTTTTGTCTCAGAATAGAATTTTTCTATTTTATATAAACGAGGACTTTTTTTGTCCCTTCTTTGTTGATACTTATACCTAATGAATGCGAACAGCTTTATAAGTATCAAATCGATAAAATACGTTGCAATTATTGTGAGTGTATAAATATTAAACACATGATTACCTATATCATATATTCCAGAAAGTATTACTGGAAAAATTAGAAAATTCAATCCTAAAGTAATGGAAATAGAAAGCAAATAGAACGATAAGTTTTGTGGTAAGTTTTCAAATTTAGTGATATTTGATATTAATCCTAATAAAGTCATGGGTAAAAAAATTATTGCTATTAGAAATAATGAGATTAGAACAAAAATGTACTTTATGGGTTTCAGAAAATTGTGATTGCTCTTTCTAGTAAACCAATACATTGATATTGTAAAAAAACTTAAAACAAAGAACATTGCAATAATGTAGATTGATCCTATCTTACTTAGTAAGGTATGTTTATCAATATTTATTAGAAAAAGAGCTAGAAAAACAACTCCAATTATTAATGAGATTAGAAATACCCATATTGTTTCCTTATTTGTAGAAGATTCATTTTGATAAAATTCGTCTAGTAAACTCATATACACCGTCCTTAATAATATATTTTGCTATATTTTATCCCCATCCTTATCAACAAAATACCCTTCAAACTCACAATCCAAAGCTTCAGCAATTGCTTCTAATTCATTCATAGAGAAGTTATCTCTTTTGAATTTATTTGCCATGTTTTGATTTGTGGTACCGAGTCTTTTGCTAAGCTCTATTATCGTTACGTTCTTTCTTTTAAGTAAAATACGGATCTTTTCACCCATCGTTAATTTCATTAATTATCACCTACCTAAGTTAAATAATACACCTATTAGTGAATATCTGCAATTGAATCATCGAATGATTTCATAAAAGTAATTCAAAATAAGCGATACCTTGATGCGATTAATTTAAAAGTGTATTATCACATTATAAAGTGAATACAAGGAAGGAGCATAAAAATAATGAGTAAAATTATAGCTGTAGCATCTCAAAAAGGTGGGGTAGCAAAAAGCACAACTTGCAGGAACTTAGCAACGATCTTAGCAAAGGAGGGTTACAAGGTACTGGCAATCGATACGGATAACCAAGCTTCTATGACTGATTGCTTTGGCATTGTAAAACCTGAAACTTTGGATACGACACTGTACCATCTGATGATGGCTGTTATGAATGAAGATGATCTTCCGTCTAAAGAGAGCTACATACTAAATAGGGATGGCGTGGATGTTATTCCAAGTAGTATTGAAATGTCAGCTATTGAAATGAACTTGGTCAGTACAATGAGTCGGGAATATGTTCTAAAAACAATCACAGAACAGCTTAGATCAGATTATGACTACATCATTATGGATTCAGCCCCATCATTAGGTTTGATGACATTGAACGTTTTGGCTGCATGTGACAGCGTATTGATTCCGGCAACACCTGAGTACCTATCTGTAAAAGGTTTGGAGTTATTACTTCAAACAATTATGAAGATAAAGCGCAGAATTAATCCAAGCATTACTTTTGAAGGTATTCTGCTAACCATGTTTGATGAAAGAACCAATCTATCAAAGAACATGATAGAAATGGTGGATGAAGCTTATGGTGAACATATCAAAGTGTTTGATATTAGGATACCTAAGTCAGTAAAAGTAGGTGAAGCCAATCTTCAAAGTAAATGTATTGTGGATTATATGCCAACAAATAAAGCTGCTATTGCGTATCAGGAACTAGTAAAGGAGTTGATTAGTAATGGATAAAACAAAAATGAAAAAAGTTGAAACCTTTGCCTCAATATTTGGTGAAGATCACAGTGAAGTGCCATCTGAAAAACAAGATGGCACAACCTCTTTAAAGCTGGATGATCTTATTCCTTTTAGAAATCACCCATTCAAGCTTTATGAAGGGGACCGGTTTAATGACATGGTGGAGAGCATTAAAAACTACGGTGTGATTGTTCCTATTGTAGTAAGAAAAGTGGATGATAAGTATGAAATATTATCTGGCCATAACAGAGTTAATGCGGCTAAAGAAGCTGGATTAACTGAAGTTCCAACAGTTATTAAAGAAGGACTTACAGAAGAAGAAGCAACACTCATAGTCACTGAAACAAATTTAATGCAACGATCTTTTTCAGATTTAGCTTACTCAGAAAGAGCCACGGTTATTGCTACTAGACATACAGCCATGAAGAAACAAGGTGTAAGAAATGATCTGCTAGATGAAATTGAAAAGCTATCGAAAGCTCCTGATTTGTCAGCTGATTCAACTTTTCGCCCAATGGGCGAAAAGTTAAGGTCTGATCAAAATATTGGTGAAGAATACGGTATTTCTCCAAGAAATATATCAAGATACTTACGTATTAACGAATTAAGTGCTCCATTAAAAGACTTAGTCGATGAAGGTAAAATTGCTATGCGAGCAGGAGTTGATCTTTCCTATCTATCACAGGAAAATCAAGAGATGGTGGAAGCCATTATTTCTGAAAATACCTTTAAAGTGGATATGAAAAAAGCTGCTCTTTTAAGGAAACATGAGAAAGAAGGCAATCTTAATTGGAATACAGCCCAAAAGATTATCAGTGGTGATATGCTCAAAAGCACTGGTAAAGTGAAACCATTTAAGCTTGAACCAACAATCATTTCAAAGTATTTTAATCCAAATGAAGATAAGAAGGCTATTGAAAAAACAATTGAAAAGGCTCTTGATTTTTACTTTAGCCAGATGAAAAACCAATCACATGACATTGAGGAGGGGGAGGAGATGATTGAGTAGACTGACAGAAGTCGAGGAAATTTATGACTACATCTTGAAAGAAATCATGCAAGATGAGCAGGCCTGGAAAGACTTTCTAACCTTTCATGCAAGAATCTATAAGCACAGTTTTAATAACGCTGTCCTCATATATGCCCAAAGACCTGAAGCTACATTAGTTGCTGATATGGAAATTTGGAACCGTCGTATCGGCAGATGGATTAACAGGGGCGCTAAGAGTATTGCAGTCTTTGATGATCAAAGTGCTTATTTAAAACTAAAATACCTGTTTGATATTGAAGATACCCATGGTCAGCCACATACTATTCCAACAGTGTGGCAACTAAATGAAGAATTAGAATCACAACTATTAGAAAATCTTAAAGCAAATACTCTGTCCGAATGGATTGCAAGGCAGATCCATGAATCGGTCCTTGCATATGCCTTAGATATCCAACAAGGCCTTGAAAAAGAAATGGCTAAGACCAAATTATCGGGACTGCCCATTGAAGGTGTTACAAGGCAGTTTATGCAGTCTCTAATGGATAGTGTAGAATACATGACAGCCATTCGCTCAGGTATTGAAGAGCCTAAGCTAAGTAATTCAAACCCATTTAGTACATTAATTGATTTTGATTCAAAAGCATTAACTCTAAGATTAGGCTATCTGACAAGTACCATTTCAGAGCAAATTTTAAGAGAAATTGAAAGAGAAATTAAGAACATCAAAGAAGAAAAAAGGAGCGTGAATGTTAATGAAACCAATGGAACTCAGTTATCAGGAAGTACAAGGGATTTATCATCCTCAGATTCAAGTATCGAGGGAGGAAAGCTACGACAAGAAGCCGCTAGGGAAGTACGGGCAGATGGCGTTGAATTATCTGAAAGAGGAACACATCAATCGGTACAATTATCTAGTGACCGAAGGGACGCTGCTTCCACTGATGCATCAAGTGAACGAGGAAGCGTGGGAGAGGATGGAGAAACTTCAAGGCCAGATGCTGCAAAAAGAACCCATTCAGGACCCGACCAACACTTATCAGACTTATCGTCACAGAGAGATGATCAGAACGAGAGCGGAGGAGATCGCTCTTCAGGAAATCATCTTCAAGGAGAGATAGCAAAAGATTTAGAGCTGCCAGAGCGTAGCTCTTTTTTAATGGAACTAACAGATGATGAACTTATTGAAAAGGTACTACTAAGAGGTTCTGGCTTTGAAGGTGGGAAACAGCGGATTGTAGATTTCTTCTCAGAAGAACATACTGCAAAAGAAAAAGCAGACTTTCTAAAAAATGAATATGGAACTGGCGGTAGCTCTGTTACATTCTCTGATGATCTAAGCGGTTTTGAAAATCACGACAGTAAAGGGATTACCATTGATCTTTATAAAACCGATAAAAAAATTTATTTGTCTTGGGCTAAAGTTGCTACCGGTATTGATGCCTTAATTGATAGCGGTAGATATTTTGAACCACGTTATAAAAATGATAATCCACCAACAAGAAAGACAGTGTATCAACCAACATTATTTGACTTAGGTTACGCTGAAAATGACACTAGGCATGAGAATTATAAAAAGCTAATGAAGATTGCCCCAGGTATCTTAAATGGACGTTATAGCTATATGAAGCTAAAAGCACCTGGCTTTATGGACCTTGTCATTGAAAAGCTATATGAGAATAGAATATCTCTATCCCATTATTACGAGCAAAATGGAGATTTAATGAGTGATCCGGATATGGAACTCATAGTCAATCAAAAGCAAAAAACATTAACAGCAGCCACCTTTCAGCAAGATAATATGGCAATCTATCATGAAGCGTATCAGGGTGATGAATTAATTAATCCTGATTTAGAAGATGAGTTAAATGATTTTCTCAATGATTGGTTATCGAATATTGCTAGGCAAGGTCACATTGTTTATAAGGCTTATTATTCAGAAGATATAGACGAGTCAAACGTAGAAACAACATTTGATGATAACGGTCATGAAATCATTATTGAAGCATCTTCAGAAACAGATGATTTATTGGACTTAGAAGATGAGGATCTCCATGAATATCCTTTAGAAGTAGGTATGGAAGTGGATATTGAGGGAAGGAAATTTCAGATTGAATCCATTGACTATGGCAACAATGTTGTATCTCTTATGGATTTAACTTTTGCAGGGCAAACGGGTTATCCAATTTTCAGAAAAGAAAGTGTTGATTTTGTTTTAGATTTTCTGCCTGATATGAAACCACTGACTGAAGAAGAAAAGTGGGGCATTGTATCCATTGGTCCAGTTAAAGATGAAAAGAAAAAGGAGGAACAATCTACAAAAATCAATTATCAATTTTCACCTGAAGATGAGATTGGTATTGGTGGATTAAAAACAAAATTCAGAGCCAATGTTGAAGCCATTAAAACGTTAAAAGTTATTGAGGCAGAAAATCGAATGGCAACAGATAAAGAACAATCCATTTTAGCCAGGTATGTAGGTTGGGGTGGTATGCCTGGGGCTTTTGATATAGGGGCAAGTGGCTGGAGTAATGAGTATGCTGAATTAAAGAAGCTCTTGTCGCAAGAAGAATACGATAGTGCAAAAGCGTCAACACCTAATGCCCACTATACATCTTCTGTCGTTATTCAAAGCATTTATCAGGCACTTGATCAGTTTGGTTTTAAAAAGGGGAACATCTTGGAACCTTCTTTAGGCGTTGGTAATTTCTTTTCCCACCTTTCTGACTCTATGAACAAGTCAAAACTCTTTGGTGTTGAACTGGATGATGTATCCGGACGTATTGCAAGACAGCTCTATCAGAATGCACAGATTCAAATTAAAGGCTATGAAGAAACACAGTTTGAAGATAACTTTTTTGATGTAGCTATTGGCAATGTACCTTTTGGGAATTACAAAGTATATGACAGACTTTATGATAAGCATAGCTTTATGATCCATGATTATTTCTTTGCTAAAACACTAGATAAAGTACGTCCTGGTGGTATCATCGCCTTTGTTACCAGTAAGGGAACCATGGACAAAAAAGATCAAGCTGTCAGAAAATATATTGCTGAAAGAGCAGAGCTTATAGGTGCAATACGATTACCCAATACAGCATTTAAGGAAAATGCCAATACCGATGTAACAGCAGATATTCTTTTTCTTAAAAAGAGAGAGCGTCGGTCGGTGGAAATACCAACTTGGCTATCAATATCAGAAAATGAAAATGGGGTCCCCGTCAATCAGTACTTCATTGACCATCCCCATATGATGCTTGGTGAAATGATATTTGATGAAAGGATGTTTGGTAGAGACAGTCGTTATACCACGTGTGTAAATACAGACAGTAACTTTAATCTAGAAGAAGCGCTATCAGAAGCTGTGTCTCATCTTGAAGCTGAAATTGGTTACTACGAGCAGGAAAAAAAAGAGGACAGCAATGACATACCTGCTGATCCTAAGTACAAGAACTACTGTTATGCCTTTATTGATGACAAACTTTATTACCGTGAAAATTCTATTATGAGACGAATGGATTATACCGGTAAAACCCTTGAACGAATTCAAGGCATGATGGCAGTTCGGGACATAACAAGAGAAATCATTACGCTTCAAACCGAAGGCTGCACGAAAGAATCACTTGAAAAGGCTCAAGACCAGTTAAATCAAATCTATGATGCATTTGTTAAAGACTATGATTATATTACTTCAAGACCCAATGCCAGTGCCTTTCGTGATGACAATGATTATCCACTTTTGTGTTCTCTAGAAGTGGAGGATGAAGATCATCATGTCACAAAGGCAGATATGTTTACCAAAAGAACCATTAAGCCATATGAATCCATAACGGATGTAGATTCTGCATTTGAAGCATTAACAGCATCCTTAAATGAAAAAGGTATTGTGGATATTCCATTTATGGCTGAGCTTTATGATGAAGAAGCAGAAGTCATCATTAAGGAACTTGAACACAACATTTATTTGAACCCTGAAAAGTATGATGAAAATGATGCTTTGAGAGGTTGGGAAACGGCTGATGAATACCTCTCTGGTGATGTAAGACAAAAGCTTAAATTTGCCAAAGTCTTTGCGGATATGAATCCGGAACTCTTCTCAAAGAATGTCCCGGCCCTAGAAAAAGTACAACCCATAGATCTTGAGGCTAGTGATATTGATGTAAGGTTAGGTACAACATGGATCGAATCAACAGATTATGAGCAGTTCATCTATGAGACCTTAAAAACGCCAAGATATTATCACAATACCGGTGGAAGAAATGAAATCAAAGTGCACTACAACAATTATAATGCAAGCTTTGGTGTTGAGAATAAAGGATTAGATGGCTATTCAGTTTCAGCCAAAGAAACCTATGGTACATCTAGAATGAATGCTTACTACATCATTGAAGACAGCTTAAACCTTAGAAATTCTACGGTGAAGGATCGCATTGAAGATGGTGACACAGTAAAATATGTCATCAACAAAAAAGAGACCATGCTAGCAAGAGAAAAACAATCGCTGCTAAAACAAGCCTTTAAAGAATGGCTATTTAAAGATCCAGAAAGACGTAAAAAGTATGTGAATTATTATAATCAGCACTATAACAATATCCGCCTGAGAGAATATGATGGCAGTTACTTAAAGTTCCCAGGCATGAATCCAGATATTAAATTAAGAGAACATCAAACAGCTGCCATTGCAAGAATTATATATGGTGGCAGTACACTTCTAGCTCATTCAGTAGGTGCAGGTAAGACTTTTGAAATGGTTGCTAGCTGTATGGAACAAAAGAGACTGGGACTGTTTAATAAAGCAGTGCTTGTTGTACCAAATCATTTAACACAGCATATCGGCAGTGAGTTCTTAAGGCTTTATCCATCGGCTAATATTCTAGTCACCACAAAGAAGGATTTTCAAAAATCAAATCGTAGACGTTTCGTTAGTCGTATTGCTACTGGTGCTTATGATGCTGTTATTATGGGCCACTCCCAGTTCGAGAAAATTCCTGTATCGAAAGAACGTCAGGAGGAAATGATTCATAGGCAGATCAATGATATCTCTGCTGCTATTGCTGAAGCAAAAAAGAGTAATGGTGAAAATTGGAGTATCAAGCAGATGGAAAAACTTAAGCTATCATTAACAGCTGAAATTAAACGACTTCATGATAGCCCTAAAGATGATGTCATTAACTTTGAAGAACTTGGAATTGATTGTGTCTATGTAGACGAAGCCCACTATTTTAAGAATTGTGCTGTGTTTTCAAAGATAAGAAATGTTGCAGGAATCTCAAATACGAGAAGTAAGAAATCCATGGATATGCTCATGAAAACCCAGTATATCCAAGAAATCAATCATGGTCGTGGGGTAATCTTTGCCACGGGAACCCCCATCAGTAACAGTATGTCCGAAATGTATGTGATGCAAAGGTATATTCAAAATAAGGAGCTTGAAGCAAGAGGTATCCATCACTTTGATGCATGGGCAGCACAGTTTGGAGAAGTTGTTTCAAGTCTTGAATTAGCACCTGAAGGAACGGGCTATCGCTATAAAAGCAGATTTGCAAAGTTCTCGAATTTGCCAGAGCTCATGACGATTTTTAAAAACATGGCAGATGTAAAAACAGCCGATATGCTTAAATTACCTATTCCAAAGTTAAAAGGTAATAAGCATAAGTTGATTTCAGCTGAGTCCAGTGATTTCACAAAAGAGATTATGGAAAGCTTTGTTGAAAGGGCAAGTGATATTCGAAATGGTATGGTTGATCCAAGGATTGATAACATGCTTAAAATAACCAACGAAGCAAGACTTCTAGGACTTGATCCGAGGCTTCTTTATGATGAAGCACCTAATGAACCGTATAGTAAAGTCAATCAGTGTATTGATAAAGTGTTTGAAGAATATCAGGAGAGTGATGCTTTTAAAGGAACACAAATCATATTTTGTGATGTAGGAACGCCTAATACTGATGGGCGTTTTTCTGTATACCCTTATATCAAGGAGGAATTGATCAAGAGAGGTATTCCAGAAAAAGAGGTTTGCTTTATACATGATGCCAATAGTGAAGCACAAAGAGAAACGCTATTTGCAGATATGCGAAGTGGTAATAAAAGAATTATCCTTGGTTCAACTGCCAAGATGGGTACTGGAACTAATATTCAAGACCGATTAATTGCCCTTCATCATTTAGACTGCCCATGGAGACCAAGTGATCTGGAGCAGCGAGAAGGAAGAATCTTAAGACAAGGTAATCAAAATGAAGCTGTAAACATTTATAAATACGTGACAAAATCAACATTTGACAGTTATTTGTGGCAAATTGTTGAGAATAAACAGCGCTTCATCAGTCAAATTATGACAAGCAAATCTGTTGCAAGAAATGCTGAGGACATTGATGAAACAGTACTATCTTTTGCAGAAGTTAAAGCTTTGGCAACAGGTAACCCTTTGATTAAAGAAAAGATGGATATTGATAATGAAGTTAGTCGTTTAAGTCTACTAAAATCTGAATATAACAGCAGAAGGTATGCTATGGAGGATAATTTCACCTACAAATATCCTAAACTGATTCAACAGGCAAAAAAACGACTTGAAGGATTGATTAAGGACATCAGTAGACGAGATATGAATAAGACAGAAGAGTTTCAAATCAATATTGATGGCAAATTCTTTGATGAAAGGGAAAAAGCTGGAACTTATCTTCAAGTGTTACTATCAAGGATTGAACCAGATAAAGAAGCTCATGTGGGTACATTTAATGGCTTTGATTTCTTAATCCAAAAGAACAATTTCTTTGGTCAGCATAGGATGATCCTTCATGCAGAGCAAAAGTATGAAGTTGAATTCGGAGATAGTCCCCACGGTAATATGGTTAGGCTTGAAAACCTTTTGGAAGGGCTTGAAAAGCGCATTGAAAAAACAGAAAGTCAGATTGATGAGTATGAAAGAAACATGACCCAGTCCAAGGAAGAGTGGGAGAAACCATTTATGTATGAGGAAGAGTTAGCACTGAAGCTAAAGCGGCAATTCGAGCTGAATGCTGAACTGGACATGGATAAAGGTGATGATGGTATGACAGTGAGTGAAGAAGATTTTAATGAAGAAGTAATCGTTGAAGATGACGAAGAAATGACAGTTTAGCAGGGGGCAACCCCTGCTTTTTAAATGGAAGGAGTTGAATTTAATGACTAGACAAATAATTCAAAATATCAAACAAGAAAACGTCATTGAGTTGATGTGTGAGGTGTTGGAGCTTTCGGAAAGCTCAGAAAAGAAAGTGACAAAAGCGGTAGATAAATTAGGCATACAGACATTCTTTACAAGTATTGATGCTTTGGATGTTGAAGAAGTTGAAAAAGACAGAATCAAGGCACTTAAAGAAGTGATTGAAGTTAAAGCAAAATCATTAGAAGCATTGGAAGGAGGGCAGTAATATGGCAACGAAAGCAAAATACTCAGATAGCTTTTTTCAAAGCTTAAATAAATTGACCGGTATTCCAATGAGTAAATTAAAAAATTATGCAAAAGAAAACAACCCTTTTAATATCTTAGAACATCCTGGTGTTGTTGAACCCAGTGACAAGCAACTTGAAAAAATAAATAAGCTAAATGAATTCATCGCTTCTTACAATGTTCTGAAGCTGGATCAGGAGAACGAAAAAATAACCTTTAAATCGCCTAATGATTCAGGGAAATACTTTGCATCTCTACTTGGAGGTGTTAAAGATAAGGAAAGATTCTTGGTTGCCTTTTTAGACAACAGCAACAGCATCATAGAGCTTAGAACAGTATCACAAGGAACTACCAATATGGCCGTTGTATACCCAAGAGAGATTCTAAAAATGGCTCTTGCAAATGATTGCAGTAGCATCATGCTATCGCACAATCATCCTGGGGGAAGTTTAAAAGCTTCTAGTGAAGATATTGCTTTAACACAACGGATTGTCGATATCTTTAGACCTTTAGATATTAAAGTATTAGATCATATTATTGTGGGTGGTTATAGCTTTAGCTCTATGGCTGAAAATGGCGTATTACCAAACGACAGAATGGATGTTGCAAATTATGAACCTATAAAATTATCAGCAGCTGAAGAAAATCAGGTTGAATATACTTCAGTGGATGAAGAAATCGAACTTTAGGAGGAATTATTGATGAATCAAAATAGAACAGAACAAATACGAGAAAATAACGCTGAAACCATTACATGGATACTTGGTGTAACAGGTGAAACAAAGGAAGTGATTAAAAGCTATATTATGGACCAGGGCATTAAAGCTTTTTTACTTCACCATAAACAACTTGAACTTGCCATAGAAGAACATGAAAAAATTGATGTATTAAAACGTGTGATTAAAACATTTGACGGAGATATTGAAACAATGAATTTTGGTGATATGGATGAGGGGTGTTAAGCTTTGAAACGATTTACTGAAGCAGAAATAAATGAAGCCAACAATATTAACCTGATTGCATATGCGGAGCAGTTAGGTCTAAATCTCAAGAAAGTGGGCAATTCCTATAAAGTCAAAGATTATGGCGGACTTTATATCGATGCAACGGGTGCTAAATGGAACTGGTTTTCTAAAGATGCAGGTGGCGGTCCTATTCAATTTGTTATGGAAATGGAAGGTAAGAATTGGGTGGATGCAGTCTATACACTTCTGGGTACAGAAAAAAGTGATTTTACATCAAGACCTAAATCAATTGATGAGGTAAAAGGACCCTTTGTATTACCAGATAAAAATGATACCTATAAACATGTCATTGCCTATCTCATACAATCAAGAGGCATTGATAAAGATGTTGTTTATGATTTTATCAGCCAAGACAAGCTATATGAAAATACTCATAGGAGCTGTGTCTTTGTAGGCTATGATGATAATCATGAAGCCAAATACGCCAGTGTACGCAGTACCAATACTAGGGGGAATTCCTATCGGGGAGATGTAAAAAACTCTGATAAGGCATTTCCCTTTTCTTATGAGGGAAGCAGCACAACGGTATGTGTCTTTGAATCGCCCATTGATCTAATGAGCTATTTAACTTTGCTTCAATATCATGGAATTGAATCTTTTGAACATCATATGATTTCACTTGGAGGTGTAGCTGATCGAGCATTAGATTATTATTTGAAACTACATCCAGAGATGAATAGAATTATGCTCTGCCTCGACAATGACGAAGCAGGGCATTTTGCTTGCCAGCAGTTTAATGAGAAGTATCATGAAAATTACAAGCTTTTAAGACATAGTCCAACAGGTAAGGATTTTAATGAAGATCTATTAACCATAAAAAGTAATCTCCAGCAAAACCAAGTAAGAGAGCCCGAAGTAAGTTATGAAACGGAAAGAGATATAGAAGAAGAAATGGAGCTTTGAAAGGAGGAAGATAATGTATTTTATAAATGAAGATCATGCTTATAATTTTCAAAACATGATTCTAAAAGACAGAACTCATCCAAGTGATGTAGAGAGGATGGCGCTTTTTTATATCATTGGAGGGAACGAAGATTTATTTACAAAGTTTCGACACATCTATGACTTTAAGAATCATGAAATTAATCCTGATATTTTAACAAATGGTCAAGTGGATTTGTGTTCTAGTAGTAAGGCCTTAGTAAGACTTGCCTTCAATCTTTTTAATGGTTATGAAGATAAGTACACATCGCTAAGAGATTTGTTTTGTAATCTGGATCGAAAGAATTTCTTAGTTGCCAAAGGTGGAATTGATATGCGTTTTAATGGGGATATTGAAAATCAAACTTGTGGGGAAATGGATGAAGATATGGAAATTGAATTTATATGACTCACTATACATGGTATAATATGGATGATGAATAGAACATGTTTAGGATTCAATCCAATGATTACTACTGTCTATTTAATGATGATTAGTAAAACCATGACTCTGAATATCGAAATGAATGTAGAAAAAGGAGCTGATTTTATGAAAATTGTTATGTTTTATGTAGGCGTGATGGCAGGAGCTGTACTTCTGGAGCAGATGGTCAATGCAACTAATATCATGAGGGTAGAAGAAGTAGTTTAGGATTTTATCTGATATTAATATGTTAGAGTACACGGGAGGTTCGATTCCTCCCTGCTCCGCCAAATATGAGAATGGAGATGTATAAGATGCTGAGTTATCCAATTTCAGTTTTTATTGATACAAATGTTTTCGATGAATGTAAATATCATATGGAAGAGAAAAGTCCGCTACAGATATTAAAAAAATTTGCAGGTAATAATAAAGTGAGCCTGTATACGAGCAACATTGTTATGGGAGAAGCAAAAAGACACATTAGCAACAATGTGACTAGATCATATGAGCTTTTAAATAAGCAGATAAAAGAAATGAGAAAGCTTATATCCCCAAGTATTTTCAAAGAAACATCATTTGCTCAATGTTATCAAATACCAGAAAACATTGGTTTTGAAGAATTGGCAGTAGATAAGTTTGAGGAATATATAAAGGATTTACAGTTTACTATATTAGATAGTGCTGGCGTAGAGATTAATCAAATTATGGATGATTATTTTCAATTCAGACCACCATTTGAAAATAATGAAAAGAAGAAAAATGAATTTCCTGACGCGATTATGATAGCAAAGATAAAAAATGAGTTTTCAGTAGATAAACCGGTTTGGATAATCAGTGGTGATAAAGGCTTCAGAAAAGCGTTTGAAGGAATTCAAGGGTTTAGTTGTGTGGAAAAACTGAATGAGCTTTTTGATATGATAAATAAACAAGACGAGAAGAATATCTATGAAGCGATCAAAGCGCATTTATCCAATAGTCATAATCTGAACCATATTATAGGGATATTGAAAGAAAAAATAACAGATGGAAACTTTGAAATCGATGGTCAAGATTGTGACAGGAAAGGCGTTTGTGAGGGAAATGATTATGATGAGGCATTTGTTGATTTAATATCAAATATGCAAGTAAGATTTAGTTCAGTTGACGATGTTAATGAGGGTAACGTTACAATAACAATTGAATGTAAAGCGGATATTAGCGTATTTTGCTCTTATGATGATTATTCAAATTCAGCTTGGGACTCAGAAGAAAAAGAATATTTATATGTAGGACGTGGCGAGGTTTGTGAAGAGCATTCTGTTGAATTCGAAAGCATCATTAATTTTTCTGTAACATCAATTGCTGATGACATAGAATTCGCAATTGAAGAAATTGCATATGATCTGGAATTAAACCAGTTGACTCGAACCAATAGAGAGTTTATTGAAAATGATCCTAGAGCTGATGCCGAAGCAGAAAGAATGGAGGCTCTGGAAGAATACTATCGACATTAGTTGATAATGCTTCTTTTTCAATACCCCAAAGACCGAATAAGAAAGCTCTGCTTTCATGAGGGCAAGCTTCCACTTTGTTTAACAAAGTATGCTTGAATGTTGGGATGTATCCCAAACCCTCATTAAATTGAATGTAAAAGGAGAAATTTATGTCAAAAGAAACAGATTATTCAGGTAAGTTATATCAGAATGATAAACTTGAATTAAATCCTGATGAGATAAAAGATTTGATTGGGAAAACTGATTTAGACTTAAATCAATTAGCCTGTTATTTAAATAAGTATGGCAATAATGTAGATGAAAATGGAGAAAATAAGCCGGTTAGTTATAGAACGCTTATTAATTATATTGGAAGAATATGCGAACTTACTGAAGGTAAACTTTGTAGAGATGATTTTAAGTTTGGTAAATCATATAGAATTTCTCCTACAATACAGGGTTATTTATTATGTTTGTTTGATAGCGATTACTTTGACACTAGACAAAATGATCGCAAGGTCGACTACCGAACTAAGTCGTATAAGAATATTCTAAAAAATATAGAAAGTTACCTATTTGATAAGGATACAGCGATAGTTAAAAAATCGCTACTTTATGTAAATGTTTCATTAGAAAATGAATTAACAAAAAGATTTAATAATGAGTTGACATTATTAATACGCGAAATATTTCATTCAGATCCTATGATAAGATATCAGTTTATGGAACATTCTATTTATGAGATTTCAAGAATTAGAAAGTGGATCTCTAAAGAGCAAAGTATGATGTTTTCGTCAAAATTAGTTTATGGGCATGAAGTGAAAGAGATTGCAGATAATGAAAAGCTTAACGGTGATCTATATAAGAAGTTATTTCAAGCAAAAAGCCTTGAAGAATATCTAATTACATTATTAGTCTTTCGAGTTAGAGGAGAAAAGATTGATTTTGAGGAAGATGATTATTTTCTTTCTGATCCGGCTGCGTACGTTGCTTCTCAAATATACAATATAAATTATTTAGACGGTTCTGAGGTGGCTCAAAAAATGTCTAACATAGATAAGCATCTTTACGATGTGAAAAGACATAATGAGTTAATGGATAAAATGGTTCGTTTATTTGATAAATCAGATCCATATGAATCCTTAATCATGGATGCGATTGAAAAATTATCTAAAGTTTACAATGTAGCGCCGTATTTAGATGAAAAAGATACAGTTGGTACAAAAAAATTTATTGAAGATATTATCAAACACGATATGTGGGATTTACTTAATCAGTTTCTTCAGTTAGGTAGAGGCAATGTAAGCCAAGATGAGATTGATAGAATAAATAAATATCGCAACAGAGAATTAACTTTGAATGAAAAAAAGGTATTATACAATTCCTCAGTTTTTGCTGATGAAAAATAGCAAAGCGTATCTTTCATTAGAGAATGTGTCATAAGAAGTGTTATTCTTTTCATAGGTAAACCAACAATTTGAAAGGAGTAATATGATGAATAATATCTATATGAAAATTGCAGGATATCCTCGATGGGGACAAATTTTAGGTGTGATTGCAAAATTAAGATGGTTTGAAGAAAACAATTATCTTGTGGGATTTTGTTATAATAATGGATATGATTATGATGAAATCAAAATGTTTTTAAATGTATCACAAAGTATTATAAACGGTGATTCAAGTTTATATGCTGATTTAAAACGTGAACAATCAGCAATCAAGAAAAACTGCAAATTTGATGAAGAGGAAATTGATTTGTTAGAATCAGTGTTAACTTAATTAAAATGTAGTATATCTCAAACTTAGAAAGAAGGTGAAACCATCAACAAAACAAAATTTATCGGTTTTCGAGTCACAGAAGCCGAATACAACAAAATAAAAAGGAAAGCCGAAAAATCTAAGCTTTCAATTAGTAAATACGTCTCCTTGTCCGCACTGGACAAGGAGATTATTTTTTTTGATGACATTAAAGAAATGAATCATCAATTATCTAAAATTGGCAACAACTTAAACCAGTTGACCGTATTAGCTCATCAAGGAAAAATTAAGGAAGTTAATCTAACGAAGGTCACAGAGGCATTTACCGGTTTGTGGGATGAGTTATGCAAATTAGTGAAAGGGAAGAGGTGATAACAAGTGAAATATCATATTTATCGTTATGGGAATGGCTGTGAGTGGAAAGACAATCTCCAGGAAGCAGCCGATTATTTTAATCAATTGCCGACAGATGGGAAGTATACAACCATAGGTATTACTGAGGGTTCTTATGCAGTAGATGTTGTAATTAAGGGACAGTACGCTAAAGGTCAAGACTTTCTTCTATCTCAAGACATCAGGCAATCAAGACTTTTTAATGAGAATCCAGATAAGATGATTAAAGCATTATCAGATCTATATGATGCAGTAGGGGTCAAATCTGATTTTAGTAAAAATATGCTTGAAGACTTAAAGGATTTAGCCAATGAATCGGATTATGACTTAGATGAGATATAGTGCTTATGGCTGTTATTGAATTCATTAACGGAAAAAATAGCACGTTATCTGCCCTTGAAAGAGTTCTAAAATACATCATGAATCCTGCAAAAACAGAAGTCGGTCTTATAGGAGGTTATAACTGTGTTGCTGACAAAGCTTATAACGAGTACTACATGACAAAAGCTGAATATAGCAAACTAAATGGTAGGCAATATATTCATTTTACTCAGAGCTTTGCACCCTACGATAAAGTGACACCTGAAATGGTTAAGCAAATTGCCGATGAGCTTGTACAGATGGAGCAGTTTAAAGGTTTTCAAATTGCCTATGCAGTTCATACAGATAGAGATCATCTTCACACCCATTTTGTTGTAAACACTGTTAATAAGGAAACAGGCATGAAGTGGAAACAAAGTGCAGAACAACTTCAAATGATGAAAGACTATTCTGATGAAATTTGCAAAAAATATGGATTAATTATTACTCAAGGCAAATCAGGCAACCATGTCAATCGGGGCGAATACCGTTCTAAAGAAAAAGGTCATAGTTGGAAGTATGAACTCTATTTAGCTGTGAAAAAAGTTAAATGGATTGCCAGAAGCAAAGAAGATTTTATAGCCAATATGAAAACATTGGGATATCAAGTAGATTGGAGAGATACTAGAAAATATATTACTTTTACAAATGGGGAGGGCAAAAAATGCAGAAATAGAAAGCTCTATCCGCCAGAGCATTTTACGAAGGAAGCACTGTTGAAAGCTTTTGAATTAAATAGCCAGAGGATGGATGCTAAGCTTTCTCGAAATAAAATGGAAATGCTTTTATCGGCAGTACAACTTGTCAAAATGGATGATCCATTAGAGACCGGTAAGAACTATCCATTATCAACACTAGAAGGGGAAGCATTAAAAGAAAAAATTGAAGAATCAAAGAAAGGCAAAGGGCTCAACTGGGACAAAGAAAGTGAAAACAGTATGTAAAAGAAAGGTGGACGATTGAATGACAAAATTAATGGAACTCTATAATCAATTAAAACCATTGCAGGCAGATGGATTAAGAGAGGGATATCGTAAAATTCTAGAACATAATGGATACGTTCTAGCTATGGGAAAAATGCAAGAAGGTTTTGAATTTGTGACTTGGTCATATACCTATGATGGTAGCTCTGTTACATTGGGGCATTATTTTACAGGTCTTGAAGCTGCAAATGAAGATTTTGCTAAACGAGCAGGGCTTATTAATGCTAATCGGATGTTTGGAGAAACAGACTTAAAATTAATCCATTCAAGCCTAGTGAATTATGTGGGTCTTAATGGCAACTTAAATTATAAGGATGAAAAAGCCATTGGGTCTATTCTTGAAAAAATAGAATTGATTGTTCCAGAGATTCTTCGACATGATAAACTAGAAGATCTTGAAAGGGTTTCAGATGATGGGATAGAACTGTGAGGTAATCTAAAAAATGAAGTATAAACAACTGAAGCTGATAATATCAGCACTAATATTTCTTGTAGGTTTATGGATGAACATTTATTTTTCCACGAACCTACATTTTTTATTGTCAGGAAAAATGAAGGTGCTCACCTTTGTTCCAATAAAATCATGTTTTGAAAGTATAGCGGTAAGTGGTCAACATTTGTCGCTATTTCTTTATTTACAAGGCTTTATCTTTCTGTGCTCTATTTATTTCTATCTGGCAAATATGAAACCCTATCAATCAGATTTAGAGGCCATTACACCGGATATATCAACGCCGGTTAGAGCAGGACAAATGCAATTTGGATCAGCTAGATGGCTCACAGAAGAAGAAAAGAACAAAGGCTTTAAATCTATAAAACTTAGGAAAAACGAATTGAAAATATTAATGGAGAGGATCAGGCAGGATGAAGAAAAAGAACACTATTCAAAAAAAGAAAACTTACCCCAAGGAGAAACCCTTCAAAGACTATCAGAAAGAAGTAATGAAAAGTCAAATAAAAAAGACTTGCCAGAAACCGATACGCAGGAGTATCCGTTACCCAAGCTAAACCAAGGCGGTATCGTTGTTGGATTTCATCAAGAAGGTGATACAGAAAAGATATTTTACATTGATGAAGATACCCATAGTCTCTGCATTGGTGCAACACGATCAGGGAAAACAAGGTCTGTCGTGCTTCAATCTGTTGGACTACTGGGGCTTTCTGCTGAAAGTTTAGTTATTAGTGACCCAAAAGGTGAAATCTTCACTTACACTTATCCCTATTTTGAAGCTCTTGGTTATGAGGTGATTTGCATTGACTTTAAAAATCCACTAAAGAGTGATCGGTATAACTTCCTTCAACCAGTCATCGATGCCATTGATGAAAATAATATTCCTAAAGCAGTGGATGCCACATGGGACTTAACAGCTGCCCTTGTACCAGAGAATAGCCATAATGAAAAAATATGGACCAACGGTGAAGCCAGCATCATTGCCAGTGCCATTATGGCAGTCGTTTATGACAATCGTAATGGTAAAGATAGAAGATATCAAAACATGAGTAATGTCTATTTCTTCATAAGCGAAATGTGCAAAGTAGTGGATGGGGCAATGCCTATTATCAAATACATGAAGAACATGCCAGCTCATCATCCAGCAAAAGCCTTACTTGCCATAAGTGAAGTTGCTCCAAGTAAAACTAGAGGCTCATTTTATACTTCAGCACTGACAACATTAAGGCTCTTTACAAACCCACTCATACATTCTATGTCAGAGGCCAGTGACTTTGACTTAAGGAAAATGGGAACAGACAAGCAGGTACTGTTTATTGTGCTTCCTGATGAAAAGACGACCTATTACAGTTTAGCCAGTCTCTTTGTCAATCAATGCTATATGCAATTGGTTAAAAATGCTGATGAGAGAGGCGGACGTTTAAATAGACGAGTCAATTTCATGCTAGAAGAGTTCGGTAACTTTGTGAAGATTCCCGACTTTGCTAATAAGCTGACCGTTGGTGGTGGTAGAGGCATTCGCTTTAATTTATTTCTTCAAAGCCTCATGCAACTGGATGAGAAGTATGGCAAAGAAGTCGCTGGCACTATTAAATCTAACTGTGAAACATGGCTTTATCTTCAGGCGGATGATTTATCTACTTTGGATGAAATATCAAAGAAACTAGGGAATTACACCGTATCCACTTACTCTTTAAGCTCATCTCATGGTAAGTATTCTAATCCGTCAAGTTCCCATAGCATTAATCTGACCCACCGATCCTTATTAACGGTGGATGAAATCAGACGAATCAATAGACCTTATACATTAATCACTTCGAGAAATCACCCGGCAATGATGCAATTGCCTGATTTATCGGAGTGGTTTTTTAATACCCTCTTTGGACTTGGAGACAAAGAACACAACAGAAAGGTGCGTGAATTAAGAGAAAGAAAACGAAATCAAAGAAAAGCTTCTAATTCCATTGATACATGGAACATTTGGGAGTATTACACCCAAGAAGAAAAATCGAATTTTGTTTATATGCGAAATATGAAAGGCGGTGAACAAGGTGAATCTTAAACCACTAAAAGTGAAAGCAGGATGTCTTTTAAAGACGGTCATTGGAACACTAGGCGTAATTATGATGTCATCAGTTCCGGTGATGGCTGATACTGTGCAAGACAGTCAAATAGTCAAAGGGACTGAAAAACTGATTCAAGATGTAACGACATGGCTTATGGTTTTAGCACCGATTGTTGGTGTTTTGCTGATTATTTATTTCTTCATCAGAAGAAGTGCAGCAGATGAAATTGATCAGAAGAAATGGAACAACCGTATTGTTACGGTGATTGTTTCAGTTATAGGAGCAGTTCTAGCTTCAGCAACACTTAATCTGATTATTGGTTACTACGTTTAATCATGGGCAAGTCCCGATTAAAAATAAAAAACATATTTAAATTTACGGAGGTAATGAAATGAAAAAGTTAATGAACAAAGCACAAATGGAAATGGTAAAAGTAATGATTAAGGGAAGAGCAATTCTTTCAGGAAATAGCGGTGAAGGAATGGTTGATTCAGCGGTTAAGATTTTGATATCAATTGTCATTGGAGCCTTGCTGTTAGCAGGTTTGTATGCTCTTTTTGGTGATGTAATTTTGCCAACTCTAAGACAACGTATTCAGGACATGTTCAATTTCAGTGGTGGCGTTAGCTAATTGTATGGAAATCACAAAATAAAGTAATAGGGGCTTTTTAGCCCCTGAAATCTTTATCAAAGAAGGAGGTGCACATTAATGGAATACGTCATCATGCTATTAATTGGTGCCATATTAACTGGCTGCTTAGCATATGTAAACACACTCTTAGATGGTCTTGTTCCAATTGCCCTTCATGCCGAAGACTATATGGACACACTTCTTGGAACCAGTGGGATAAGTGGCATATTTGATATTTTCTTTTCCTTTGGTGTTTCTCTAATTGTCTTGAAGTTTCTAAAGAAAGGTTTTGAGAGATACATTTTATGGACAGAGGGTGATGCAGAGATTGAACCCATTATGCTTCTTACAGGTTTCTTTAAATCCCTTGCTATAGCTATAAGTTTTCCTACTTTATATGGATGGTTGGCTGAAATTGTTGAAGATTTAAGCAGTCAACTAATCACCACAATCTCCAATGATATGGCAACGGATTTCAGTAGTGTTATTACTGGTATTACGAGCGCAGGGATATTTACAGGTATTGTGTCCATCATCTTTTTCATCTGTTTCTTCATGCTGTATATCCAGTTTCTAACAAGAGGACTTGAAATTTTAATTCTTAGAATAGGTTTACCTTTGGCTTGTGTGGGGTTGATGGATCAAGATAATGGTGTATTTAGAACCTACATTCAAAAGTTCTTTCAAAGTACAGCGGCAGTGTTGGTACAGATTGTACTTGCCAAACTGGGGGTTGCCTTAATGCTCAATGCCCATGTGTTTTGGGGCTTAGCAGCTCTTTTGTTAGCCTTAAGGACACCGAAGTTCTTACAGGAATTCTTGATTGTTTCAAGTGGAAATGGCGGCGGTGGCATGATGAATAGAGTCTATTCAACTGCTCGAATCTATCAAATGGGAAAAGCGGTATTTAAAAAATAGAAGGGTGGTAAGGCAGTGGATCTATTAAAAGAAATGGCTGATGCCTTCATCCTTTTAATTCGTGTTGGAGCAGTTTTAAGAGTTGTACACTGCTTTATCCATATAGGGATTGATGAAGAACAAGGTTCTAGCTATAAAAAGAGGATGAAAAATACAGTAGTCTTTTATGTCTTAGCAGAGAGCATATGGCAGATAAAAGATTTAGTCATGAGTTATTACATGTGATGGAGGTGCTTATGGAAGAAAGAAAAAAGAATCCCTTGTATATTCCTCAAGGATTGAAAACAAGGGTTGAGATTTTTGATGGATTCGGTAAAGAAGAGTTATTCAAGACCATTATTGTGACCATAGTTATTGGTATGCTTGATATTCTATATTACTTGATATTTAAGAATACGGTTGTGAGCATAGTCGCTATTCTTGTGGCAATTGCAGGCAGTGTCATGATGTTGACAAAAGACCGATCCAACATATCGGTTGTAGATCAGGTAGGGTTTATGATTCGTTTTACCAGGTCGCAAAAATTTTATCCTTATAAGTATCAAGATGAATGGAGGTAGCCTATGGAAGTTTTTCAAATGCTAGCCTTTATTATGCTTCTAATCTATGCTGCCATAATAGACCTCAAGACAAGAACAATACCGGATTATGTACCTGTGCTAATCATGCTTGTTGGATTGATTGATATGGAACCCCTACCAGCAGTATTAGGGCTGATACTAGTTCCTTTACCGTATTTTATTATGGCACTTCTAAAAGATAACAGCATAGGTGGTGGTGATATTAAGCTCATGGCTGCTTGTGGATTTTACTTAGGTTTACAAGCAGGATATATGGCGAGTATTGTAGGACTCATGCTTACCATTATCATTCATTTTGCCTATAGCGTGATTAGAAGTAAAAAGATGACTAGAAGCATACCACTGGGACCATATCTGGGAGCAGGCTGTATAATAGCCAATTTTGTAATGTTATAAAAGAAAAGAACGGGAGGAATACTAGCGATGAAAAAAATATTAAGAAACAGAACCATTCTAGGGATAGCCAGTATTGTGCTATCTTTAATTATTTGTTTTGGTTTGACCCCTTTATTCAATCGGGCGATTTCTGAGAAGGTATCGGTTGCAAGAATAACAGAGAATATTCAAAAGGGTGAACTTATAACATCAAAGATGATAGAAACGGTTGAAATCGGTGGATATAATCTACCGGATACAGTTTTACGTCAGGAAGAAAACATTATCGGCAATTATGCCTTAACAGAACTTCATGTAGGGGATTATGTTTTAAACTCTAAGATTTCAAGCAAGCCCCTAGCAAATTATGAGTATTTAACAGATTTTGATGGCAGTGAACGAGCTATATCTGTCAGTATAAAAAGCTTTGCTGCTGGCTTATCAGGAAAATTGGAACCGGGAGATATTGTTAAGGTCATGGCTTCTGACTATGGAGACATGAGAGAAACTGTAAGTCCGATAGAACTTCAGTATGTTAAAGTTTTAGCAGTGACAGCTGGAACAGGTCTTGATACAAATGAATATGAATTGGATCAAGAAGCAATAGAGCAAGATAAAGAATTACCAGCTACATTGACATTAAAGGTGAATGACACGCAGGCAAAAGTACTTGCTGAGATGGAAGCTAAGGGTAAAATTCATGTAGTCTTCGTGTATCGTGGTGACAAGGAAAATGCAGATAAGTTCTTAGATGAGCAAATGTTGATTTTATCTGAAAGTGAAGATGAAGCACAAGCTGATAAAAATGAAAATGATGATGTTAATCAAAATGTGACACAAGAAAGTAATCAAGAAGTGGAGGAAGAAGTGGAGGCAAGTGACGATGAAGAACAATAAGATTATTGCAGTCTGGGGCAATCCCAATAGTGGAAAAACCACTTTGGGCATTAAGATTGCAAATGAACTGATTAAGAAAAATAAAAGTGTTATATTGGTCATGGCAGACCCCTATACTCCTGCAATTCATACTGTGCTTCCCTTTACAGAAACTAAGGAGCAGTCATTGGGAGCATTGATGTCCTCGGTTCAGATTTCTCAAGAAAGCATTCTAACAAAGTGCATTCCAGTCCCTAAGACTAAGAACTTAAGTGTACTAAGCTATCTTCATGGAGAAAACATCAGAACATATGCAGATTACGGGAAAGAGAGAGTCCTTGATTTTTTCATACTGCTAAAGCATCTTGCTGATCACATTATTGTGGATTGCAGCTGTCAGTTTCATCATGATTTACTGTCAAGAGGTGCGCTTGAACTATCAGATCAAGTTGTTCGCTTAATATCCCCAGACCTAAAAGCCATTAGTTATTATGATGCTTCGCTCCCATTATTAGGTGAGAGAAAATTCAATGTGGAGAATCATATCAAAGTACTATCAAATGTGAAACCGGAAATGCCTAAAGATATCGTTGGTAATCGTTTTGGAGGCATTCAGAATGAGTTGGAGTACAGTGAAGAACTTCAGCGACAAGTGTTAGAAGCAAGGCTATTTGAATCACTAACAGACAAAAAGAGTGAGGGGTATAATAATCAACTTCATAAGCTGATGGCTGTCTTGTTCTTTGATCAAGTTGAACGTGGGAAAGAAAAAGTAAAAAAGGAAAAGAAGCTTAAAATGGATTTTCTAAAAAAGGGAGTGATGCGTAGATGAGTGGTGTGTTTTTAGATCCTGCAAAGAATATACGGGATTTTTCTGATATCCTTCACGAGGTTCAGGAATATATATCAGGGAAATATGCAATTTTAATATCCCATAACAGTGAAAATCAAAAAGAACAGATGAAATCCTATATCACTAAGTATTTGATGGACTATTCCTTAGCGGTTGAAGATATGAACCTAGACGAGTTGGTAGAAACCCTATACTCAGAAATGGCAGAGTATTCTTTCCTAACCAAGTATCTTTTTCGAAGTGACATCGAAGAAATCAACATTAACGCCTGGAATGATATTAAGGTCACGTATTCGAATGGAGAAATTTTACCGATAAAAGAAACCTTTAATTCACCAAGCCATGCCATTGATGTTATTAGAAGACTGCTTCATAAAAGCGGTATGATCCTAGACCAGTCACAGCCTATTGTTGTAGGGCATTTATCGGAGCGTATCAGAATCACAGTTCTGGGACAAGGTGTTATTGATCCAGCAATTGGTGTTGCAGTATCGATTCGTATCGTCAATCCAAAGAAACTGGTCAAAGAGGATTTCATCAGACAAAATACTGCAAGCGAGGAAATGCTAGATTTTCTGTCACTGGCCCACCGATATGGTGAAAGCCTTTGTATAACAGGCGCAACGTCTAGCGGTAAGACGACACTTATGAGCTGGATTCTTTCAACACTACCGGATAACAAGAGACTATATACCATTGAAAATGGCACAAGAGAGTTTAATCTAGTCAAAAAAAATGAAAAAGGTGAAGTTATCAACAATGTTATCCACACTGTAACACGTCATAGTGATGATCCAAAACAGAATATTACCATGGTAAAACTTCTTGAAACAGGACTTACGGTAAATCCAGATTATATCTGTGTAGCCGAGATGAAATCGGAAGAAGCCTTTTTCGCACAAGAATCTGCAAGGACAGGGCATGGGGTAACTACCACTATTCATGCCAGCTCTTGTATTGCCACCTATTATCGAATGGTAACCCTTTGTAAACAGCGCTATGATATGGATGAAAGGACCCTTTATAATCTGGTAACAGAAGCCTTTCCCATTGTTGCTTTTTCAAAGAAGCTAGAAGACAATTCAAGGCATATCATGGAAATAACGGAGTGCCAGATCAAAGAAGATGGTTCAAGAGAAATTAGAACACTTTATAAATTCAATGTGACGGATAATGCCTTTGTAGATGGAAAGCTTAAGATCATTGGAAACTATGAAAAGGTCAATGATATATCACTTTCTCTAGAGAAAAGGCTCCTTGAAAATGGCATGCCAAGTAGCCTATTAGAAAGGTTTAAAGGAGGTGGAGCCCATGAATAGTTTATTGTTTATTGCATTTATTGCCATGTCGGGTGGTCTTTTTATTACCTTTGGACTTTCTCCTTTTGATATGGCAACAGACATTCTAAAAAAGTATGCATATAAGGAACAGCCATTAAACGAAAGAATTAAAGCATTAACCGGTAAGAAAAAGAAAAAAGGACTGAAAAAACTTATCGAAGAAACCAAACATGTACTGAAAATGACCAATAAAGAGAATCTGTTTATGCTGATCGTCATGCTATCTCTAGTATTTATGACCTTTGGCTTTTTTATTGCCATAACACTCAATAATATGTTCCTTGTACCGGTACTGGCAATTGGGTTTTCACTACTTCCTTTTTGGTACATCCAATTTACAGCAACAAAATGGAAAAAGGGATTAAACGGTGAATTGGAAACAGCCTTATCAATAATTACAACATCGTATTTAAGAAGCGAGAGTATTATCACTGCAATTGAAGAAAACGTCAACTATATCAATCCTCCAGTCCAGGATGTGTTTCGTGCTTTTTTAACACAAACAAAGCTTATCAATGCCAATACCAAAATGGCACTGGAAAGCTTAAAATCTAAAATCGAAAGTTCTGTATTTCATGAATGGGTTGATGCACTTATTGACTGTCAGGAAGATAAAAACCTTAAAAGTACTCTGACACCCATAGTATCTAAATTATCAGATATGAGAATGGTCTCAGCAGAACTTGATTATCTTCTATATGAACCTATTAAAGAGTTTGTGACCATGGCCATATTGTTAATCGGCAACATACCACTCATGTATATGCTCAACAAAGATTGGTATCATACCTTGATGTTCACAAGTATAGGTAAATTTGTGCTGGCAATCTGTGGTATCGTCATATTTGTTTCATTGGCAGCCGTTGTTAAATTATCTAAACCTGTAGAATACAAGAGGTAGAAAGGGGGGATAGAATGATTCAAATTTTACTTTTATTTTCGATATCCTTTTCTTTAGGTGTCTATCTGATTTTGAAGGACCTATTAAAATTGCCTTCAGGACGAGCTGTTAAAGCGGTTCACGTCATAGATAAAAGAGAAAGAAAAAAATCAAAGAATTTTGAAGTGTTAATCAATGAATGGGCGATTAGATTATCTAAAGTTGTCCATATGACGGATTACAGCAGACGAAGACTTACAGCGACTTTAAAATCAGCAAATATTAAGCTCTCACCAGAAACTTTTGTTGCAAGAGCTTGGCTAAAAGCAGGGATGATGCTACTTTTTATAATCCCTGCTTTATTTATTTTCCCCATGGTATTTCCAGTCGTATTGTTTCTAGCAGTAGCAGTTTACTTCAAAGAAATCCGTAGTGCCGATGAATCAGTTAGAAAAAGAAGAGAAGATATCGAATTTGAATTGCCACGATTTGTCTCAACCTTGTCGCAGGAATTAAAAGCCAATCGAAATGTGCTGAACATCCTAGAAACCTATAAGCAAAATGCAGGCAAGAGTTTTAAAAATGAGCTAGAGATTACCGTGGCAGATATGAAATCAGGTAGTTATGAATCTGCCCTTACAAGAATGGAGGCAAGGCTCAACAGCCCATCGCTATCTGAAACGATTCGTGGGCTTATTGGTGTACTTAGAGGTGATGATGGGGTGGTCTATTTTCAAATGCTGTCCCATGATTTGAAACAATTAGAATTACAACGATTAAAGACAATCGCTATGAAAAGACCGGCAAAGATAAGGAAATATTCCTTTGCCATGCTCTTTTGCTTCTTGATGATGTATCTATCGGTTATGTTTGTTGAAATTATAGAAACCCTTGGGAAACTATTTTAGGAGGTGGTCGAATGATAGAGATTTTAAAGTCAAAACGGGGAGAAGGGTATATTGATGTAGTGGTAGTTGTCCTTGTAGCCATGATGGTTATTGCTATGGCAGTTAAGGTCTATCCGGTTTTTGTAGTGAAGAGTGATTTAAACACATTTGCTAATGAGCTTGCAAGAGTGGCAGAGATTGAGGGACGAATTGGTTCAGAAACCACAGCTAAGAAAAATGAACTTAGGGCAAGTCTTGGGATTGACCCAACGGTGAGCTGGTCAACATCAGGGAATATTGATCTCAATGAAGAGTTTAGTCTTGTCTTAACATTACCTGTAGATATTGGATTTTTTGAATTTGGTTCCTTCCCGATTACATTAACGGCCAAAGCAACAGGTAGATCGGAGGTATATCATAAGTGATGAAAATTATAAAAGATAATCAGGGCAGTGCAGCGATCATTGCCATTGTCATTATTTTATGTCTGATTCTTCTCTTTACAGTTGCAAGTGAATACTTAAGACTACATATCATAGCAAGCGGTGTCAGAGATGCCTTGCAATCCTCTGTTATTGCAGTAGCGACTGAAAACTATGATGAAGTCTACAATGCCTTAAGAGAAGGATATTCTGGTGGTTATCAGTTAGATGAAATGGATAGATGGGAAGAACGAGTTGATTCAGGTGCAGTGCTTATGAAGTTAAGTGATAAACTGGGATTGATTGGTGGCAATAAATATACGGGTGGGTATTTGGAATATAGTTTATATGATTTGGATATTCACATTAATAATGCACCTTTTGCGACCAGTGACAATAACAATAGATTTGAAGCAGAAGCTTGGGTGACACTACTAGTACCATTATCATTTGGTTGGGAACACTTACCGCCAATGGAGATTCGACTTAAAGTTAATGCTGGATATAGCCCCAAGTTCTGAAAAGAATAAGCCAAGTATAGACAAATAAATTCTCTGATGATAATATGTATATATAGTACATGTATAAATTATACATATTGTTATTGGAGTTGATGAACATGAAAAATAAAACGTCTATAAGTTTGAATGAACCAAGCTTTTATATCTTATTGGCACTATCTAAAGAGTCGATGAGTGGGTATGAGCTAACAAGAAATATACTTAATATCACCAAGGGTAGACTTGAAGTAAGGACTGGAACTATGTACCCAACGCTTAAAAAGTTAGTAGACCTTAATCTGATAGAACAGGTTGACGAAAGCAGTCAAGAAAGAAACAAGAAAACATATCAACTGACAGAAGAGGGCAAGAAAGCCCTTCAAGATGAAGTGGATATGCTCAAAGAAAAATTAGAAGAAGTAAAGTTGATTATGAATGAAACCTAAGGAGGTTGTAGAATATGAAAAAAATGAATTCAAGACAAGCGTCTTTGTTTACAGGTGTAGCATTAATCTTAGTTGCAGTAATATTTGGTGCCTTGATTATTTCGAAGCTAAACACAGGGGAAGTAACTAAGGAGAATTTATTATCAGAAAATCAAGATAACACGCCTATTATAGAAGAAATTGAGGTATCTGAAGAAGTTAAGCCTGTTGTTGAAGTACCTAAAATTCAGGATACTGAAACAGAGGTAGTAAAAGATAATGAAGAAGTAGTTTCTATTGACGAACCACTACCTGAACCACCAGAAAAACCAGATCTAGAAGCACCAGAAGACATACCCGAAACAACAGATGATTTAGAAGACATGGCTAACGTACCAGAGTACAATGAAGAAGATTTGGTTGTTGAAACGGAAGAGGTTGTTGTGGTGAATGAACCTCAGGAATCGACAAAACCTGAGCCAGTAGCTGAGGAGGAAGGCGAAAGTAATTTAGTGCCACCATCTGAAAACCCATTTGCTAATCCTGCTAATGCAGCAAAACCTATAGAGTCAAATGGCGAAGACTATTATGAAGATGGTAGAAAAGCTGGTGAAGGCGATAAATTTTAATTGAAAGCAAACATTTATGACAGTCTCTTATTGTAAAGGGGCTGTCTTTTTTTATGGAGGAATAAATAAGATGAAGAAATTTAATAGTTTACTAGGGCTATTTCTTATCATGACATTATTGGTTGGTTCTATCCCCATTTATGCTGATGACAATGCTGATACAGGTTCAGGTGATACAAGTAACGCACTGGATGGAAAAGGATTTTACCGTGGTAGTGAATACATGTATAAGGTATCTGTATACGTTGGATTATCAGATCAAGCTGATAAGAATGCAAGCTTAAACTCGGATTGGAAAATGATAGGCACAAACCCCATATACGTAAAACCGTCCAACTTCTCAATGTCATCAAATGTGTTCTTTGCCAATGAGAATAAAGTGAATTATCTGCAGGGTGATGCTTTAGCGCCTAACAATAATCCAATTATAGTGACTGATAATCCGCCGCCAATACCAATTACAAATGGAGGCAATATTGGGTCTGTGAAATCCTATTTTGGTGATGTAAATACACTTGATATGTTTATTAATTACTTTGCAACTCAAAGAGGAACAACGAGAGAAGGATTAGTTGAAAGTATAACTTTTAATATTGAAGGTGAAACAATGCATTATCCCGCAGAAGAAATCCTCCCCATTAAAGTTGATAGCCAATATCAGAACAAAGTACCTTGGCTTATTGTTTACGAACCTGTGATTATTTCATATCTAAAAGACCGAACAACTACATTAGCCTTTACTGCCACAGAATATGCCTTAGCTCAAAAGCTAGGGTATTTTAATTTTAGAGGTGGATCTGATGGACAATATATTTCAGGAATGACCCATTCTGATTTGCCAAATTCAATTTTCTTAGAAGAAAGTTGGTTTGGCTATCCGGTAACGTCAGCACTTCCTGATAATGTTTATTGGGATTTGGATCGTATCATAGCAGGCGGTGGCTGGGGAATGCGTCTATTAAAGGCGAATGCGGTTAATGTCGTTGAAAATGATACAGAGTATGACTATGAGTATCGTGTTGATACAGATGTTATTACTTCGGTTCGTATTTATGCAAGTGATGACATAACTCCAGATAACCGTCATGAAAGTGAAGCAGCTTACAACAATCCGGTTAAAAATACTGCCACCGTTACTATAAGTGCCAATGGCTATTCAAAAAGCACAGAAGTCGTTATTCCTAGTGGTGGTTCAGAACTAGTTTGGCTCAAATGGCATACTCCAAGTACGCCTGGTGACGTAACAATTCAAGTAAATGTTAGTGGAAACAGTGCAGCTAAAATCGATGGAACAAGTCGAAGTACTACTTTGATTGGTAAAGTTGTCGATTTAAGCTTAAGTGAGCCACCAAATCCAACTGCCAATGACCGAAATGATCATTTTACCTTACCAAGTATTCCGGTAAAAGCAGAGAAAATTAATGCGAACTGGGGTGTGTATGATTGTAATTGGATTCCAAAATGGGTATGGCATCCAAAATGGGAATGGGAATCTGATTGGCAGAAGGATTACTATACCTATCATCATTCTGGTGGATGCAGGGATACTGATGGTGATGGAGATGATGATTCTTGTCCAGGACACAGAAGATACCGCTGGGTTGATAGAGGTGAATGGGTTGATAATGGTCACTGGGTAGATGAAGGGCACTGGGAATATGAATATACAAATTATAGTGCTAGTCTCACAGGCACGATGACATTGGAACCGGATGAAAAATCTCCAACCGCAGATGGCGAGAAAATGAAATCAGGTTATGGTGTCAATATCAATGTATCTACCTATCCTACAACAAATGGCCCAAGCTCTCATGTAACCAGTGCTCAAAATGTCATCACCTATTTTCCAGAATTTCATTATGACACTTACTGGAGATTGTTGGATGCAAGGGGGTATGGTGAATTTGAATTCAAGGAAAATAAGTATTCAACTTATAATAGCAGAGTCCATTTTACGCCGCTGTGGTTTATGGATGGAAGGTATAGTGTCTATTCAGAAATAATAGATATGTGGACCCCTGATGGCATGCTTAGAATTAATCTAAATGATGATGTGACCATTGATGGTGATTTATATATGGATTGGCATATTGGTCCCAAAAGGAGTGAGTAATAGATATGGCAATAGATCCAGCAACACTAAAGGCGGTAGCAAAGGTTGCTACAACAGTTTTGTCAGATGAAAAGGGCAGGCGAATCATTTTGATCGCCTGCCTTGTTCCATTTATAATGATTCTACTTGTTTTATCCTCACCATTTGCTATCTTCTTTTCAATACTTGGTGGACATGATGAATCTATCTCAGCGATTAGCGTGTTAAATGAAATGAAAGAAGAGTTTAGTTATAGCATTCAGCAAGAGCAATCAGATTCTTCTGCTGATACCATTAAAACCATAGTAATGGGAAGTGAAGATGGAACTCTCATTGATAATTCAGAAGATGTATTGATTGCTTTTGCTGTGAAATACAATGTAACACAGGATGATGCTGAACAGATTGCCGTGTTATCTGATAAGCAAGTGGAAAGGCTTAAAAAGGTCTACTGGGATATGAATGTGTTTAAGACAACTTATCAGACTTCATCAAAAGAAGTTGTAGTCACAACAACCAATGGTAAGGGTGAACAAGTTTCAGAGACTAAAACAGTTACGACCACCACTAAAATTATTACCATAGATTGCTTGACAGCTAAAGATATCAGTGAAATATATGGATTTGATGAAGTACAGAACCAGATGATTGTTGAAATGCGAAAAAGTGGATATGGTGTATTGATGGCAACAAATGATGTCAAAACATTTTTAACTAGAGAAGAGATAGATATTATAAACAGTTATATACCTGAAGGTGTAATCATTGAAGGTGATAAAGTTGTTGAAGCAGCGGAAAGCTTAGTTGGTAAAGTAAAATATTTCTGGGGTGGAAAAAGTCTTGCCATGGGATGGGATGAGCGTTTTGGAACAGATATGGAAGTAACTTCACCGGGAAGCTCATCTACAGGTACAATACGTCCCTTTGGTTTAGATTGTTCAGGCTTCGTGACGTGGACATTTGTAAATGCAGGATTAGCTGCTGAGTCCATTGAGTCAACCATAGGACATGGCACAACAGCTCAATGGAATTTATCAACAAGTATTCCTGCCAGTACAGCAATGTTAGGTGATCTTGCTTTTCTTGCAACACCAGGAACAAGAAAGGTTAATCATATTGGTATCGTTGTAGGCAGAAATAATGACGGACAGATATTGGTTGTCCATTGTTCATCAGGTGCTAATAACGTTTCAATAGCAACAGCAGAAAGTGTTGGTTTTCAATATTATAGAAGACCGGCAGTTCTAATCCATTAAAATTAGGGAGGTAAAACATGAACCCAGTATTACCAATTGTTATGATTGTATTATGTGCTATTGCAGGAGCAGTAGCCTTTTTCTTTTTAAAAAGACCCATTCAAGCAAAGAACAATCAAATATCAGAAAAACAAAAGACAGCCCAAGAATTTGTCAATGTGAAAGATATTCATGACAATTTCTTATACACGAGAGATGGGCAGATTATCGCTTATATTAAGATTCATCCCATTAGCATAGATTTGTTTTCAGACAGTGAAAAAGAACAGATTTCAAAGGTTTTAACAGCTGAATTATCCAGTGTTCAGAAACCCTTTAAGTTTTTAGCTGTCTCAAGACCTGTAGATATAACACCACTGGTGAACGAGTATCAAAGTCTTTTATCAGAAACGACAGATCAAAAGCAAAAGGAGCTACTTAGAAATGAAATAATGGAAATAAGTAATTTTGCTACCAGTGGTGAAGTTATTGAACGCCAATTCTATATTATGCTGTGGAATAAATACAGAGAGGGGATTGAGCCTGAACTTTTGAAGGAATGTAAAGAATTTATCCAAAAATTTGAAAGTGTGAACATTCGTTGTGATATAATCAAAGAGCAAGAGATTGTTAGATTATGTAATTTGATCAATAATCCAGCTTATGTGTATCTCGATGCATAAAATTAGATATTAATATGTAATTAAGGGGGTTATCAAGTGGCAAATTATCAAACTTATAAGGAATTATCAATTGAACAATTAAATGAATGTTTAGAAGTTATGGAATGTCAGCCAATTCTTTTTATTGGAAGCGGATTATCAAAAAGATATTTTAATGCTCCTAACTGGCCCGAATTACTACATGAATTATCTGCTTATAACCCTATAGCAAAGGAGTTTGCTTATTACAAGCAAATTTATAAAGACAACATAAAAATTGGGACTAAGTTAGCTGAATGTTACTCAGAGTGGGCATGGTCTAGTGGACGAGAAGAGTTTGATCCATTATTATTTACTGGAGAGCATAATGCTGATGTTTTTTTCAAATATAAAGTTTCGGAATTTTTAAGCAAAATTACACCTAAAGATATTGGCGAATTATCACCAGAGCTCCAAAGTGAAATAAGCCTTTTAAAAGAAATTAGACCTCATGCAATAATTACTACAAACTACGATCGATTTGTAGAAATGGTTTTTTCAGAATATGTACCAGTAATTGGTCAGCAAATTTTGAAAACACAATACACAAGTATTGGAGAAATTTTCAAAATTCATGGCTGTGTTAGCCAACCATCTAGCATTGTAATTCATGAGGAGGATTACTGTGATTTTAATGAGAAAAAGAAATATTTGAGTGCCAAGTTGCTAACTTATTTTTTGGAACATCCTATCATTATACTTGGATATGGGGTAGGTGATCCAAATATTCAAGCCTTACTATCAGATATTGATGAAATCTTAGCATCTAACAATGAATTGGTTCCAAATATTTTTATGGTAAATTGGAAAGAAGAAGTTAATCAAAATGAATTTTATCCAGTTGAGACCTTAATAAGATTAGAAAATGAAAAAAGTTTACGCATTCACAACATCACTGCCTCAGATTTCTCGTGGGTTTATGAATCACTTATAAATGAGAATGCTATAGAAAATGTAAATCCAAAGTTACTTAGAGCATTATTATCTAGAACATATAAGTTGGTTCGTACAGATATTCCTAAGAAAACCATTGAAATTGACTATGATACTCTTGAAAGAGCACTTGGCGAAGAAGCGGATATAAATAAGATATATGGTATTACTACTTTATCAAACCCAAGTGCCTTCAATATAAGTTATCCATATACGCTAACGGATGTCGCAAATAAGCTTGGATTCTCATATTGGTCACATGCCAACGACTTGATTAAAGCTATAGAAACAGAAAAAAGTATCAATATTAAAAAAAGTGACAATAGATATCATATATGTGTGATGACAGGAAAAACATCGAAGACACATAAGTACTCACAGGACTGTATAGATTTATTAGAGAAAATTAAACTAAACCAACCGTATGAATTATCAATATGATTAAAACTAATGAGCACTATAGTTCTTGGCTATAGTGCTTATTTTATTGGAGGAAAAAATGAAAAAAGTTGAAAATATTCAAAGCAGTTTAAATAATACCCTACTTAACATCATCACCCCAATCGGCCTTGAAATCAAAAGAAACAGTCTGATTATTGGTGAAAACACAGGTCGGATTTATGGAGTAGTCAAGTACCCACAAAAAGTGGATTATGGATGGCTAGCTAAGATTACAAACATACCAGGAACGGTGGTCGGTATTACTTTCATTCCGATTGATAATGGAGAATTTATTTCAGGATTATCAAAGAGTGTAATTCAAAACAGAGGTGCTGCGGAATCAGCCAAAGATCCTTTGATTAGACAAAGAGCAGAGCAAGCCGCACTTGATGGTGAAAAAATCATGCTACAAATTGACAGGGAAGGTGAAACTGTTGGAACTATGATTATATCCATCATGGCCATAGCAAGGGAAGATAACAACTTTCAAAAGATTTGTAGAAAAGCAGAAAGTATTATAGCAACAAGCAAAGCAAAATTAAGAATCATGGCTAATTTACAAGAAGATGCTTACAAAAGCATTGCCCCATATTATACCCTCGATGAATCCATAGGAGAAGTTCTTAAAAGAGTTATTCCAATGAGCAGTTTTGTCGGGGGTTTTCCTTTTTCATCTTCTGGTTACAATGACGGTACCGGTTATTATTTTGGACGAGATAACACAGGTGGTCTTGTTGTACTTGATCCATGGAAAAGAGGCAATGACAGAACCAACACAAACTTTACGATTATGGGCGTGGCTGGTGTTGGCAAGAGTACCGTCGTTAAGCATATTGCTCTTTCGGAGTATATGAAGGGCACAAAAATTATATTCATTGATCCGGAACGAGAAATGAGAGAGCTATGTATGGCACTTGATGGTGATTGGATCAATGCTGGTGGAGGTATCAATGGTAAAATTAATCCACTTCAAATTAGACCGACACCAGTGGATGAAGATGATCAATACTATAAGGATGAAGGTAATGGCATGGGCGATATGGCCATTTACATGAAAAACCTTGAAATATTCTTTAGTTTATATTTGCCATCTATATCAGATAAGCAAAAGGCCATTCTTAAAAATGCTTTGATTGAGCTTTATAATAACTTTGGAATCCATTGGGATACTAATATCAATAAGCTATCTAATGAAGATTTCCCCGTGTTTCTTGATTTGTATGAGCTTTTGAAAGCAAAAATAAAGGATAACCTGATATCATCAAATGAACAAACTGAATATGAAGAACTGGCGTTACTGCTTCAAGATATTGCTCTTGGTAGTGACGCTTTTTTATGGAATGGGAAAAGTTCAATTGAGACCAAAACAAAATGTATTTGCTTAGATACCCATGATCTTCAAAATACCAGTGACAATATTAAAAGGACTCAGTACTTCAATATCCTAACTTGGTGCTGGCAACAGATGAGCTTAGATCGAACAGAACCAGTGCTCTTAATCTGTGATGAAAGCTATCTGATGATTGACCCCAATGTCCCACAGTCATTGGTATTCTTAAGAAATGTAGAAAAAAGAGCAAGGAAGTATGAAGCAGGAATCGCAATCATCTCACATTCAGTTGTTGATTTTCTTGATCCTAAAGTCAAAATGTATGGACAAGCCTTATTAGATATCCCTGCTTATAAAATATTAATGGGTTGTGATGGCATGAACTTAATTGAAACAAAACAGCTTTTTAATCTGACAGATGCAGAAGAACAGCTTTTGGCACAAAAGAAAAGAGGGAATGCCCTTGTTATGATTGGCTCAAAAAGACTCCATGTCAATTTTCAGATTCCTGATTATAAATTTAAATTCATGGGAAATTCCGGAGGAAGGTAGGCGATTGTTTTGAAGAAGAAACTTGTTATAGAACTTATGATTTATATTGTTATCGTTGTTATTGGCATTATTATGCTATTCATGTATGAACCAGAGGAAGTTGATGTTGTACTTCCAAAGGACTTTCAAATTGAGCAGGAGGGAGGTGTAAACGATGCTTTTATACCTAACGAGTAATGACCAAATCAACTTGCTGGATTTTCTTAATGATGAGCATGGCATCATCATTAAGAAGCTATCTGGTACTTTTTCACTTAGACAGTTTGTCCTTGGAGATCTCAGAAGCTTAAATCACTTTCAGTATATAGTTATTGACCTTAATGCCATTAAAGATTCAAACAGTGACATTATGGAAGCTGTAAACGCGTATAAAAAGATGTTCACTTCGAGAATGATATTTTATATTGAGGACATGAAAAGTCATCATGATCTAGCCCTTAAGCTTGTTGAGAATGGAATTTTTAATATCGTTATAGCCGAGGATATTGAATCTATAAGATCAGAATTTCTTAAATCCATAAGTGATTTAGGCATTAGTAAGAGAGATATTATGCGAAAGCTTGCTCCTGATGAATATGCTCTGAATACATCAGTTAATTTGTATAAATTCTCAAAGAAAGATGTAAAGATAGCTGTCACGGGAGTGCAAAACAGAGTTGGTACAACCACCATGGCAATTAATCTTGCCAATTACTTATCAAGTATCGGAGCAAAGGTTTGCTATGTAGAAGCAAATGAACATGATCATTTAAGTAAACTACCAGCATTTTATCAGGGGATGACATCGAAAGATGATGTCATTCTATATAATGGCGTGAAATACCTTTCGCTACATTCAGAGTGTCATGATGAATTTGATTTTATTATTTATGACATGGGGGTTATCAATAATAAGATTATAAGTGCTATTAGAAATAATTGTGATGCAGCTGTTCTTTGTGCAACGGGTAAACCATATGAGATAAACGACATTGAAAAATATAAGGACCTGTTAGATACAACATTACTTAGCACCATATTTTCTCTTGTTGCAGAGCCAGATCAACACAAATTTTTAAAACTTCATAAGGATATCTATTTTTCAAATTACACTCCTAATTATTTTGATGGGGATGCAAATGAATCCATATGGACAACAGTCATTAAACCATTTATTAGAAAATCGGAGGTCAAGTATGAATAGTAAAAGTTTTTTAATAGAGAAAGTTTATTCCTTGGAATTAACTCAAAGAGCAACACTAGTTGCATTTTATCTAATCAATCGTGCTGATAGCGAGGGGACTTGCTTTCCAGGGATTAAAACAATTGCGAAGGAGTGTAATATCAGTACTAGAACGGTACAAAGAGCACTGAATGATCTTGAAGAAGTAGGTTTTCTTGTGCGTGAAAGTCGCTTTCACGTACAAGGTGGTCAACGTTCCAATCTATATTATCTGCAGGTCTTGGAAGATGAGCAAGATAATACACAGCCAGTTGAGGATAAGAGGGACAAGGATAATAATGTTATTGACGTTTCAAATGCGGAGCCTAATTATTTGAATGTTAACTACTCATATCAGGCTTCAATCAATATAGATTTACCAACAATAGACTTTAAAGAACTATTAGAAGAATGCTTGTCACGGTCCCCATGTCACGATGGCATACCTTGAACTATTCACTCTAATATTTAGTGTTATTGAAAACAAAAAGGCACCTTCAATTTTAAGTATGCACATAATTCAAAAATAACTATTGACATACAGAATCGGCTAGTGTATTATTGAATTACAAAGAGCAGAATGACTGCTCATTTTTCCGGAAATATAAAATAAATTATGAACATACTTAAAAAAAGAGGTGAGGATATTGGCAGTAAATTATGAGAGTATGCTTTTCAAGTTAGCAGACAGTATTAGAGGGAGTTCTAGTAGTGTGGATTTTAGAACAGTTATTACCTCAGCGCTAGTTTTGAGATGGTATGAACTAAAATCAAAAAAACTGATTGATAGAGATCGGTATGATTTTACTAGCATCTTGCACAATGTGATCGATGAGATCGAAGAAGAATACTATCCCTTACAAGGTGTACTTAAAGCATTAGTTCTAGATAATCATAGGCTTAGGGATAACAAATACAATGTTTTACTTGAAATGTTGGAAAGAATCGGCTCATTCGTAGAAAAAGAAGACGAAATTATTACGCTAATCAATATGCTGTTAACAGAAACTGATATCGGTAATGACAATTTTTTGACACCAAAATCAATCAAGCAGATAATGACTAAGCTTGTTAAGTTATCAGATAATGATTCAGTAGCAGATTACTTTATGGGATACGGTGGTATTGGCTTAAGCCTGAAACAAGCCAATCAAGGATATGACTTTTCCTATTGTGGAGAAGAAATCAATAGGAACACGTATCTCCTTTCAAGGATATTGATGTTTATAAATGGCATGTATAACATTGATATTAAAAACAAAGATGCTTATGACCTAAGCAATGTTAAACAGAATAGTTTTGACTACGTATTAATGGATGCGCCATTCTCTCTAAATAAAGCACTAGATCACAATAGAGTTTTTGAATATGGACTTCCTAGCAAAGTTGCAGCAGATTGGGGGAATTACCAAATTGGACTTTATTCCCTAAAAGATACTGGAAAAGCAATAGTTACAGCGGCTTCTGGAGCATTATTCCGCTCAAGTGATCATGGTATCAGAAAAGCAATAGTTAATCTTGATATGATTGAAGCTGTCGTTTTGTTACCTGTAAGTTTATATGCTGAAACTTCAATACAGACTGCTTTGATTGTTTTCAATAAAAATAAAAGTAATCAAAGACAAAAGAAAATAATGTTTGTAGATGCTTCAAATGAATATGAGCGACTTAACAGAAGGCAGAACACGATCCCAGATGTTGGCATTGATAAAATTCTAAGCTGTCTACAAGAACATAAGGAAATAGAAGGATTCAGCACACTAACGGATACTGATTTTGTTGCAGATAACGAGTACAACTTAAATCCTAGTGTCTATATTAATGCCAAAGTCATAGAGGAATCATTAGGTAAGACAATTCAGCTCAAGGAGGTTGCAGAGGTATTACCAGGTGTCCAAGTAAGTAAGAGCGATTTTGAGACACTTCGTAGAAATCCAACACATTATTACTTGAATATTAAGAATATCCAAGAAGAAGGCATTGTATATGACGATGAAGAGCGTATTAGAGACAAGAAAGTTAATTGGTATGGTAAATATGATATTAAGGCTGGAGATATTATTCTGACATCTAAAGGTACAACTTCAAGAGCTGTTATTGTACCGGATGATTTTAAGGAGTCTTTCATTTCCAACAATCTAACCATAATCAGAGTTAACAGCAGCAAATATGACCAATATGTTCTAAAAAAATATCTTGAAAGTGAAATTGGGAGATTGGTCCTTGAAAACGTCACAACTGGAACAACCATCAAAGTCATAAATGCCAGCAAGCTAGAAACAATTGAAGTTCCTGATTATGATTTAGAAACCATTCAAACTATTGGCGCTCGTATTAAGAAAAATGAGCAAACTTATTATCAAAAAATTAGAGAAGCAAAAGAAGATTTTGAAGCTCAAAATCAGGAAATCATGAAGGAACTTAAGCTTTAACGAACTGTCCTGTTCATAGGACAATAAAATCGGTGGAAAGATTGCATATCGTATAATTAAGCGTTAAAATAGTAATTAGCAATATTTGTAATGTACGAGTAAATGTTTACTATGTAAAAAACTGGCTTATAGGCCGTTATACTTGGAGGATTATAGAATGAATAAAGAAAAAATATCATTAGCTCAACTTGAACGTTTTTTGCTAGAAGCAGCGGACATTCTTAGAGGTAAAATGGATGCATCTGAATTTAAGGAATTTATTTTTGGAATGTTGTTTTTGAAAAGAATGTCTGATGAATTTGATTTAAAACGTAAGATTTTATCGGAAAGAGATTATAGTCATTTAAAAGATGAACCTGAATTATTGAAAGAAATATTAGAAGATAAAACGTCATACGGCGAAACCTTCTTTGTACCAGTAAGAGCTAGATGGAATGAATCTTGGATTGATGAGAATGGTGAGCAAGTACCTGCTTTGAAAGATTTGAAACAAGATATTGGGAGTATGCTTAATAAAGCGTTAGGAGCTATTGAGGATGAAAATGACGCATTGGCAGGTGTTCTAAAAAACAACATCAATTTTAATGCAATAAAAGGGAAAACAAAGATTACGGATCAAAAATGGAAGGACCTTTTGGATCATTTCAATAATCCAAAGTTTATATTGGTTAATGATAATTTTGAGTTTCCAGATTTGTTGGGTGCAGCATATGAATATTTAATAAAATACTTTGCTGATAGTGCAGGAAAAAAAGGTGGCGAATTTTATACGCCTGCTGAAGTTGTTCGCTTACTAGTTCAAATAACAAAACCGCAGGAAGGTAATACAATATATGACCCAACTGCTGGTTCAGGTGGTTTTTTGATACAAGCACATCAGTATGTAGAAGAGCAGGGGCAAAATCCTAATGACTTATCTCTATACGGGCAAGATTCCAATGGAACTGTTTGGTCAATTTGTAATATGAATATGATTCTGCATAATATCACTAGATTCACTATTGAAAATGGTGATACATTGGAAGATCCTTTGAATATAAAAGATGGGCAATTGATAAAGTTTGATAGAATTCTTGCAAATCCTCCATTTTCTCAAAATTACAGTAAGGCAAATGTAAAATATCCAAACAGGTTCAGAGAGTGGTGTCCTGAAACAGGAAAAAAAGCTGACTTAATGTTTGTTCAACATATGATTGCATGTTTAAAACCTGACGGTCATATGGCAACTGTTATGCCACACGGTGTTCTCTTTAGAGGTGGAAAAGAGAAGCTGATTAGAGAGATATTCATTGAAGACGATATTATTGAGGCAATTATTAGCTTACCACCAGGTTTATTCTATGGAACGGGAATACCTGCATGTGTTTTAGTTGTGAATAAAAATAAACCAGACGATTTGAAAGATAAGGTATTATTTATTAATGCAGATAGAGAGTATGCAGAAGGTAAGGCTCAAAATAAATTAAGACCTGAGGATATAGAGAAAATTGACTATGTATTTACAAATAAAATAGAAATATGTAAATACAGCAGGATCGTTGATAAGGAAAAGATTGTTAGAGAACATGATTATGATCTTAATATCAGGAAGTACGTAGATAATACACCTGAACCAGAACCTGAAGATGTTCAAGGTCATCTGATTGGAGGTATTCCTCAGAACGAAGTAGATGCCTTAAATGATGAGCTTTCAAAGTTTAAATTAGATACTAATGTAGCATTCTCTGATGATAGAGAAGGATATTTACGATTTAATGATCAAATTAAGGCAAAGGGTGATATTAAAGTTCTAATTGATAGGCTTGAAACTGTTAAGTCCATTTATTCTCAACATCATATTAAGTTAAAAGAGTGGTGGGATGTGGCAAAAGAAGATTTTTCTGATTTAAGAGATGGAAAGAAAATGCCAGAAGTGAGACTGGAATTGCTAAATACCATTAAAGATAAGCTCATAACTCTAGGAACACTTGGAGAGTTTCAAACCGCTGGAGTTTTTGTGAATTGGTGGGGAAATATAAAATATGATCTCAAGACCATTATTTCTACCGGATGGCACCATAGTTTGATTCCAGATATCTATTTGATTAATGAATTTTTCCTAAATGAAGCTGATGAGATAGAGTTTATAGAGAACAAAATTTCAGAGCTTGAAAATGAGCTTTCGGAATCAATAGAGGAAGCTTTTGAAGAATCTAGTTATGAATTAGATGAAGAAGAATCATTGAGTTTAACATTGATTAAAAAAATCTTAAAAGACCAAATTGCTGATCTCAAAGATAATAATTCAATATCTGCAGTTAAAGAAAAACAAAAACTTGAAGAGCATCAGTATAGAATACTAGGTCTAGATAAACGTATCAAAGACAATAAGTCTAAGCAAAAAAAGAAGGCTGATGAATTAGAGTTAAAGATACAGTTAAAGCGTTTGGGTAGTGCTGAGTTTATTGCAGAAAATTCTCGATTGATACAACAAATTGACAAGGAGAATAGTGTATTGAACCCAGAAAATTCAAGTGATAAGCGAAAAATCAGTGCTTTAAAGAAGGATAAAAGTACTCTACAAAGTAAAATTGATAATACTGACAAAGTCCTACTTGCTATCGGTGGGCAGATAACAGAGGAAAAATCTAAAGAACTTATTTTAAAGAAGCTTTACGATCAAATTAGTGATGAAATGATTCGATATCTTAATGCTGAAAAGAGGCAGTTAATCGGTTCGATTGAAAAATTATGGGCTAAGTATTCAGTTTCCAAAGAAATGATAGAAAATCAGTGCGAAGAAACAATGAATCAATTGAATGAGTATTTGAAAGGTCTGGGATATATAAAATGAAGAATTTAGATATATGGAGTGAAGGAACTTTAGGAGCTTTTTGCGATATACGAATTGGTGGAACTCCCTCTAGAAATAACGAGGATTATTGGGATACTGAAAAAGAGACTGAGAATTTATGGGTTTCAATTAAAGACCTTAATGCAAGTCATATTACAGAAACATCAGAGTATATATCAGATGCAGGTGTGAAAAACTCCAATGTAAAAAAAATTCATAAAGGTGAAATTTTATTAAGTTTCAAACTTACTATTGGGAAAGTTGCTTTTGCAGGAAGGCCATTGTATACAAATGAAGCAATTGCAGCATTAAGTACAGAAAAGTTGGATAATAAATTTTTATTTTATGGTCTTCAGAAGTGGAATTTACTTCAAGATGTTGATCAAGCTATAAAAGGTGCAACGTTAAATAAAGAAAAATTAAAGCGGATTAAGTTTCTATATCCAGAATCAAAATTAGTACAATCTAAAATCGCTGAAGTCATAGAAACAGTGGATTCTGCAATTGAGAAGTTCGAGGACTTAATCGCAAAACAAAAAAGAATAAAAACCGGCTTAATGCAAGATTTATTGACCAAAGGCATTGATGAAAATGGGGATATTCGCTCTGAAGAATCTCATCAGTTTAAAGACACACAGTTGGGTCGAGTTCCGATAGAATGGGAAGTAAAACCGCTTAGGTGCTATGCAGCTATTTATGGAGGCTATGCTTTTAGTAGCAAAGATTATGTTGAAGAAGGAATACAGCTTATCCGAATAGGTAATTTGTTTAAAAATGCATTGTCACTAAACAGAGATCCAGTATTCTTAGATGAAAGTTTTAGAAATGATTATTCAAGATTTCTTCTTCGTAAAGGTGATATCATTTTGTCTATGACAGGAACTGTAGGTAAAAGAGATTATGGCTTTGCTGTGAAAATTGATACTGAAGATGAGTTCTTGTTAAATCAACGAGTGTGTAAATTTGTAACTAATAATATAACACCTGAGTTTTTATTAATCATTTTGCACAGTGAAGATTATTTAAAAAGATTGTATGATAGTGCAGGTGGTACTAAGCAAGCTAATCTGAATGAATCAAATATTTTAGATATTCCAATCAAAATGCCATCAGCACCAGAGCAAGAACGAATAACTAGAATTTTTAACAAGTGTGAACAAACAATTACAGATAATACTTTACATCTGAATAAGCTGAAATCAATTAAAGTCGCTCTAATGCAAGATTTATTATCTGGAAAGAAGAGTGTAACATCTTTACTTAATGATCTGGAGGTGGTCAGCTAGTGAAAATAGATATAACACCAGAACATATAAAAATGGATGAACGAAATCACGTTGAAAAGCCTTTTTTAGATCAATTACATGTATTAGGCTGGGAAATTATCGATCTGGATGCTAAACAGCATCCAGAAGATAGTCATCGAAGTAGCTTTACTGATGTTGTTATGGAGCCTGTATTGAGAGCGCAAATAAAAGAGATTAATCCTTGGATAGAGGATGATCAGGTAGATGAAGTAATTAAGCAATTAACAGCTAATGTTTCAGGAACAAGTTTGATTGAAAATAACAAGCAAGTATTGCATTATTTACTCGAGAATACAAGTGTAAGTAAGAATAGAAAAACAGGAGAAAACAGTCCTACAGTCAAATTTGTAGATTATAAAAATAAAGAAAATAACAGCTTTATAGCGGTTTGCCAGTTGAAAGTTAGAATACTTGGGACAGAACATCATATTAAACCAGATATTGTATTGTTCTTAAATGGATTGCCAGTTGTAGTTGTAGAGTGTAAGTCGCCAAAAGTTAAAGATGCTCTTCCTGAAGCTATTGATCAGATTATGAGATACAGTGAACAGCGTGGAGCCAAAGGTGAGGGGAGTTCTCCACTCTTTTACTATAATCAATTTATTATTGTTACATGTAGAAACCAAGCAAAGTTTGGGACTATAACAACGCATAATGAAAAGCATTTTTACCGTTGGGCAGATCCATATCCAAGGAGTATTGAAGAGTTAGAACATGGTGCAAGTGGTCCAAATGATCAGCAACGACTTGTAGCAGGTATGCTAGATAAGCAAAATTTATTGGATATAATCCGTACGTTTACTTTGTTCTCAACAAATGATAAAGGACATGCTATAAAAGTTGTAGGTAGATATCAGCAGTTTAGAGCTGTTAAACTAGCCGTTAATCGTTTATTGGAAGGAAAGAGTCCTAGAGAAAGAAGCGGTATTATTTGGCATACGCAAGGTTCAGGGAAATCACTGACAATGATGTTTATGGTAAGAGAAATGTACCGTCATGCATCTTTATCGAAATGGAAGATTGTTTTTGTTACAGATAGAACTCAATTAGAAGAGCAATTGACAGAGACGAGTCAAAGTATTGGTTTTACCGTTAAAGTTGCGAATAGTATACGAAAATTAAAGGAATTGCTGCAAGCTGATACTTCTGATTTAGTTATGGCCATGATTCATAAGTTCAGAGAAGCTGATTTAGTAGAAATGTTTCCAGAGCTTAACAAGAGTCCTCATATTCTAATTATGACTGATGAAGCCCATAGATCTCAATATTCTATGCTAGGGGCGAACCTTGATAGAGGACTACCTAATGCGACAAAGATTGGTTATACAGGTACACCTATTGATAAAACTGAAAAAGTATTTGGCGAGTATATTGACAAATATACAATGCGTCAAGCAATTGAAGATGGTGTAACATTAGAAATTGTATACGAAGGGCGTACACATAATGCTGAGATTGCAGATCAAGCAGGAATGGATGCTGCATTTGAAGATGTATTTAGCGACTATAATCTACAGCAGAGAATGGAAATCTTAGGTTATGGATCTAGAGATGCATATCTGGAAGCTGAATCTACAATTGAAGAAAAATCAATGGATATGGTCGACCATTATTTAACACATGTATACCCTAATGGATACAAAGCTCAAATTGTTGCAACTTCTCGTGAGGCAGCAGTTAGATATAAGACGCATATTGATAAAACTCTTGATAAACGTATTAAGGCGTTAGAGATTGATAATCCTAGTAGTCTTGACATTAAGCAGTTGAGACGTTTTAAAACAGATGTAATTATTTCAAGTGGGCATAATGATTTACCACACCTAAAGGAATACTCAAATAAGACTAACCATGAGACAAGTATAAAAAGCTTCAAATTGAGTTTTGGAAGTAGCGAAGATGGGACTTCTGGTGACATGGGTATTCTCATTGTTAATAATATGTTACTTACAGGATTTGACGCTCCTGTAGAACAAGTCATGTATTTAGATAAAGTAATTATTGCACACAATTTACTCCAAACTATTGCTCGTGTAAATCGAATAGGTGGTTCATCAAAAGATAAAGGATTTGTTGTTGATTACGTAGGGATTGGACACCACTTAAAGAAAGCCATAGACAATTACGATGAGAGAGAACAAAAAGAAGTAACAAGTGCTTTAAGCTTCCCCGAAGATGAGTTAAGAGATCTCGAGTTAAGTTATAAAGAAATTATGGAATTACTCAAGAAATATGGGTTAGAAGATTTAACTGATCATGATGCTTTCTTTGATTTGTTTTATGATGAGGATATTCGGTTTGATTATATGCTTGCATTTAAAAAGCTGACACGTAACCTAAATTTAGTATTCCCTGCTAAAGAAGCACTAGGGTATATGTCAGATTATCAAGCACTGACAGAAATAAATGTATTAGCAGGTAAGCATTTCAGAGACGCACGATTAAGTATGAAGGGTATTCCACCAAAATTAAGGAGTTTAACTGATGCATATTTAGAGTCTCGTGGGATTGAGCAAAAGGTTGAACCGGTTTCCATCCTAGATGATGATTTCCAGAAACAAGTTGAAAAAAGGAAACGTTCAAAAACAAAAGCAGCAGAAGTAGAGCATGCTATACGACATCATATCGATATTGAATTAGATGATGATCCAGATTTGCAAGCATCTTTTGCAGAAGCGCTTGAAGGTGTTTTTTTGGCATTCAAGGATAACTGGAACAAAATTTATGAAGAACTTGAGAAGTTAAGAGAGCGTATAAGGAATGCCAGCAAAGAACCTACTTATGGTTTGCATAAAAAGAAACAAATGCCGTTCTTTAGAAGTTTTAAACGTCATCTATATGATGATAGAGAACTTAATGATGATGAGATATCTTTAGTAGTGGATTTGACGCAACAAATATATCTACTTGTAGAACGAGAAATTTGTCTTTCTGGATTTTGGGATAGTATTCCTGCAAGAAATAAACTAAAAGCAGAAATTCAAAAAATGCTATTGTCTAAAAAGTTTATAAGAATACCTGGCATGGTTAGTAAGAAAAATGAACTTATTAGTCGTGTTATGGAAATTGCAGAGAAGAATAATGATACTATTCTTTATGCGGAGTGATGTTTATGGATATCAAATATGAGATAAGAAGGTCGAAGAAGAGGAAAAAGCTTACAATAAATATTGAAAGAGATCGTAGAATTGTGGTTTTAGCACCTGAGAATACTTCTGATGAAAAAATCAGACAGGTCATTGATTCAAAAAAACAGTGGATTCATGAGAAGTTAGGCCATCCGCAAAAGTTTGCTGCAAAGCCACACGCACCAGGTAAAGAAATTATCAATGGTGAGTCTTTATATTACTTAGGTCATCAATATCAAGTTGAATTAATAGAATCGACTAATGATGAGCTAGTATTTGATAATAAGTTTTTGTTTCCTATGCAGGAAAAGGAAAAGAATTTGGTTCTTTTAAAAAAATGGTATGTAAGATGTGCTAAAGAAAAAATAATTCCCAGAGCAAGGAAATTCGCTAAAGACTTAGGTGTGGAAGCAGAAAGCATAAAAATTGTAGATAATAAGTACCGTTGGGGTTCATGTACCACGAAAAATAATATCAATATTAGTTGGCGATTGATGCAAGCACCGATGTTTGTAATTGATTATATTATTATTCATGAGCTTGCTCATCTAATTGAAGCGAATCATACACCAGAGTTTTGGAATATTGTAAAAGCACAGTTGCCGAAAATGGAAAAAGCTAAATTGTGGCTTAAAGAAAATGGTCAAAGAGTTCAAGAAGAATTATAGTAAACCCAAATTGAGAGGTGGATTTTATGGCAGAAATCAAATATGAAATTAAAGAAACTCTTGGAGTCTTATCTGAGAACAATAAAGGCTGGTCTAAAGAGTTAAATCTTATTAGCTGGAACGATAGAGAAGCGAAGTTTGATATTCGAGACTGGGCAACTGAACACGAAAAAATGGGTAAAGGTGTAACTTTATCTAAAGATGAATTAATTAAGTTAAAAGAAATTTTGAATGACATGGATCTATAAAAACAGATGAACTGACATCATTGACGGGCACTCTAATAAATCATGGTTTTATTTGAGTGCCTTTTTTGGAAAAATGTAATGGAATAATAATCCATATAAAAAAAGGATGTGGACTGTATCGGAACTGTAATTGTAGATTTTATAATGAATAATCCAGTTGAGGTATTGGTAATTGGATTTGTTGCATATATAGTGGCAGGCAAAATCATGCGGTCTGCAAATGATTATTTTGGGATATGGTTTGGTAGAAGAGGTGGCAAGCTTTTGTGGTTAGTTATTGCATTGATGATTAGTGGCTCATTCCATTGGGTTAAAGAACTTTTTACTTAGATAAGAAAGGGGGACACGTATGGGAGCCAATTCTAAATTAAAACTCAAGCCGTTCTACATCATGAAAATATTGATGGAACAAACAGATGAGCAACATCCAATAACAGTGAATGAGCTTATTGAAGAACTCAGGAAATATGAAATATCAGCAGAAAGAAAGTCAATCTATGCTGATATTGAAATGCTAATGGAGTTTGGGCTGGATATCATCTGCCAAAAAGGTAGAGCTAATCAGTATTTTATTGGAGTTAGAGATTTTGAATTACCAGAATTAAAGCTCTTAGTTGATGCAGTTCAATCTTCAAGATTTATTACTTATAAAAAAAGTGAAGAGTTAATAGGTAAGCTTGAAAAACTAACAAGCGTTCATGAAGCACAAGAACTTCACAGACATGTTGTGATATCGGATCAGATCAAAACGATGAACGAAAGCATTTACTATAACGTAAATGACATTAACAAAGCGATTCAAGAGAACAAGCAGATTCGTTTTAAATATTTTGATTATAACTTGGACAAGCAAGTTGAATATAGAAGAAATGGCGAATGGTATTATGCGAGCCCCTACGCTTTCACTTGGGATGATGATAATTACTACATGATTGCATTTTATGAACGATACGAAGACATAAGCAACTTCAGAGTTGATCGTATGACGTCTATTGAGGTAATTGATGAAGATCGAGTTTTCGAGGGAGAGTGCCAAGCGTTTAACGTTGCTGACTACTCAAAAAAGATTTTCAGAATGTTCAGCGGTGATACGGAAAAAGTAAAAATTCAATTCGATAATTCATTGATTAATGTTGTAATTGATAGGTTTGGAAAGGAAGTTGAGATTCAAAAAGTGGATCAAGATGCTTTCGTGATTGAAGTTGATGTTGTTGCTACAAACACTTTTTTAAGCTGGTTATTTATGTTTGGGGATAAGGTTAAGATAGTTGAACCAGAAAGCTTAAAAGAAGAAATGATTAGTACAATAATGAAAATAACACATATTTATTAAAGTAGATTAGCGTTTTTCAATAGGACTGATTATGAAAAGAAAATTGAGAGGTGATATTTTGAAAAAAGCATTAATTATTGGAATTGATGAGTATCCAAATGCGCCACTTGCAGGATGCGTTAATGATGCAAGTGCTGTTGCAGAATTACTGAAGACTAATGGTGATGGTGGTCCAAACTTTGATGTATCGTTAAAACTTAATATTAAGTCCAAAGCTGAATTCTTAGATTTACTTGAAAGCTTATTTAATGGCGATGCAGAGGCCTCGTTTTTATATTTTTCAGGACATGGAAGCGAGCAAGGACATTTAGTTACGCCAGATTATAAAGGTAAAGATTTAGGTGTGTTAATGAGTGAAGTACTAGGTTATGCAAATAACTCAAAATGCAAGAATAAAATAATCATATTAGATTGTTGTTATTCGGGGAAATTTGGAGAGTCGCCAGTAATTCAAAGTAATGAATCCACACTTGGAGAAGGTGTTACAATTATGACCGCAAGCTCAAGAGATGAAGTTGCTATGGAAAGTGGAGGGCAAGGACTTTTCACGGGTCTATTTTTACAAGGCCTAAGAGGAAGTGCTGCTGACATAACAGGCAAGATTACTCCAGCAGGGATATATGCATTTATTGATCAATCTTTAGGAGCTTGGCAGCAACGTCCCATTTTCAAAACCAACATCTCTCATTTTATATCAATACGTGATATTGAGCCAAGGGTTCCTAAAAGTATTTTGCGTAAGCTAGGTCAATATTTTAGTTCACCTAGTGATGAATATAGATTAGATCCTTCGTTCGAGTTTACAAATAGTCCGGAGTATGAGCATGAATTATTAGAACCACATGCTAAGCAAGAAAATGTAAATATATTCAAAGAGCTTCAACTTTTTGAAAGTGTTGGGTTAATTGAACCGGTAGATGAAGAACATATGTATTTTGCAGTAATGAAAAGTAAGTCATGCAAGTTAACTGCACTTGGGTTCCACTATTGGAAATTATCTAAAGACACACGATTTTAATATTTTGGAGGATAAGGATTATGAAAATAAATGCTTTTATACCACATCGCTGGAACAATAATGACTATTCAGATATTACCGCATTACTAGATAGAACAAAATATTGTGTTAGGGATTATTCTGTGCCAAGTAGTTCACCATTTGACAGTGTTGATAGAAGATTCAGTGTAGACCCGCAGATTCAAAAGCAAATCAAATATGCAAGTGTAATTATCTGTTCAAATCGACCAGCGAATAATTCGGGCATGTCGCTTGATGAAATTAAATTTGCAATTAGTATTGGAAAGCCTGTAGTTGCAATAAAAATTACAGAAAGTACAAGTAGATATATTTCAGAGTTAAATATTCCTGTTGTATCAAAAAGAAAAGATGCTCTAGAAACATGGATTAGTAGAAATGTGTAGGCTTGTTTTATTCCATAAATTCTATTTAGACAGTTGGAAAAGGTGATGTCATTTAACTGAATATCCTTTATAAGAGAGATCGATTAAAGATATGAAAGATGGTAGGTTAATTCAATATATCAATACTGAAAGTATAAGCTGGAGATTGTAAGTTGTCAGTTAGAGATTGGTAAGAAAACACTAGATGAAATATGGGAGTATTTCTATTGTTGACTAAGATTACTGTTCATATTTTGATTGACAAAAAATGAGGTGATTTATGAAAATTTCAAAAGAAAACATTGTTGAATTATTGAGATTGCTTCTTCCATTCGCAAAGAAACCTATTGAATCTTGGGTTGTAAAGTTTTTTCTTAATTTTGGTGGGACAATACTACTTGCAGGATTAACAACACCTATTTGGCAGAGCCTATTACTTCGTCTTAGCGATAAATATTTAGGTACAAACTTAAGTGAATCCAATACAACTTTAATGGTTGTGTTAATAACGATTGCTTTTTTATCATGGACTATTGGATTGATGTTCTACTGGCTAATGGTTCATAAACAGAAGGTACCGAAGCCTAAAGATATTTCTATTTATCAACATTCAATAGAAAATGTAGTAAATAAGAATCCTGTGTCAGACGATGAAGAACTCTATGAAATTGATTTGAGATTTGAACTGAAAGACAAATCACACTATGGAATAAAGAAAGCAATTGAGAAACAATTCGATTTGACAAAATCTATTCAAGAAACGATTAAACGTGAAAATCATTCACAAGTCAATTACTATGGTTTAGCAAGCATACCATTTACAATGCTTCTTGGATACAATATTTCTGACAAATACGATGTAGTTTTCAACGAATGGGACAACAATCAGAAAGAATGGTTAAGATTATCAGAGGATACTGATTATCCTGAAATTTTAGTAACTTCTAAGAATCCTCTTGATAGAACTAAAAATAGTGGAGAACTTATTGTCAGAGTTAATTTTACAACAAGGGTTGAAGATGAACATATTGAAAACTTAGCTTTGAATGTTCTAAATATAATTGATTTTGGAGTAGAAGTTCCAAAACGTGGAATTATAACAAGTAAAACTCAAATCGTTGAGTATCAGAACGCCTTCAGGAAACTGATGGATGACATTAATGATAAGTATCCAAGTATTAAACGAATTCATTTATTCATGTCAGCACAGTCGTCAATTGTCTTCACCATAGGAAGTAAAATAAGCGAAAGAATGGATGCGGAAGTTGTTATTTATGAGCATGCCAAACAAAATGAGAACGATATACGTTATCCTTGGGGGTTGATACTTTCCAAAGAAAATAGAAGAAGTGAAGACGTTTATTTTGAATCAGAAAAGGGGGAATTACATGTACGACATGAGTAAAAACATCCTGGAATTTCATGATAACCATGTAAAACTTTCAGAATCAGAGAAGAGTAAGCTGAGAGAGTATAAAACTCTAAATCTTGGACGACTTAAAGATGGATTGGTTGAAATTAATGAAGATGAAGATACAGATTATCAGATTTTGCTAGATTATGAGCAGGGTAGTGTCTCGATGAGCACTTTGACTCAAAATGATAACAAGGAATATGACATTGATATTGCGGTAATTTTTGATGAAGTCAATATTCCTGACGACCCAGCTGAAGCTAGAAAAATTGTTGAAGCAGCATTATTGAAGAAATGTACAAATTTCTCAGACCCTCCAACAGCTCGAACAAATGCAGTTACTGTTTGGTATAAAGATGGTTATCATATAGATTTTGCTGTTTATAGACAGAGAACATCGTTTTGGGGAAATACCTACTTTGAACATGCTGGGGAATCATGGACAGAAAGAGATCCAGTAGAGGTAAAGAATTGGTTCACGAATGAGATTAATAATCAGAGTCCTAAAAAATTATTTGGTGCCACAGTTCGTGAAGGTCAAATGAGAAGAATTGTAAGACTATTAAAGATGTTCTCGAAATCACGACTAACGTGGTCGTTGCCAGGTGGGTTCATACTGTCAGCACTAGTTGCAGAATGTTATCAGCCAGATTATCATCGTGAAGATGTTGCCTTCTATAATACCATGATTACAATATACAATCGCTTGGACCGTTCAACGGATGTATACAATCCTGTTCATACTGACCAACTTTTAAATCATGATGATAAGACAACTAAGAAGATTGAGCGATTAAAGAAGAAACTTGAACAGAAACTTGATAAACTAAGTGATTTATTCGAGTACGGATGTGATGAGAAAACAGCAAGAAAAGCTTGGAAAAAGTTCTTTGATCATAGCTACTGGTCAGCAGAAGTGATAGTATCTGAAATGAATATCGCAAAATCATGGTTTAACTCATTTAGTGCTGATGGATACAGACTTGATGTTGATGTTGATGTTTTTTTTAGAAAGAATGGTAATGTAAGATTGCCAATAACGCATGGTATTCATTATATTCCAAAGAAGAAGTGGATTATGTTTAGAGCAAACCATAACATACCACAACCTTATAGTATCGAGTGGGAAGTATATAACTATGGTGATGAAGCTGAAGAAGCAGGAGATACTCATCACAAACATGAGGAACACAATTCTTGTATTCATTGGGAAAGTACAAAATACAGAGGACCTCATATTATGATTTGTTCAGTCAAAAGAAGTGGAAGAACTGTAGCAAGAGAGGTCGTTAATATTGATATCGCTTAGATAGCAGATTATGTGAAGACTTTATAATATTTCAATCAATTTCTGGCAGTGAGATGAAAAAATGAATTAATTTATGGAACAATATGTATCATATATGAGTAAAGGCTTTGTGCTGGAATTAAGATGCCAAGAGGATGTGGTTGGGTTAGAAATCCAAGGAAGTATGCTTATAACAAGGTATATAATCGAACATCATTTGATATTTTTAAGTTAATGAAGAAATTGATTAAATAGGGGGATGAGTCATGGCTAGAAAATTTGAAAATATGCCGGATCGAATTATGGGGCATAGCATTAAATATAAGGTGATACCAACGGTCTGTAACTTGAAGAACATGTTGGAGAAGTTGCAAGCCGTCAGTGGTGACTTCAGTCAACTAAAACAGTGGGAGAAGAGAAGCTACAAAGCATACAATATTGAGGCTATAAAATCATCAATTCTTAAGACTGATGAAAAAAACTGGCCAGATCTAATAAAGAACCATATGCTTAACGGTGAGAAAGCACAGTTTGGAGCAAGCTGCATTGATATTTATTTGGTAGCTTATGTTGCAAATGAATATGGACCTGGAAAAGATATTTTTGCAGAATTCATTTACAGTAATGAAGTTTCAGATAAACCTAATACGGTTAACGCTATATGGACAGTTGGAAAAGGTGATGGTATTTATTTGGATCTTCTGAATCAAGATGGTTCAATTAAAGATTATGACTTTTTTGAGAAGTGGATATCAAGATAGAATTGAGATTATTGGAGGTGGGAGTTTGGGATTATTTAAACTGAATTACAATAAAACAGATTTATCTGATGGTTATATGGAAAAAGCAAATAAAGAGCCTATTGATTATGAGAAAGACTTTGAAAATTGGCTAGAAAATAGCCCGCACGTACTATTTGAGGATGACACATCAACGATCATGTGGATCGGAAGACAAGTTTCCACAACTACATATGAAACAACTAAATTTCCTGACTTAATGGGAATAGACTCAAATGGAGATGTGGTTCTTGTTGAGCTAAAAAAGGGCAGGACACCTAGAGATGTTGTAGCACAATTATTGGAATATGCTGCTTGGGCTGACAACCTAAGCTATGAAGACTTGAATGTTCTAACAATGAAATACTATGATAAAGATGAAATGTATATCGGCATGGAACTGTCTGAAATTCATCAAAATATTTTTTATCCAGATTTAGATGGCGCTGTTGAACGGAACTTTAATCAGAAGCTAAGGCTTTTTATCGTTGCTGAAGATATTTCAAAGTCAGTAAAAGAAGTCGTTCGATTTCTAAATAAAAAAGGGAATCTTGATATAAGTTGTATGAAATACGAAGTGTTTAGATCAGAATCAGGAGAGTTCTTTGTCAGCACTGAAATTGAGGAAGCTTCTCCTGTTGAATCAAAGCATTCAGGTAGTCGTATGACATCTGCTTCATATGGCTGGAATGGGGATGTACCCGTAAAACAAGTTGTAAAAAATGCTGTGGATGAAGTTCTTAAAATAAAGAATGATGGTATCTTTACAGGTAAAGAGGTTATCTCACAAGTGATAAAGCAGTATCCAGATTGCAATCAGAATACGATTCGATGTCAGATTTATGCGGATTGTGTCAACCATAGTTCAAGAAAACACTATAAAGGTGGCCAACTCGACATGTATTATACAATCGGAAATGGACAATTCAGGTTGTATAATCGTCTGAGTGATGGTAATTGGAATGCAGAGGGAGAAAAAATCGAATGAGTTTAGATATTGGAAGAGAGGACATTCTTCAATTTATAATAAATAATGATAACCTCGAAATAGTTAAGGCAAAGCTGAATCGCTTTAATCCCTTGAAAGTACTAAGAGTTCAGGACCATGAAGTGAGACATTCAAACCTATTGGCCTGGCTGTTTAATCCGTCTGAGAACCATAACTTTGATGAAAAAATATTAAAAAGATTCTTACTCAAAGTGCTTTTAAAACCAATTAATGGCGATGTAGTAGCTGACATTGGAAGCATTTATGATTTACAGCATGAAAATCTTAATGACTGTGCTATCTATAGAGAAAAAAGTAACATTGACATATTGATAGTTTCAGATGTAAGTAAGATAGTAATCTTAATTGAGAATAAAGTATATTCGGGTGAGCATTCTAATCAGCTAGAAAGATATTTGCAGATAGTTCAAAGTGAGTACAACGGTTACAAGATTATTCCAATTTTATTGACTTTAGATGGATCGGAGCCCTCATCGGAAAGATATTATTCTGCAAGTTATGAAGACGTAATTCATAGTATTGAATTTATCCTTAAGCATTATGCCGACAGAACGTCAAGTCAGGTTATAGAGTTTATTGAACATTATGTCTCAATTATCAAGGAGAAGTACTATATGGATGATGAATTAAAAGGTATTTGTAAAGATATATATTTGAAGAATAAAGATGTTATCGACTTGATTTATTCTATTGGGAATGAGATTGATATTGAAAAATCAATAGAAGATTTTAATAAGGAGTTTCCTGAAGTAGAGAAGGTATTATCAAGGAATAAAGTATATTGGTTCCTAATAGAAGAATTTAAGAAAACTAAGAAAATGTCTGAAGGTTGGTATGCTGAATATCCGGTATGTTATTGGTTTAGTGAGTATTATGGAAAATTGAAATTAACACTCGAAATTGGACCATTTGATGAACCCTCAAAGCGGATTGAATTTCTACAATTACTAGAGAAAAATGGTATCAAAATTCAAGAGAGAGCAAAAGAACTTGGAAGAAAGTACACAAGGATATATACAAAAACAATCCAGATTAAAGATTGGACTGATTCTGAGGAAATAACAAATGCAATGACAAATCTTTATAAGAAGAACGAGCTGAAAGAAATTGAACAGAAAGTAATTGAATCAATAAGTCAATTTGACTGGTCTTTCTAATCAATTTAGGAGTGGGGTGATTCAATGAAGAAAAGGGAAATTGAATATTTCCAAGGCTGCCTTGTCGGTGGAGCATTAGGCGATGCTTTAGGCTGGCCAATTGAATTCATGAAGTTAAATGAGATTAAGAGAACTTATGGTGAAAATGGATTAACGCATCTAGTTCTTTCTGATGATGGAAAGGCTCAAATTACCGATGATACTCAAATGACAATGTTTACAGCTGAAGGATTATTGAGAGCAGAGTCAAGATTGACTAATAAAGGGATTTGTCATGCGCCAACGGTAATTTACTTTGCGTTTCAGAGATGGCTGTTTACTCAGGGGTATCCAAAAAAGAAGGATATTGATTTTATTTATGACGGTTGGTTGTTAGAAATTGATAGACTATTTGCTTCAAGAGCTCCAGGAAATTCATGCATATCTTCTTTGCTGAAGGATGAAAAAGGAACAAAGGATAATCCAACAAACAATAGTAAGGGTTGTGGAGCAGTTATGCGGTCTGCCCCTTTTGGATTATTTCTTGATAAGGACACAGCGTTTGAAATAGCTATTGAGACGGCAGCTCTTACTCATGGACATCCAACTGGACAACTTGCAGCAGGTTCGCTGGCTTTTATGATTGCTGAGATTCTCGAGGATCAAAGTATAATTGCAGCTACTTTCAATACAATTGATAAATTAAGAAATGAAAATGAAAGTATTGAATGTATATCAAAGTTAGAAGATGCTATAAGTCTTTCTCAAAGTGACTTATCTGATGTTGAAGCCATTTCAATGATTGGTGAAGGATGGATCGGTGAAGAAGCATTAGGTATAGGTGTTTTCTGTGCCATTAGGTATCAAAATGATTTTAGACAAGCATTAATAGCATCTGTCAATCATAGTGGTGACAGTGACAGTACAGGAGCAATAACTGGAAATATACTAGGTGCATATAGTGGCATTGATTGCATTCCAAAGGAATGGATTCAGAATACAGAATTGATAGAAGAGATAACACAGCTTGCCAATGATCTTCATCGCGTATATGAAGATGGCGACGAGTGGTGGAGAAAATATCCTGGATACTAATGAGAAGGTGGTGGTGCCGAATGGCTGTAAACTACAAGATTTGTCCAAATTGTGGTTCAATGAAAACACTGAAGATTATTTATGGCATGCCAACACATGATACCTTTGTTAAAGCTGAAGAAGGTAAAATTAAACTTGGCGGTTGTCTTGTTATGGACAATAATCCCGAATATTATTGCAGTGACTGTAATTATGAATGGCATAGAGATGACAGTGTGAACTACGCGTATAACCAGATAAAACATATCAAAGCGGCTGTAGGCGGTTATTTTGATGGATACTATGAAGTGACAATAGACTTGCATAGCAAAGAACTGAAATGGAAGCACTTTGGCTGCGGTCATGAAGAAGAGTTTAAGAAAATAGTACGAAATGCTACTGCTGAAAGATTTGTCGAAGAGCTTAAGTCTATTGATATATTGAACTGGAAATCACAATACATTGATTTAGATATTATTGATGGCACTCAGTGGAGTGTAGAAATTCAAATGCTAGGAAAGAAAATTAGCAGACACGGTAGTAATAATTATCCGGAGAGTTGGGATGAATTCTGTAGATTAATGAAAAAAATCTCTGGGAAAAAGTTTAGGTGATTGTTATGAAAAAGAAAAACGTAATTAAAAGTAAACGAAAATTGGATAACAAAATAACTAGAAAACACATTGAACTTGAGCCAGGAGATGAGTACTTTCCGAATGGAATTTTCAAGTTTCATATCACTAAGCTAAATGAACACATTGATAAGTATGGTGAAGAGTTCATTGTAGAAGAAATTGATGTGAATGAGTACTTTAGGTATTTCTGCAATGAAGAAATGAATCCTGAATATGTTGAAGCAGCAGATTTGAATAGGCCAGTAATACTGGCTGAGATTGCTCCTGATCGTCTGCATCATGGCTATCCTACCATCTCAAAGGATTACTATTCGAGGGGATATAATTTGATTGATGGTCATCATAGACTGGTAAAGGCGAAACAAAATGACGTTGAGAATATAAAAGCATATATTGTTCGCATGGAACAGCATATACCGTTTATGATTGAAGGTTTTGAAGAGTATGTGGAATATTGGAATTCAAAGCTAATCTAGCAAACTAATGGAGGGGAAATTATGGGTACATTTACAGCACAAATTTTAGTTGGACATGATCATAGAAATCATGGAGGGATAATCCCATCACATTCAGTTTATTTATCTGAGAATAGCAGACCAGCATGGATTTTGGATACTATTGACTTATTTGGTGATGACATAGACAAGAAAAAAGTACGATGGATTCCAACTGTGGATAATATGTTAGAAGATGCTATGTTATTAATTGGTATTCATGTGATTAAAGACGAAGCTGTGATAAAAGCAGCAAGTGAATTCTGTAAACATGATAATTTGTATGATCTCGAGCTTTATGATGCTTTTGAAAAAGATGATTTAAAAGTATTATATGAGCTTGTACGAACTACTAAAATAGATTATAGTATCGCTTTGACAATATTTAAGGAATCTCATATCATAAATCAATTTCATATTTTAGACCATTACGAATGTAGAGCCAATATTTTCACAGTGTCACATATTAATTATCGCGAGGGCTTCCATGGCTAATTAAAAAACAAGAACTGTCCGATAATTTGGACTGTTCTCTTTTTTACATTGACACCGAACGTATGTTCGATATAAAATATAGATAAGCCCTTTCCCTGGTCCTAAAATCTACGAATTAGAAAGTTGGAAGTGTATGAATTAAATATGAGAGTGTGAAGGTGATAATGTTGGAGAAAGTGAAGGAAAAAGATGAAAAACAGAAATCTATCGAAGATTTAGGTAAGATTTATAATTTTGAAGCATTGTATAGTGACAAAATGTATCATAATACAAAGCTCCTTTTGAAACTGTACTCAAAAGTCATGTGGCGAATGAGCAACTCAATTATGGAAATGGAGGCAGAGTGTTATCTGTCCAGCGGCAGCAGACTTTTCGATGTTGTTGATACATTAATTGATGTTGATCCAAGAGTGGATAAAGCAAGAATAGAAAGCAGACTACAAAGTATTGAGGACAGCAAGAGTATTTTAGAACTAATCGATAGAGCATTGGTCCTCTTGAAGAATTATCCCAATGACGGCGAGAAATATTATGAGATATTAAGTAAATCTTACTTGGTGTTTGTGAAATATAGCGAAAGCGAAATCCTTGAAAGCATGAATATATCAAGATCTACATTCTTTCGAGACAAGAAAAAAGCAGTTACACTATTAGGTGTAATTTTGTGGGGATTTGTGATTCCTGATATCAAAAAATCACAGGTACAATGATGATACTGTTTTGAGACTAATTTGACACCTAAGTGATACATAAATGGAACTCAATCAGTACTAAATAGGAACTTGTCTGGTACTGACACGGTATTTTGTGACTGATATACTAACCATACTGGGAAAACTTTGAGCTGAAGCCCCTAAAGATGAAGTGATTTCATCCTCAGGGGCTTTCTTTATGCCCAGAATTATGGTGATAAAAATTAAATAGTGACTCCGAACACTTTGAGTTGGAGGCATTTAGTGAGCTGCACAGTTATGTGTGGCTTTTTTTATTGCCTTCAACAAGGAGGAACTTGCAATGAATCAAGGATATGTAAGCTGGATTCGTGGTCCGTAACTTTTTATTTTGTAAAGAACATTTCACTAACTACAAAATAGGAGGTACTGATCATGAAAGAATCAGAAGTAAAAAGCAAAGAACCAAAAAAATACTATATTCCTGTAGATGGAAAGTATTATGAAACAACTAAAGAGATTTATGAAGTGTATTACAAAATGGACAGAAGGGAGCGCTATTTGGAAGAAAGGGATATCAAAAAAGGCGTTAAAACCTTCAGTGATATCAGTAGTTCTGCATATACAGCGGATGAAATCATTGGCGACGTTGAGCTTGATGTAAGCGATACTGCCATAACAAACATTTATATTGAAGCAGTTCTTGAAGCATTATCTTACTTGGATGAAGAAGATCAATCGCTAATACAAGAGCTGTTTTTTTATGGGAAAACTGAACGTGAATTAGCCGCTGATTTAGGACTTTCAAAGACTGCGCTTCATTTTAGAAAGAATCGAGCACTTGAAAGAATAAGAAATCAAATAAGTTTTTAAAAAAGTTTTTCAAATTAATAGACCAGACCCCCTCGCTTTTCGGCTTAAGAGTGAAGGGGTCTTTTATATCCCTATGAACTTTGACAAACAGTAAGAACACATTTACTCATATTCAATATTTTAGGTACGTTACCTTGTGACCGAGAGGGAAGCGACGTAAGCGGATACGCCATGACGGAAATTCCAGAGCGATTACATCCGGCTTTAAATTATCAGGTGGTCTAGATAATTCGCCATAATCCACAAGGGGAAATTTGAACGATACTTCTGCCAAGTCCTAAGCATCCTATGGATGGCAGCCTGAAAGATCATCAGGAGAATACAGCCTTTGCCTGGAAGCCAATGGCATAGGTTGCTTCTATGAGGTCAATGACCATTGACCGCCTAAAGTATTTATTAACTATATTTTAAAAGAATCGCTTAACAGTACAAACGTGTAACGAAGTTGTTATGACATGGTTCTAGGTTTGTGCTGTTAAGTGAAACAAACTTAACTGAAGGAGAAATGATGGATAATATACAAGCAAATTTATATACGAAAGATATTCTAAATAAAGTAATCGGTGAAAAATGGATCGCAGAAAACTCGACAGGCGTATTCATTATAAAAGACTGTATCTTAATCCAGAGCTTTACCGGGAAAAATTACACCTATCGGGTGGTTAACTATGTTACGGGTGATCAAAAGTATCTGTTTTATAAAAGACATGTAATGAATAAAAATGAGTATGAAAGCGTGATAGAAAAAATTAAAACACTATCTTTTTATGATATGAAACAAGCTTCAGATGGCACTGAAATGATTGATCATATCTTAAGGGATATTTTTCCTAAGTATGGTTTTGTTGTCAGAGAAGAGCAGGTAGAGTTATCAAAGCATATATACGAAAACATGAAAGAACGGAATATATCCTTAAGTGACATTGCAGTTGGTCTTGGCAAAACACATGCCTATTTAATAGCAGCTATCGTGCATAGTATTTTTGAAAGAAAGGGTTGTTTCTATAAGCAAATGCCAATCGTGATTACTACATCAAGTATTGAATTGCAACGCTCAATTATAAAAGAGTACATACCGGAGATTTCTAAAATGCTGATAGAAAATGGGATTATCTCATCACCCATCACCTGTGTGCTTAGGAAGGGTAAGGAAAACTATGTTTGCGAAAATCGGTTAAACGATTATTTTCAATCACTTGATTCCAAGCGTAAACCTTCTAGTGAATATAAAGGGATACAAAAATTAATTCAAAGCAGAAATATTGATCTAGCTGATGCTGAAGATATCAGTGGGTATGACAAACGAAAAATCAATGTCAAAAGTTGCCAGTGTATGAAGTGCAGCAAGTTTAAAACATGTGCTTTTCAGCAGTTTATGAAACAAGCGAGAAAAAGCACCTATCATTTTCAAATATGCAATCACAACTATTATTTGGCAGACCTATTAAAGAGAAAGGATGGTCGAAGATCATTATTGCCGGATTATCAAGCGGTTATAATTGATGAAGCACATAAGTTAATGGATGCTGCAAACCAGATGTACGGAACAAATATTAATGAACATGAGATTAATCACTTTATGAAGAAGATCTCGCCCACTCATTCTAAGAAGAAGAGCCAAAAGGAATTAAAGAATTTGACGAGTGAAGTGATGGCGCTTAATCAAATGTTCTTTGATGCTTTAACTGAGCAAATTCCTGGCAATGCATTTTCTGATGATACAGAAAAATATCCAACAGCAATCACTTTAAGAATGATGAAACTATTAAGGAAAATGGTATTCACCATTCATGAAATCAGTAAGAAGATGAGCTACACTGAAAGACAATTTCTTATTGACCTAAAAACTGTTCTAGATGGTTTGAAAGTTTTTCTATTAGACAAAAGTATTTATTGGATGGAAAACCCAAAGGCAAAAGGGCAAAGGATGCTATCCTCCATCCCCAAAAACATCAGTGATGAGCTGGGACAGGATCTATGGACTGCTAAAAAGTCTATGATTCTAACATCAGGTACTTTAGCTGTCGATGACGATTTCAGTTACATTAAACACCAACTTGGCATGAAATCGGTGGTTGACTTTAAGGTTAAGGAACTTACCAAATCATCACCATACAAATATGAAGAGAATTGCTTAATTTATATACCAAATAGAATGCCCTTTCCTAATACAGATAATGAGGAATACATTCAGGCTATTAGCAGGGAAATATCAAATTTAATTGATGCTTCCAATGGACATGCCTTAGTTCTATTCACTTCTTATAAGCCACTACGATTAGTATTTCAGCAGGTTAAGGAAATGCAAGTGAATCGTCAATTGATAGCAATGAACCGTGGCAGAAATACAGCCATCGACGAATTTAAGAATAGTCAAAACGCTGTCCTGTTTGCAACTGGAAGCATGTGGGAAGGTGTAAACATACCAGGCGATGTATTGTCTCATTTAATTATTGTGAAGCTACCGTTTCCAATACCAGATCCAATAAGTGATTATGAAAAGTCGTTGTATCAAGATATGAATGAATATCTTAAATCGGTCTTGATTCCCCAAATGCTAATCAAATTACGACAAGGTGTTGGCAGATTGATACGGAGTGAGACTGATACTGGTGTTATTTCTATACTAGATGTTAGAGCTAGTGATAATGGTCGGTATCATCAAGATGTTTTAGATGCATTACCAAAATGCAGGAGAGCAGAGAGTATTGATGATATTCGAGGTTTTTTAATAGAGAAAAAAGATGAAGCATTCTTTGATTAGATAAATAGTGGAGGTAGAGCCAATGGATGATAGATTGAAATTTAGTGAGCAAGTTGCTATGCTGAATCACTTGAAAAATAAAAAGGTAATTACGACAATGGAGTATGATAAGATCAGGCTATTTATCAAGAAGAAGTATAAAATTGGAATCTATGCGATGGAGTAATGTTCTTGTAACAAGAATACTTAAATGGACTCCGAAATAAGTAAACACGTAACAGAATTTGCCTCCTTTTGATGTAACAATTATCACATAGCGATTGACTCACTCGCTATATGATGGTAAAATTATAAAAAAAGTGAATGAGTTAATCACTAAGAGGAGGATATGTATGAAAAGAATTCAATTTTACCCGAGTGAAGAATTAGCGATAATTTTAGAAACTGATGCAAAGAAAAAAGGTGTTAGTGTAAGTGCTTTTGTAACAGATTTACTAAATGAACACTATGGATTTTCCAAAAAAAATATTCCGAACTTAACTCAGTTGACAACTATTGTTTTAAAGGAAGTAGAAGAATATCTAACAAAAACTGAGGCAAAGATTCAATTTGATTTAAATGATGCGTCAGAGACTTATAGAAATATTGAAATGACAAATGGAAAAAAGCCAAGTACAGTAAGAGCTTCTATAGGTCGAAGTTTTGGAAGTAAAATAGGTAAGGAACCTTTTAGTAATGTGAGACTAAGTAAAACTAACGACGGAAAGCAAAATTTATCAGTAAATAACGCGTTGCTTTACGAGAAATTTAAAAATGAATAGAGAATAAAATAAGTGATCAAATGATATTCTTTGCTATGACAAAAGCAAGTAATCAAAGGTAACCAAAATTTGAAGGAGTAAATTTAAATGAATCAGAAGTATTTAAGCATATTGCAAACAAGCCTTAACTTAAGAATTGAAAAAGGTCAAAAAAATAAGGACTACAGTTTAGATGGTAGCATAGCATCAGTTCAACTGAATTATGAACCAGATGTGTTGGTGAATTTAGAGGATATGGAGGAATGCGATAGAGCTGGGTACGACGGTATTCTTAGTGCAGCATCATATAAAAGAATCGCAGCTACCGATGACAGACAAAAACGCGGTGTATCCTGTTGGGTGAAAGATGTATATTCTGTCGAAAAAATATTTTCAATGACTAATCCACATTTTTTACATGTTATGATCTCCAATGAAGACATGCGTATTAATTTACTTATTATACGTATTCTAATCAGTAGTTCTACTGACGCAGATTTTAAGGACAGATATGCACAATGGATGCGAGTTATGCAGTATGTTGATAACCTTAAGGATAAAAGCAATATTGTATTAGCAGGAGATTTTAACCATGGATATTTTGAAGTTTCAGAAAGGTATTATCGCAAAGCACGTCGATTTTATAACTATCACATTGTATCTGAAGATTTAAAAAGCCGGAATTTGCCAATCGTACCGATTGAAGGATACAGTAAAGATGGTTTCTTGAAAATCGATCACATTGCAACATCGTCAAATGTAAAAGTTATTGATGCCAAGTACGACGATCCATTTGATCACTTGGGAACACAGAGAGAGCGTTCTAAGTATATTGGAATTCCTGATCACTCTGTCATTTTTTCAAAACTTAATTTGTGTAAATATTGAGAATTGAGCTTTGTGCAAGTAAAAATATACATGCAAGAAAGATTTCACATAGGTGATTATATGAATTGGATGAGCGCTAAAAATTTCATTGAAGATATTTTGAAAAACAAATTCAAATACCTATATATGAGAAAAAATTTAAATATTAGCACTATCCATCTGACATTTAAGATGGATAGTAAATCGCACAATTTACAGATGAGCTTACGATTTGAAAAAAAGTGGTGTGATATACTGTGTTTTATATCTCCAACAGTCCTTACTGAAGATAGTAAAGCATATTGGCAAGTATTACAGACAGTAAACTTTCTTAACTGGTATATTAAATCATGGGGACGATTCTACATTGATGATTATAATGATTTAGCATACAGCTTACGTTTAGATTACAATGTTTTAGAAATAATGCCTGATGAATGTGCCAAAGAAATTGAAGCGGCTGTTGATTATTATGCAGATTTATTCAATTCCTTTCTAAAGTTGTGTGAAGGGGAGGAGAGCTATAATAATATAAAAGATTTAATAAAAAATATGTGGAATTAATTGAAAAAATTTCAACTACTTTATTTGGGAGGTTAAATGATTTACGTTGCATCAGATATACATGGCTTTTTAGGTGAATACTATGATTTTATAGACTCAAGTAATTTTTCGGATGATGATGTTTTTTATATCATTGGAGATGTTATTGATAGAGGTCCAGATGGGGTAAGGATTCTTCTGGATATTATGCAAAGACAAAATGTAATTCTTATTAAGGGTAATCACGAGCATATGCTTTTACCAACACTAAAAGAACTTGCTTATAGTGATCCTATATCTCAGAATGAAATTATAATGACTGATATTGCTATATGTCCTATTGGACAAAGAGAAACCCTTACTGAATTTTGCCGTTTAAGTAGGGAAGAACAATATAGAGTGATCGATTATTTAGAGTCATTAAAGTTGTATGAAATAATCTCAGTTAACGATCAGAAATACTTACTTGTTCATGCCGGCCTTCCAGATTTTGAAGAAATGGGAGAGTTGGAAGATATGTGGGATATGGATTTTTTTACAGAAGAGGAACTTTTATTTGGGCAGCACTGGTATGAGGTTAAACATTTTACAGATACGATAGTTATAGTTGGTCACCAACCAACACGCTTTATAGACGGTGCTGAGCCTGATAAGATTTATAGATGCGGTGATTCAATCAATGTTGATTGTGGTTTGGGTTTTGGTGGTCAATTGGGAGTTTTATGCCTAAATACAAATGAAGAATTATATTTTTGAAATGAATAAGCATGTGAACTAGGGGGAACTTATGACAGCGAAAGAGCTTTATGAATTATTAAATAGAATACCTGATCAAACTAATGAAGATATTGTCAAATTGACTAGGTATGCTTTTTACAGTTCCATATTTGAGGATTTAGATGTTTTACATGAACCAGTAGGCAGTGAAGCACAGAAAATTATTGAACTAATTGAAATAGATGAACATGTAAGTTATTTTTTTCATATGTACATGAAGATGAAATATATCAAACCATTTCAACCTTCTCTTGAATGGTGCTTTGAATCCGATACGGAAGAAAGTAGTTGGGACTATCTAAAATCCCAATTAGTTCAATTTTTAAATGAGAAGTGAATGGAAAAATAAACTTCCATACATAGCTTAGTTTATTAATGTGCATCATCAAAATCAATATGTTAAAGTAGAAAATCCGTATAAATGATAATTATAAACAAAACATTAGCATTTTGCTATACCTATGCCTTCTCGAATTAAAAATGAGAAGGTATTTTTGTTGCTCAAAAAAATAAGCGAAACATGGTTTTTATGTTTCAAGAATGGTAAACTCACACCAAAAGATTAGCAGATCAAGACAAGGAGGATTTTGAATGGGAAAAGTTAAAGTTATTGAAGCAAGCAAACAGTCAAGAAGACAACGAAACAGCTTTATTGAAAATCAATTAAGGGTTGCAGCATATTGTAGAGTTAGTACGGATTCAGATGAACAGAAACTGAGTTATCAATCTCAAGTGCTTCATTATAAACAGTTAGTTGAAACAAAACCAGAATGGGAACTCGTAGACATTTATGCCGATGAAGCAATTTCAGGTACACAGATCAATAAACGTGTAGATTTTCAAAGAATGATTAATGATGCCCTAGAAGGCAAAATTGATATGATCATTACAAAATCTATATCTAGATTCGCTAGGAATACTCTGGATACTTTAAAATATGTACGCTTACTAAAGGAAAAGAATGTGGCAATCCTGTTCGAAAAAGAAAACATCAACACATTGACCATGAATGGTGAAATGCTATTGGTTATTTTAAGCTCTTTGGCTCAGCAGGAAAGTGAGTCCATTTCAGCAAATGTAACCATGGGACTTAAGATGAAAATGAAACGTGGTGAAATGGTTGGCTACAATGGCTGCCTAGGCTATGATTATGATTCGGAATCTAAGACAATATCAATAAATGAAGAAGAAGCTGATATTGTAAGGTATATATTTAGAAGGTATATTGAAGGATCGGGCTGCTTTGTCATAGCAAAAGAGCTTTCAAATCTGGGCTATAAAACTAGACGTGGAAGTACAAAGTGGCATGAAAGCACTGTTAGAGGCATTATAAAAAATGAAAAATATAAAGGTGACCTCCTTCAAGGGAAGACATTTACGGTTGATCCAATTACACATAGACGTTTAGATAATATGGGTGAAAAAGAGCAGTTTTATGTAGAAAACAATCACGATGCAATTATTTCAGATGAAATGTTTGAACGAGCTCAAGAAATACTGAGTATGCGAAGTAAGAAGCACGGTAAGAATAATAACTCGAGAAAGTACAGCCGAAAGCATGCCTTTAGTAGTATGTGCACCTGTGGCTTTTGTGGTGGTACGTACATAAGGAGGATTTGGCATCATGGAACAGATCATGAAAAGCCGGCTTGGCAATGTGGCAAAGCAATTAAACAAGGCAGAAAAACCTGTGGTCACTCTAAGGGCATTCATGAGAGTTTTTTAGAAGATGCCTTTGTAAGTGCCTATAATAAGATTCAAGATTTGAATAACACTGATATAGAAGAATTCTTCAATAATATTGAAGAAGCTTTGGATGTGAGTTATCTTAGAAATGAAGTAAATGAATTGTCGTCTAAAATCAAGAAGTTAGAAACGAAATCACAAACGCTCTTGGACCTGCGACTAGATGAAAAAATCACTGAGGCAGATTATGGAAAGAAGTACACTGATATCGAAGAAGAACTTAAAGCGTGTAAGGACGAACGAAATGAAAAGTACGAAGCTCTCCAGGGAGAAGAATCAATAACAACAAGAATCAACGAGTTCAGAAAAATATTGGGTGAAGATTTAGAGATTAAAGAGTTCGACCGTGATATTATGGATAGCTTGATTGAGAAGATTGTAATTGGAGCAACAGATGAAGATGGGAATCCAAATCCTTACGTGGTCACTTTTGTATTCAAAACAGGGATGAAGTTCAATGAAGATTTCTACGAGAAAGTTGCTAATTCATCTGCTATAATTGAAGAAAACAATTTGTCTACTTACGCAACAGACGACAAGCGACTAGCGTGTACCTATGCCCCTAACAAGGCATGTGGAGACTATTGTACGAATACAAAGGAAGGAATCAGCGAAATAGCTGTATTTTCAAGGGCTACAAGTGATTTTAAGTTTATTAAAGATGGACGTGATTTTAGGAATAAATTACCCGTTGGAGAACTTGAAATTATCATTGCAGTGCGCACTTAACTCAATATAGACATGTCAACGTACAGTACCTCTGATTCAGAGGACTTTATGAGAGAGAGCAAAAGAGATAGGATTTGATTAATAATCAGATACCTATCTCTTTTGTTTTTCAGAAAAAACATCAAAATCGAAGGGAGATATGAAGATGAGTAAAGTGATAGCTGTAGCAAGTCAAAAAGGTGGCACTGCAAAAAGTACAACGTGTAGAAACGTAGCGACGATTTTAAAATATATGGGTTACAAGGTGTTGGTTGTGGATTGTGATAACCAAGCGAATTTGACAGATTGTTTTGGTATTGAAAGTCCTGATAAGTTGGATGTGACCCTTTATCATTTAATGGAACGCATTATTATGGATGAGGATTTGCCTGAGAAGGAAGAGTACATTATTAATAGGGAAGGGGTAGATGTACTACCTGCCAGTATCTTGTTATCGGATATTGAAATCAAGTTGGTGTCAGCTATGAGTAGAGAGTATATTCTTAAAGCCATTATTGATGAAATCAAAGAGGATTATGATTATGTGCTACTTGATGCCATGCCTTCTCTTGGTTTAATGACACTGAATGTATTAGCCAGTTGTGATAGTGTATTGATTCCTGCCACACCTGAATATCTATCAGCTAAGGGTCTTGAGTTACTTCTAAAAACCATATTTAAAATCAAGAAACGTATCAATAAAAAGATTGATTTTGAGGGTATTCTACTGACCATGTTTGATGAACGAACCAATCTTGCACAAGAAATGCTAGAAATGATTGAAGCTTCTTATGGAGAGCATATCAAGGTATTTAGAACCAAGATACCTAAGTCAGTAAAGGTTGGTGAAGCCAACGCAAGAAGTAAGAGTATCATTGACTATATGCCTACGAATAAAGCGGCAATTGCTTATGAAAGATTCACAAGAGAGTTGCTGAAAAAAGAGGTGATGTCATTTGAGTAAAGGTGAAGTAAAAAAAGTTCAGCCATTTATGGCGATATTCGGAGAGGATTATAATCCCGAAGCAGAGAATAGGGAAACCCTCAATCAAGACTTGATTAAGATAGAGCAGTTAGTGCCATTTAAGAACCACCCCTTCAAATTGTATGAAGGGGAACGGCTTAATGAAATGGTTGAGAGTATCAGGCAGTTTGGTGTGATAGTGCCGATTGTTGTAAGGAAAAAAAGACTTAAGTTTGAAATCTTAAGTGGGCATAACAGAGTAGAAGCGTGTAAGATACTTGGGTTAAAAGAGATACCTGCTGTTGTGAAGGAAGGATTAACTGAGGAAGAAGCTACATTGATTGTTACAGAAACCAATACAATGCAAAGATCATTTACTGATTTGGTTCATTCGGAAAGGGCAACAGTCATTGCAGTTAGACATGAAGCGATGAAGAAACAAGGGTTTAGAACTGACTTATTGGAAGAGATTGAGAAGTTATCTAAATCACCTAGCTTAGGAGATACAACTTGTTCTCCAATGGCGAACAAGTCAAAAACTTTATCAAAAGTTGGAGAAGAGTTCGGATTAGGTAAAGATAGTGTAGCTCGTTATCTTCGTATAGCCAAACTTCCCGAAGAATTTAAGGAATTAGTAGACGAAGGTAAAATTGCTATCAGAGCAGGTGTTGACCTCTCTTACTTAAGAGAAGAAAGCCTTGATATTGTCCATGCTATTGTTACAGAAGAAAACTTCAAGATTGATATGAAAAGGGCAAGGGACTTACGTGGAGCAGATAAAAAAGCACCACTAACCTTTGATTCAGCTAGTGCCATTATTAAAGGTGAAAAGAAAGAAAAGAATGAGAAATCTAAACCACCTAAGTATTGGGGCAAGGTCTTTGTTAAACATTTTAAGCCTGACCAAGATGAATCAGAAGTTATAAGCATCATTGATAAGGCATTGGCTATGTATTATGAATCATTGAAGGTGGCAGAAGTAGTTGAAGCTAATACAAATGGTGAAGAAATGGAGCTATGAAAGGAGGGACGACTTGAAGCGATATGACAAGGTAAAGGATATTTATGACTATACCCTTTCTGAGATTGTGAAAGACCGTCAAGAATGGATGCAGTTCTTAACCTTCCATGCTAGAGTGTACAAACATACTTTTGATGATGCAGTTCTTATCTATGCTCAAAGACCTGATGATACTTTCGTTGCCGATATGAAAACATGGAATCAGAAAGTAGGGCGTTGGATTAAGAAAGGTGCAAAATCCATAGCTGTCTTTGACAATAGCAAAAGCCTTCCAACTTTAAAGAATTATTTCGACATTAAAGATACTACAGTGAGGGTTGAGAATCGTTTTAGCCATCCTGTATTCTGGCAACTGGACAAAGAAAAAACACCACTTCTTTTGAGTCGGCTGAAAAAGGAGTATCCTATTGATACAGTAGCTGATTATTTGAGACTTGCCACAGAAATGGAACTAGATAAGTGGGAGCAAATGATTTATCGTGGCTTTGAAAGGGACATCCAAACTAGTCAACTATCAAATTTTGACCCAGTAAAGGTTAAAGAACAATTTAGAGTAACACTTACAGAAAGTATTTACTATATGACAGCTATACGATGTGGTATGGAAGTAGAACCTGAGTTTAAGGTGATTAGCTATTTTAGTTCGAAGCCTTTTATCTTTAGGCTAGGGAGTGTGGTCAGTAACATATCGGAATCAATTCTGAGGGATATTGAAAGAGAAATAAAAGCTATTCAAAAAGAAAGGAGTGCAAGTCATGAAACCAGTCGAACTGGATTACAAAATGAATCCACAGGGCTTTCTCGAACCAGTACTAGAAGTAGAGGGGAGCAATCAGGAAATAGGGCAGTACGGCATGAGAGCCATGAATTATCTAAAGGAAGAATATCCTCACAGGTACAGCCTGCTAAGAGGAGAGGGAACGCTGATGGAAATCATGGAGAAAGTCAACGAAGAAGCACAGGGGCGAATGGAAGTGCTACAGGAACAAATGTTGAAAACCGACCCCATTCCCAACCCACAGAACTTTCACGAGAGCTACAAACACAGGGAGATGATAAGAACCTCAGCAGAGGAAATAGTCCTTCACGAAATCATTTACAAAGCGAGGTAACACCAACTAAGGAGTCATCATATGATGGCTCTTTTGTTTTGGCTGATATTTCAGATGATGAGCTGATTAGGTATGAACTTAATCGAGGAAGTGGTTTTCAAAATGGTAAACAGAGAATTGTAGATTTCTTTGCAGGCAAAGCCACAGCAAAAGAAAAGGTTGAATTTCTTAAAAATGAATATGGTACAGGTGGTGGAACGCTTTCTTATAGCATAATCAATGATCCATCTGTTCAGAAATTTGAGACTATAGGTTTTCAAGATCATGACAGTAAAGGTATAAGACTTAGGCTCAATGATGGGCGAAAAATCAAAATAACGTGGTCAAAAGCTGTTAAAGGAATTGAGAGGCTTATTAAAAGTGGTGACTACTTTAAACCACGATATAAAGGTGAAGAACCGCCTACTCCTAAAACTGAAAGGCAACCTACTCTATTTGACGAAGCATATAATCAAGAGCGTATTTTACAAGAAAGTCATGTAGAAGTTAAAACTGATACAGGAGATATTCCAACTCCACTTAATGATGAACAAGAATCTATAGTACTTGGTGATTATGATATTCCTGATGAAATAGATGAAATGAGAGAAGCAGAGTCTAAATCTATTGCCACGAAAAGTATTGATTATGTAGATAAAGAAAAATCAATTTTTCAGAAGAACTATGACTATTTAACCACTCTTGCTACAGGTATCATCAATGGACGCTATAGTTATCTAAAGTTAAAATCTAAGGGTTATATGGACTTAACTATTGAGCGATTAGATTATAATCGAATCGCTATGAGACATTATTTTATCCAGAACGGTGACCAGATGTATGACCCTAATATGGAACTCATAATAGATCATGAAAGAGAAATCATTATGGCGGCAACCTTTCAGCAAGACAGCTTAGGGATTTATCAAGAGGTCTATTTGGAAGATAACAAATGGTCACCTCAGTTAAGTGAAAAGCTTAATGATTTTCTAAGCACATGGTTAGGCAATATTGAATCTCAAGGATATATGCCAGTAGAAGCACATTTACTAGATTACAACAATGAAAGCATTACCTTTGATAGTGATGGTAAGGAAAGTTTATGGCAGGAAGAACTCTTTGAAGTAATGGCAGCAGAAGGGGAAATAAAAGAGCCTTATAATACGGGTGAAGATGTTAAGATTGCTAAGAGTTATAAAGCTACTGAAACAGATTTAGTTACCACTAATGATATACCAGAGGATGAAGTAAGTGAAGAAAAAGAATCACATGGAAATGTTGGTTTTCTAAGTAACCCTAATGAGCATTTAAAAGTGATACAACATGTACCTGATTTAAATGATGAGAAGGAACGAATCCAAGAATATATTTTGAGTAGTACCGATTCAGATGATGAAAAGGTTCAGTCTGTAAAAGACATACTCATGAAAAAGACCATTACTTTTGAGCTAGAAGATGAAAACTACATGTTCAAAACCACAACCAATAATCTTCTAGTAGCTAAACTTGAGAACGGCACATATAGCACTTATGGTTACCTTTGGGATGCAGCTTATAAGCATATTGAAACAATGGTTTATAACAACACATTTTTGATGAACAGTGAGATCAGTGAAGATATAGAAATTGCAGAAACAGGCACTCAAAGAAAATCAGATAAGGAAGTTGTTATTGAACCCCAAAATGAAGAGACCCCTTCATCAATTGAATCATCAAATGATCTTGAGGGCAAAGTAGAGACAGTGACTAAAATCAATTATAGCTACAAATCCGAAGATGGCATTGGTATTGGTGGTGCAAAGACTAAGTATAAACAGAATATTGAAGCCATTAAAACATTGAAGGTTATTGAAGAAGAAAATAGACTGGCTACTGCTGAGGAGCAAAGTATTTTAGCTAAATACAGTGGATGGGGTGGACTTGCCAGTGCTTTTGATAGCCACAGTAGTTCATGGGCAAATGAGTACCAAGAGTTAAAGAAACTATTATCGCCAGAAGAATATAATAGTGCCAGAGAATCTACACCAAATGCCCATTACACGTCTCCCGTAGTTATCAAAGCCATGTATCATGCCTTAGATCAGTTGGGCTTTACTGGTGGCAGTATCCTAGAGCCTAGTATGGGTGTAGGCAATTTCTTCTCTCATTTACCTGAGAACATGACAGATTCTAAACTCTATGGGGTAGAGCTAGATGATCTATCAGGTCGAATAGCAAAGCAACTTTATCAAAATGCCAACATCACCATTAATGGTTATGAAAAAGCAAATATGAAGGATAACTTCTTCGACGTAGCTGTTGGTAATATTCCCTTTGGAAACTATAAGATTTATGACAGGCAGTACAACAAACATAATTTTCTCATTCACGATTACTTCATTGCAAAAACCCTTGATAAAGTCAGACCTAATGGGGTCATTGCTCTTGTTACATCTAAAGGCACATTAGATAAAGCAGATGATCGTGTAAGAAAGTACATTGCAGAAAGGGCAGAACTACTAGGTGCTATTCGTTTACCTAATACAGCCTTTAAAGAAGTGGCTGGAACAGATGTAACAACGGATATTATATTCTTACAAAAGCGTGAGCGGTTATCGGTAAAGAATCCAAGTTGGCTTAAGGTAGGAGAGAATGAAAATGGCGTACCTATGAATCAATACTTCCTAGACAACCCTCATATGTGTTTAGGTGAGATGATTTTTGATACAAGGATGTATGGTGAAGACAGTCGTTATACTACCTGTATGATTCAGGATGATACCTTTAACCTTGAAGAAGGATTAAATGGGGCTATTAGGTCTATTGAGGGGGAGGTAAAGCCTTATGTAAGAGAAGTCCGTGAAGATGAAGAAGAAGACGGTTTAATACCTGCTAATCCTAATGTAAAGAATTACACCTATGCATACTTGGATAATGTCCTTTATTACCGTGAAAACAGCCATATGAGAAAGCTAGACATCACAGGTAAGAAGTTAGAACGTATTAAAGGGATGATTGAGTTAAGAGAGATTACAAGGGACATCATCAATATGCAAGTAGAAGGCTGTACCCTTGATGCTCTTAAAGAGAAACAAGAAATCCTTAATTCAAAGTATGATGCTTTTGTGAAAAAGAATGGTGCAATATCTTCTAAGACCAATATGCAAGCCTTTCGAGAAGACAATGATTATCCCCTTCTATGTTCGCTAGAGGTCATGGATGAAGATAAGAAAATCACAAAGGCAGATATCTTTACCAAGCAAACCATCAAGCCTAATCAAAAGGTCACATCTGTTGATACTGCAAGAGATGCTTTATCAGTGTCATTAAATGAAAAAGGGGAAATTGACCTGATCTATATGGTAGAACTTTATGATGAGGATGTAGAGGACATTATTCATGAACTTAATGGAGAAATCTTTTTAAATCCTGTTAGGTACGATGAGAACAATCCCTATATTGGCTATGAAACATACGATGAATACTTATCAGGTAATGTCAGAGAAAAACTGAAATTTGCTAAAGTCTATGCAGAGATAAATCCTGAGTTGTTTGCAATCAATGTGACTGCATTAGAGAAGGTGCAACCTAAAGACCTAGATGCCAGTGAGATAGACGTAAGACTTGGCACTACATGGATTGACAATCAAGATTATGAACAGTTTATCTATGAACTTCTTAAAACCCCTAATTACTATAAGAACAGAACAGGTGCAAGGGATGAAATTTGTTTATCCTATAATAATTACAACACCTCTTACACCATCAATGGTAAAGGGCTAGATGGACATTCTGTATCCGCCAAAGAAACCTTTGGCACAAGGCGTATGAATGCTTATTATATAATTGAAGATACTTTAAACCTTAAAAATGTAACGGTGAAAGATAGAGTAGAAGAAGGGGACAAAGTAAAATATATCTTAAATAAAAAAGAGACCATGCTTGCAAGAGAAAAGCAAAGCCTTGTAAAACAAGCTTTTAAAGATTGGATATTCAAAGACCCTGAACGTCGTAAGAAGTATGTAGATTTCTATAATCAAAACTTTAATAACATAAGACTAAGGGAATACGATGGTAGTCATTTAACCTTCCCTGAAATGAATCCTGATATTAAGCTAAGACCTCATCAAGTCAACGCTATTGCGAGAACCATTTATGGTGGCAATACTTTACTAGCACATGTGGTGGGGGCGGGGAAGACCTTTGAGATGATTGCCTCTTGTATGGAACAGAAACGTATGGGGATACTTAAAAAAGCTATCTTCGTTGTCCCTAATCATATCACACAGGATTTTGGTTCAGAGTTTTTAAGGCTTTATCCTAACGCCAATGTACTAGTGACCACTAAGAAGGATTTTGAGAAGAAAAACAGGCAACGGTTTGTATCAAGAATTGCTACAGGTAGCTATGATGCCATTGTTATCGGTCATAGTCAATTCGAGAGAATCCCTGTATCCATTGAACGACAAGAGCATATGATACACAAACAGATCAATGACCTGATTCATGGTATTGATCAGTCCAAGTCAGAAAAAGGTCAGAACTGGTCAGTAAAACAGATGGAATCAGAAAAGAAAAAGTTAGAAGTTGAACTTAAGCGTTTACATGATACTCCAAAGGATAATGTGATTAACTTTGAGGAGTTAGGTGTGGACGCTATTTATTTGGATGAAGCTCATTATTACAAGAACTGTGCAGTTTTTTCTAAGATGCGTAATGTAGGTGGTGTAGGGCAATCAAAAGCTAAGAAAGCTAGTGATATGCTTATGAAGACTCAATACATTCAAGAGGTTAACGGTGGCGAAAAAGGCGTAGTATTTGCTACAGGTACACCTATTAGCAACTCCATGACAGAGTTATTCGTTATGCAACGCTACCTTCAAAATAAGGAACTGGAAAGCCGAGGATTAAAGCACTTTGATAGTTGGGCAGCACAGTTTGGTGAAGTAGTATCAGCTCTAGAACTTGCACCTGAAGGAACAGGTTATCGTATTAAGAATCGATTTGCTAAGTTTACTAATTTACCTGAACTTATGACCATGTTTAAGAATGTGGCAGACATACAAACAGCAGACATGTTGAATCTTCCAGTACCTAAATTAAAGGGTGGTAAGTCCAAGGTGATAGTAGCTGAGAGTAATGATTACATTGATGAAATGATGGCTTCTTTTGCAGAAAGAGCAGAACATATAAGGGGTGGTATAGACCCAAGAATAGACAATATGCTAAAGGTGACCAATGAAGCAAGGCTTCTAGGACTTGATCCAAGAACCCTTGATCCTGACGCACCAAATGACCCTGATTCAAAAGTTAATCGCTGTATAGAAGCAGTCTATCAAGAATACATGGAAAGCAGTGAAGTAAAAGGAACACAGATTATCTTCTCTGATACAGGAACGCCTACAAATGATGGGCGTTTTTCAGTATATCCCTATATTAAAGAAGAACTGATTAAGAAAGGGATTCCTGCTGAGGAAATCTGTTTTATCCATGATGCAAAGAGTGACCATCAAAGGGAAAGTCTATTTGCTGATATGCGTAGTGGTCATAAGCGAATCATTATCGGTTCAACGCCTAAAATGGGAACAGGAACAAATATACAGTCGAAACTTGTGGCTCTGCATCACCTTGATTGCCCTTGGCGTCCCGCAGACTTGGAGCAACGAGAAGGTCGTATTTTACGTCAGGGAAATGAAAATGAGGAAGTTAACATTTATAAGTATGTAACCAAATCCACTTTTGATTCTTACCTCTGGCAGCTTGTGGAGAATAAGCAGAGGTTTATATCCCAGATCATGACTTCTAAATCTGTATCCAGAAGTGCTGAGGATATTGATGAAACAGTATTGTCCTATGCTGAGGTAAAAGCTATTGCTACAGGTAATCCGCTGATTAAAGAAAAGATGGAAGTGGATAATGAAGTTTCTAGATTAACTCTTTTAAAAGGTGCTTATGATAGTAACAAGTATTCTCTTGAAGATCGGTTTTTCTATCGGTATCCACAAGAAATCAAAAGACATGAAGAAGCCATTGAATGTATTGTAAAGGATACTGAGAAAAGGGATATGGATACATCCACAGAGTTCAAAGTAACCATTGAAGGTAAAGTCTTTCATGAAAGAGAAAAGGCAGGTACATACATGTTAGCACTTCTTAATGGCATGAAAGATGGTGAGACGCGTACTGTTGGTAATCTAAAAGGCTTTGAGTTATCCATTACCAAGAGTCCTTTTCATATGGAACAGGGCATGACTTTACATGGTAATAAGACTTACTTTATTGGATTTTCTGATAGTCCTCATGGCAACATGATTAAGTTAGAAAATACTCTTGAAGCCTTTGAAAAGAGAATTGAAAAGCATGAAATGACCATTGAGGAATTGACACGTAATATGAATCAGGCAAAAGAAGAATGGGAAAAGCCATTTGCTCATCAATCAACACTGGAACGCATACTGAAACGTCAAAATGAATTGAACCATTTATTGGATATGAATAAGGAAGCTGATACGATTATAGGTGATGAAGATGTAAATGAAGTAGCTTCGATAGTAGAGGAGTATAGCGATGGTGAAGCATTGTAGGTGATGGTTAGATTATTGAAAGGAGCGATTAAGATGATGGATGATAAAAAAGTAACCGTGATGGATGCCATTGATTATTTAACTGGGCCATCACCAGATGAAAGAGAAATAATCAAAGATATTGTAGCATTAGTTGGTATTCGGTCATTTCTGTTAAGTTTAGAGCATTACGATTTATCAGAACCGGTTATGACAAAGTTAACAGACCTTAGAAACATTGCAGAAGAATTTGTACTGAATATGGTTACTGAACAAAAGGGAAAGGGTGGTGGAAGTGGCTAAAAGAATAGAGTGTTCAGAAGTTTTTTATAAGAGTCTCAGGGACTTAACAGGGATTTCTATTACAAAGATTAAGCGTTATTCTAAAGAGCATAATCCCTTTAATATCCTTGAACACCCAATGGTTATTGAACCAAGTGAAAGACAGCTTAAAAAAATTAATATGCTAAATGAATTTATAGCTTCTTATGGCGTACTAAAACTCCAAAAAAATCAGGAACGTATAAGGTTCACAACACCTAGTCAAGCAGGCGCATACTTTTCATCGCTACTACAAGGCATGAAGGATAGAGAACGCTTTATAGTAGCTTTTTTAGATAATAGTAACAGTATCATAGAAACAAGGATTGTTTCAGAGGGGACTATTGATATGGCTATTGTTAAGCCAAGGGATATTTTGAAAATTGCAGTGACTAATGATTGTACGGGTATGATTTTATCTCATAACCATCCAGGTACATCATTGAAATTCTCATGTGAGGATATTAGTGTGACTCAAAGAATCGTTGACGTGTTCGATCCGCTAGATATAAGGGTCATAGACCATATTCTTATTGGTGGAAACAATTACGCATCAATGGCTAATCAAGGGTGTCTACCAAAGCATGTATTAAATCAATCAAACTATGAACCTATTCATCTTCAATCTGTTTGTGAAGAAAACCTTGTGACAATAGATGATGAAGATGAGTTGGAACTGTAAGGTGGTGAGTCATGTATAAAGAAAAGCGATTTACCGATGAACAGATTAGAGAAGCCAGTAGCATTAACATTGTTGCTTTAGCCAGTAGCAGAGGATACGATGTTAAAAAAGTGACACCTAGATCTTATAAGATTCCCCATTTTGGTGGACTATACATCAAAGCAGATGGTAGCAAGTGGAACTGGTTTTCTCATGGAAAAGGTGGCGGTGCCATACAATTTCTTATGGAGCTAGAGGGTAAAACATGGGTTGAGTCTGTTAAAGAATTATTAGGCATTACCCATGATGAACTGCCTTTTATTGAACCACCACCAAAGGATATTGATGAGAAAGGCGAACTCATACCACCAAAGAAAAATAGCACCTATAAACATATATTTGCCTACCTCATTAAAACAAGAAAGATAGATAGTGCTGTTGTCCAAGAATTTGTGAAGAATAAGCAACTGTATGAAGATGAAAGAAAGAATTGTGTCTTTGTAGGTTACGATAAAGAGAAACAACCACGATTTATCAGCCTTAGAGGGACAGGTAGTAAGAAGTTCAGAAAAGACTTATGGGGTTCAGATAAAACTTACCCCTTTCATAAAAAGGGCAGTAATGATACGCTTGTTGTCTTTGAAAGTGCTATTGATCTAATGAGTTATTTAACTTTAATCAAGCTTCATAATGTGAGTCCTATTAAACACCATATGCTATCAATGGGTGGCACATCCTATTTGCCCATTGATTATTACAAAAGTAAATATCCAAACATCAAGAAGATGATCCTCTGTCTAGACAATGACGAAGAGGGTCATTTTTTTTCACAACAAATTAGAGAACAATATGGTGATCGATTTTGCATCACAAAACATGTACCTGAGAATAAGGATTTCAATGAAGATTTAGTACAGTTTCATGAAAATAAAGTGTCTGACAAGAAGCAAGATTTAGAACAAGGGAAAGGCGAAGAAATAGCTATGTGAAAGGAGGACTAAGATGGGTGTTATAAAAGATTTATGGGAAAAGCTACGTTATCGAAAGAGCTTAAAGGAACTAGCATGTAATGAACTTAATAAAATGCAGTACGGCGAAGTTATGGAAGGCTTAAGGGCAGGACTTGCTGTATCCCAAGTGAAAATGTATGCTCATGATATTTTAAATGACAAGCAAATGAAAGAGATTAGAACAGGCATGGAAAGTGGACTAAGCAAGCTACAGGTTGCACTTTATGCCAATAAGCCTACACTAACCCACATGCAGATGAAGGAGGTTCGTCTAGGACTTGAGGGGAATCTTAGCAATGCTCAAGTTGAAATGTATGCCAAGCCAACTTTATTGCCAGAGCAGATGATGGAAATACGAAAAGGCTTTGAACTTGGACTAAATAAAAAGCAGGTGGAGTTTCTTATCAATCAGTCTTATTTAACGCCACAACAAATGCGGGAGGTACGAATTGGACTGGAGAATGAATTGCCCCTCGATTTACTAACTAAGTGTATCAAACAAGATAATGGAAGAGTTAGGGGAGCTAAGGAGATAGAAGGCATAAGAAAGGTCTATGAAGAAGGCAAAGCAGAGATATCGAGAAAAAATATTGAATCCTTAAAAAAAAACCTCTTCAAGAAAATAACTGATGAAAAGAAAAATAGTCAGCCTGTTGAGAAGAGTATTGATAAAGAAACAGATGAAGTTAGTATAACTAAAAAGCCGCAAACACCAGAAGGTCAGAACCAAGAGGTTTACAAACAGCATTACCAAGCGATGATGCAACAATACCCTTCAGAAGAATATGTTGCGGGACAAGAGGAAGGCGTAGAAATGTAAATTATTGTGGTGATTTCTAGACATTAAAGCCCCCACTCATCTATTCTTAGAGTAGAAAAGGAGGGGGTGAACATGCCTATTTTTAATGAAAAGAAAGTTGATGTTTTGGATGTTATATGTGATTTTGCACAGGTTTTAAAAGATGTAACAAAGCAAGAGATGATAGAGCATAATACAGACTATATCGAAAAAGTTACATCCTTAAATGAAAAGAAAGAACGTTATCGTGTGATCATGGAGGAGTGTCCAATAGAGCGGAGAAAAGTGATACAAGGCTACATTGTGGATATGATGGATAAACACAGTGATGAAGGCGATCATTTCTACTTGCGTGGATATAGGGACTGTATTGCATTATTACATCGATTGAACCTATTTAAATAGTATTGCTTCATTTGCTTATTTTGAGAAAAAGGAGAGGTGTGTATGTCAGGTTACATAAATGATGTAATGGATATTATGGATGCTTTGTGTCAACTCACTCAGTCAATGAAGGATTCAACAAGAGCAAATATGCTAGAAAGAATTCCTCATTATGCAGAATTAGTTGCTTCGTTAGAAGAACGAGAAGAGCAATTTTTTAAGGCATTGGACGAGTGTTCTAAGGAACAAAGCCAGTGTATAAGAGATTATATGATGGACTTAAGGGATGTGCAGGAACTTGAGGGTGATTTCTTTTATATGAGAGGGTATAGTGATTGTGTTATTTTGATGTATCGGTTGAATTTGTTGAAGTAGAAATGCTAGAAGTGTGATTAGATAGCATTGTTAAATCAACATGTTGATGGTATTATTAGGTAAATGCTATGTGAAGGGAGGACATTATGGATCATTCAGAATATAAGATGGTCTTAGAGCAAGAACCTTTAATAATATTGGATGCTAATGTTTTATTGGAATTGTATAGGGTTTCTGAATATGCCTGTAACGGATTAATTGAAAAGATTGAGAATGTATTGAGCTTTATCTGGCTTCCTAGTCAAGTGAGGGATGAATATCATAGAAATTATAGACACATACAATCAAAGATGGATAAGAGGTTTGTAGAACTTAGTAAGGGGTTTGATAAATCAATTACTGAATTTAAAAAATCTGCTAAGGATGATATAAAAAGTGTTATCAATGGATTGAAAAGATATAGTTATAAAGAAGATGATGTTAAAGAACTTATTGATTTTGAATCAGAATTTGAAGTTGAGCTTCGAAAGATTGTTGATTTAGGAAAGAACTTTGATAGTAAGTTATCCAAGTTGCAGACTAAGGATATGATAGAAAAACAAAAAAATGCGGTTGATAATCTAGTTAAAAAGTTTAATTATGGTTTGCCTTTGACATTGGAGAGAAAACTTCAAATAGCTAGAGAAGGGGAACTGAGATATAAGTATAAGATTCCCCCTGGATTTAAGGATGAAGAAACTAAGGACCATAGAGATGGATTAGATAAATTTGGGGATTTGTTTCTATGGAAAGAAGTATTAGAATATGCTTCAAAAGCGGATAATGATAATGTTATTTTAGTTACTAATGATGCAAAAGAGGATTGGAAAATAAAGAAAAATGGGAGTAAGTTTAGACCAGAGTTGTATAGAGAATTTAACGATTATTGTCCTGATAAACAAATTCATTTTATGAATTTATCAGACTTTTACTCTCTAAGTGAACATGTTGATAATCTTATAAAGCTAGAGATTAACGCAGATACCTATGTAAGGAATCATTTATTTGGTGAAATACAGGAAGAAATCCAAGATAAATTATTTGGATATTTTATTGAACATGATTTTACCGATATGCATGATGACTATTATAGGAACAATAATGGTGATGCTGAGCGATTAGATGACTTAAAATTAGAAGAAGTTAAAGTGATTGTTGATGAATTGGAAGTAGAATATGCTCTATCAGTTTCATTACCTGCTATTTCATATGTTTCTTATGAGGATAATGAAGGCATGGTTTTTTCGCTTGGAGATATAAGTGCTGATGTTGTTGCTAGAGTTATAGTGACATTTGATTTAAAGGATGGCAAGCGAGTTAATAGTAGTAGATCAATAGAATTGGAAGATTTTGAATTGCAGAATATTTACTCGAGGGACTTATATGATGTTTATGCTGATGATGAAAGCACTGCACATGCTGAGCAAATGGAAGCTCTCGAAGAGTATTATAATCATTAATATCTTTTCAATACCCCATCCAAACCGCAGTCCTCAGAAGGCTTTGCCTTCCTGCGGGCAAGCTTCCACTTTGTTAAACAAAGTTGCTTGCTGGGGATATCCCCAGTCCCCTTAAGATTGGGCGTTGCCCAAACACACAAATATTTCCTACCATAACTAGACTTCTAGTAAGGTTAAGAATTAAAATGGTCTTAATCATACTTAGGGAGGGAAAGTGATGCGTGGTTTTGTAAGTGAAGAGTTATTCTATGAAAGCTTAGAACAGTTCTCTACTGAATATAGAGAAGAAGTTTTAAAGAAATTATGGGAACATAGTGTAGAATACTCCAATTTACGTAAAGAATTTGGACAGCTACACGACAAGATAGAAACCCTATCAAAGAAATTGCAGAAGCCAGAGCAGAATTTAATAGAACAATTTATTGAAATCTATTCTGCTCTTATCATACTAGAAGGCAATCAAATCTATTTACAGGGTCAAGTTGATGGCATGAGAATCATGAAAAAATTAAATGAATAAAAACAATGAATGCTAGTGGTTATTATACTGCTAGTTTTTTGTATTTAAAGGAGAGTGATGACCATAAGAAAAGAACGATTTATAGGATTAAGAGTAACCGATACGGAGCATCGGCAGATTGAAAGAAAAGCCAAGAAAGCAAAAATGAATATGAGCCAGTATGTATCCCTCCAAGCCCTTGAGAGGGATATTATTATTTATGAGGGCTTAAAGGAGCATACCCATCAACTATCAAAGTTAGGGACGAACTTAAATCAAGCTCTGATTTTGGCACATCAAGGCAAACTTAATACCATTGATATTCAGCCCATCAAAAAGGAGATACATGAGATATGGCAATTATTGAATTCATTAACGGAAGGAATAAAACGTATACAGGATTAAGAAGAGCCATTGATTATATTCTTCGTGATGATAAAACAGCCTTTAGTTTATACGGCGGTTTTAACTGTGATGTTGATAATGCCCTCAATGAGTTTGTTATGACTAAAAGGCATTATAACAAGGAAACAGGGAGACAATATATCCACTTTGTTCAGTCCTTTTCTAACCGTGAAGGCATATCACCAGAAACTGCTAAAGCCATTGCTGATGAGCTACTGTTAATGGATAAATTCAAAGGCTTTCAGATGGTTTATGCGACACATACAGATAAGCCACATCTTCATACTCATTTTATTCTTAACACGGTCAACAGCTATACAGGTATGAAGTGGAAAATGAGTAAAGAAGATTTACAGGAGCTTAAGGATTATTCAGATGAAATCTGTAGACGCTATGGCTTGATTGTAACTCACGGTAAGAAAGGCAGCCATATCGATCGTGGTGAATATCGTACTATGGAAAAGGGACACAGTTGGAAACATGAACTGTTCTTAGCTGTGAGTGAAGCTAAAAGGTATGCTATTTCAAGGGAAGATTTTATTGATAAACTGAAACAGCTAGGTTACCAAACAGAATGGTCAGATAATAGAAAGTATATTACCTTTACCAACATAGATGGGAAAAAGTGTAGAAATAGAAAACTGTATCCACCAGAGAGGTTTACTAAAGAAGCCCTCGAACAACGCTTTGAATTAAATGCTGTCAAGTTAGACAAGCAAGTATCAAAGGCAAAGTTCGAGGGCTTATTATCTGCCATAAAACTTTTTGAAACAGATGGTGGAATGGGTATGGATCACAAAAATACCTATCCCTTAAGTCAGATGGAAAATGCAGCAGGGGCAGATGATATTTTAAATGCTAAGCAAAATACAGGACTTAACTGGGAAAAAGAAAGTGGGCATGAGATGTAAGGGAGGTGGCGATTATAGGCATTACATTTACCAATGATAATTGCAAATGCGATAACTGTATGTATTTGCTACATAAGATGAAAAGAAAAGATGAGGAGGGGAATCAGCATATCAAATATTATTGCATGATTAGAAAATGCGTGAAAAGAGGTGATGCAGTGAATGGATAATAAACTAAAGTTGTATCTGAGTATAGGCATATTCGTCTTGGGAACAGGTGTAAATCTTCTGTTTACAACTAATATTCATTTCCTACTACGAAGAAAAATTCAATATGTTCAATGGTTTAAATTAAGTACCATTGTAGGGAGTATGATAAGTGATCAGAAGCATCTGCTCTTATTTTTAGCCTTTAATGGAGTGATTCTATTAGGGGCTATTTTTTATTATTTGCTTAATAATCGACCTTATCACAGTGAACTTGTAGAAATAACACCACTCATAAAAACACCAGTATCAGCAGGACAGCGACAATTTGGATCAGCAAGGTGGCTAACAGATAAAGAAAAGGACAATCACTTTAAATCCGTAGTCCTAGAGAAGGACGATGATACCATCAAATCACTTAAGAAACAGGGGCAAACAGAAGTAAATGCCATAAAGAAGGGAGATATGAAAGATGAAGAATTATCCCAAGATGAAAAGCAAGATGTTCAGTGTGGGGAACAAGAAAAAGCAATTAAAAATCTCGAAGATCAAATCCTTGAAGACAACCAAAGGATATATGCCACATCAAAAGAAAATACGCAATCCAAAGAGAATCAAAAGGTAGCTACTGGTGGTGTGGTCATTGGTATGAAGAAAGAGGGGCGTAAAAATGAGCGTGTTTATTATATTGATGATGATATTCATACATTATGCATTGGGGCAACTCGAAGTGGTAAAACACGGTGCATTGTTTTAGAAAGTATCGGTCTATTAGGTCTTACAGGAGAGAGTATGGTCATTAGTGACCCTAAATCAGAACTTTTTACTTACACAGCACCCTATCTTAGAAACTTAGGTTATGACGTTTATGCCCTTGATTTTAAGAATCCTCTTAAGTCTCATCGTTATAATTTCTTACAGCCTATAATTGATGCCATTGATGAAGACAATATCCCAAGAGCCATTGAAGCCACATGGGATTTAACGCAAGCACTTGTACCAGAAGAAAGTCACAATGAAAAGATATGGTCGAATGGTGAAGCCAGTATCATCGCCGCTGCTATTATGGCAGTGGTTTATGATAACAGACTCAATGATGGCGCACATAACCGTAAATATCAGAACCTAAGCAATGTCTACTTTTTCATATCTGAAATGTGTAAAACAGTTAACGGTAAAATGCCACTTCAAGATTATTTGAATACCATTCCAAGTACCCATCCTGCAAGAGGATTACTTGCCATCTCAGAGGTTGCACCATCTAAAACTAAGGGAAGTTTCTTTACGGCAGCTCTTACCAATCTAAGGCTCTTTACCAACCCACTTATATGGTCAATGACCAATGAAAGTGATTTTAACCCAAGAGATATAAGTAATAAGAAAACAGCTCTTTTTATCATCTTACCTGATGAGAAAAAGACCTATTATAGTTTAGCTAGTCTCTTTGTTAATCAGTGTTATATGGCACTTGTAAAAGTAGCAGATGATCGAGGTGGACGATTACTGAATCGAGTGAACCTTTTATTAGATGAGTTTGGTAACTTCACACAGATACCTGACTTCGCTAATAAACTTACTGTTGGTGGTGGACGTGGTATAAGATTCTCTTTATTCATCCAAGCCTTTGCCCAATTAGATGAAATCTATAACAGAGACGTTGCACAAACCATTAAGAGTAACTGCGAGATATGGATTTACCTACAGGCAGATGATGTAGGAACACTTGAAGAAATATCCAAGAAGTTAGGGAACTATACGGTATCAACCTATTCCCTCAGCAGCTCACATGGGAAATACACCACACCATCAACATCTCATTCGACTAATCTTACTCATAGGGCATTACTCACAACAGATGAAATAAAACTGATTAATCGTCCTTACGCTCTAGTGACCTCTCGTACCCATCCTGCCATGATGACCATACCTGACTTAGGTAAATGGCAGTTTAATAAACTCTTTGGACTTGGGAACAAAGAACATAACCGAAAAATACGACAATACCGTGAAGGTGAGCGAGAAGAAAGACAAGGTGTAAATGCCATTGCTCTATGGAACATATGGGAGTTTCACAAAGACCAGTTAAAGAAATCAACAGCTAAAAGTAGCAATCAAAATGTCATGTATGCACAGATGGGAGGCAATTAGTTCATGGATAAAATTAAAAGCAAAGGATTAGCAGTGCTTGTGATGATGCAAGTGCTGTTTTTTAATCCCCCTGTATTTGCTACAGGTGGTCCAGTGGGAGACAGTAAAATCGCTAAAGGTACAGAAGCTCTTATCAGGGACGCAACCACATGGTTAATGATACTTGCTCCTATTGTTGGAGGTCTACTTGTTATCTACTTTTTTATCAGAAGAAGTGGGGCAGATGAGCAAGATCAAAAGCGTTGGAACAACCGAATTATGACAGCGATTATATCTGTCATTGGGGCAGTCCTTGGTAGTGCCATTATCAACCTAATTGTTGGCTACTATCAATAGTTAATAAGTAGCATCAAATCAAGTAAAACTGATTTAAAAGCAAATGCTTTTAGATACAAAACATCAATCAAAAGGAGAGAAATTATAATGAAAAAATTACAATGGAAAATCATGAACTTAGTATTAAGAGGAAAAATGGTATTAGCGGATAAGAAAGGTGAAGGTGCATTAAATACAGCAATTACCGTTCTTATAAGTGTCGTATTAGGGGCGTTATTACTTGCAGGTCTATATGCATTAATCGGCGATGTAGTACTACCGCAGCTTAAGCAAAGAATCATTGAAATGTTCAATTTTAATGGTTAAGCAGTTGTCCATAAAAATTATACGAAAGGAAAGGTAGATTATGAAGAATAAAATGAATAGGGTTTATATATTGATCTTGATTCTGCTACTCTCAAGTGGGAGTAGCTATGCTGAGAAATTAACATTTTCTGATATAGAAGGGCATTGGGCAGAGCATATTATTACTCAGCTTATGGAAAAAGGGATTGTGTCAGGCTTTCCAGATGGAACAGCTCGACCAGATCAAATAATTACAAGAGGAGAATTTGCAGCACTCTTGGTTAGACACACAGAGAGTAAAGAGCATTATGTTAAAGATGGAGTCTCGATATTTAAAGATATCGAAAATCATTGGTCACAAAAAAACATCGAAATACTTATTGATATCGGCATTCTTGATCCATCAGACTATGCCGATAATTTTATGCCTAATGAGCCAATTACAAGAATAGAGATTGTAAAGATGATGGTACGATCAATTGGCAAAGGTGATGAAACAAAGCAGTTAAACAGTAGAACACCTTATAAAGACGACGATGAGATCGCTAGAGTAGATAAGGCGTTTGTCAATCTTGCAACAAAATATGATTTGATAAAAGGCTACCCTGATAGTACTTTTCGACCTAATGGTGAGACGACAAGAGCTGAAGCTTTTACGCTTTTATTAAGACAAGAAGAAGCCATGAAGAACATTAAAAAAGAAATAGAAGAAGAAAATAAAAAGAAGCAGTCATCTAATCATTTAGATGATGACTATGTCTATTATCCAGAAGCACAGGTAACCTTTGAACTGCCTGATAAGGTGCATACGGATACAGAAATCAAAGTAACAACAATTTATAAAAATACCAGTACCCTAAAATGGTCTCTTACCAAAGAAACTAGCGATGGCAGTGTAGAACTTAAGCTCTCTGAATTAATTGATGGAAGTCTCACAAAAGATGGTGGTAGCATTGTCTTTAAAGAAAAAGGCAACTATACATTGACTGCTACAGTGACCAACTATAATGGCAAGACAACAAGCTATTCTCAGAGTATCAAAGTCTTCCCCGTGATTAGCATTGCCTTTGAACTACCAGAGTATTCCCATACTGATAAACCCATTTCGATAGATGTAAAGGCGACAGAACTAGGGGAACTTGATCTTGTATGGTCGGTAATCAAAGATGGCGAAAATGTGGCATGGGATACGGCTATAGAAGGTACGCTTAGTAATGAAGGCGGTAGCATTACTTTAAAGGAAAAAGGGAACTACAGCATCATAGCAACTTGCACTGATGAAAAAGAACGTAGTTATCGTCATGAAGCATCCATTATCATTTATCCAACCATAAATATAGATATTAAGCTTCTTGACAAAGCACATACAGATAAAAGTATTAATCTTAATGTAGTATCTTCTGAATCCTTAGAAGATACAACCCTTATTTGGAGTCTCACTCGTAATGGTGAAAACGTAACTCTCAGTGATTACATTGAAGGAGAACTTACAAGTGCAGGTGGTGTAATACGTTTTAAGGATAAGGGCACATATTCATTAACCTCAACTACTACGGATAATACTAATAGATGTTTTGAAAACACAGCATCTATCGTTATCTATCCTGTTCCAAAGGTTTTATTTGATTTACCTAATAACGCTCATACGGATACGCCTATTACAATTTCAACAACTAATGAGCATATGGAAAATCTAACAGTTGAGTGGATGGTAAAGGATAGCCATGATTTTCAGAACTGGGATAACTTTGTATACGGAAAACTAAACAATGATGGTGGCACAATCCGATTCAAAAACACTGGAGACTATGAAATAGTGGCTAAAGTTACAGATGATACTGGACGTATTTTTGATTTTGAATCCACAAATAGCATTAAAGTACATCCTGTACTGAATATCCAATTTGAACTGCCCGAAGCAACTCATACGGATGAGACCATTGATCTTAGTCTTACAGGAGATACGAATTTGCTACCAATAAAATGGTATCTTATTAAAGATGGTAATTCTGTGAACTTAGAAGAATTTACAGAAGGCACATTCAGTAAACAGGGTGGTAACATCCGTTTTATAGAAGATGGGCAATATAATTTGACAGCAGAAATAGTGGACAATTTGGGTAGAAGTTTTTCTTGGGGTAGAACTATTTTAGTTCATCCTATTCCTGATGTAGAATTGACACTTCCTCAAACAGCTCATGTTGGAACTAGTGTTTCAGTCAATACACAGAAGTTCAATGATATGAACATTGAGTGGGCTTTGAAGAAGGAGGATGAGTCGGTTTCACTAGATGCATATACTGATGGAACACTTACTGATATTGGTGGTAAGTTAACTTTCAACACCACAGGTAATTACACATTGAGTGCTAAAGTAACAGATGTGACAGGTAGAGTATTTATATCAGAAAAAGACATCACTATCTATAATAATCTGCCGTCAATACCAATTGTAACTGCTGATGTAGCAAGGATATCTAACAGTGGTAAATTTAAAGTGAATATCAATGCCAATAGCACTGATTCTAATGATGACGTGCTAACTTATGAATATCAAGGAACGACAAAAGATAGCTACTATGGTGTTGGGACACATACCATTCAGGTACGTGCAAAGGACGAACATGGTGGATATTCTGAGTGGGCAGAATTAACCTTTACTGTCTCAAATCAAGCACCTAGTACACCGATTATTACAAGAACCCCTAGTGGTAATAGTGTTTTACCGAGTACCCCAATTACAGTGACAGCAACAGCAAGTGATCCTGACGGAGATGATATTAATTATGTTTGGGAAGGGAGAGCATCTCAGACAACCACATATCCACTTGGTAAAAATGTAATTCGTGTTAAAGCAGTAGATAGTGCAGGTGCTGAATCACCTTGGACAGCAATCGTATTCTTTGTAGCTGACCCTAATAAGGGTGGTGGCATGACCTTAACTGGTCCTGAATCGGTTATTCTTGAGGAAGGCATCGAGGGAGCAACTATCACAAAATACACCTTTACAGTACCACCAGTAAGTGGTCATAGTGGGGATGATTATGGACGTGTACGTGGCTTTAATATAAAAACAGGCGTATGGGATCAACTCAGTTATCAAAGAACGAAAAACGGCATTACATTCAATAAAACTCTAACTTCAGGTATCTACAGTAAGTTAGAGTTTTATTATTATACCAACCACAATTGTATGTATAACAAAAGCAATATCACCTATTCAGTGTTTTATCACTTTGAATAGGCTAGAGAGAATATGTAAGGAGGCGGACATTTGGAAGTTGTAATTATGCTCCTTATAAGTGCTATTTTATCAGGGTGTCTCGTTTATGTAGACACCCTTTTAGAAGGGCTTGTGCCAATGGTACTCTATGCTGAAAGGTATATGGACACCCTACTTGGTATCAATGCCATAGAGCCGATCTTTGATATCTTCTTCGCTTTTGGTATCTCTCTCATTATTCTCAAGTTCCTTAAAAATGGCTTCAACAAATACATCCTATGGCATGATGGCGATGCAGGAGATGAGCCTTCAACATTATTCATAGGTTTTCTAAAGGCACTTGCTACAAGTATATGTTTTCCAACCATGTATGGTTGGCTTGCTACAATCATAGAAGATATGTCTAATGAGTTAATCGTACTTATATCAGGAGGAATGCCCATATCCTTTGAAACAGTCATTGCAGGTATAGCCACAGCAGGGTTGTTTACTGGTATTGTATCGTTGATATTTTTCATTTGCTTCTTTGTTTTATACATTCAGTTTCTGACAAGAGGACTAGAGATTATGATTCTAAGAATAGGACTGCCCCTTGCCTGTGTAGGCTTAATGGATAGAGCCGACAGTAATTTATTTAAAAGCTATATACAGAAATTCTTTCAAAGTACACTGGCGGTTCTTGTACAGATTGTACTGGCAAAACTCGGCGTTGGGCTTATGCTCAACGCCCATGTTTTTTGGGGTGTTGCCAGTATGGTATTGGCTATTAGAACACCAAAGTTCTTACAAGAGTTCTTAATCATATCAGGAGGTCAAGGCGGTGGATTAAGCAATAAGATTTACTCTACAGCAAGGATTTATCAAATGGGTAAGGCACTATTTAAAAAGTAGGAGGGCGAGAGGATGGATATTCTAAAAGAATTATCTGATGCCTTCCTAATTCTCATTCGGAGTGGCACAGTTCTTCGAGTGGTTTACTGCTTTGTAATGATGGGAACAGATGAAGAGTTGGAGAAGGCTTACAAAAAGAAGATTAGGAACGTGATAGTCTTTTATGTCTTAGCAGAAAGTTGTTATGTGATAAAAGATGTTATAACCAGTTATTACACATAGAGGTGATGAGATGGCAAGAGAAAAACCATTATATATACCACAAGGATTGAAGTTAAGAAAAGAAATATTCAATGGATATGGTAAGGAAGAATTGATGAAAACTATTCTAGTTACTTTAGTGGCAGGTGTAATAGATGCTTTTCAATTCTTTGTAACAAGAAATACGGTGGTCACCATTGTATTTATGTTGGTTGCTGTATCAGGAGCAGTTCTTATGTTAACTAAGGACAACTCCAATATATCAGTAGTCGACCAGATGGGCTTTATTATTAGATATCAATTTGGACAAAAGAAATACATGTATGTCTACAGGATGGAGAGGAGAAGACATGGCGGATAGGATTAATGAATTTAAAGTAGTGGGAGGAATAAAATCAACTGTATCTGCAAAAATGATCTATATGCTCTTGAGTAAGATAGCAGATGGAGAAGGAGTTGTTCAAATATCACAGAAAAAGATTAGTAGGATTCTTGGGGTACATAAGACAACAGTAGGCAAGAATCTTTGGCGACTAGAAAAGGGTGGCTACATCTATATTCGTAGCAGATATACAGAGGATGGTGGCAGATTAGCAAATGAGTATATTGTGAGGTGATAGGTGTGTTAGTGATAAAGAATGTACTGTTTGTGGTGGTATAGATTTACGCCAGTTATTGCGATATAAAAATACGAATTATTCCTGATAAGGTTCATGTGATGATTATATTACTTGGATTAATTCAAGTAAGTTGGCTAGATTCAATTCTTGGTATGCTTCTTGTGCCACTGCCATTTTTGGTGGCGGCACTGCTAAAGGAAGGGGCAATGGGTGGTGGCGATATTAAGTTTGTTGGGGCGTGTTCCTTCTTCTTTGGATTTTCTAATGGACTGGTTGGAAGTAGCATGGGACTGGCTTTCGGAATATTGGCAAATGTGTTATACTTTTGGTATATGCGATTGGATTATACTGGAAAGATTGCGTTAATACCTTTTTTGGCTATAGGGTATTGTAGCTTATTCATAAGAAGTATAAGCTACATAATTTCATTAAATTTAATCTAGTGGTAGGAAATTGAGTTTTGAAGTGTAATTAATAGGGGGATGTTATGTATATATCAAAAGTATCTTTGGTAAACTATAGAAATTTTGCAAGTGCAAAGTTTGAATTCAATAAAGGTATAAACACGATCATTGGAGAGAATGGATCAGGTAAGACTAATTTATTCAAAGCAATACGTTTATTATTAGAAGATTCATCTTTACATTATGCATATAAATTAAAAGAATCAGATTTTAATAGAGCGTTAGGTAACTGGAGAGGCCATTGGATTATAATTAGTATTGAGTTTGATGAGATAAGTGATGATGAAGCAATTCAATCATTATTTATTCATGGATTTGGAGCAGTTCAAACTGGTAGTGTAGATAGAGCTACTTATAATCTTTTTTTCAGACCAAAAGCAGATATTAGACAGAAGTTATCTGAGTTGGATAATGGAGATCATGAATCCATGAATGAAATACTGGGTGGATTGACAGTTGAAGATAATTATGAAGTTTTTTTTACTGGAAAAAGTAATGTAGATTTTAATGATCCACAGGTATATAAAGAATTGGTTGGAGACTTTGAAAAAGTTGAGTTCCCATCAGTAATAGATGCATCAAAATTTGGAACTAAGATTCCGCACCAACTGTCAGTGTCTAAAGAAATATCATTTACATTTATTCAAGCTTTGAGAGATGTAGTTAGTAGCTTTCACAATAATAGAACTAATCCCTTGTTGGGGCTACTTAAGGAAAAAAGTGGTGAGATAGAGGTAAGTGAATATGAACCAATTAATGATATGGTAAATGATTTGAACTCAAAGATTGAAGGTCTGAAAGATGTTCAACAAATAAAAAATGATATTGATGAAACCATAAGAAATGCTGTAGGTCATACATATTCACCATCAGCTCTTACAATAAAGTCAAGTTTACCTGATGAAGCTGATAAACTATTACAATCTCTAAAACTTTTCATTGGTGAGCCAAATGAAGAACATGAGGGAAGTATACATGAGTTAAGTCTTGGGGGCGCTAATTTAATATTTCTTACTTTAAAAATTTTGGAGTTTAAATATCAAAAGTCAAAAGATGTATTTGCCAATTTCTTGTTAATAGAAGAGCCAGAAGCACATTTACATACTCATATACAAAAAACATTATTTGACAAGCTTGATTATGATGATACTCAAATTATTTATTCGACACATTCTACTCATATATCAGAAGTAAGCAACGTCGAGAATATCAATATTTTAGCAAAAAAGAAGAACTATGCGGAATCATATCAACCGTCAAAAGGACTCAGTGAGACTAACATAATGCATGTTCAACGATATTTAGATGCAGTAAGAACTAATCTGCTTTTTGCAAAAGGTGTTTTGCTAGTTGAAGGTGATGCGGAAGAAATATTAATACCTTTACTTTTTAAGTCAGTTTATGGGGTTAGTCTTGATGAATTAGGGATTAGTTTAATAAATGTTAGGAGTACAGGTTTTGAAAATGTTGCACAATTATTTCATGATGACAGGATCAAAAGACGATGTAGTATTATTACTGATTTAGACGATGCAATATGCGATACAACTATTAATGATGGTGATACTGATAAGTTGATTAAATATAAAAAATCAGTTGAAGCTTCAAAAAAGTCTGGTTTAGAAAGAAAAGAGCGAATAGAAGAGTTTGTTAAGGGAAGTTCATGGATAAAATCATTCTATGCAAATTATACATTTGAAGTTGATTTTATGAATTCGGGCAATAAGCATGAAGTTAAGGAAACTATAGAAGATGTTTATAAGGATATCACTACTAAGAAAACTGCTAAAAAAGATATAACTTCAAAGGATATTGCTGTTAATGGCAAGAGAATTTTAACAATGGCAAATAATGCTGGTAAAGGTTGGTATGCAATAATACTAAGTAATTATATTGAAGAATGGACTATAGTGCCTTCATACATATTGAAAGCAATTGTCCATGCAAAAGATGAGTGGTCAACGTCAGTAATTTCAAGCATGATTAAGTTTCGTTTGGATTATAATAATTCAAATAAAGATGAAGACGATGCAACTAATTTTAAACTTTTGTATGAGAGCTTAGACAGTTATAGTAAAAAAGAAATAACATTAAATGATTACTATACAACTCTCAAAACGGAGATTGATGATAGTCAGTTAATAGATTTATTAAAGGAACTGATTTAAAATGACATTACTATTAGATGGAAAGTTAAATGATGAGCAGAAAAAAGTTATATTAAATGACAATAGTGTTCTTCTTATTGCTTGTCCTGGAAGCGGTAAGACAAGAACACTTACATATAAGATTGCGTATGAAATCAATAATTTAAAATCAATTAGAGAATTTATTATTGCAATTACTTATACTAATCGTGCCGCAGAAGAGATAAAAGAACGTTTAGATAAAATTGGTATAGATACAAAACAATTATGGATAGGAACGATTCATTCATTTTCACTGGAATGGATTGTTCGACCCTATCATAATTGTATTGATGAACTGAAATTTGGTTTTTCAATACTAAATTCACATGAATCAGAGGTGTTAATCACTCAACTATGTAAAGAAAACTACGGTAAAAGTATATCTTATTATGATTGCGGTTTTTTTGTTACTCCGCGAGGATATAGATTGAGTTGTCTCGAGAAAGAAAAGCATTATATGATCGAAGATGTTTTAAGAAAATATTTTGATATATTAAAGGATAGTAGGCAAGTAGATTTTGAACAAATCTTATATTATGCTTATCAAATTCTCGATAAAAATCCAATAATCGCTAACACATTGAAAGATATCATAAAGTTTATACTAATTGACGAATATCAAGATACAAAAGAAATTCAGTATCATATCATTGCGAAAATATTAAATGCTGGTAAAGGGTTATCAAGAGTGTTCATTGTAGGAGATCCTAATCAGTCAATTTATAGTACTCTGGGCGGTTTTCCAATGGAAAAAGAAGAATTAGAGAAAATATTTGGTTTTAATCTGTGTGAGTACTCTTTAGAGAATAATTATAGGTCTTCACAAAAAATGATAAGTTATTTTGAAAACTTTAAGGTATATGAATCTACCATACGTGCTGAAGGCGATTTGAAATTATATTCTAGTAAAATAACATATAATCTATCCCTTAGTAAAGAAGAGGTAGTTAATGAGATCGTGAGATTAATTAAGTTTAATTTAGATGATGAATGTATCACAGCAAATGAGATCTGTGTTGTTGCACCTCAGTGGATACATTTAGGGTCTATAACAAGACAACTAACGTCTAGATTACCTGACTGTAGCTTTGATGGACCGGGATTAGTACCTTTTTCAAGAGATATTGATAATTTCTGGTATAAAGTTGCAAGGCTAGTTTTATCAGAGCCATCACCTAATTTTTATATAAGGCGTTTAAGATGGGCTAATGACATTATTAAAGAACTTGAAGTTGTTGGCTATTCATTAGATGGATTGACAAAAAAGAGACTTTTGAAGATTATTAATTCGATAGTAATTAATGAGAGTGATGGACTTAAACACCTTGAATTGTTTTTTGGGGAACTGTGTGGATTTCTTAACTTAAATATAGATTCGTACTCTTCAATAAAGAATCATTATATTTCATTTTTTGAAAGCTCTAAGGCTCGTATTGAAAGGTTAAAAAAAGAGGGAGCAGATTTTATTAGTGATATCTCTAGCTTTAGAAGAGCATTTAAACCAAGAGAAGGCATAACTATTTCTACAATACATGGAACAAAAGGTGAAGAATATGATACAGTCATAGGTTTTGCGTTGCTAAATGATTATTTACCACATTTTAAAGATAAAAATGGAGATGAAAATTCAAATAAGTTATTATATGTGATGTCTTCAAGAGCGAGGAAAAACCTTCATTTGATATCTGAAAGGGGAAGGGGAGTGAACTATTATAATCCTTCGGGAAAGTCACCAACCCCTAATTTAGTAGGTTATGATTTTGAGTATGATGTTATAGATTAAATTACACGAATTAATTATTTTTGATAAAATATTTTACTTTAGGCATTTGCAAAATGCAACATAGATTTGGATGTAAATAATTACAAGTAATGTAAATTGAACATCGATAATTTAAAAAAGA
>NZ_WBZC01000011.1 GCF_009017275.1 Alkaliphilus pronyensis | reverse complement strand
TCTTCATTTGCAGTACCATGCCATGCCTTGCCAAAGGCTGTACCATGATCTACTGAGGTTCTTATTATTGGAAGTCCAACAGTTATGTTAACACCGCTGTGAAAACCTAGAAGCTTTAAGGGTATATGACCTTGATCATGATACATTGCCACAACCATGTCAAAACTTCCCTCAGCAGCCCTTAAAAAAACTGTATCGGGAGCTTCTGGTCCCTCTACCCTTATGCCCTCTTTTATTTTAGTCCTTATAGCAGGAATTATTTCTTTTATTTCCTCGTCTCCAAAAAGGCCCCCTTCTCCTGCATGTGGATTGATTCCTGCTACTGCAATTTTTGGATTTTCATACCCTAGCTTTAATAGGGTGTCATGGGCAAGCTGAATTACCTCTTCAACCCTTTTCTTATTAAGACCCTTTATAGCATTAAGTAATGAGACATGGGTTGAAGCATGGATAACCTTAAGCTTATCATCATATAAAACCATGGCATAGCTTTTAGCTCCAGAAAATTTTGCAAGAATCTCCGTATGTCCTGGATACAGGTGACCTGCAAGGTGCATAGCCTCTTTATTTAAAGGGGCTGTAGCAATAGCATCTATTTTTCCAGCTTTAGCTAATTCCGTTGCAAATTTTACGTAGTGAAAGGCTGCATTTCCAGCCATAGCTTGAACCTTACCAGGCTTCAGCTTTTCTATATCTACCTTTGCTAAGTCATATACATTAAGTAGGTCATTTCTAAAAACACAGTGATTCAAGTCTACCACCCTATTTAACCTATAGGCAGGAAAGTGCAGCTTAGACTTCAATAGCTCCATTACTTTAAAATCACCAATAACTATAATTTTCAAATTATTAATATTAATATTATTAAAGCTTTTTAATATTATCTCTGGTCCTATACCAGCTGGATCCCCCATAGTGACTCCAATTATTTTATCTTGATGCATAATTATCTCTCCTTAAGATACTCAACAATATTTACAAGGGCATCTTCCCTTCCAAAGCCCCCGGCCTTTGTGACTACGGGTAAATTACTGTAATCCTCATGAATAAAATATCCACATGGAATACCAGGAAGTATTTCTTTGTCTATTATAGTACCTAATGCCTTTACTCTTTCTGCCACCTTGATGGCTATATCTCCACCTGTTAAGAATAATCCCTTTATTCTAAGCTTTGACATTAGAACAGAAGTAAGCTTTCCAATGAATATTGCAATACTATCGCTTGTTTCATAGTTACTTAAGCCTAAACTCTTACCAATCTCAAATGCCCTCTCTACATCTATTTTTGATGTTGAGGTTCTAATAAGTACGTCCTTTTTTTCCTTTGAATAGGTTAAGCATAGGTTTACAAGTCTATTAAGCTCTATCTCCTCATTGTGGAAAAGTTCCTTCAAATTAATATCTACAATTTCTACCGGTAGCTCCTTTTGAAGATATTGGATTTGCTTTGTTGTAGTAGTACTTACACTTCCTGCAATCATCAGTATAGTCTCTTCTTCTTTAGTCAGCCCTAGTGGTATTGGAAGATATTCTGCTAATCCAGCAGAACCGATTAATACTTTATGACCTTTAATTTGAGAAACTACTTCTGCAATAATTTCAAGCTCATCATCCATTATAGCATCAATTACAACTATCTCCACACCCTGATCCTTTAGTTGATTTATTCTTGATATTAAAGCTTCTTTTCCTAGAATAACATGATTATGATTAATTATTTCTACCCTCTTATTTGTTTGATGGGTAATTATATCAGGTATATATGAATACTTAACTGGAGTTTTAGGATCCTTTGCATATTCAGTATTAGAAATTAGGACATTATTTACATAGATGAGTCCGTTTAATGTTGTCCTACCTGCCTTTGGATATGCAGGTGCGGCTATTGCAAAATCTATTCCTAATCCATCCATCAATCCAGCTATTTCAGCGCCAACATTGCCTCTAAAGGTTGAATCTAGCTTCTTATAAATATATAGATTAGCTTTTTCTTTAGATAGCTGCTTTCCAATGCTTTTAGTTTTTTCAAAGGCTTTATCCTTCTTATCAAATCTACTTTCCGTGTCTATTACCAGTACATCACATGCTTTACTGGTTTTTTCAATAGAATTTAAGTCTGTTATAACAATTGTTTTTAGGTTGCTTTTGCTAAATTGTACCCCTGTATCATTTGAGCCTGTAAAATCATCTGCTACAACTATTAACCTATTCATTAGAATCACCCTTTTCAAGATAATAATGTCAAAAGGGAGAGTAGCACCCTCCCCCTATTGTATTAGCTTTTTTCTAGTGCATCCTTGTTTTGCTTGTTTTTATTCCTCTTAGCCACATATGAGGTTAAAACTGGTGTTAGTAAGGCTGTAGTAATTGTTGACGCTGCAACCTGTGGTGTTGCTACTGTAGCTATTGCCTTTAAAGCAGGGTCAGCCATTGCTATTGCCATTGGAGTAGCAACTGCATTACCTGCTGTTGAGGATACAGATGCACCAGCAATTCCACTTCCTCCCGTTAGCTTATCTGTATAAATATTAAAGAAGCCACCAACGAATACCGTCATTAATCCAAGTAATACCCTGGTAGACCTGCTTTAATCAGCATAGCAAAATCTATTCCTGCACCAAGGGCAAAGGCAAAGAATGGAATAAGAACTGGGCCACCTGCAACTAAAAACTTCCTCATATTATCGTCAAGGTTACCTAGTATCATACCTAGAACTATAGGTACTATTACTGCTACTAAAGACATGAAGGGAATATTTGCTAAACCAGCTGTTCCTAATGCCACCATTGTTAAGAAGGGTCCGTCATTAATTGATACTACTGCTATTGCACCGATATCTGTTTCATCTCCGAATTCTCCTGTAAGGGCTGCATATAATCCACCATTACTATTAGACATAGCTGAAATAATTGCTAGTGATGATAATCCTAAGAAACCGTTTTCTCCAAAAAGCTTTGCTACTAAAAGGCCTAAGGCAACTGCAACAACAAACTTAGAAAGGGTTATGGCTGCCCCCTTCTTTAGGGCCTTAGGAGCTGCTTTTAAGCTAATTCCAGCCCCCATACAAAATAAAAACATACCGATTAAAGGACCGGCTCCATTCTTGAATAACGCTGTTGTAAAACCACCAATTTCAAGGACCTGTGGAAAGAAGGTGTTAATAAATGCCCCAAGTATCAATGGAATAACCATCATGCCACCAGGTATATTTTTCTATTGCAGCTTTAATTTTCATTACACTACCTCCCCTTTTAAATCTCTTTTAAATTATTATTAACTATACTTAGAAGGTATAGCCTATTCTAAATATTCCGAATTCTTTATGTCCTAAAATTTCTGCCTTGGTTAGCTTACCATTTGATACCTTTACTATCTCATCAAATATTTCCTGTCCTAGCTCTTGAATAGATACTCCTTCTTCTATTATCTTGCCTGCATTTATATCGATATTGTCTATCATTTTTCTGTAGGTCTCACCATTTCCTGTAATCTTTATAACAGGTGCTATAGGTGATCCTGTAGGAGTTCCCCTACCGGTGGTAAATAAGACGATTTGCGCTCCTCCAGCCAGCATACCAGTTATAGAGTCTATGTCTTCGCCAGGTGTATCCATTATATATAGGCCCTTGTTTTTACCTACTAGTTCACCATAGTCAAGTATTTCTTGTACGGGTGCTTTACCTGCCTTATAAATACATCCTAGAGATTTTTCCTCGATTGTTGATAAGCCACCCTCAATATTACCTGGAGTAGGTTGGCTGCCCCTTAAATCTTCACCCATCTCAATTGCTCTATTTTCTGTTTGATTAACAATTTCTATTAGCCTATTGGCAACCTCATCACTTACACATCTTTTGGCTAACAAATGCTCCGCTCCAATAAGCTCTGTTGTTTCAGAGAGTATTGAAATCCCCCCCCGTTCTATAAGTAAATCAGATGCTGCTCCTACTGCAGGATTTGAAGCAATCCCCGATGTAGGGTCTGAGCCGCCACATTCCAAAGCCAAAACTAATTCACCTACATCAAATTCTACCTTTTCTTGCTGTGACAAGGCCTGTGACATAGCACTTGCTAGTCTTGTTCCCTGTTGAATTGCCCCTAGGGTTCCTCCACATTCTTGAATAACAATAGCTTCAACAGGTTTTCCAGTTTTACTGATCTCCTCAGCCACTTCATTAGGCTTTATTTGCTCACATCCTAGTCCAATAACTAAAACTCCTCCAACATTTGGATTTTTCCCTAATCCAATCAGAGTTCTTAAGGTTTGCTTGTAATCCTCCCCAACCTGACAGCAGCCGTGCTGGTGGGGTAATGCTACTGACCCAGGAACCAAGTAACTAATCTTCATAGCAGTTTCACTTGCACAAATTGATGCTGGAATTATTGCTAAATGATTTCTTATACCATAAGCTCCGTTTTCTCTTTTATATCCCTTTATTTTCATGTTTTCACCTCCCTTCTAGCTTTTTATATCACCTCTACCTCTGGTGCTTTCAAGATTATGAATGTGTACATAATCACCTCTTTTAATATCACTAGAGGCTTTTCCAATAACTTCACCATACTTAATTACAGCTTCTCCTTTTTTAATGTCAGCTAAAGCAACCTTGTGATAGCAAGGAATATTGTTATTTACTGATATATCCATCCTTTGGCTGTTTTCTCCAATTGTAATAACATCCCCTGGAGCTACGTCCTGTACTATGGTGGCTACATTGTCCTTTGTATGTGCTATTATCAATCTCAACATATTAACACCTCCTTTTACTTTTATTAAAGCAAAATACATGCCATATTTATTATTTAATTATACTTTGGTACAGCCTTATCCCTATAGCAACCAATTTTTAAGGTAAATAAAAATAGTAATACTTTTAATTCCATAAAAAAAAGATAAAAAGCTTCTTTAATTGGAGCTTCTTATCTCAAACTTGTATATTTTTTATACCTTAATGTTTAATATTTATACGTCTTTTAGCTTATTATTGAGGGTTACTCTAGTAATTCTTAGTCTTTCTGCTGTTTTGGTTTTATTATAGTTTTCTTCTTCTAAAACCTGTTTTATTATTTTCAGCTCTATCTCCTTTAGGCTTCCTTCTAGTAAATTTACTTCTATCTCTGATTTATCGTCTGCTAAAAGGTCCTTAAAAACTAAAGCTGCACTTTCCTTTTTAGATATTTCCTCTTCTCCAACTATAACTAGTTTAGCAATTACATTTTCTAATTCTCTAACATTGCCATACCAGTAATATCTTTTTAAAACTTCAACCACATTATCACTTAATTTATTCATTGTTTTATTGTACAGCCTACTATACTTTTCTATGAAATGCTTCGCCAATACTTCAATGTCTCCTTCTCTTTCCCTTAGTGGAGGAATATTGATTATTAGGACATTAATTCTGTAATACAAGTCATTTCGGAAGCTCTTCCTCTTTACTTCCCTTTCCAAGTCCTTGTTTGTAGCAGATATAATTCTTACATCTATAGGGATTATTCTATCGTCACCTATTCTCATGACTTCCATCTCTTGAATAACCCTTAATATCCTTGCCTGTACTTTAATATCCATCTCACTTATTTCATCTAAAAATATAGTTACGCCGTGGGCCATTTCAAAAAGCCCTTTTCTTCCCCCCTTACGGGCCCCAGTAAATGCTCCCTCAGCATAGCCAAATAATTCACTTTCAAGAAGATTTCCGGGTATAGCAGCACAATTAATGGCAACAAAGGGCTTGTTTCTTCTACTACTATAATTATGTATTGCTTGGGCAAATACTTCCTTCCCTGTTCCACTTTCACCACACAATAAAATAGTAGAGTCGGTTTTTGCATATTTTTTCGATAGTTCAATAGCTTTTTTAATTATTTTACTCTCCCCAAGAATATGATCGAAGGTTTTTTTAGCAGTCAAGCCCTTTTTATGAAGCTCTTCTCTTATTCTTTGCTCTACCTCCTGTATCCTTGTTATATCTTGAAAGGTAACTACCACTCCCTTAACTTCACCCTCTACAATAATAGGAACTCTGTTGGTGGCATTTCCTGTATATTGAATATAACCTAGCTCTGGTTTACCTGTTCTTAATACATTTGGTATTCTGGTATTGGGTATTACATCAGAGGCCTTTTTATACATTACCTTATCTTTTGGTATCTGAAAGATTTTTTCTGCTACTGGATTATATAGAATAACCTCTTCATTTTTATTAACTGCTATTATACCTTCTTCTATAAAGTTTACGATTGTCTTATATCTCTGCTTTTTCTCACTTTCCCTTTCTATAGCTTCATACAGCTTTTGAGCTTCCTCATAGGCATTAATAATTGCCTCTTTACCAGATTTTATTAATTCGTATTCCATTCCCATACTATTGGCTGTTCTAACAGATATAGTATCTCCTATAATAACATCTATACCTAAATCATATGCCAGTTGCACCTTTTCAACAACCTCATGTTCAACATCTATTGGAAAATACTCTACGTTAAATCCCAGTATATCAGCTATAACCCTTGCTCCACTAATAACGTTGCCATATCCTATAACCGCTACCTTCTTTTTTGAGTATTTGTACTTGTTTAAAACCCTAAGAAGGTCATAGCCTGTTACTTTAATTTCAACTACTGGGATGTCCACCTGCTCTTGTATTACTCTGGCAGTGCCTCCTCTACTTATAACGATTTTTTTACCTTCCTTCTTGGCTTTTATTGCATTATTTACTCCTCGCTGCAAATCACCTACATAGGTATCTATGAATATACCCATTTCCCCCATTGCTTCATCTGCAATCTTTTTTAAATCTTCATATGGAGCTATAAAGGCAATTCTATCATACATCTTCACTCCCCCAATTCATACTCAGCTTACTATCTCACCAGAGTTACTAATACAGCCATTTTTTAAGGGAGATAAGTAAGGTAGTATTAATTAACAGAAATAATTTTAGCTTTCATCCTTTATGCTATTATAACTTGTATTTTCTATTTTTATCTATTAAATCCTCTATAGTTTTCATAATTTTCTTTAAATTGAGGAAGCTGATGGCAATAAACTATAGTAACGGAGGTTTTTATTCTAACTTAGCTTAAACTTTAAAACACTGTCCTGCATTTTCGAAGCAAGGGTAGCCAGCATATCGGCAGAGCTTGCTATTTCCTCCATTGATGCTGATTGCTCCTCTATAGCTGCCGAAGCCTGCTGGGTGCCAGCTGCATTTTGCTGAGCTATGGCCGATAAGCTCTCCATAAGAGTAGCTAACTGGTTTCTAATATCATCCATGTTTTTTGCTGAGGCTAATGACCTTTCCACAGTTGTACTAACCGTTAAAACCTCATTTACTATATTGCTAAACTCCTTTTCAGTCTCGTCTACACGAAGGGTTTGCAGCTTCATTACCTCCATAACCTTTTCCATAATCTCCACAGATTTCTTTGAGTTATCTTGTAGGTCTAAAAGCATAGTGTCGATTTCCTTCGCTGAGCTGGTAGACTGCTCTGCAAGCTTTCTTATTTCATCTGCAACCACAGCAAAGCCCTTACCTGCCTCACCTGCTCGTGCAGCTTCAATTGCTGCATTTAGAGCTAAAAGATTAGTTTGTCCTGCAATGCTTTCAATTAGTTTGCTAGCTTCTCCTATTTTTAAAGCACTAGAATCTGTAGCTATGGTTGTTTCATAAATTGTTTCAATAGAAGAGCTACTTTCCTTCACTATGGCGGTTAAGCTATTAACCATATTTAAGCCCTCATTTTTATGTTGGTTTAGTTTGTCCACCGCTTCTTGTAGTCTAAACATATCCTGTATATCCTCTTCTATAATGCTACTAAGTTCTTTTGTCTTAATTGCACCATTTTCTGTCTCCTTTGCTTGTTGATTAGAGCTCATCGCCACTTCTTCAATTGTTGTAGCCATTTCTTCAGCTGCAATAGATGATTGTTGAGTGGTAGCTGTCATTTCCTCTGAAGACACTGTCAACCGTTGAGATGAGTCGGCAATATCCTTTATCAATGTAACAAGGTTATTTTGCATAACCCCTAGAGCTCTGGCAATAGTACCTATTTCATCTTTATTTTTAATATATCTTGAAGCCTCTTTATTATCCATTGAAAGATCATAATTAGAAAATCTTTCTATAGTCTTAGACAAATTGGCTACGGGAATACCTATTTTTCTATTCAATATTGTAGCAATGATTATTACACTTATGATAGCTATAATTATAAAGCTAAAATTTATTATTTGAGCTGTTCTTTGTATACTTTTAATTTCCTGTTGAAGACTTGTGGTATGGTTTATTTTAGCATTTTGTAGCTCCTTTAGGTGGTATTGTACCTCCTCTACTGCTGGAATTGCATCTCTTTGGAAAACTAATAGAGCTTCATTCTTCCTATCAGCCTTAAAAAGATCAATTAGCTGATGTCCACTTTTATGGGCTTTAATATGGGGTTCCTCTAAAGCAATATACGCATCTCTATTATAGTCTTGTGGCTCGTAAGAATAATACCATTTACCTAAGTTACATTGGGTATGGTCTACAGACTCTGGTATATCTCCAGTAATAAACATTAGGCTAATATTATTCAGCCATCTTTAGTGGTCTACTTCCTTTTCAATTAGAAAGCTTATTTCATCCTTAGCCACAGCAATAGTATTGTTAAGGTTTTCAATTCTATTGGTGTTGATGGCTGTTACTGTTAAAATTGCTAACATAATAAACACAATTACTAAAAATGAAGTTACTAGTTTTTTAAAAATTGTCATTTTAAAACCTCCGCTCGTTTCAATTTAATTGTTGAATGATGTTGCTATTTAAATATACCATCCCTATAGCCATCCCAAACAAAAACTTGTAACATTTTGCATTTTTTTGTGTAAAATTGTTTTATATAGCAACAACTATTTACCAGCAGGAGAAGTAGTGTTTTTAGCAATAAAAAAACTTGTAGAATTATTACTACAAGTTTTTTATTGCTATTTCAATTGTATTTTAATCTTTAATGTAGCTACGCAAAACAGCATAATTAGAGGAGTGTAATCTACTATTTTATTTTGCTTTTGTGGCTTCCTCTGTAGCTACTGCTTCTGTAGCACCTTTTCCTTTAGATAATCCATAATGCTCTCTAATCTTATCTTCTACTTCATTCCAAATATCGGGATTTTCCTTTAAAAACTGTTTAGCATTTTCTCTACCTTGACCAAGTCTATGATCTCCGTAGCTATACCAAGCTCCAGCCTTCTTAACTATATCTAAATTTACTGCTGAATCAAGGACATCACCAGTTTTTGAAATTCCCTCTCCATACATTATATCAAACTCAGCCTGCTTAAATGGGGGCGCTACCTTGTTTTTAACAACCTTTACTCTAGTACGGTTACCCATAATATCATTGCCTTGTTTAATAACGTCTATTCTTCGTACATCTAACCTTACTGAAGCATAAAACTTTAATGCCTTACCACCTGTGGTTGTTTCTGGATTACCAAACATAACTCCAACCTTTTCACGTAGCTGATTAATAAATATAGCAGTTGTTTTTGATTTATTAACAGCACCTGCAAGCTTTCTTAAGGCCTGTGACATTAAACGGGCCTGTAGCCCAACATGAGAATCTCCCATTTCCCCTTCAATTTCTGCTTTTGGGACAAGGGCAGCCACAGAATCTATTACTATAATGTCTATTGCTCCACTTCTTACCAGTGCTTCTGCAATTTCCAGCGCCTGTTCGCCTGTATCTGGCTGTGAAACTATTAAGTCATCAATATTTACTCCTAGCTTTTTAGCATATGTGGGATCTAATGCATGTTCAGCATCTATAAAGGCTGCTGAGCCACCATTTTTTTGAGCCTCTGCAATAATATGTAGGGTTACAGTAGTCTTACCGGATGATTCAGGACCATATATTTCTACAATTCTTCCCCTAGGTACTCCACCTATACCTAATGCAATATCTAATTCTATTGAGCCAGTAGAAATGCACTCCATATTGGCCTTTGAATCTTCACCTAATTTCATTATGGAGCCTTTGCCAAACTGTTTTTCTATCTGATTAATAGCCATCTCTAATGCTTTCTTTTTCTCAATCATTTTAATACCAGAGCTATCTCTGGTTCACCTACCTTTCATTCTTTTCGAACATTTGTTCTTTTTTATAATTATATATTATTTAAAACAAAAGGTCAAATACTATTTAAATTTTTTATTGCTCATTATGTAAAATTTAACATTTGCTAATTATTGCTTTTCTTAATAGATTTAGTGCTGTTAAGGTTGTAAGGTTTTGTATTCTTCTGCGATTTCCCGAAAGTCTAAGCTGTATAACCTCATAATAATCTTTTAAATTAATACCCACAAAAACTGTTCCTACTGGTTTTGTAGCCGTACCCCCCTCTGGCCCAGCAATTCCAGTTATTGATATACCACAATTACATAAGGTTCTTTTTTTTAAGCCCTTTAGCATTGACATAGCAACCTCATAGCTGACAGCCCCCTGATGGCTTATTAACTCAGATGGTACAAATAAATCTCTAGTTTTCGAATTGTTGCTGTAGGTTATAAATCCACCTTCATATACCTTAGAAATACCTGGTATTGAAGTAAGCTTTGAAGCTAATAGGCCTCCTGTACAGGATTCAGCAGTTGCTAGGGTTAGACCCTTTTCCAATAGAGCTTTAAAGACCTCCTCCTCTAATGTACTGCCATCAATACTATATATATAATCACCTATTTTTTTTTCAATTTTATTGGTTAAATCTTTTAAAAGACCTGCACTTTCTAAATTAGTATCCTCTTCGGCAGTAATTGTTAAAGTAATATGCCCATCAAGAGCATAGGTTGCAAATGAAAAATTTTTATATTCTTGGATAAAATCCATTAGCTCTTCTTCAAGGGCAGACTCACCTATTCCAACAATTTCGTAGCTCTTTATAATTAAGCTTGAATTTCTAAAGCCTTTTAGCATAGGCAACACGTAATCATTAAACATAGGCTTCATTTCATTAGGTGGACCTGGGAGAACAAAAACTTTTTTACTATTAAACTCAACTAAAAAGCCTGCAGCAGTTCCATTTTTATTATCTATTATCTGGGAGCCTTTTGGAAAATAAGCTTGACGAAAATTATTAACAGGGCATTTTTTATGATTTTTTTCCAGAATGTCTATTATCTTTTTCTTAATTGATCCATTCATTTCTAAGGGGTATCCTATAGCATTTGATACTGCTTCTCTTGTAATATCATCTAAGGTAGGTCCTAGTCCCCCTGTTAATATCAGAATGTCGGAGGTGGATAATGCAAAATTTATAGAATTAGTAATGCTAATTAATTTATCTTCCACTGTAATTTTAATACCAACCCTATAACCATGTGTAATTAGTTTTTGTGAGATATAATATGAGTTTGAATCTTTTGTTTTACCATTAACTAATTCTGTTCCTATACAAATAATTGAAGCTAGCATTTTTTTACTCCTCTTTATGTATTTATTGCATCTAAAACAAAATGCCAATTTATATTGGCAATAGGGTGTTAATGTGTGTTAAATGATAATTACTATATTTTAATGCTTTAGAATATGTTTATTAATTTTAATATAATCAAGCCCTGAAATTACTGTAAAGATAACTGCTACCCATATCATTATAGTGTCGAATGGAAATCCCACTAGACTGAAGGGAAAATTATTAACTAAAACAGCTATAATTGCAACAATTTGTGTTATGGTTTTTACTTTACCCCACCAGCTTGCTGCTATTACCACTCCTTCGGCAGCTGCCACAGCCCTTAATATACTGATGGTGAATTCTCTAGCAATTATAATAACAACCACCCAAGCTGATAGCTTACCAAGTTGAACTAAGGATATTAAAGCTGCTGAAACTAAAAGCTTATCAGCCAATGGATCCATAAACTTACCAAAGTTTGTTACTTGGTTTTTCTTTCTTGCAATATATCCATCAAGAGTATCTGTAATAGCTGCTATTATAAATATACTTGCAGCAATTTCAACTCCATAGGGTATATGATTTAACAGAAAAAGCATAAATACAGGTACTAATAAAATTCTAAGTATAGTTAACTTATTTGCTAAATTCATCGAATTACATCTCCCATCAAGTCATATTCTAATGCTCCACTTATAATTACCTTAACTATTTCACCTATTTTTATATTTCTTGATGAATGTACATATACAAGTCCATCTATCTCTGGAGCGTCGCCTTTGCTTCTACCTATATACTCTTTACCCTTAACTAAAGTTTCTTCAACTATAACCTCCATCTCCTTGCCAATTTTTGATTGGTTCTTTTCGAGAGATATTCTTTGCTGTATTTCCATTATTATGTTCTTTCGGGTATCTTTTATTTCATCCTCAATTTGATTTGAGAGCTTAGCTGCTGGTGTACCCTCCTCTTTAGAATAAGAAAATACCCCTAGCTTATCAAATCTAGCCTCTTCAACAAAATCCTTTAACTCTTGAAAATGATCCTCTTCTTCACCAGGAAAACCAACAATCAAGGAGGTTCTCAATACAATATCGGGAATTTCACTTCTTATTTTTTTTATTAAATCAATTAAGTATTTTCTAGTTGTTCTTCTATTCATAAGCTTAAGTATAGCATCGCTGGAATGTTGAATAGGCATATCTAAATAATTGCAGATTTTATCGTTATTCTTTATGGTTTTAATTAAATCATCTGTAATCATCTCTGGATACCCATACAATAGTCGTATCCATTTTATACCCTCTACTTGACATAGCTTTTCTAGTAGATTAGAAAGCATAAATTCACCATAGATATCAATACCATAGCGGGTGGTATCTTGAGCAATAAGTATAATTTCCTTTACACCCTTTTTACTTAGCTCTTCTACTTCATAAATAATGTTTTCAATTTTTCTACTTCTATATTTCCCCCGTAGCTTTGGTATAATGCAGTAGGTACAAACATTATCACATCCGTCAGAAATTTTTACATAGGCAGTATGGGTAGGAGTAGTCTGAAATCTAGGTAATGCTTCGTCAAAAACTTGATCTAGGTTCCCTATCTTTGTAACCCTATTACCCTTCATAGCTTCGTGTATGGTTTCTACTATTGTATGATAATTGCCTGTTCCAACTATAGCATCCACCTCTGGTAGCTCCTTCAGCAGCTCATCTGGATACCGTTCACCAAGACACCCTGAAACCAGTAGGAGCTTTAACCTTTTTTCCTTAAGGCTTCCCAGCTCAATGATTTTATTAATTGATTCTTCTTTTGCTGCATCAATAAAGCCACAGGTATTAACAATTATTATGTCGGCATTGCTTTTATTCATAGTTAACTTATAGCCGTATTTATTTAATATTCCCAGCATTATTTCAGCATCGATTAGGTTTTTAGAGCACCCAAGGGATTCTACATATACTGTAAAGTTCATTACCTCGTCTTCCCTTCTATTTCTTTATAATATCTACTAATTACTTCTATTGCTTCTTCAATTCTATCATAATTTATTATAATGTCATAATCATATTTTTCGATAGAGAAGTTATAAAGAGGATCATAATAATGCTCCAATAAAGCCTCAGCTAACAGGTCATATTTTTTTTCATTAATAAGCTTAATGTAGCTTTGTACCTTCTCATGTCCTAATCGTTTTTTTAATTTATTGACAGCATCAATTAGCTTATGGTCATTTCCTTCTCTCTTATTTACATAATCATTAACAAGCCTATTTTTTCTATTATCTATACTTGTTTTTAATAGAACATGATGACCATTAATCATATTATTATATATAATTTTTGGAATTGTAACGTTTCCTAAGCGTTGACCTTCGCTTTCTATCACAATAGGCTTATCTTTACTTACTATAATCTCCTCTGCAATGCTATTTTCAAAGTTCTTTTGTGTTGTAATACCATTAAAGCCAATATTACCAAAAACAGAACCTTTATTTTGGGCTAGCTCCTCTAAGTTTATTGCTGGTATACCTTTTAGCTTCAGTTTTTCAATAATATCAGTTTTACCAACCCCTGTATGACCATGTATAACAATAAACTCTATTTTTTTTAAATCCATTAGACTTTTAAGAATAAAGCTACGATATTCTTTAAATCCACCCTGTAGCTGATATATTCCTTTTGCTCCTAATAAATCCATAAGCTTTACAAATGTGGTGCTTCTTAAGCCTCCTCTACTGCAAAACACTATTAAATTTTTTGAGTTTTTCTGCAGCTCCTTTACTTCCCTATAGAAGCTAGTAAGCTTAGGGGAAATAAAGTCCAAGCCTTTGATTTTTGCAGCTTCAGCCCCCTCTTTTTTGTAGCTTTTACCTACCTCTATCCTTTCATAATCATCTAACAATGGAATATTAATAGCCTTTGGTATAGTACCATTATTAAACTCATAGGATGACCTTACATCAATAATAGCCTTATCCTCCAGCTTAATTACATCTTCAATTTTTATTTGGTTCATCCTTAGCTTCACCTGATTCCCGTTTTTCATTACTCATTACTAATTACTAATTACTAATTACTCATTGATTTTAAGGTTTTGAATTTTAATTTTCTTTTTATGGTTTTTATTCTTTACCTACTTATTCCTTATTCCCTATTACATATTACTTGCTTTTATGGTTTTCAATTTTCAATTTTATCTTTGTCTTTCAACTTTACACTCTTAACTCTTAACTTTTAACTCTTAATTCTTAATTCTATGCTTGTCTTTTATCTTTTGATTTTTCCATTTTCCATTTTCAATTTTCAATTTTCCATTATATGTTTGTCTTTCAACTCTTAATTTTTAACTTTTCACTCTTAATTTTTAACTCTTAACTCTTAACTCTTAACTTTTCACTTTTAATTTTTCACTTTTCACTTTTAACTTTTCACTTTTAATCATCTTTTTATGTTTTTATTCTTTACCTACTTATACCTTATTACTTAATCCTTATTGACTATTACTTACCTATAAGGTCTTCACCCTTAATAAGCACCTGTCTTGGTTTACTACCCTCATGCTGCCCAATTATACCTTTTTCCTCCATTTCGTCAATTAATCGAGCTGCTCTGTTATATCCAATTCTTAATCTTCTTTGCAGCATTGATATTGAAGCCTGTTGGTTTTCTAAAACTAGCTCTACTGCATTATCAAATAGTTCATCAGAGCCATTCATATCTAATGTATTACCCTGATCTATTTTGCTAATAATCTCTGACTCATACAGTGGTTTTTCTATTTGATTTTTTATAAAGGCTATTACCCTTTCTACCTCTGCCTCTGATACAAAGGCCCCTTGAAGTCTTATTGGCTTATTGGCACCTATGGGGTAGAATAACATATCACCTTTACCCAATAATTTTTCTGCTCCTCCCATATCTAAAATTGTTCTGGAATCAGCTTGGGATGCAGTAGAAAATGCAATTCTCGATGGTATGTTGGCCTTAATTACACCAGTTATAACGTCTACAGAAGGTCTTTGGGTAGCTAATATTAGATGGAGTCCAGCTGCTCTAGCCATTTGTGCTAGACGACAGATTGCATCCTCAACATCATTAGCTGCAACCATCATTAAATCAGCCAGCTCATCAATTATTATTACAATAAAGGGTAATTTGTGCTCTAAATATTTTTCGTTGTAGGATTTAATATCCTTTACATGTCCATCTGCAAAAAGCTTATATCTTTTTGTCATCTCTTGAACTGCCCAGTTTAATGCACTGGTGGCCTTTTTAGGGTCTGTTACAACGGGTATCAAAAGATGGGGTATTCCATTGTACTGATTAAGCTCCACTACCTTAGGGTCTATTAAAATTAATCTTACATCCTCTGGCTTTGAATTAAACAAAATACTTAAAATTAATGAATTTATACAAACACTCTTACCTGATCCAGTAGCTCCTGCAACCAATAAATGAGGCATTTTACTTATATCTGTAACTACTGGATTACCGGATATATCCTTACCTAGAGCAAAGGGTATGTTGAACTTATTAGACTTGTAATTATTACTATCAATAACCTCTCTTAAGGTAACATTGGCAGCATCATCATTAGGTATTTCAATACCTATAGCTGCTTTCCCTGGTATTGGTGCTTCGATTCTTATTGCGGGAGCAGCCATATTTAATGCTATATCATCACTGAGATTTACGATTTTGCTTACCTTAACTCCAATGCTAGGTTGTAGCTCATAACGGGTTATTACAGGCCCTTTACTAACCTGTATTACCTTTGCATCTACCCCGAAATTTTTTAATGTTTCCTCTAGTACCTTTGCTTTTTTAATTATTTTTTTCTTATCATCCTTTGAAGCCTGTTGGTCTAATTGGTTTAACAGACCTATGTTAGGAAGTATGTATTCTATTTGAGTATCACTATAATTGCTAACGTCTAATTGTAGCTCTTCCTCCATTCCATTAATGGAGTTTTTTGATTTTATATCATCTATGCTTTTATCCTTTAGCTCTTCTTCAGCCTCTTTAATAGCTTCTGTAGTAAAATCAAGGACCTTTATCTTTTCTTCCTTTTCATCTAAATCTTTACCTACAGCAACTTCTAGTTTAATATCATCTAAATCATCTAAGCCATCATCAAATTTATTAGATTTTTTATTTGAAGAGACCATAACAAACTCACCTATAAACTCTCTTGAGCCTTTAAACAGCTTTAAGAAAAGATTCTTTACATTGCTTAATAAAGTTAATAGTGATATTTTTGTGTACATCATAGTAGAAATAATCAATATACTAATAACTATAATAATGCCACCTATTTCGCCAAAAAGCTTAACCAATAGGCCAGTGATCATATTGCCAATTAGTCCTCCCCCTATTCCTTCTTTTCCTAATCTAAAGCTTAAAGCTAATGTATTATTGATGGATTCACCAGCTGCACCCTCTATAATTAGTTTTATATCCCTTAAGGATACAATAATTAATAGGGAAATAAAAACTAAGCTAAAATACAGGATGCTACTCTTATTTTTCCAAAAGAAGGCGTTGCTTAATACTAATACTCCACACAGAATTATAATGTAGGATAATATATAAGCAGCTGTTGAGAATAATCCAGTTGATATATCCTTAATGAACTCACCAACTGATCCTGCTCCGGTTGTATGCATTGAAACAACTAAAATAAGGCCTATTGCTATTAAAAACACACCCTTTATTTCATGGTTAAACCTTGATAAATAACCTACTTCATCTGATTTTTTTCTTTTTGTTCTCCTACTCATTTTTATCACCCCGGAATTTAATCTGTTATGTCATGTTAATAATTGCGTTACCAATTATTGATTATTGCATTAAGTAAAGCGCAGATTTCTGCGCTCCATTTAATCTTGCTATTACCATTTTACAACATAATTTGAAAATCTACAAACCTTTACGGGGGAATTTTATATTGATTTAATATTAATTTTTAATGATTTGCTCCTCCCTTGCAGCTGTTCTATAGCTTATTAGCTCCTTTAGCTTCTTTAAGGAGCTTTCTAGTCCACCAACCTCGTTTATCAAGTTATGTTCTACTGCTTCTTTACCCACTAAAATTGTTCCAATGTCATTGGCAAACTCATCGGTTGAGTTCATTAGATCTATAAGGGTTTTTCTGTTTACTTTAGAGGTTCTCACAACAAAGTCTATTATTCTATCTTGCATCTTACTAAAGTAATTAAAGGTTTGGGGAACACCTATTACTAGACCATTCATTCTTATAGGGTGAATTGTCATAGTACCAGAAGGAGCTATAAAGGAGTAATCTCCTGAGGTTGCTAGGGGTACACCTATACTATGGCTGCCTCCTAAAACAAGAGTTACCTTTGGCTTCGACAAGCTATTTATTAGTTCGGAAATAGCCAAGCCCGCCTCAACATCACCACCAACTGTGTTTAGAACAACTAAAAGACCTTCAATTTTTGGATTTTCCTCCACTGCCACCAGCTGGGGAATGATATGCTCATATTTAGTGGATTTATTTTGTGGTGGAGATACCATGTGTCCTTCTATATGACCTATAATTGTTAGTATATGAATGTTTTCTTCCTTTTCAGGTATGTTATTTGTTCCTAATGCTGTTATGTTCATTAAATCTGAATTGGGATTCTGTTGCTGTTTTGGTAGTTCACTTGGATTGTCAGGATTATGCTGTTGATTGTAATTATTCCCATCTAATCTTATTTTGCCAAAATAATCGAAGCCTGTGAATTCTTTAGTCATAATTTCACCTCTATTTGTATTATATAGCTATATTTTTACCTAATCTCCGCCATATATTCTACAAATAAAAAACCTCTGTTTAGAGGCTTTATTGTTATAAAAAAATTTTCTTTTTTTCTTCATCCTCGACTTCAATTATAATCATATCATTTCCTATTTTTTTGATTGCCTCCCACGGAATTTCTAATAGTGTTCCATTAGATAAAAAGTTGAACATGCTTCTTTCATTAGGCACTAAAAGAGCTAATATTTTACCAGTTTTTTCATCTATCAGCATATCTGAGTCGCCTATTACTCCTAATCGGCTACCATTACATAAATTAACTATTTCTTTACCTCCTATTTCACTAAATCGCATACTTACTCCTCCTCCTTATGTATAGTAGTATATATATATTGTTGAGGAGAAGAAAACATTACTTTTAAATTAAGCATAGAAATTAAAAAAACCTCAACTAGCTTAATGGCTGAGGTTCTATAATACTACTTTATCATTAATTACTATTTTTAAATACCCTCTCAATTATATTTCCTTGATCCTCCTTACTTAAGCTTGCAATTGCTACAGAATCAAGCTGAATAACCTTTTCAATAACAGCTTCTATTTGCTCCATACTTATTCCATCAACTTTGTCAATAATTTCTTTTGGACTACTTATTTTACCAAGTAAAAGCTCTGATTTACCAATGCTAGTCATTCTACTGCTGGTGCTTTCTAAGCCTAAAATGTAATTTCCCTTTAATTGCTCCTTAGATTTTGTCATTTCAGCATTAGTTAAGCCATTAGCTCTTAAATTCTCAAGCTCCTTATAGACTAGTCCAGTAACCTCCTCAAGCTGCTGGGGGTTCATACCACCATATATAGTTAAAAGACCACCCTCCTTATAAAAGGATGGGTAAGAATAGATGGAGTAGGCAAGACCTTTTTCTTCTCTAATTGTTTGGAAGAGTCTAGAGCTCATGCTACCCCCAAGAATATTATTTACTACCATTAGTGGATATAGATCCTTATGTCCTAGAGAAGTTCCTTTAAATGCCATACATAGGTGGGCTTGCTCTACATCCTTTGTTCTATGAACCTTCTTAAAATTAAAATTTAAATCAAGGTTTTTTTGCTTATTTTCTTTATGATTCCAATTGGCAAACTTTTCTTCAATAGTGCCTAGGATTTCTTCTTCTTTAAAATTACCTGCTATAGCTATAACTGTTTTTTCTGGAAGGTAGTGTTTCTCCATGTATTCTCTTAATGCAGCCTGATCAATAGTATTCAATGTTTGAGCTGTACCTAAAATTGGTAGACCTAGTGAATTATTTTTAAACACTGTCTGTGACAAAAGGTCATGTACAAGGTCTTCTGGAGAGTCCTCATACATACTTATTTCTTCCATAATAACACTTCGTTCCTTATCAATATCTATTGGATCAAGCTTTGAGTTAAACAACATATCCGATAGAATATCAATTGCTAGCTTATAGTGGGAATCTAAAACCTTAATATAATAGCAGGTACATTCTTTACTTGTAAAGGCATTTATCTGTCCACCTACTCCGTCAATTATATCTGCTATGTCTAAGGCGGTTCTTGTTGTGGTGCCTTTGAATAGCATATGCTCTACAAAGTGTGAAACACCGTTTGTTGTAGTATCTTCATTTTTAGAGCCAGTTTCAATCCATATGCCAACTGAAATTGATTTAACATATGGAATATGCTCGGCAACTATTCGTAATCCGTTATCTAGAGTATATTTCTTATACATGTTTTCCTCCTGTATCTCTTATACATAGTTAATTTTTATATAATTTTCACTGTTATATTCATACATTATAATGTAGTTTTAAATTATATGCAACTTATTCATTGAGTATATTAGATACAGTTCCTATCTCTAATCCTTTTTCTCTTAGGGCATCTATTAGGCGTGGTAAAACCTTTGCAGTTTCCTGCATTGGATGCATTAGAACAATAGCCCCCTTATGATTTTCCTTATCCATTACCCTTTTATATATAACATCGCTAGTACTTCCTTTTCTCCAATCAATTGTATCTATAGTCCATAAAATTGTTTTATAATTATGCTTTTCTGCTGCTATCAATGTATTGGTGTTATATGCACCAGATGGTGGGGCAAAATATTTTGGTTTTTCTTCTGTATATTTCATAATCTCTTTTTCAGCATTTAAAATTTCTTCTTCATTTTTATTTAGTGATAGAGTACTGTAGTCCAAATGATAATAACCATGACTTCCAATTTCGTGACCCTCTTCTACAATACTCATAAATAAATCTGGAAACTCCTTAACCCATCTTCCAGTCACAAAAAAAGTTATTTTAACCTGTTTTTCCTTAAGAATTTTTAGCATTTCTGGTATTACTTCATTGCCCCAATCTACATTACAGGTGAAGGCTATGTAATCTAAATTTACTCCCTTATCTATAGGTTTAGTTAGATTATCAGTAGTCATTACAGAGGTTGTATCATCTCTTGTTCCCCAATATAGTAAGGCTGTAACCAGTAAAGCAATAATAATTATTAGCCCTATTATTACTTTGACTACATTTTTATTAACTATGATAATCATGTAATTCCCTCCTTTTAATTTGTAAAGCTGATAATATATTATTCTAAAATGCTTTACTTATTCTTATAATCTATATAAGGAGGCTGAAAATATAAAAAAAACATAAACCTTCTTTGGTTTATGCTTTCTCATTGTTTTTATCTTCTTTTTTAGGCTTTGGTAATAGAGCTTTTATTGATAGGCTTACCTTGCCCTGTTGGTCAATTTCTATAACCTTAACATCAATCTCTTGTCCTGTTGCTAGAACGTCCTCAACCTTATTGACTCTTTCGTGGGCTAGGTTTGAGATATGAACTAATCCTTCTTTTCCTGGTAGAATTTCTACAAAGGCTCCAAAATTCATAATCTTTATTACTTTCCCCTTATATGTTTCCCCCACTTCAGGTTCTCTCACAATATTCTCTATTGTTTTTAAGGCTTGATTACCTGATTGTTGGTCAGGAGCTGCAATGTAAATGGTGCCATCATTTTCAATATCAATCTTTACACCAGTTTCTTCAATAATTTTGTTAATTATTTTTCCTCCAGTACCAATTACGTCCCTAATTTTATCTGGATTTATCTTCATGTGAATTATTTTTGGTGCATAAGGTGATAGCTCTTTTCTAGGCTCTACTATTGCTTCCCTCATTTTGCTAAGAATATGTAATCTTCCTACTCTGGCTTGTTCAAGGGCTCTTTCAAGTATTGGCCTATCTATACCTTTAATTTTTATGTCCATTTGGATAGCGGTGATTCCATCATCAGTACCTGCAACCTTGAAGTCCATATCTCCTAGGAAGTCCTCCATACCTTGAATGTCTGACAATATAGCTACATTTTCTTCTTCTTTAACTAACCCCATTGCTATACCAGCCACCATCTTTTTAATAGGAACTCCCGCATCTAATAATGCTAAGGTACTACCACATACACTTGCCTGTGAGGTTGAACCATTTGAGCTTACAACCTCAGAAACTAATCTTATTGTATATGGGAATACATCTTTACTTGGTATCATAGGCTCTAATGCTCTTTCTGCCAAAGCACCATGTCCAATTTCTCTTCTTCCAGGACCCCTTAAAAATCTTGTTTCACCTACACTGTAGGGTGGAAAATTATAGTGGTGCATATATCTCTTAGATTCTTCTTCCCCTAAGCCATCTAATATTTGCTCGTCTCCTAGGGCTCCTAAGGTAGCAATTGTCAATACCTGAGTTTGTCCCCTTGTAAATAAGCCTGATCCGTGGGTTCTTGGCAAAATGCCAACTTCGGATGTAATTTTTCTTATTTCATCTGGTTTTCTGTCATCAGGTCTAACACCATCAATTGTAATCATTCTTCTAATCTGTTCTTTTATAATTTTACTTAGTATTTCATTTACATACTTTAGCTGATCCTCATATTTTTCTGTAAAAAACTCTAATGTTTCTTTTTTTACATTATCGATGTTTTCATTTCTTTCTGTCTTATCAACTGTTTTTATTGCATTAAGTAGCTTTTCAGTTGCATAGCCTCTAACTTCATTTTCTATATCACTATCTATTTCATCTACTACTATCTCTGTTTTAGCTTGTCCTACCTCAGCAACTATTTCTTCAATAAATGAAACAATTCTTTTAATCTCTTCATGTCCAAAGAGTATCGCATCTAATATTTCTACTTCTGTTAATTCATTTGCCCCTGCTTCAATCATCATTATAGCATCCTTAGTACCAGATACAACAAGGTGCAGATCACTCTTTTCTCTTTCCTCACTGGTTGGATTTATAACAAACTTCTTATCTACTCTGCCTACTACAACAGAACCTGTGGGCCCTTGAAATGGAATATCAGAAATTGATAATGCTATTGAAGATCCAACCATAGCAACTACATCAGGTGTAGCATCCTGGTCAACTGATAAAACAGTAGTAATTATTTGAACATCATTAAAGTAGCCCTTTGGAAATAATGGTCTTATTGGTCTGTCTATTAGCCTTGAAGTTAGTATAGCTCTTTCAGTTGGTCTACCTTCTCTCTTTATGAAGCCACCTGGTATTTTACCCACAGCGTAGTATCGTTCTTCATAATCAACACTTAATGGAAAAAAGTCTATTCCTTCCCTTGGTGATTTTGAAGCAGTTGCTGTTACCAACACTACAGAGTCACCATATCTAACTAAGCAAGCACCATTGGCTTGTTCTGCAACCTTACCAATTTCAACTTCCATAGTTCTGCCGGCTATTTCTGTCTTAAAAATTTTTACCATATTACTTATTCCTCCCTTCAATTAAATAATTTCCTATTTAATATTATTACCCTTTAAGTAATAAACATTCCTTTACATTGGTTATAGCATACCATTTAACATTAGACCCTTCATTTACCATCTAATAATTAAATAAGAGAGCGGGGAATAACCCGCTCTTACTATTTTCTTAATCCAAGTTTTTCAATGATTTCTCTATATCTTACAATATTCTTATCTTTAACATAATTTAATAGATTTCTTCTTTGACCAACCATCTTTAGTAGCCCTCTTCTTGAGTGATGGTCTTTTTTGTGAAGCTTTAAATGCTCGTTTAAATGATTAATTCTTTCAGTTAATAAAGCAACTTGTACTTCTGGTGACCCTGTATCACTATCATGGGTTCTATAGGTATCTATTACCTGTTGTTTTACTTCTTTATTCATAGTTTCACCTCCTCAATTATATATCCCCATACTCTAAGTAACCGTCGGTGAGTTCAAATTACCGAGAGTAGGTTCTTAACCTAAATTATTTTAACATAGTTTGCCTGCCTTGTAAATGCTTTTTTACATTTTCAACATCCACCATCATTTGCTCTACTAATTTTTCTGGATTTTCAAACTTATAATTATCCCTTAATCTCATAACAAACTGTATCTCTATAAATTTCTCATATAATGAACCCTTGTAATCAATAATAAAGGTTTCAATTGTGGTGTTTTCACCGTTGAAGGTAGGATTTGTGCCTACGCAGGTGGCTCCCATGTAGGTTTTTCCATCAATATCTACAAATGTTGCATAAACTCCATCCATTGGTATTAGATGAAAGGATTCTATAAGACTATTTGCTGTAGGATACCCTAAGAACTTACCTCGTCCCATTCCATGAACAATTTTACTATATATTGAGTAGTATCTTCCTAAAAGCTGATTTGCAAGGTCTATACAACCCTTTTGAATATATGCCCTAATACTGGAGCTACTGACCTTTTCATTGTGTAATATAACTGAGTCTATTACAAAAACCTGATATCCATATTTTTTACTAAGCTCTACTAATAATTCTACATCTCCCTGAGCTTTGTATCCAAATCTATAATCGAAGCCTACTATGGCAATTTTGCAATTTAATCTGTTCACCAGTATTTCCTTAACGAATAATTCAGGTGAGAGACTCATTATTTCATTATTAAACTCATCTAGGATAAGAGTTTCTACATTAAATTCTTCTAATATTTTCTTCTTCATTTCTATTGGAGTAATAACAGGTGGACCTTCACCCCTTAACATGTACTCTAGGGGATGATTTTTAAAGGTATAAACACAGGACTCTAAATTGTATTCCAAAGACTTTTCAACTAATGCTTTTATTAACCTTTGGTGTCCGATGTGTACTCCATCAAAGTTTCCTAAAGCAATTGCTTTTTCTCTATTGCTGTTAATAAGCTTATGTCCCTCTATTAGTTTCATTAATGACGCCCCTTTATGCAAAAAGCCTTTTAAACCGTATATTTCTTTTACCCTCTGAATTTTCTTCGACGGTTGCTATACCAATAAAGCTATCCTTTAGGTATACTCTTACAATTTCATCTTTATTTAAACTTATATTTTCAATAATATTACTTAAGTCTATTTTGTTACCATTTAATGCTGCTTGACTCATGGTATCCTTAATTGTAACCTTTGGTATGTTACTTAAGGGATAATCAATAGGAAAAAGCACACTGCTGATATCTTCAATTTCAGTAAGCTCCTCCAATAAAACAGATGAAGACAGCTGAAAGGGTCCTGTAGCAGTTCTTAATAGGAAAGACATTATACCTCCACAGCCTAAGGATTCTCCAATATCATTGCATAAAGTACGTATATATGTTCCCTTTGAGCAAACAACATCAAATATTATTTTATTTTTATCTAATTTAACAATACTTATATCTTCTATGTATACTTTTCTAGGTTTCCTCTCTACTTCTATACCAGCCCTTGCAAGCTCATAAAGCTTTTTACCCTCTTTTTTTACAGCCGAGTACATTGGAGGCACTTGATTGTATTGACCTATAAAGGATTTTATTGCAATTATAATATCATTAGATGTTAAGTTAACATCCTTTTTATCAATTATATTACCGTAGCTGTCTTGGGTATCGGTTTTTAAGCCCAATGTTAGCTCTGCTCTATATTGCTTTTTACTATCCAACAAAAACTGGGATATTTTTGTTGCTTGACCTATGCAGATAGGTAATACACCTGCAGCATTAGGGTCTAGTGTACCTGTATGTCCAACTTTTTTTGTTCTTGCTATTCTTCTAACCTGTGCCACCATATCATGGGATGTCATTCCAGGTGGCTTTAATAGGTTAATAATACCATTCAAGTAATCACCAACTTACTTTTGTTTTCTCTATTTCATTAAGAATATGTTCCTTAACATCATCTATTGCTCCCTCTAATACTGCACCTGAAGCCTTCTTATGTCCCCCACCACCAAATGCATTGGCTAATTTGTTTACATCAAAATCTCCTTTAGCTCTAAAGCTAGCCTTCACCAGGTTAACCTCCAGCTCCCTTAATGTTATTGCTATCTCTACTCCCTTTAAATCTCTAGCATAATTTATCATGCTATCGGTTTCTTCAGGATCGATTCCAAACTGCTCAATTAAATCCTTGGTAATATACACTATAGCAACTTTATCATTTGAATGAAGCTCTAAATTACTAAGAATGTAGCCTAAAAACTTCATGCTTTCTATAGAGTTGCTTTGATACAGGTTTAAGCTTATTTCGGCTGTGTCTATGCCTGCTTCTAGTAGATTAGCTGCTGTAATGTGGGTTTTAGGTGAGGTGTTATCATACTTGAAGCTGCCAGTATCAGTCATAATACCAACATATAGGTTTGTAGCTATGTCAGTATCAATTTCTATGTTTAATCGTTCTTTTAATAGGTAATAGATAATTTCACAGGTAGATGAGGCTTTTGTGTCAATTATGTTATAGTCACCAAAAAAGTCATTGCTTATATGATGGTCAATATTAACTATTCTTTTACTGTTCTTAAGTAGGGCTTTACTTTGGTCTAGCCTTTTTTCATCTCCACAGTCAAGTACAAATGTCAGCTCATAATTTTGCCACTTATTTAAGTCATATTTTATTAAATGATTTAGCCCCGGCAAAAACATATATTTACCGGGTATAATATCATTTACAAATATAGTAACCTTTGGATGTATTTTTTTCAAAGCTAAACCTAGTCCTAACATTGAACCCAAGCTATCACCATCAGGATTAATATGGGAGATAATTGATATAGATTTGCTTTCATCTATTAAATCCAACAGATTATTCATTTTCTTCTTCCTTAATTTTATCATCTTTATTTATTCTTGCTATTACGTTCTGTATTTCAAATCCCAGCTCAATAGATTTGTCAAGCTTGAATAAAATCTCTGGTGTATACCTAGATTTTATTTTATGACCTATTTCACGTCTTATAAAGCCACTGGATTTTTTTAAGGCCTCTATTGTGTTGCTTTGCTCCTCTTTATTACCAAATATACTAACATAGACCGATGCATATCTTAAATCTCTAGTTACCTCAACCTCTGTTATACTGGTCATGGGAGCAATTCTTGGGTCTCTTAGCTCATTACGAATCATATAGCTTATATGTTTCTTTATTTCTTCAGCTAAACGATTAACTCTAGGATTTGCCAAAACCCTCATCCTTTCTGTTATCTTTCTATCTCTTGCATTTTATATGCCTCTATTAAATCTCCCTCTTTTACATCATTATAATTATCTATACCAATACCACATTCGTAGCCTGTAGCTACTTCTTTAGCATCATCTTTAAAACGCCTTAATGAGCTTATGGTTCCCTCGTGTACTACAATACCATCTCTAACCAGCCTAATACTGGCATTTCTCAGTATTTTGCCCTCTACTACGTAGCATCCTGCAATTACACCTGCACCTGGTACCTTAAAGGTTGCCCTAACCTGAGCCTTACCAAGTTCAACCTCCTTAAATTCTGGATCCAGCATACCCTTCATTGCCGCTTCTATATCCTCTATGGCATTGTAAATAATTCTGTAGGTTCTTAAGTCAACCTCTTCTTTGTTTGCTAATGAGGTTGCTCCTGAGGTTGGTCTAACATTAAAGCCAATAATTATAGCATTGGATGCTGAGGCAAGCATTACATCGGTTTCTGTTATGGCACCAACTCCACCATGTATTGGCTTAATTATTACTTTATCATTAGATAGCTTATTTAATGACTGCTTTACCGCCTCAACTGAACCCTGCACATCTGCCTTTACAATAATGTTAAGCTCTTTAATTTCACCCTCCTGCATTTGACTATATAACGCATCTAAGGATATTTTCTGACTTGCCTTTAATTGATCTTCTTTAACTTTGTTTTTTCTATTTTCAGATATTGTTCGGGCGACTTTATCGTCCTTTACAGCCACCATTATATCTCCTGCCTTTGGTACATCATTTAACCCTGTAATCTCAACAGCAGTTGATGGAGTAGCAATTCTTACGGGCTTACCCTTATCATTAATCATTGCTCTAATTCTACCGTAGGTATTACCAATAACTACAGAATCTCCTACCTTCAAGGTACCGTTTTGAACTAAAACAGTAGCAACCGAACCTCTACCCTTATCTAATTGTGCCTCAATTACAACACCCACTGCATTTCTATTGGGGTTGGCCTTAAACTCCTCCACTTCAGCAACTAACAGTATCATTTCTAATAACTCATCAATATTAGTACCTTGTAGAGCTGAAACAGCAACTGATATAATATCTCCACCCCATTCTTCAATGAGGACACCATGTTCAGACAGCTCCTGCTTAACTCTATCTGGATTTGCACCTGGCTTATCAATTTTATTTATAGCTACAATAATTGGAACTTCAGCAGCCTTTGCATGGTTGATGGCTTCAATAGTTTGTGGCATAACTCCATCGTCAGCTGCAACCACTAGAATTGCAATATCTGTTGCTTTTGCACCCCTTGCCCTCATTGCTGTAAAAGCTTCGTGACCAGGTGTATCTAAAAAGACAATTTTCTTTCCATTTATTTTAACCTCTGAGGCTCCTATATGTTGAGTTATTCCTCCTGCTTCCTTTGCAGTTACCTTTGTCTCTCTTATGGCATCTAGTAATGAAGTCTTACCGTGATCAACATGGCCCATAACAGTAACTACAGGTGGTCTAGCCTTTAAATCCTCTTCATTATCTTCTTCAATAATTAAGTCATCTACATCCTCAACCACTTGTGATTCTTTTTTAACTACCTGAAAACCGAAGCCTTCTGCTATTTTTTCAGCAGTCTCGAAATCAATTTCTTGATTCATTGCAGCCATTACTCCTGCTTGAATCAACTTAGTAATTACTTCATTGATAGGCTTTTTAACAAGCTCTGCAAATTCCTTAACAATAATTTTATCATTAATTTCTATTGCTTTTGCTTCCTGATTATCATCAGTCTTAGTATCTAAAGCCTTTTTATCAACAGTATTCCTCTTATCTTGCTTTTGCTGTGAAGCTTTGTTATTTTTACCATTATTAACTTGCTTCTTCTTTTTCTGCTTAGTCTCTTCATGTAAATCAGTTTCTTCAGTTGATTCATTTACTTCTTTTTTGCTTCCTTTTTCATCAGAGCTAAACAACTCCATAACTAAATTAGCCTCTTCATCTTCTAGTGTACTCATATGATTGTTTACCTCTACATCTAGATCAGCTAATTTTTCAATTAATTCTTTACTGCTTAGTCCTAACTTTTTTGCCAGTTGATATACTCTTAACTTTGACAAGCTAATCACCCCCTATAAAACCTTCCTGATCGATAACTTCAATTAGCTTTACAGCAAAACCTTTATCCTTAATAGCCACCACTGCCCTTGGATTCTTTCCAATAGTTTTACCTAACTCTTCTTTAGTTCCAGTAAATCTTATTGGAATTTTACGAAAAGCAGTTTTATCTCCAAATAGCTTTTTTGTATTTTGGGAGGCATCTTCTGCTACTATCACTAGATAGGCTTTATTCTTTTTCACCTGACTCATACAGCCTACTTCACCAGAAGCAATGGCACCTGCCTTCATTGCAAAGCCTAATATACTTTTTATTTTATTATTCACCTTTATCGATCTCCATTATTAATTTTTCATAAACTTCATCTATTATATTGCATTCAAAAGCTCTATTTAAGGCCTTTGTTTTTTTTGCCTTTTTAAAACATTCTTTATCAAAGCATATATAAGCACCTCTACCATGGGCTTTTCCAGTAAGATCAACTTTTATCTCACCTTCTTTGTTTTTAACCACACGGATGAGCTGTTTTTTAGGCTTCATTTCTGTACAGCCTACACATTTTCTTAAAGGGATCTTTCTAGTCTTCATATGATCACCTCTATTCTTCCTTTACCTGACTTTCACTCTTAATATCAATTTTCCAACCAGTTAGTTTTGCTGCAAGCCTTGCGTTTTGTCCTTCCTTTCCAATTGCCAATGATAGCTGATAATCAGGAACTACAACCTTAGCTGTTTTGTCCTCTTGATTCACTACTGTGGAAATAACCTTAGAAGGGCTTAATGAGCTTGCAATAAATTCAGTTGGATCCTTACTATATTTAATAATATCTATCTTTTCACCACGTAATTCATCTACAATATTCTGGACTCTTGTTCCCTTTGGACCTACACAAGCTCCTACAGGATCTACGTTAGGCTCTTTAGATTCTACAGCTATTTTTGTTCTTGAGCCTGCTTCCCTTGAAATGCTTTTTATTTCAACAATTCCTTCATGAATCTCAGGCACCTCTAATTCAAATAATCTTTTTATTAAGCCTGGGTGGGTTCTTGAAACAACTATTTGAGGACCCTTTGTAGTTTTTTTAACCTCAACAATGTAGGTTTTAATTCTATCGCCATGCTTGTATTCTTCATTGGGCATTTGCTCTGTTGGTCCTAAAATGGCCTCTGTTTTACCTAGGTTTATGTAAACCATTCCTTTAGCAACCCTTGCAACACTTCCAGTAATAATATCTGATTCTCGGTTTATAAATTCCTCAAATACTACACCACGTTCTGCTTCTCTAATCCTTTGAACAACCACTTGCTTTGCTGTTTGGGCTGCTATTCTACCAAAGTTTTTAGGTGTTACTTCTTTTTCTACTATATCCCCTATTTCGTAGTTTGGGTCAATTTCCTTTGCTTCTGCCATTGAAATCTCCAGCAGCTCATCTTCAACCTCTTCTACTATTTGCTTTTGAGAGTAGACACTTACATCTCCAGTATCACGTTCAATTTCTACCCTTACATTTTGTGAGGTGCCAAAATTTCTTTTATAGCTAGAAATTAGAGCAGCTTCAATAGCATCTATTAATATTTCCTTGGAGATACCTTTATCTTTTTGAATTTGCTGCAGCGCCTCAATAAAATCTGTATTCATTTTTTAATCCTCCCCTTAAAATTTAATTGCTAATCTTACAATAGCAGCCTTATCCTTTGGTATCTCAATTAAACCAATCTTCTCAACCAGTAGTTTGATTATATTGTCTTCAAGGCCAAGCAATTCGCCTTCAATGGTTTTTTGTCCATCTAAAGGCTCATACAACTTAACTTCAACTAATTCGCCTTTAAATTTATAAAAGTCACTATTCTTTTTTAACGGTCTATCTATCCCTGGAGATGAAACCTCTAAATAATAATTATCTGGAATAGGATCTAGCTCATCTAGCTTGTTACTAAGCTCCTCACTAACCCTTTGACAATCGTCAAGAGTAATCCCACCTGGTTTATCTATATATACCCTTAAAAAACGATGGGGACCTTCCTTTTTAAATTCAATATCAACTAATTCAAAGCTCTCTGCTTTAATAATGGGTTGGATTAATTCATCTGTTAATTTTTCTATCTTATTTTGACCCATATTAAACCCTCCTATATTAAGTTTTTATATATATATTTTCAGTCAATAGAGCAGTATTTATTCCATATTGACCTACTAACAATACTAATGTAGTAAATTATGTGTATATGTAGAGATATTATACTTAATTATTTTAGATATTAACAAAGAGTGGGGATTTCCCACTCTCGCATAATATTATATGTGATTAACCTTAGTATAACACATCAAAAACCACCATGCAAGCTAAAATAGGCTAAGTTGATTGGTTTTGGGAATATTATTAAGGCAGCCATGATTAACTAAAGCTTCTATAGCTGTTTTTGTAATATTACTTCTTTCCTTTAGATTCTCAAGTGATATAAACTCACCGTTTTTTCTTGCCTCTACTATGTTTTTAGCAGCATTTTGTCCTACCCCTTGTAGTGACATAAAAGGTGGTAACAGCTTTCCATCTTCAACTCTAAAGCGTTCTGCATCAGAATTATATATGTCCACAGGTAATAAAACAATATTTCTTAAAAACATCTCTAAAGCAACCTCTAAAACCGTTAAAAGGTTTTTTTCCTTGGCAGTCATATCATTTCCCATTTCTTCAAATTCTTTAATTTTACTTTTAATTACTTCCTTTCCCTTTACTATTAATTCTGCATCAAAATCCTCCGCCTTTGTAGTGAAATATGTGGCATAGAAGGCTTCTGGATAGTGGACTTTAAAATATGCTATTCTAAAAGACATCATTACATATGCTGCAGCGTGGGCCTTTGGAAACATGTATTTTATTTTAATACATGAATCTATATACCACTGGGGTACATTGTTTTCCTTCATTAAGGATATGTCATCATCTGATAGACCCTTTCCTTTACGAACATTCTCCATTATTTTAAAGGAATTCTTTTTAGGTAACCCCTTTAAAATTAGGTAGTTCATAATATCATCCCTTGTTGAAATAACATCCTTTAATTCAGCAGTTTTATTTCTAACAAGCTCCTGTGCATTATTTAACCATACGTCTGTACCGTGGGAAAGCCCACTTATTCGTACAAGCTCTGCAAAGGTTGTTGGTCTTGTATCCAATAGCATTTGGCGAACGAATTTTGTACCAAATTCTGGTATACCTAAGGTGCCTACTTCACAGCCTAGCTCTTCACCATTTACTCCTAAAGCCTCTGTAGTTGTGAATATGCTTATTGTTTTTTTATCATCTAATGGAATTTCCTGTGCGTTAACACCGGTAATATCCTCTAGCATTTTTATAATTGTTGGAACATCATGTCCTAAAATATCAAGCTTTAGTAGTCTACCACTTATTGAGTGATAATCAAAGTGTGTAGTTATTACTCCCGAGCTAGAATCATTGGCAGGATACTGTATTGGACAAAACTCATGTATATCTCTATCTTGAGGTACAATCATTACACCTCCGGGGTGCTGACCTGAGGTTCTTTTAACACCAGTACACCCCATTGTTAAACGATTTATCTCGGCTTGAGAAAGCTGTAGATTTTTTTCCTCAAGGTATTTTTTTACAAAGCCATATGCTGTTTTGTCGGCTATTGTGCCTATTGTACCTGCCCTAAAAACCTTACCACTCCCAAAAAGCTCTTCGGTATATTTGTGGGCTTCACTTTGATATTCTCCAGCAAAGTTTAAATCTATATCTGGCTCCTTATCTCCCTCAAAGCCTAAGAAAACTTCAAAGGGTATATCATGTCCCTCCTTTATTAGCTGGCTAGAACACTTCGGACACTCTTTTTCTGGCAAATCGGCACCAGCGCCATAGGAACCATCTAATATAAACTCTGAATATTTACATTCACCACATATATAGTGGGGTGGTAGGGGATTAACCTCAGTAATATCACTCATGGTTGCAGCAAAGGAAGAGCCTACCGACCCTCTGGAACCAACTAAATACCCATCTGACATGGATTTGGTTACCAGCTTTTGGGCAATTATATACATAACTGCATAACCATTATTAATAATAGAATTTAGCTCTCTATCAAGTCTAGTTTGTACTATTTCTGGTAAAGGGCTACCATATATGCCTTCCGCCTTCTGGTAACAGGTTCTTCTTAATTCTACATCAGAGCCTTCGATTACTGGGGGAAAAGTTCCATTGGGTATGGGAGCAATTTCTTCTGTTTCATCAGCCAGACTATTGGGGTTATCTATAACAACCTCTATTGCTTTTTCTTCACCTAAATAATTGAACTCCTCTAGCATTTCTCCTGTTGTTTTTAAATAGAGTGGTGCTTGATTATCTGCATCACTAAAGCCTTGACCCGTCATTAAAATTCTTCTAAATACCTCATCTCTTTTATCTAAAAAATGAACATCTCCTGTGGCTATAACTGGAATATCTAATTTAATCCCTAGCTCTACTATTTTTTTATTAACTGCTTTAATGTCTTCTATTCCACCTACAATACCCTTTTCAATTAAGAAACCATTATTTGCAACAGGTTGTATCTCTAAGTAATCATAGTAGCTAGCTATTGCTTCAACCTCTTCGCCAGTGCGATTGGCTAAAACAGCCCTATAGAGCTCTCCACCTTCACACCCACTTCCTATAATCAGACCTTCACGATGTTTTGTCAATAGGCTTTTAGGAAGTCTTGGCTTCTTATAGAAGTATTTTAAATGGGAATCTGATACAAGTCTATATAGATTCTTTAAGCCAGTATAATTTTTTACTAATATTATTGCATGAAAGGTGTCTAGCTTTTTAATGTCCGCTTGCTTAACTAGCTTTTTATTCATTTCACCTAGGTTATTTATTCCCTTTGACTTCATCATTTCAATAAATTTTAAAAAAATCTCTGCTGTGGCAGTGGCATCATCAACTGCTCTGTGGTGGTTTTCTAACTTTATGTTTAATTCCTTAGCAACTATATTTAGCTTATGCTTTTTTAGCTTTGATAAAAGAAGTCTAGCAAGCTTTAAAGTATCCAAAGAAGAGTTATTAAGCTGATAGCCTAGTCTTCTTGCATTTTCTCTAATAAAGCCTATATCAAACTCTGCATTATGGGCTACTAATGGTTTATCCTCAATAAAGCCTAGAAATTTTTCCATAGCTTCATCTATCTTAGGGGCATTTTTAACTAGTTCATCATTTATACCTGTTAGCTCAACTATTTTAGCTGGAATAGGAACCTCTGGGTTTACTAAAGTTGAAAAATCTTCAATTATTTTTCCCCCATGAACCTTAACAGCACCTATTTCTGTTATCCTATCTTTTTTGTTGGAGAGTCCTGTTGTTTCTATGTCAAATACAATGTATGTTTCCTCAAGTCCATAGGAGTCCATACCTTCAATAATGTTAGCTTCATCATTTATTAGGTAGCCCTCCATACCATATATAACTTTAATACCAAATTTTTTGCCTGCCTCCATCGCCTCTGGAAAGGCTTGAACAACTCCATGATCTGTAACTGCAATTGCCCTATGTCCCCATTCTGCTGCCCTGCCAATTAAGCTAGTGGTGCTACTTAACCCATCCATGGAGGACATTTGAGTATGAAGGTGTAGCTCTATTCTTTTTTGAGGATGATTATCTAGTTCTATTGCTTTCTGGATTTTTATGATATCATTTGCCATTATTATATACTCTCTAACAAATTTATCAAATACTACATCTCCTCTTATTTGTAGCCATACACCCTTTTTAAAATGGTCTTCAATGTTTTCTGCTTGCTTTTTCCTCTCAAATATTTTAACTATAATTGAATTTGAATAGTCTGTAACATGTATTATATATAGCTTCTTACCACTATTTAATTCCTTTACTTCAGATGTTAGTATTTCACCCTCAACAATAATCTTTGCCATTTCTTCTCTAACGTTTGATAATGGAGTAATCTCTCCGCTAAAGCTTCTACCTAAAACAACAGGAGTATTTTTATTTAAGCTGCTTTGCTTTATTTCTTTTCTATTATCCTTTGATTCATTTTCATTTGAGTTATTAATAGCATTATTTATTATTTCCTCTGCTAATATATTGCTTTCCTTCTCTTTAAACTCTGTGTATTCCTCCATACAAAAGGCATTAGCCTTGTTAGTGGAGAATCTGCAACTGATTTTTTTATTAAAATCTCTTTTAAAATATTCCTCAATTGTTAAGTGTATTTTCCTCTCAACTGCTTTTTCATATATAAGCTCAGCATCAATACTTACTAAAAGCATATTATCCTCTAATCTCCAGTTAATACTATCTTCAATGCCTTTTGCTGCTGGTATAAATCTTTTGATAATATAAGCAATGTTTTGCCAATTCATTTCAATTAGCTGTAGAATATCTGCTTCAATGTTATAATTAATCTTTAACTCTATGTTATTTGTTAGCTGTAATTGATTTGAAGCAATATCAAGGGGTGACTCTAGTAAATGCCAATCTAATACAGAATCAGACTCTATAGTCATTTCAAGCCTTTTATTGCCTTTAAAGTACTTTATGCTTTCTATTTTATAGCTATATAGCCTTTCATTGGCTTTTATTCCTAAGCCCTCAAAAAAACTACCTAAGTTAAATCTATTCTCTGATTTCATAGTATACCACCTCTAGTTAAGCCATTCTAGTTAAACCAATACTTAATTATGTCCCTGTACATTTTAAACCTCCATTGGGTTCCCTTAAGAAAGCCTAGCTTTTCTTCTTTTGTAACATGACTTATATTTTGTAAAATAACCCATTTGGTTTTAATACCCCTTTTTCTTATTAGCTTTTTCAATGCCACCTCAATACTATAGCCTGAAGTATCCATCATTATTATTTCCTCCGCAAGGTAGCTATTAAAGGCTCTTTGTCCTGAAAGATTAGGTGCTATCTTTTGTGCCATATCTGTTAGTAATCTTCCACCTTTAAATATTCCAATGGTCATTTCAGTTTCCTTATTTTGGATGGGCTTAACTAAATGAAGAATATGTTCTTTAGTCAATCCAATTAGGTCTGCATCTAATAAAACTATGATCTCTCCGTTACATGCAGACAAGCCTTGCTTAACAGCCTCTGCCTTGCCTTTATTATAGGGTAAGGCTATTAATTCGATAGGATATCTGCCTGCAATCTGTGATGTATTATCTGTTGACCCATCATCTACTACAATTATCTGGCTAAAAATATTAGCAGTAACTATAGTGTCTAATACCCCTTCGATACGACCTTCCTCGTTGAAAGCTGGAATTATAGCGGAAATCCTCAATATAACACACCTCATTCTTTACATTTTTTCAATCTCCTGCAGTAAAACCTCTATAGCATCCTCTTCCTTTATTTTTTTAATTATTTCCCCTTTTTTAAAAAGTAATACAGAGCCTACACCTCCAGCAATACCTATATCTGCTTCTCTTGCCTCACCTGGTCCATTAACAGCACAGCCCATTATAGCAAGTTTTATAGGCTTTTTTAAGCCTCCAATCCTTTCTTCTATTTTGTTGGCAAGCTGTATTAAATCTATTTGACAGCGTCCACAGGTGGGACAAGAAATTATTGTGATTTCATTTTGTATAATACCTAAGGATTTTAGTATTTGTCTGCCTACTCTTACTTCTTCAACTGGATTCCCAGTTAAGGAAACTCTTATTGTGTCCCCAATACCTTTAATCAATAATGCACCTATACCTATTGCAGATTTTATAGTTCCAGCCCAAACGGTACCAGCCTCTGTTATACCCAAGTGAAGGGGATAGCCTACCTTTTCAGAAATCATTTCATAGGCCTTAACCGTCATAATTGCATCACTTGATTTTAAGGAAATAACCGTATCATAAAAATCTAGCTTTTCTAATATTTCTACATGATTAAGGGCACTTTCAACCATAGCCTCAGCAGTTGGATGTCCATATTTATCCAGTAGGTGTTTTTCTAGTGACCCAGCATTAACTCCAATTCTTATTGGTATATCCTTCAATTTAGCAGCCTTTACTACTTCCCTAACACGATTCTCATGACCTATATTACCAGGGTTTAGTCTTAGCCCATCAACACCCTGATTAATAGCCTCTAAAGCAATTCTATAGTCAAAATGTATGTCAGCAACAATAGGTATGTTAGTTCTATTTTTAATAATATTTAGATGATAAGCACTATCAATACTAGGTACAGCAACTCTAACTATATCACAGCCTGCATCTTCTAACTCGTTAATTTGCTTAACAGTAGCATCAACCTGCTTAGGATCTGTTGTTGTCATAGACTGCACAGAAACAGGATTGTCACCACCAACAAAAACATTACCACATTTTACTACTCTAGTTTTTTTACCCATATAATCACCCTTTGTATGACAGTAGACATAATATTATTATGTCTACTTGTAAAGTTATTTAGTTTAAACATTGTGTTTTTATTTTTCTACTTTCCATTTTCCATTTGCAATCGGGTTTTCTTTTATCTTTTATTTTTATCTTTTTCACTTTTAACTTTTCTTTTTCTTTTAATCTTTTAAGCTTTTAATCTTTTCATTTTTCATTTTTCATTTTTCACTTTTCACTTTTCATTTTTCATTTTTCACTTTTCATTTTTCACTTTTAACTCTTAACTCTTAACTCTTAACTCTTAACTTTTAACTCTTAACTATCTTTTCATCCTTGTTCCTCAAAACAGTCTCATATAGTCCTGATATGTAACAAAAATCATTAGCATTATCAGTATAGCAAAGCCAATCATATGAATCATACCCTCTTTTTCTGGATCGACGGGCTTACCTCTAAGTAGCTCAACAAAAAGAAAAATAATTCTGCTACCATCTAGTGCAGGTATAGGTAAAAGATTCATTATTCCTAAGTTTACACTTATTAAGGCTGCGAGAAAAACCACATTCAACCATCCAGCAGCAGCAGCTTGCCCTACAAGGTTAATAATACCTACTGGTCCAACCACCTCTGTAGGAGTAGCTTCACGGGTTATTAGTCCCCTTAGATAACCAATGATTTCACCCATGATTTTAAAAACATTTTGGAAGCTACTGGTGAAGGCTGTGATAAATGACCTTTCGTATTCAGGAATGATACCAATAATTATTTGTCCTGTTTCTTCTATTATTGGTGTTATATTTTTTTCTACAATTTCACCGTTCCTCATTACCTCAACCTTAATACTATTGCCTTCAGACCTATTTATAGCATCAACTAATTGTTGCCAGTTGTTAATTTCCTTGTTATCTATATATTTTACTTCATCACCAGCCCTAAGACCTACTAATTCAGCTGGCTTATCTTCAATAACCTCACTAATGGTTGTTGAAGGAGCTCCTACGGAATAAATGAATATAGTAAATAGCAGAATACCTAATACAAAATTCATGAAGGACCCTGCAATAAGTACAGCCATTCTTATTAGAACAGGTTTATTATTAAAGCTTCTTGGATCCTTTGAGGCTTCATCGGCACCCTCCATTCTAACGTAACCACCAATTGGTAAAGCCCTCAGGGTATATGTTGTTTCTTTACCCTTATGGTTAAAAAGCTTTGGTCCCATTCCTATAGCAAATTCGAGAACCTTAATATCAGATGCTTTTGCAACAAGAAAATGACCAAGCTCATGAAAAACAATTAACAAACCGAAAACCAATATTGCAGCAACTGCTGTTTGCATTTTTAACACCTACCTATTAGATTTCTGATTTTAACCAGTTTCTTACCCAATTATCTACCTCTAATACATCTTCTATAGAATTATATTGAAAGCTCTTATGTTTTATCATAGCTTTTTCTATATATTTTGGTATGTCATAAAACTTTATTTCCTCATGCAAATATTTTTCCACCAACACTTCATTTGCACCATTCACTACGCAGGGCATTGTTCCACCTATACGTAGGGCTTCGTAAGCTAGGTCTAAGCAGGGAAAAGTATCTGTGTTTGGTTGAAAAAAATCTAGCCTCGAAAGCTCCCTTAAGTTTAGCTTAGTTGTATTCCCTTTTTCTCTATTAGGGTAGGTTAAGGCATATTGTATTGGTAGTTTCATGTCGGGTGAACCTAGCTGTGCAATTATTGAGTTATCCTTAAACTCAACCATAGAGTGTATAATACTTTGTGGATGTACTACTACCTCTATCCTATCCATTTCCACCTCAAATAACCACTTTGCTTCTATAACCTCTAGGCCTTTATTCATTAGTGTTGCAGAATCTATAGATATTTTTTTACCCATATCCCAGTTTGGATGCTTAAGTGCTTCATAATATTTAACATCCACCAATGATTCTTTCGTTCTTCCTCTAAAGGGTCCTCCTGAAGCGGTTAGAATTAATTTAGATATGTTGTTATAGTCTTCACCCTGTAGACATTGAAAGATTGCAGAGTGTTCACTGTCAACTGGAAGTATTTGAACCTTATGGCTTTTTGCCTCTTCCATTATTAATCTGCCACCCACCACCAAAGTTTCCTTGTTGGCTAAGGCTATGGTTTTACCATTGCGAATGGCTGTTAAAGTAGGTAAAAGCCCTATACTGCCTACTACTGAGTTTAAAACTATATCACTTTCCTCAATAACCGCCAGCTCTAGTAGACCCTCCATTCCACTTAAAACAGCTGTATTTGACCTTAATCTGTCTTTAAGTTCCTTTGCTTTGCTTTCATCGAATACGGCTACATACTTAGGCTTAAACCTTTGTATTTGATTTTCCAGCTCATCTATATTCCCCATTACTGCTAATCCTACAATCTCCATTGAATCTGAAGCTGCTACTACCTCTAGGGTTTGTTTACCAATAGATCCAGTTGAGCCTAGAATTACAATTGATTTTTTCAATAGCTTCAACCTCCAACTGACATAATTAAAACAAAGTAATAAATAACAGGTGCTGTAAAAATAATACTATCAAAACGATCTAACACACCACCATGTCCAGGAATTATTTTTCCATAGTCCTTTATTCCAACATATCTTTTTATTATTGATGCTGTTAAATCTCCAGTTTGGGATAGGATACTGCCAAATAAGCCAATGCTTAATACTATGAGTAGATCATCTCTAAAAAAAATGTATCCAAAGGCACCACTTAAGGCTACGCTGCCTAATATACCCCCTACCGCTCCCATAACAGTCTTTTTAGGGCTAATGTTGGGGCAAAGCTTCTTTTTACCAAAAAATATACCTGTAAAATAAGCAAAGGTATCTGTACCCCATGCAGTAATAAACACTAACCAAATTGCAGTAGACCTAGGGTGATTACTTATTAATATTATATGTCCCAAAAGGGTGCTAACATAAAATATTCCAAATAATGTTGTAGATGCATCAATGATATTATACTGTGGCTTTATTAAAAGGACTATACAAGTAAGTACAATTGCCACAACATAAATAAAGGTTAACATGTAAGTGTATGTAAACTCCAAGTGAAACTGGCAAATAATTGCAATAGTAATTAAATAACCAATCCATTTTATAGGCTTTATATCTTTATTCTCTAAAGCACAATAGAATTCATATATACCAATTAATGAAATTGTCATAACAGATAGAAATAATAATGGTCCCCCGTATAGGACAATCCCTATCAAAAGTGGTACACCTACAATTCCGCTAATGATTCTTATAAGCATGCAGCTCTTCCCCCTTTTTAAATACCACCATATCTACGAATTCTATTTTGATAATCTTGAATCGCCAGTATTAAATCTTGACCTGTAAAATCTGGCCAGTATTTATCTGTAAACCAAAACTCTGTATAGGCACATTGCCAAAGGAGAAAATTACTAAGTCTATATTCACCGCTTGTACGAATTAATAGATCTGGATCTGAAATATTAGCTGTATCTAAATAGCTTGAAAAGACATTAGGCTGTAGGTCCTCTACATTAATCTTATTTTCGACTAAATCCTTATGTAGTTTTTTTATACCCCTGATAATTTCATTTCTACCACCATAGTTTAATGCTATATTTACAGCTAGTCCATCATTTCCTTTAGTTAATTCTTTAGCGTTATTGATTTCTTCACCAGCATAATCAGGCATTCCTTCTATGTCACCTATAGTATTTATTTTTACATTGTTTTTGTTAAGCTCCTCTACTTCCTTTTTTAAATACTCAACTAGCAGTTCCATTAAAGCAGAAACTTCTTCCTTTGGACGATTCCAGTTTTCAGTAGAGAATGCATATAGGGTTAAATTCTTAACCCCTATTTCAGATGCAGTTGATATTATATCTCTTAGTGCTTCTACTCCTGCCCTATGACCGAAGGTTCTGGGTAGCTTTCTTTTTTTTGCCCATCTCCCATTGCCATCCATTATTATTGCAATATGATTTGGTATTTTATTATTATCTATTTTACTACTATCGATAATTGTTTTCTTTTTAAAAATATTCATCATTTCCTTCACCTCAATCATTTTTAAACCCCCAAATACGGGGGCTTAAAAAAATGATATAACTAATTCTACTTTATTATCAAAAGCATTTTTCTGCCTAATAACCCGTCTGTGGTTAGTTTTATTGGTATTTTTACCGTAGCTTTCTATAATTATTACCTTTATTCCTAAAGCATGTAGCTTGGTAGTGGCATCTTCCACTAAAAAACCAGTTAAATCAGGTATTTCTCTCAATTATTAAACCTCCATGATTTCTACTTCTTTTTTAGCTACCATTTCATCTATCATTTTAACGTAGTTATCAGTCATTTTTTGCACTTCATCCTGTGCTTTCTTTAAATCGTCCTCAGTTAATAGTCCATCTTTTTGCTGCTTTTTTAATGAGTCATTAGCTTCTCTTCTTTCATTTCTAATGGCAACCTTTCCATCCTCTGCTGTTTTCTTAACAACCTTTAATAGATCCCTTCTTCTTTCTTCAGTTAATTGGGGTATATTTAGACGAATTATTTTTCCATCATTTGAAGGGTTTATGCCTAAGTCTGATGTCATAATAGCTTTTTCTATACTCTGCATTGATGACTTATCATATGGTTGAACGATTATTAATCTTGGTTCTGGTGCCGTTACTGATGCTATTTGCTTCAAAGGAGTCATTGTTCCATAGTAATCAAGAGATATTTTATCTAGCATAGCAGGGTTTGCTCTACCTGCACGAATGCTATTAAGCTCATCCTTGATGACACCAATTGTTTTTTTCATTTTTTCTTCTGTTTTTGTATGGGTTTCTAAATACATATAATCTCCTCCTTTATATAATTTTAATAGTTGTTTGCA
>NZ_WBZC01000010.1 GCF_009017275.1 Alkaliphilus pronyensis | reverse complement strand
GTCTAATTATTTCTTTTAGTTTTCATTTTCTATACTTTATGTCTTTAACTCTTCACTCTTAATTATTAATTTTTCACTTTTAACTTTCTTTTTATGGTTTTTCAATTTTTCCCTATTCCTTATTACTTATTCCTTATTACTTATTCCTTATTACCTATTCCTTATTACTTGCTTTTGTAGTTTTCCATTTTCAATTTTCAATTTTCAATTATGTTTTTAACTCTTAACTCTTAACTCTTAACTCTTCACTCTTAACTCTTCACTTTTAATTTTTCACTTTTAATTTTTCACTTTTAATTTTTAATTTTGTCTTCTTCCTTTTTTATAGAGGAAAACAGGACCTATCTTTAGGCCCTTGGATGTGCTTTATTATACACTTCTTTTATCTTGTTTCCAGTAACCTGCATATATTTCTGGGTTGTTGATATATCTGAATGTCCTAGCATTTCTTGTACTGATTTTAAATCTGCTCCATTTTGAATAAGATGGGTTGCAAATGAATGTCTAAGGGTATGGGGCGTTATTTTTTTATCTATGTTTGCTTTTTTAGTATATGTTTTAATTATTTTCCAAAAGCCTTGTCTCGTTAATCTCTGACCTTGACAATTTAAAAATAATGAATTATCTGATGATGGTTTAACAAAATCCTTACGATATTCCGTAAGATAAGTTTTTAATTCTTTTAACGCTATTGACCCTATTGGAATTACCCTTTCTTTATTATTGCCTTTACATTTTATGTATTCCATATCTAAATTAACATCTTCCACATCTAAGGATATTAGCTCACTAACTCTGATACCTGTTGCATAAATAAGCTCCAGCATAGCTTTATCCCTTAAGCCCTTAGAGGTTTTATCCTGAGGTTGACTTAATAAAATGTCTATCTCCTTTAGGGTTAATATGCTAGGTAGCTTTTTTTCACTTTTTGGTGATTCTAAATTTAGAGTTGGGTCCTGACTAATAATATTTTTCATTAAGAGATATTGAAAAAAGCATCTTATTGATGCAAGATTTCTTGACACTGTAGAAATTGCTTTACCTGTGTTTTGCATATGTATTAAATAAGTAATTACAGTGGTTTTGTTGGTCTTAATTAAAGAACTAGCTTTAATGGTGTTAAGGTAATCATGAAACTGATTAATATCTCTTTTGTATGATTCTAACGTATTACTTGACAGCTTTCTCTCATTACTTAAATACTTAATAAAATCATTAATAATTGTTTCCATACTAAAAACTCCCTCGTTTTAAATCATTATAAATTATTCAACGAAGTATTGAGAAATTCCTGCTAAAAATATTTTTTACTTGCTTTATTTAAAAAAAGTCTCTATAGTTAATGTAAATATTTAACAATAAATCTAATAAAGAAGGGAACTATAAAAGCTTCTATAAAGGAAGATAAAACAACTATTAAAAGTATACCTAGGTATGTAAGGGTGTATATTAGAAATAGTCTTCCATAGTTTAAGCCTTTGGCTTTGTTGAATTTCCCCTTTATTATCATAATAGCAAAGGAAACAGATGTAACTGCAGCAACTATGTAAAGGGGTATTAATAGTATGTTTTGAGGAAAAATTGCTAATATAAATAGCAGTACTCCATAAAGCTTAAACTCCTCAATTATTAAGCCAACTGTAAAGCCTATTACAAACCCTCTAAAAACAATTATCATAAAAATTAATGGTACACCTATCAATAATAACCCCATAAACCAACTTAAAAATAATAGTTGAAAACTATTACTAAAGGATTCCTTAAAAATTTCTACACCAGTTAAACTTGATTCATCTAATAAATGGAAAAAGCTACGTAAATATGATATAAGCTCCTGCTTCTGATGGACATTAACAACCTTAACAGTAAAAGCTCCTACAGATATTCCAATTAAAAAGCAAAACAATATAATTGAATATAGTAGGAAGTTTTCTTTTATATGGTTTTTGCAAATTTCAATAAAAGATTTTGGCACTATTAGTCCCCCCTATTGGCTTATGTTGTTACAAAAACCTTATGCCAAAAATAGGGGTTTTATGCCTTGTCCCCATTAGTTTTTTAGACAACCTAAAATAATTACTTTTTTCCTTCTATCATAGTTTTGTACAGTAAAATAGCATTTATTGTTTTACTATCCTTTATTTCTCCCTTAGTGATTTTTTTTATTGCTTCATCAATATACAAATATGTAACTTCAATGTATTCATCTTCATCTGGAATTGCTACTCCTGCCGATAAGCCCTCTGCAAAGTATATATGTAAAATCTCGTTAGAAAAGCCTGGGCTTGTATAATACTCAGTTATCTTAGTCAGCTTATTGGCAATATAACCAGTTTCCTCTTCAAGCTCTCTTTTTGCTGTCATCTCAGGCTCTTCATCTGCTTCAATTCTACCAGCTGGAATTTCTAGCAGCACCTCTTCCACAGATTTTCTGTATTGCTTTACAAAAATCATTTCTTCCTTTTCGGTTAATGCAATTATTCCAACTGCACCACTATGTTCAACGATTTCACGCTTGGAGTATTTACGTTCTGGTAACTCGACTGTATCTACCCTTAAGTTTATTACTTTGCCTTCATATATTCGTTCACTTTTCATGGTTTTTTCTTCTTGTGTCATCACTAAACCTCCTCATTTATTATTACATAAATTAGTTTGGAGAACTCTTAAGCTAAGCTGTGCACCACAGCAGCAAGCTTGAAAAAAAGAGGGATCATCAGAATAGCTTCTCCCCATAGAATTTACCTTTAAGCTATATTTTTTTAATATTTTTGGTAAGTTAACTGTGTTCATTTCTACAATATAATGTTTTTTGTTTATTTTCAAGTTAATTATTTGATTTTTAATATATTCGCCTTGTGCTTTAGGTAGTATTGGTAATGGTAAATAACACTTTGTTTTTGCTATTTTATCAAGCACTGTTAGGGTATGATGGCTTATGCCTCTATGTCTATGTCTTTTGTCTGCAAAGCTAATTCTAGGTATGGTTATTGCCCTACCTCCTAAGGTATTAACTGCATCTATATTTGCTCCTTGATCTATACCAGAAAAGCCATATGGGGTTCCTGTGCCAACAATACCTGGTCCCATTGTAATTACAGCTATATCACATTTTGTTATTTCTTTAGCAGCTATTAACCCATTATATATATTAATGCATTCAAAATCTCCACCAAAAGCATTTCCTAAAGTAATAGTATAATCTATTAGTGACTTTTCCTTTAATAGGGCTACTGTTTTACTAAAGTCTATTGGTAGGGCTGCTGTATCTGTCATTATATAGGTTACCCTTAGCTCTGGCCTATGGTATTTTATTGTAGCTGCTATCGGCATTAGCATACTGTGGAGGGAGCCAATGATAACTGGTAGTCCATTAAGGGTTTTAAAATCTAAAAATACTTGGTGGTGAGGACTCTTTTGCTCTTCTGCTGCCATTGTCTTTAACTGCAATGGTGTATATCTAAGCTTCATAATATGTCCCTCACAATTGGATTTTATGTTCTTACCTTTTAAATTTGCAATTATAAAATGGTAGCCACCTGTTCCTAAGCCTAATTCTACTGCTGTTGTATTTAATATCACATAATCTCCTATTTCAGGTCTGCCTGTAAAGAGATTATAATTAATAGCCTTTTCTCTTATATTAGCTATTTCTACAATAACCTCAGTAACTTTTTCATTTTTACCAATAATATCTATAATCTTCCCTTGTTTGCTGTCTATCATAAAAACCACCCTTAGCTGTTTTTATCTACCTAGCTCATCAAAATAATTAAATATTTTTACTCTCTTGATAATTCTAGTTAAAGAATACTTTTCTGCAATTAAATGTATTATTATTAATATTAAGATAATTATAAGCTTTATAGTATCTGAAAAGCTTAAAGCCGCTATTATTCCTAAGCTAATTCCTAGCGTATTGGAGCCTACATCCCCCATCATGGATTTGCCCTTTAAATCCATTGGAAAATAAACTAAAGTATAACCAAGAACTATGTATAAAAAAAGCTTAGACTCATTTGAAAGTCCCAACATAAGGAATAATAATGAGATGAGAAAAAAAGCCTTAACTCCTCTACCTGGCCTTAGGTCTAATAAATTTATTAGGTTAGTGGTTAATGCAATTATTATTGTGTTGTAGAAAAGCTGACCTATTGTTTTAGATATTGCTATACTAATAAAAGCTGCCATTAAACCTCCCATAACTGCCTTAAGTCCACCAGTTGTTAGCTGTCCTTTAAGTAAAGCACCTATGTGACCTTTAAAGCCTAATGTATCACGATTGCCAATTAAGTCATCAATTATACCTATAAAGGCCATCGTTAGATTACCAGTCATGAATATTAATATATTCTTTTGTGATATTTCCCTATAAGCTAATAGAATTCCACAATTAATTATTAATACAGGTATAAGTGTTATTCCTAAACCAACTGGTATTAATTGATTATTATAATTACGCCTTAATACATTAGCTTTTTTTAGTAGGCTATTAACGTAGGGTATAAGTATATATGTTGATATGGAGCTTAACACTAATAGCATCACTTTTTAGTTCATCCTCTGCAATTTTTTTAAGTAAATTACTTTAAAAACCTCAATAAATTGCTTTCCTCTATGGATAAAGCCCTCAACGCTTCTATCGGTTTCCCTATGGCTCATGGCAACCTCCACCTCTAAAACACGGTAACCCTTTTTTAATATATCAATAGTCATGGCAATTTCAACACCAAAGCCTTTACTATCAATAGCTATGTTTTTTAAAACATCTCTGTGGAATGCTCTTTGTCCAGACAAGCTGGTTGTTAAAGTCTTGCCAGTATGAAAATATACTCCAGTTTCTGCCAGTGACTTAACAAAACCAAAGCCCCCTTTTATTTTTGGGGGTGGAAATTTTGCAATGGCCACATCTGTAATTTCATTTATTATTGGTGTAATTAGCTTTTTTATTTCATTACTTGTGTTTTTAGTGTCAGCATCTAAAAAAACTATTATATCTGCCTTATCTAGGGCTTCTAGTATTCCTCTTTTTAATGCAGCCCCTTTACCTAAGTTCTTTCCTTGCTTTAAAAGTGTAACCTCTGAAAATGCTTCTACTATCTGGCAGGTGTTATCTGTAGACCCATCATCTATAACTAATATTTGGTTGACTTCTTTTACCCCTTTAAGACCTACTAGAGTATCTCTAATATTTTTCCCTTCATTAAAGGCTGGAATCAATACTGTAACATTCTGTTTCAATTAAAACCCTCCTTTTCCTTCATGAAATTTGGAACAAAATCCTTAGAAAACTCACCTTCCCCAAAATTTCCGTTAATGCCTGAGATAACATATATCAAGGAGATTTTTCCCATTTTAGTGTTTACATTATCAACGGTGGATATTTCTTCAGCTTGATAATATGGAATGTATGAATGCTTAACATCTATGGCTTCTACTCCTACTACTGGAATAACATTCTTTTTACACCTATTGATAAGACTTAAATCAATTTGTTGGAATTTTTCATAGTTGCTATTTATGCTTCCCCCAGCAAGCACTATATAATGAATTGGATTACTTGCAACCATGCTTAAATCTAGTGAGTAGTTTATAATTTTCATATCCTTAAGTTGCTTAAGTAGATCATCCTCATTACCAAAGGTAATTAAATCTATAACCCTACTATTTAAAGTATCTATTAGCTGTTTGCTATCATAAATGCTGAAATCCCTAAATTGTCTTGCCACTGCTTCGTCATCATAATTAAAAATATTATTATTATAATTAATCTCAATGGGGACTTTAGCACCAGCCTTTTCAAGTACTTTTTTAATCTCACCATAATAATAGTTATGGTTTGTTGTAATAATTGCAACATTATAGCCCTCTAATCTTTTATTAACAATTTTTTCATATAAGCTATCAATAAGACTACTATTTTTTTGATTTTCATTCAGTAGACCCTCTATTTCATTGATATAATCCTCTCTTTCCTGCTGAAGCTGATTAAACTTGTTTTCTATGTCATTTAAAAGTAATTGCTGTTGATTTAAATAAAAATCTGACTCATTTAAGTTTACACCTATTAAAATGCCAGTACCTAATGCAATGAAAATAGCTGCTATTGTTACAATATAATACCTCATGCTAATCAAATAATGTCACACCTCCTCTTATACTCCTAAAAAAAGCCTTAGCCTCATATGAATTATTTTAAATAGATATTGTATAGGCTTCGACACAAGAGCTATAACAACTATGGGTAAAATTGATGCCAACCCTAACCATAAAATATGCTTTACATTAAAAGTGTTTTGATATAGTTGGTTTACTCCCTTTGCATCCACTAATCTTGTTCCTATTTTCATTCTTACCAGTAGTGTACTGGCCATGCCTGCCCTTCCCTTCTCTAAAAAATCCACCATATTTGAATGAGTTCCTACCGCCACAATTAGGTCTGCACCATTTTCATAGGCTAAAAGCATAGCTATATCTTCACTGGTGCCAGGAGCTGGAAATGAGACTGCTTCTATGCCTAAAGCCTTTACTCTTTCCATGCCTGGAGAGTAACCATTTGGGTAAGCATGAACAAATACCTCTTTACTTTTTTTTAAGCATATATCACTTACGCTATCCATATCTCCTATTAAGATGTCAGGTACTATACCAAAATCCAACAGTGCGTCGCCACCTCCGTCTACCCCTATAATTACTGGCTTTTCCTGTTTTATATATGGAAGTATAGTCTCTAAATCCTCTTTATAGTCCCTTCCTCTTACTACTACCAAAGCATGCTTACCCATAATTGAAATACTAGTTTTCGGAATCTCTGTATCCTTTAGAAGTAATTTTTTTTCTTTATCTGCATAATGTAGAGTGTTGTCTATAAATCTTTCCAGTTCATTATCTAAATTATTTTCTGCATCAATCAAAGCAGCTTTAATCTGATCTTCATCAATTAACTCAAGCTCTGCTACAGCTTTATCCTTAAAGAATAATTGTTTTTCCCGTATTTCTACATAGTAATCGTCCTTAAGAATTGAAAAAAGATCACCCCTCTTTACTTCATACATTAGTATATTGCTCTTTAATAGTAATGAAGGTCCAAGATTAGGATATTTTCCACTAATAAATGATTCACAATTAATTACAGCCTGTACTTTTTTTTTCACTAAGGATAAGGCTGCTATTTCATCTAAATCCTTATGATTAATAATTGCAATATCGTTATTGCTTAACCTGCCAATGAGATTTTTAGTTTTTTTATCAATTTTTAAAGGTGCTCCTATGAACATCCTTTAACCTCCATTTTTAAGTTTTTTGTTTAGTATAGTATTAGTAATATATAGATAAACATTCCTAATTACTTAATATATTAAAATTTACCTGTATTAAGGCTTTTAATATAAGGCTAAATAATATAAAATACAGTTAATTAAAAAACCAAAGGATGAGTAAGATGAAAAAAATAACTGATGTACAACAGCAGAGGCAAAACAAAGATAAATTTAATATTTATATTAATAATGAGTATTGCTTTTCCTGTAGCTTAGAAATTGTTGCTTTACATAACTTAAAGGTAGGCTTAATGGTTGATGAAGATAAGCTAAAGGAAATAATTTATACCAGTAATATTAAAGCTGCATTTAATATGGCTTTAACCTATCTATCGACAAAACCACGTACAAAGGCTGAAACCATAAAACATTTAATGTCTAAAGGCTATGAAGAAAACGTAATACTGGAGACTTTAAAGAGGCTTGAGTATTATAATTACATAAATGATGAAGATTATGCAAAGAACTACGTGAAGAACAATAGCATGCATAAGTTAAACGGTATTAAAAAAATAAAGCATAATTTGAAGGAAAAGGGTATAGATGAAAATCTAGCTGATATTGCATTAGATAAGTACGATGCTGAACAGCAGCTACAAAATGCAATAGATATAGGAAAGAGGTTTTTTTTACTTAATACTAAAACTCCAGTAAACAAAATAAAAGAAAAGCTTTATAATAAATTATTAATGAAGGGTTATTTATGGGATACTATAGATAAAGCTATTTCTATTATTGAGAGGGATGAGGTTGTAATTGAAGAATTAGACCAAATGGAAAGCCTTCGCATAGAGGAAGCAAAAAAATTAGTTGAAAAATATTTTAAGCAATACAGTAAAAGGGAAAGCAATTCATATGTAATAAAAAACAAGGTTGCACAGGCATTATTTAGGAAGGGCTATAAATCAGACTTAATAAAGGATATTATAAATGACTATTAAATCATTAAAAAGGGTTGATTTGCATAATATTATTATGTAAACCAACCCTAGAAACTTCCCTATTACCCCACCTGCTTTTCTAGCCTTAATTTATCTGCCACCATAGCAATAAACTCAGAATTTGTAGGTTTACCTTTATCGGTATTAATGGTGTAGCCAAATAAATTATCTATTGTATCTACCTTTCCTCTACTCCATGCTACCTCTATTGCATGTCGTATAGCTCTTTCTACTCTACTGGCAGTAGTATTATATTTTTTTGCAATATTAGGATAGAGCTCTTTAGTAACAGCACTTAGTAATTCCATGTTTTCAACCACCATTGTTATAGCTTCCCTTAAATATAAATACCCCTTTATATGTGCAGGAACGCCAATCTCATGTATTATATTAGTTATGTCTGCTTCTAAGCTTCTGTTGTTATTAACAAGTGTTTTTTGTAGAGGTTTTTGTGGTCTCTTCCTTTCTGAAGAACCAGAGCCCTTTACCATCTGTCTTATCCTTTCAATAAACACTTCAAAGTCAAATGGCTTTATAACATAATAATCTGCTCCTAAACCAATAGCTCTTTGAGTAATTTTATCCTGCCCTACAGCAGATAAAATAATAATTTTGGGAAAAACCTCTAATTTGCTCTCATTCAATTGTTCCAATACACCAAGCCCGTCTAGATGTGGCATAATTATGTCTAATACCACTATATCAGGCGAAGTTTCTGGTATTAATTCTACAGCCTCAATACCATCCTTAGCTATGCCAACAACTTCAATATCCTGCTGTCTTTCTAAATACTCACTCAAAATATCACAGAAATCTTCATTGTCATCGGCAATTAAAACCTTAATTCTATCATTTTTCAAAAGTATCCCCCCTGTACCAACATTTATTAAGAATAGTTGAATTAATTTACAAATTCGACAAATGAAATGTTATTCCTTCCCAGTATAAAAATTATTATTATATTTTCGCTCATCAAATTTGTTATAAATTCATTTAATTTTTACATTTTCACTTGAAATTTTTATTGATATTTATCGAATATTCCCGATTCATCCACCATCCACTGTATAAAAATACCATATCCGCTTGTAGGATCATTTATCAGAACATGGGTTACAGCCCCCACAAGTTTACCCTTCTGAATAATTGGACTTCCACTCATACCTTGCACTATTCCTCCTGTCTTTTCTAGCAGCTTAGGGTCAGTAACTCTTATAATCATGCTCTTTGTGTTGGCTTTAGATTGATTATTTATTTTTACAATTTCTATACTATACTTTTCAACTTTATTATCATCTAATGTAGTTAAAATATAAGCTGGGCCCTCTGTTATTTCATGTTGATATGCTATTTCAAGGGGCTTTAAATATTCATTGTTAGATATATTATTAATTAACTCACCATAGATTCCGTGTATTGAGTTTATATACAGCTTTCCTAATGGTTTATCAAGCTCGTAAAACAATCCTCGAATTTCACCAGGTCTACCTTTTTTACCCTCCTGTATTGATACTACTTTAGATTTTATTATTTCTCCATCCTTAACTGAGAGTATTTTTCCTGTTTCAATATCAGTTATTGCGTGACCTAATGCACCAAATTTTTTGCTTTCCTCATGAAAAAAAGTTAATGTTCCAACACCTGCAGTTTTATCTCTTACCCAAAAACCTAGCTTATATTTTTCATCATCTACTGACTTTACTGGTTTAATTGTAGTATCAAAGTATTTATCGTCTCTTTTAATTGTAAGCTTAACTTCCTCTCCATTACTATTTTGAAGTAGCTCAATTACGTGGTACTTATTTTCAACCGCCTCTCCATTTATTGCCATCAATGAGTCGCCTATTCGTATACCATTACCTTCTGCTAAATTATGCCTTACACCCATATTGTCTTGAATTTCTGCAATACCTACTATTAAAACTCCTTCTGTATTAAGCCTGACACCTATGGATTGCCCTCCAGGGTATAGATAGGTTTTTGGTACTACATTTACTCTAACTGTTTTATATGGAATTAATCCAAATATATTATATCTTAATTCTTTGGTTCCTTTTTCTAATGATTTTAACTGAATTTCATTGCTTAGAAAATTACTGGCTTCATTATTTATGGTTTTAATTTCAACTATATCTGCTATTGTTTCGTCAAAGGATAAGAAAAACGGAAATGTAGTATTTATTGTATGGGACTCGCCTATTTGAATATTGTATTCTGTGGGTAGATTATTTCTTATTTCGAATACCAAAGCATAAAATAAAAATATTATTAGCAAAGTGGCTAAAGCACTTTTAAATAGCCTACTATAAGTCTTCATTTTATCACTCTCCTTTGGAGCCAATTAAAAATATAAGCTAACTTTAATTTGGCTTTTTAGTAGAGTGATTATTATATATAAATAATTATAAAGATAACAGCTTTATCCTGTTTTGGATATATTTTAAAAAGCTTGAAAAGTTTTAAATTCTTTTCAAGCTTCCTTGCTTTATCATTTCCTTAGCATGCTTTAGGGTTATATCGGTTAATTGTCCTCCTAATAATCTGCCTACCTCTTTTATTCTGCTATTATAATCTAATTTTTCAACAAATGTTTTAGTTGTACCCTCTTCCTCTGTTTTATTAATTAAGAAATGAGCCTTCCCCATTGCAGCAATTTGTGGCAAGTGGGTGATACAAATAACCTGATGGGTTTTTGAGATTTCATAAAGCTTTTCTGAGACAATATGGGCTGTATGTCCACTTATCCCTGTGTCAATTTCGTCAAACACTAATGTTCCTATCTTGTCAATATCTGCTAAAATCCTTTTAAGAGCCAGCATAATTCTGGACATTTCTCCACCTGATGCAATTTTTGATAATTGCTTCATTGGTTCTCCTAAATTTGGAGAAATCAGAAACTCCACCGAGTCTATACCTTTGCTAGAAAATTTAAAGCTACCCTTTGTGTCTGTTAGTTGATTAATATCAACTTTAAAGGATACATTCTTCATGTTAAGATCTGATAAAATATTTGTTAGCCCCTCCTCTAACAACAAGGCAGTCTTTTGTCTCTTTTCACTTAGGCTTAATGATAGGATTTCTAGCTCATTATTAATATTATTAATTTCTTCTTGTATAGTATTGATTTCTTCCTCACTATTTATAAGGATATTTAGCTCCTCTTGAGTTTTATTTTTATATTCAAGTATTTGAGCTATAGATGTGCCATACTTTCTTTTCAAGCCATTTATTAAGTCTAATCTACCCTCTATTTCATCAATTGCTTGAGGGTTAAACTCTATGGTATCCCTGTAATCCCTAATATCACGTGATAAATCTTCAAGCTTATACTGAACCTCTTCAAGGCATTGAAAAAAATAATTAAGCCTTTCATCAACATCTATAATATTACTAAGCTGCATAACACTTTTAGAAATTACTTCTGTAACAGCTGGAAAACCACTACCCTCATATAAGCCTTCATAGGTATTTGCTAAGGTATTAAATATTTTTTCACTATTTACAAGCAGGTTCCTTTCCTTTAAAAGCCTCTCTTCTTCATCTACATTAAGGTTTGCAGAGTTAATCTCTTCAACTTGAAATTTAAGTAAATCTATTTTTCTTTCTCTTTCCATCTCATTTCCGCAAATACTCTGTAATCTATTTTTTAAACTTGTTAGCTTTTTATATTTTTCTTCTATAGCTCTTCGTATTCCCTCTATTTCTTTTCCACCATATGCATCTAGCATATCTATATGATGATTTGAATTCAACAGGGATTGGTGTTGGTGCTGACCATGAATGTCAATTAATTTTTCAGTGATGGTTTTTAAAAAACCCTGTGTTACAATAGTGCCATTAACACGAGCAATACTTCTACCATTTGCATATATTTCTCTAGTAACTATTATATTTCCATCATCTTCCCATTCAATACCCTGGGATATAAATAATTCTCTAAAGCCATCGGTGTCTTCAGTATTAAAAATTGCCTGTATAGTAGATTTATTTTCTCCCCTTCTTACAAATTCCCTGTCTGCCCTTTCACCTATTGCCATATTAACAGCATCAATGATAATAGATTTACCTGCCCCCGTTTCACCCGTTAGTATGTTCAATCCATTCTCAAACTGAAGATGTAATTTATCAATAAGTGCAAAATTTTTAACCTCCAGCTCTAATAGCATAAGTTGCCCCCTCACTTCATAAGCTTTCTAAACTTGTCCTTTACCTCTTCCATATTAGAATTCTCTCTAATTAAAACAAAGATTGTATCATCTCCAGCCACTGTTCCTACAACGCCTTCGAAGCCTGCAGCATCAATAGCAGATGCGGCTGCCTGTGCCGCAGCTGGAATCGTTTTCAATACAAGTAAGTTCCCAGAATGTTCTATTGAAAGTATTGAATCTTTAAATAATCTAATGAGTCTATCGGATAAAACAGAGTCTTGACTCTTTAAAGTAGCATACTTATATTTTCCTGTTTTAGATAAGACCTTAATTAATCTTAACTCCTTAATATCTCTTGAAACAGTTGCTTGAGTAACATTTAATCCTATTTTTCTTAATTCTTCTGATAATTCTTCTTGAGTTTCTATTTCCTTATTGTCAATTATTTCTAAGATTTTAGCGTGTCTTGTGTACTTCATGATATCCCTCCCTAGTTCAGTTTAAAACTCTTTACCCCCAAATAATTTAAGCATATGCATTTCTATGTATTTTTATTATTCTTCATTAATCTACAATATCCTTTATATTTTCTTGACATGCTCTAAAAAATTTTCAACATATAATAGTTTTTATATAGATGTTCTACCAGCATTTACTTTAAAAGTATCACTTCCTTTTAATATGTGGTAAAATTATATAAATGTTCCATTTATGTTGATAATATACTTACAAGTAGTTAACAAACTGTTATCTACTAATCATAACTATTTATCTAAAGTTTATTCTAGTAAATAAGAAAAGGTGGAGGGTTAATGTTTAAACTAAGCAATGTTTTGCTATTTATTATTATCGTATTATTCTTTACAGGTTGTAACACTCCATATAATGAGTCTACAAAGAGTAGTAATCCAGAACTAAACCCTGAGGAATTAAAAATTAATGACCAAGTTGAGAGCGAATATAGATTACTAGATGTTGAATGTAAAGAGTTTGTATCTAAAAGTTGGAGCAGTTCAGGGGTTTACTCTGTTTTAAATGATACTTATGGTGATAATGTTCATGTTTTCAAAGATGGTAAATTATTATATTCAAAAGATACCTTTATGTTAGAGGAAAAAAATAAATATTTTTATGTGAAAATATCTCCTTCGGGTAAAGAGTTCATTGCAACAAAGTTCTTATATAATGAAGAAAAAACACAAATTATTTTAGTAGATACAGAAACTGGTGAAGAAGAAATTTTCTTTGAATATGATGAACCATTATTTTTAATTAAGTGGACAGATAGAGGGATATATTTGCAAAAGCGAACACAATGGTATGAGATGGATTATCATGTAGATAAGAGTGTCTATTTGTTAAGTGATGATAGAAATATGAGTAAAGTTGAAGGGTTAGAAGATAAGGCTTTTAAAATTGTAGACATATATAAAGAGTGGGTTTTATACGAAGACATTGTAAATAATAAAAGATATATAAAAAAATATAACCTAAAGACTAGAGAAGCAATAACCTTAAATGAGTTCGTAGAATTTGATGAAGAAGGTAATTATTGCTCATATGGTGAATTAGCTTTTTTGAATTCATCAGATATTATAATAGGACATAAATATACAAATGCTAAAGGTTATCAAGTTATTACCAGTATAGAGGGTGAAATAAAAATACTATGCGAAGGACAGTTTATAGGTTTATTATCAAATTCATTTGTATATAAGAAGAGTTGTGATACAGGTTATATGTATGTTAAATCACTGTATATGCCCAACAATAATATTTAAAAATAACTAAAGCCAGTATATTTGAAATATACTGGCTTAATTAATACAAACATATAGTTAATGTTATTAATTATGCTACCTTTACAAATCCCTATGGGATTTTTCAATAATGCTATTAATCTTATCCTTTGAAAAGCATAAATCTATATTATAGGTGTTTTTTATGTATAGTAGATATTCAATATTACCTTCTGGGCCCTTTATTGGGGAAAAGGAAAGTCCTAAAACTGATAGGCCTATGTCTTGTGTAAAATCAACAATATTTTTTACCACCTCTTTATGAACCTCAATATCTCTTACAACACCTTTTTTACCGACCTTTTCTTTACCTGCCTCAAATTGTGGTTTTATTAAGGCAACAATTTCAGCATTTTCTTTCAATAGATTTTTTACTACGGGTAATACTAGCTTTAATGAAATAAAGGATACATCTATAGAAGCAAAATCTGGCTTTATTCCATCAAGCATTGAGGCTTCTACATATCTTATATTGGTTCTCTCCATGCAAGTAACTCTAGGATCTTGCCGTAGCCTCCAATCTAATTGCCCATAGCCAACATCTATAGAAAACACTTTTATTGCACCGTTTTTTAGCATGCAATCTGTAAAGCCACCTGTTGAAGCTCCAATATCAATACATACATTATCATTTAAAGTGATGTTGAACTCTTTTAAAGCCTTTTCAAGCTTTAATCCACCTCTACTGACATAGGGTATAGGATTTTCTTTTATATAGATATTTGAAGCTATAGAGATTTTTGTACCAGGCTTGTCTATTTTTTGATTATCAACAAATACTACCCCCGCCATAATTGATCTTCTAGCCTTTTCTCTACTATCAAAATATCCTTCTTGAAACAAAAACTGATCTAATCGCATTTTTTCACTCATATATAACTCCCATATTTATCTTGTCATTGCAATTCTTGACTTTTTTCCTGCAAAGTCCTTATCAATTATATTAAATAGTTGTTGACTACTTAAGCCATAAACCTCCATAATAGTATTTATGTCTCCATGCTCAATAAAAACATCGGGATATGCTAATATTGTAACTTCCTTCATAATATTATGGTCATTTAATAGGTTTACCACCTGACTACCAAAGCCTCCATGCTTCACATGGTCTTCAATAGTATAAACCCTTTTGCATTTACTTACATATTGTAAAATCAAAAACTCATCCATCGGCTTAATAAATCGTGGATTTAGTATGGTACAAAATATGCCCCTTTCCTCCAATTGCTTGCATGCCTCTAATGCCCTTTGGCACATGGGTCCTAATGCAATAATTAAGGCGTCTTTACCTGCTTCATAGACTATCTCACCTCTACCTGTAGCTATTTCCTTAGAGTTGTCAGTCTCTATTACATCTGTATTACCCCTAGGGTATCTTATAGCAACTGGTCCATTACTATTGACAGCATAATCTATCATTTGCTTAAGCTCATTACCATCTTTTGGCGCCATAAAGGTGAGGTTAGGTATACAGGATAAAAAGGATATATCAAATACCCCATGATGGGTTTCTCCATCATTCCCCACTACCCCAGCTCTGTCTAGTAGTAATGTAACAGGTAAGCTTTGAATACAAACATCATGTATTACTTGATCAAAGCCTCTTTGTAGAAAAGTAGAATACACTGGAAAAAAGGGCTTATATCCTTCTGCTGCAAAGCCTGCCGCCAATGTTACTGCATGTTGTTCTGCAATACCAACATCAAAAAATCTGTCAGGAAATTTTTCTGCAAAAGTGGATAACCCAGTTCCAGAAGGCATTGCAGCAGTTATAGCTACTATTTTGGGGTTTTCTTCTGCTTTTTCTACTAAAGCAGCTCCTGCAACATCTGAAAAACTAATCTTTGAGGCTTTAGCTACTGGTTTTCCTGAGTCCACCTTAAAGGGACTAACACCGTGGTATTCATCGGGAAAGGTTTCTGCCGGCTTATAGCCTTTGCCCTTTTTAGTTAATACATGTAATAGCACTGGCCCACTAATGTTTTTGCATTGCTTTAATGCTTTACACATGGCTTGAAAATTATGTCCATCTATAGGTCCAATATAGGTAAAGCCAAGCTCCTCAAACAATACTCCCGGGACAAAGAAATATTTAATGCAATCCTTTGCCTTTTCAGCAGTTTTTACTACACTTTTGCCAATGGCAGGTATATTACTTAGAATATGCTCCATATCTCCTTTAACCTTTGAATATATTGGAGTAGTTCTAATTCTATTTAAATAATCAGATAATCCGCCCACATTATGGGATATAGACATCTCATTATCATTTAAAACTACGGTAATATTTTTCTTGCTTTGACCAGCATGATTTAATGCTTCAAAGGCCATGCCCCCTGTTAAGGCACCATCACCTATTACTGCTACTATCGAAAAGCTCTCCTTCTTTAGGTCTCTGGCAAAGGCCATTCCTAATGCGGCTGATATTGATGTGCTACTATGACCAGTTTCAAAATGATCATGGGGGCTTTCAACTCTTTTTGGAAAACCACTTAAGCCTTTATACTGTCTTAGGGATGCGAAAGCCTCTTTTCTCCCACATATAATTTTATGAATATAGCTTTGATGGCCTACATCCCAAATAAGCTTATCCTTAGGACTATCAAACATCATATGTAGGGCTAGAGTTAACTCTACAACCCCTAGATTTGAAGCAAGATGACCTCCAGTTTTTGAAACTGAATCTATTAAAAAGCACCTTATTTCCTGTGCTAATAATTCTATTTCATTTTCCTTCAGCTGTTTTAAGTCTTCTGGACTACTAATTTTAGATAGATACGTATACACTATATCATCTCTCTTTCTTATTTTTTCCGTTTGCTTCAGGTAAAACATCAATTCCTAATTTATCATATATTATGAATAGCAGTTTTGCCACTTGAAAAACTATTATTTGCCACTGCTTTATAGCAATGGTTTTCCCTACTGCTTTGCCTCCTACAGTTAAGGAGGCCACAAATCCCGTCAGTATAATTGTTATAATAGCTTTTGTAAAGGCATCATTAAAGGGTAGCTGAATAACAATGCTGGCACCTGCAACACCACTTACAATACCGCAAATGTCACCAATTACATCGTTGCAAAAGCTTGATACTACACTTGCATTTTTAACCAGCTTAATTGCTATTTTAGACCCGTTTACCTTGTCGGCAGCCATTGCATGAAAGGGCTTTGCATCTGAGGCAGCCACTGCTATACCAACCATATCACTAAAAACACCAATAAAGATTATGATTAACAGAATTAGAAATGCAAATATAACAGATGTGTTTGTTAATATTACCTCTGATAAAACACTAAACACAATCGTTAGTAAAAATGTCCATACTGAGATTAATAGCACCCATTTTAAGTTATATTTTTTCCATAATCCATTCATTTCATTAGTCCCTTTACTACCTTTTTTCATTACTTTAATATCTTTACTGTCACTGGACAAAAATATCCCTCCATATATTTTCACCATTTATTATTTGTTAATAAACATCATACCAAAAATAAACAAAAATAAAAAGTTAAAATAAATATCTGCATAAATAGAAAGCTGATAGCTACACTATCAGCATATTTATTAAAATCGTAGTGGTAATATATAAAGTAAATTTTACGGCTTAGGTCCAGTTGGATTTCCCAAATTAGTACTGCATGTCGCCATAGCAGCGGTTTCCCTTTAAACTAACTTCTACCTTGTCACCAAAAGCAGGACTGGATTACCACTTAGTCCGCACTGTAATCCTTTATATACTTCAATAGAACAGTCTAGGAGTTTTCCTCAACAATCTAACTAGCTATTAGCCTCTTTTGCAGAGTAGGTTTCAAGTAGCAATGATTTTTTCCAAAGGGCCCTTTTTTCCAAAACCTGATCTTCTTATCCACCTAACCCACTCAAGGCAGGCTACACTATAGTTATTTTTTTGAAAGCTATAGGTTTCCCCCACTTTATCACAGGATAAAGCTGGTCTCCACGAAGTGAGGGTCAACGCCCACATGCCATTGTGGATCGCCCCCATCTCCTTACTCCCTGAAATGACCCCCGACTGGGCGTCGGCAGCCAGAACAAAGAACTTCATCGATGTGCCCTTCAACGGATTTTTAGCCCCGTCTTCCCAGCTAGCTCGATTGACTAGAATACTGTACCACTACTATTAATTATCATATTATAGATGAATTATAGCATAATAAGATAGGTGTATCAAACCATTAAATAAGCAATAATAACACCTAAGAAAGCACCTGCCACCACTTCTATTGGTGTATGCCCAATTAGCTCCTTTAATCTTTGCTCTGTTTCCTTTTTCTCCTTTTTCTTATGAAGATTCTCAATAATCTTATTAAGAATTATGGCCTGTTTTCCTACTGCCCTTCTTACTCCTGCCGCGTCATACATAACTATTAGGGAAAAGCAAATTGAAAGGGCAAATATGCTTGAGTCCCATCCATGGATTAATCCAATTGATGTAGATAAGCTCATTACAAAGGCAGAATGTGAACTGGGCATACCTCCTGAACCAACAAATCTCCAAGCATTAAAGTGTTTATCAACAACAAATGTATAAATTACCTTTAATGTCTGTGCGATAAACCAAGCTAATAACGATATTAATAATACTCTGTTGTTGCCAATAGATTGAATCAAAGAATTTTCCTCCTTACTTTAATACTCACGTTCCATTAAGTGCAGGCTTAAGCTTCTCAGAAAATCAGCTTTTTTTCCATAGCCTTGAAGTATTTCCTTCACTTCTCCAGTTAATGCCTTTACTTTATTCTTAGAGTACTCTAATCCATATATAGATGGATATGTGGATTTATTATTATTTTCATCGCTACCAATGTCCTTACCTAGCTTATCCTTACTACCTATAATATCAAGTATATCGTCCCTTATCTGGAAGGCTAGTCCTAAATTCTTTCCCACTATCTCCATGTTTTTTATATCTGCTATATTTCCATCTCCAATTATTGCTCCAACCTTTAAAGAGGCTATTATTAAAGCTGCGGTTTTGTTAAGGTGAATATAGTCTAAGGTTTCGCCGTCAATAGATACCCCTTCGCTTTCTAAATCAACTAATTGTCCCCCTATCATACCGTTTACTCCAGCTGCCTTTATAATTTCATATATAGAACTGTAATATTTACCATTATTACGTAATAGTGCATCCTGTAGCATAACCTCAAAGGCATAGTTTAAAAGTCCATCACCTGCTAAAATTGCAGTGCCTTCTCCAAAAACCTTATGATTAGTTGGTTTATTTCTCCTAAAGTCGTCATCGTCCATAGCAGGTAAATCGTCATGGATTAATGAGTAGGTATGAATCATTTCTATACCACAGGCATAAGGTAGCACAGCCTCAGTATCATCACTAAACATATCATAGGCCGACAGGGAAAGAACTGGTCTGAGTCTTTTACCACCTGCAAACACACTATAGCCCATTGCTTGAAAAAGTCTTTTATTCTTACCCTCTTTAATAGATAAATAAAACTCTAATTTATTATTTACCCTTTTAATATACTCCTTAAACTGCTGTTGAAATTCCATTATTCCTCCTCCTTTTTTTGAAAGGGAACTTCCTTTAGAATTCCATTTTCGTCAATAATCATAGATATTTTTTTCTCTGCCTTATCTAACTGATTATTGCAATATTGATATAAATCAACACCCTCTTTAAATAATTTTAAGGATTCCTCTAAGCTCAATTCTCTATTTTCAAGATTAGTAATTATTGATTCCAGTTCTTTAATAGCCTCTTCAAACCCTTTTTTCATCAGTTCATTAATCCTCCTTTAAAACATCCGTAACTCTACATTTAATAGTGCCATCCTTTACTGTTAGCTTTATAGAGTCTTGGAGCTTAAACATTGACACGCTACTTAATACCTGCCCCTTTTCATTGGTAGCCAATGAATAACCTCTAGTTAGTATGGATAATGGACTTAGGCTATTCAATTTCTCACCTAAATAGAAAAGGTATTCTCTTTTACTATTCTTATTACTTTCAATTGCCTTCATTAGATTTTCTGTATTTTTATCTAACTCCTGGCGGTAGTTATTTATATGATGATAGGGATATTTTACTGGATAGCTATTTTGAAAGGCTTCCAGCTTCTCCCTTAAAGTATATATTTTAGAATCCAGTAGATATATTAGTTTTTGGGATAATGTCAATAAGTATCCTTTAACCTCCTTATAATCTGGTAGGGCTAATTCAGCTGCTGCTGATGGTGTAGGTGCCCTTAAATCTGCTACAAAATCGGAAATAGTATAATCAGTTTCATGTCCAACAGCAGAGATAATTGGTATACTGCTATTATAAATGGCTCTAGCTACTATCTCTTCGTTAAAGGACCAAAGTTCTTCTATTGATCCTCCACCTCTAGCTAATATTATCAAATCTATGGCTTCATTTCTATTTGCCATTGAAATTGCATTGCTGATTTTAACTGCAGACTCTTCTCCCTGTACTGCCACAGGGTATAGAAGTATATGAACCTGCGGAAAACGTCTATCTATAACCGATAGTATATCCTTTATAACTGAGCCTGTAGGGGAGGTTATAACTGCAATTTTTTTGGATATAAAGGGAATTGGCTTCTTTTTATTCTTATCAAATAGACCTTCTTTATCAAGGCGTTCCTTTAATTGTTGAAAAGCCTTGTATAATGAACCAATACCAGAGGGCTCTAGGTCATTAACATATAACTGATATTGTCCATCTCTTTCATAAATGGATATATATCCTTTTATATTAACCTCCATTCCCTCTTCTAAATCAAACTTCAAAAGCTGAGTATTATTCTTAAACATAACACAGCGTATTCTACTATTCTGATCCTTAAGGGTAAAGTAAGCATGTCCACTACTATGTAATTTATAGTTAGATATTTCACCCTTAACCCTAATATTATATAAAATCGGGTCAGCAGTTATGATTCTCTTAATATAGGAATTTACCTCTGAGACAGTTAACACCTTTATTTGCATTTTTTCTTTGCAGCCTCCAATGTATTTTTCAAGAGCATAGCTATTGTCATTGGACCAACTCCACCTGGTACTGGTGTAATATATGAAGCTACCCCACTGGCTTTAGAAAACTCAACATCACCTATTAATTTACCATCAACAACTGTAGTACCTGCATCGATTACAATGGCCCCTGGCTTAATCATGTCTCCCTTTATAAGCTCTGGTTTTCCTACTGCAGCAACAACTATATCTGCATTAAGAATATGCTCCTTTAAATTATTTGTTTTAGAGTGACAAATTGTAACTGTTGCATTTTCCTGTAAAAGTAGTACAGCAGCAGGCTTACCTACAATGTTGCTTCTTCCGATAACAACAGCATTTTTACCGCTAATACTAGCCCCAGTTGATTTTATAAGCTCAATAATACCCTTTGGTGTGCAGGGAACAATAGTATCCTCTCCTAATAATAAATTCCCTGTATTTATGGCATGAAAACCATCTACATCCTTCTCAGGTATTATGTGGGAGTTTACTATATTTTCATTAATACCCTTAGGTAGAGGCACCTGTACAAGAATACCATGGATTTTGGTATCTCCATTAAGCCTATTAATTAAATGTAGTAGCTGCTCCTGTGTGGTTTCTTCGGGTAAACGGTGTACCTCTGAATACATTCCAACTGAAGTACATGCCTTTTCCTTCATTCCTACATAGGTGTGGGAGGCGGGATCGTTTCCCACAATTACAACAGCTAAGCCTGGAGTTATATTATGCTTTTCCTTTAAATCACTAACATGTTTGCTAATATCCTCTCTTATATCCTTAGAAATAACTTTTCCATCAATAATTTTTGCCATTAGACTTTATTCCTCCTTAAGTAATTATTTAAGCCTAAGATTGCAATTCCTACGGCATTATCAGAGCAATACCTTGAATCTGCAAAATGTATATTTATGTTTTGAAGCTTTTTAGCTCCCTTAATAAGGGATTTTATTTGACTATTTGCTGCAACACCACCAACAATAATTATATCCTCTAATGGATATTTATTAAATCCATTAATTATTAGCTTTGATAGGGAGCTGCCTATACAGCTGAATACTGAATAGGCTATCTGTTCTTTACTCTTTATTTCATTGATTTTTCTACGTAAAAATGTTTCGGGTCCTGAGAAGCTTACTTCTGTTTGTTTAACAGAAACAGGTATTTCTATAGAGTTGCCCCTCCATTTTAATGCAAGCTCCTCAAGAGTGGGCCCTGCTGGAAAGGGTAAACCAAGCTTTACTCCTATTCTATCAATAAATTGTCCTGCACTTAAATCACTTGTACCTCCAGCTATTTCAATATTATAACCACTATTGGTCTTATCAACCTTAAGAAGCTCAGTTGTGCCTCCTGATATATGTAAAACCATAAACTCTTTGTTTACTTTCCTATCTATTGACCATATTCCTGCTTCAATATGCCCCTCTTGGTGACTAAACTCATAAAATGGTATTTGAAGTATATTTGCAATTGTTTCTCCATAGGATTTTGCAGCCATAAACACTGGCATATATGAATCCTTAACCGGTCTAGGGGTAGTTGCTGCTGCTATAGCTACTAATTCTCCCTTAAGCTTTATATTATCCATTAAGGGTTTTGAAGCCTGGGGAATATTTTTTATATGGTGAAATAAAGCATCTGATTGACGTAAGCCCACATTTCCTAATTCAACAGGCAGCATCATCCTTATATCATCTACTAAATTACCCATTAAGTCTACTAATGACAAGGAGGTGGTATAGTTACTGGTATCTATCCCTAGAATATAACCACTTTTATTCATTATTCTTTATACCCTTAGCTTCAACTAATTTACCAAGAATACCATTTATGTATGAATCAGCTTCATTAGAGCTATATTTTTTAGCTAGCTCAACAGCCTCATTAATTGAAACAGCATATGGAATATCTTCTAAATATAATATCTCTGCTATTGCAAGCCGTAGTATTGCCAAATCTACCTTAGCAATTCTGCTTAGTTTCCAGCTATTTGAAAAAGCATCAATAGTGCTATTTATTTCTTCTAAATTGCTTATAGCCTTCTCTATCAGCTCTTCTATATAATGTTTTTGCTCCCCTATTGATTCATCCTGTAGGTGATAATCTACAAGCTTCTTTTCATATTCATTATGTATACTCATTTCAAACAATACCTTCATGCATAGCTCCCTAGCTTCTTTTCTTTTCAAAGAACTCCTACCTCCTTATATAGAGTTTAATACTATTATTGTTAGATAACATCTCTAGTTTTAACCAAACATATTTAAAATCAAAAGTTTTCTTTATAGATTGTCCCACTTTAGGGCTTAATTATAACCTAAATAAACCCTCTTAGTAAGAGGGTTTATTATATTACTTTGTATTCTGTGTATTCTGTGGCTTTTTTTCTTCTTCCTTCTCTTTTGGGAATCTTACTCCCTGAATATGTATATTAACCTCTAAAACATTTAAATTTGTCATATTTTGTATTGATGCTTTTACTTTGTCTTGTGTTTGCCATGCTACATCTGGTATCCTTGTTCCATACTCTACAATTAAGTATAAATCTATTTTTGCACCCTTTTCATCTATATCAACCTTAACACCCTTTGATAAGTTTCTTTTTCCTAATATTTCTGCTATATCTCCGACTATATCACCACTCATACCGGCAACACCCTTTATATCGGTTGCTGCTAAGCCAGCAATTGTTGCTATAACCTCATCAGCAATTTTTATTTCGCCATTATCTAGTCTTTGTACTGCTTCCATTACTTCACCCCCTGAATGTCAATTATTCTAGACCTATTATAACAAATTCCTTTAAAATTGACAAACAGTTCATTCCTTTTCCATAATAATTATATTATCCATAGCAATATCTGTTTCTCTTGTTACAATATCAACTATTTGTGCTACCTCCTGTTGAACCAATCCTTCACTTTGTACAACAATATTAATTGAGTTATCACTTAAATAGACAATTACATCATTGAATCCCTTAGCAACAATCATTTTTTCTATTAGCATTTCCTTTTCAGAATTTGTTATTATAGATAGCTTCATATTTTGGGCTTGATTTCTATATTCTTCAGTTGTATGCTGACTACTTATTATTCCATCTAAATGACTAACCAATTCACTTCTCTTTTTATCACGCTCTAGCCTACCTTCAATAAAATAGGCACTGCTTTGCATATTTTCTTTACTAGTTATTATCTTTGATATTTCTGCACTGGTTTCTTCTGCAATGTTTAAGGGGTCATCACCTAGACTATCAACTATAATTGTGTCCTCCACATTTACTTCCTCAACATTACTGCTTACTAGGTCACCTTCTTCGCCTTCTTCAATGCCTAATTCCACATCTCCTTTGTTGACCTCCATCATCATTAGTTCATAGCCCTCTAGCTCACTGGAGGTTTGAAGTAAAGATTGCTTATTCAAGCTATAATTTATGTAGCCTATCAAGCCTAGAATTAATACAAGTGAGAAGATTACAAAGTTTTTTCTCCTAACTCCACCAATTTTCATGTTAACGCCTCCTCTAATTCATTGGGTAAATTTCAACTCGATGCCCTGGTATTTGAAGTACAGTTTTTACTGCTTCATATAGTTGTGACTTAACCTTTAAATCATCAGCACCCTCAGCTACAACAATAACTCCCTTTATTTGGGGCTTTATTTCCTTTATAACTAAAGGGTTATTTCCACTGTTATGATTAGTTGTTGCAATAGACTCTGTAGTATTATTTGAAATAACCACCCTTGTTCCACCATTTGAATCCCTTTCTTCTGTGGTATCTGTTGATTTAGTAGTGTTAAAAGCAGGTATAATTTCTGATCCCATTTCAAAGGTCACCATTACCTCTATATTTCCTGCTCCTCTAATAGCTTCAAGTATTTTTTTTAATCTTGCCTCAACTATATCCTCTTCTGTTTTGTTAGAATTTACTTCCTCTACTAGGGTGTCCTCAAGGGAATTATGATTTATGTTTTTAGAGGGGGTAGCTTTAAAGCTAAAGTCCCCTGATATTATTAATACCATAATTGCTGCTGCAATAAGGACTATTAAGTTAGCAACATATTTTTTTGACAATAGTTTTTTAAATGAATCTCTCCACTTTTCCATTTTAGTTCCTCCCCGTTAATTATTCTTAAGTACAGAAATGCTGATTTTTTCCTCTGAAATCTCATAAAAGCTACTAAAATCCTTTTTTATTTCTTCTCCTTCATTACCTAACATTATGCTATTGCTTTTAAATTTATTACTGTCTTCAGAAATTGATACGTTAACTTCAACCTCTTCTATTTCCTCATTTAAGTACTGTTCCTCTTTATTCTCATCTAGTATTATAGTCAAGCCATTAATTGCACCAAAGTTATCATTTTCTTCTTCTATCTCTAAATGTATGTCATGAACCTTAAAGCCCAATTGCTTTTCTATTCTGTTTTGCATTTGTGATTTTAAATTGTTTTTGTAAAGCATTATAATGCTTTCATTATTATTAAGCTGAAGATTATTTACTCTGTTTTGTGTTGTTTTAAGCTGAATTTCATTATTATTTTTTAGAATACCGTCCCCTAAAGCCATGCCCTCACTCATTAAACCCATTAATGGCTTTAAAATAATAAGCATAACTAATAGCCCAACTACTACATTTATGTATCTTCTATAATTAGAATTAGGTAGAATTATATCTACAAAGGTAACAAATATAATTACTGATAAAATTCTAATGATCCATTGCCTAAATAAATCCATTTTATCACCTCATCATTAGGGTTATATTACCTGCCCCTACTATAATCGTAATTGTAATGAAAAACATTATTGCCACCGATGATACGGTTGCAAAAAGAAGTATTAAAGAGTTGCTCATTTTATTTAGGCAGTCCACCAGTTGACTATTTGCTATTGGCTCTATCACAGCTGCACATACCTTGTAAATAATTATTAAAGCTAATATTTTAATCATAGGCGAAAGGCAGATTAAAAATATAGCTATTAATCCAATAGCTCCTACTGCGTTTTTTAAGAGTAATGAGCAGCCTATTACGGTATCCATAGCATCTGATAAAAAGCTACCTACTATTGGTATAAACTTATCTACAGCAAATTTAGCTGTTCTTATAGTAACCCCATCTACAGTGGCAGCTGTTATTCCTTGTATTGAAATAACACCTACAAAGGCTGTCAATATGAAGCCTAAAATTACAGCGGCTGTTTGCTTTAATAGTCCTGCAAGCCTTGACACCTGTATATTTGTTGTAAGATTGTTAACAATTGCTAGTACAGCTGAAAAAAATATTAATGGTAATATAATGCTTTTAATAATTGTGCCTATTAAGCCTATTGCACCAAGTAAAACAGGATGAAAGAAGGCGGAGGTAGTAATACCACCCATTGCTAAGAGCACTGCTAGAAGTACAGGTAGCAAGGCTTGCATAAAGCTAACCATCATATCTATTGCATCCTTTCCTAGGTCTATTGCAATTAAAAAGCTTCTTATAGTAATTGTAATTATAACTAAATAGCATACATTATGTGCCAATTGACCTACTACATCCTTCTCAAAGGCACTCTGTAAATTGCTTAAAATAGCGTAAATAGAGGCTAAAACGATAATTTGTGTCATCAGCTTCCAATTAGCTATAACCTCTTTAAATAGAAAGTTCATAGTCCCCTTTATTATGGTATTTAATGATAATGTTGTTTCACCTCTTATTAATTTAACGATTAGTTGTCGAAAATTAATGTTAGGTAAATACTCATTTAAATCTTTATTAATCCCGTCCATAATATTCTGTAGCTCTTGGGTTTCTAATCCGTCAAATTGGTCTAAAATAATTTTTTCTGGATTTATATCTCCCGAATCTCCCCAAGAAAACCCTAAAAATATACTAATTAATATAGTGACTAAAATTATGATTTTTTTCATGTTTTCACATCCTAAGGTACCATATTTATAATAACCTCCATTAAAGTAACCAATATTGGTACTGCCATAACCATTATTAATATTTTTCCTGCAAACTCAATTTTAGAAGCTATTACCCCTTCACCTGCATCCTTACATATTTGTGCACCAAATTCTGCTATATATGCAATTGCAACAATTTTTAGTATTGTAGAAAGGTATATATCTTCTATACTTATTTTATTGGCCAATTGACCCAGTACCTGTAAAACCGCTTGAAGCTTAGTTATCACAAAAAGGAATATAATAAAGCCCGTCACAATACTTACATATATGCCAATCTCTGGCTTTTGATTTTTAATTAAAACTGCTAACACTGTAGCAATAATTCCTATGGCTACAATTTGAAATATTTCCATTTACTATCACTTCCTTAATATAATTGGAACATAGCTTTAACAGTTTCGAATAGTTCACTGACAAGGTTTATAACCATCATCAAAACAACTATTATTCCCACCAGTGTCGTCATCATTGCTTGCTCTTCTCGACCAGCTTTGTTCAAAACCATATTTAAGACAGATACTATTATTCCTATAGCTGCAATTTTAAATATCAAATCTACATTTATCATTTTGCTCCCCCCTAGAATAGTACTATTGCTATGGCAAACCCTGCCAATAGACCCAGCTGTTTGTATAGCTTTACATTTCTCTTTTCTGCTATAATAGCATCCTCATGATTTCTACGAAGCTCCTCCATTATTAACCTTATATGCTTAATTTGATTATTGATATCAGTTGCTCCTAGATTATTTCCAAGCTGCTTAAATATCTCTAAATCCTCGGGATATAAATCTAAAGCCATTCCTTCAGAATCTAATATCATGCTCCACAAATAGCTGAATGTATAGCCTTCCTTTTTTGACAGGATTTCTGAGGCCTTTAAAAAAATACTTCCGATATCCTCCTTGCTTTTTTTACCAATATTACTAAGCAGTATTGGTAATGGTGTTGCACTGTAGGAAATCTCTGTTTCAAGCATTTGTAGTGATATTAGCAGCTGACTCAAAAGCTTTGTTCTATTAGAATAGGTATTAGCATGTATTCCTCCTATTAGAGTAAAGGAGATTATAATTACTATTGATGATATTACCTTTATAAGCAATTAACTCACCACCTTGTTTTTTAAAGGCTTAGATAATAAGTTCTTCATGGTATCTCCATCTATAATAGCTTCAATTGTTCCAACATCATTCTTGTTGGACAATATTATAATACGCTTAAAAATTCTACTTTTTACAATAGCTCCTATAACCTTTTTGCTGGAAATATCCTCAATAGACTTACCATGTACAGTTGTTATTAGTTTAATTCCTGCCTTTAAGGCTTCTTCTATTGCTAGGCTATCACTTTCTTTACCTATTTCATCTGTTGCAATTACTTGTGGTGACATGGCACGAATTAGCATTAGCATACCTTCTGCCTTTGGGCAGCTATCCAACAGGTCTGTCCTAATTCCAATGTCCATTTGAGGTATACCCTGGCAGCTGGCACCTATTTCTGATCTTTCATCTACAACACCCACCTTCATTCCCTTTATCTTTTGTTGAGGTATCCCATTGCTAATACAGCGAATAATATCCCTTAGTAAAGTGGTTTTACCACACTGTGGAGGTGATACAATTAGCGTATTTTGGAATTCTCCTAAATCATATAAATAGTTAATAATTGCAGCTGACACACCCTTTTTTTCTCTGGAAATTCGAAAGTTTAATCCATTAAACTCCTTCATAGCCTTTATTCCCTTTTCATCCCTAATAATTCTTCCTGTTATTCCTATTCTATGTCCACCTTCTATAGTAATATATCCTCTTTTTAATTCCTCCTCTACAGCATACATTGAGTAGTTGGAGATAAAATTTAATGTGTTTTCTATATTTTTTTTATTAGTTATTACAGCATTATATTCATTCTTAAGAAGTTGTCCACTGGTACCAACAAAATAATCTGAATAATTACCATAGACCATTAAGGGCTTATTAACTCTTAATCTTATTTCTTCTATAGCACCCTTAAAGTCAGTAGGTAACCCCTTTATATGGCATCTAACTTCAGGACACAAATACTCCTCCACCTGCTTTATTGGAATTTGAGAAGCTTCTATTTTATTAACAAAATAATTATTTGCATTTATCATTACAACATGTCCCTCCTTATATATAATAAATATTGACGAAGTATCGTAATTATTCTTTAAAGCAAAAAAAAAACTAAGACAATGATTAAAAATCATTGACTTAGTTTTTTTCTTATATGCCGTTACTATTCTTCATCCTCATGATTGTGATGTCCACAGCAATCATCATGACAGTGGTCTAATTCAATATCCTCTATAACTGTTATAGTTCTATTACACTTAGGACATGCCACCTCAACTTCTTCCTCTTCCAATAAGTCTTCATCCACATATAACTCATCACCACAATATGGACACTCTACTTCAGCAAATTCTACATCATCTTCATCATCATCATAATCATCATAATCATCATAATCATCTTCTTCAAACAGCTCATCTTCTACGTCCATTAAGTCTTCATCTAATGCTTCAACATATTCTGATAAATCATCTTGCTCTTGGCTTATTTCTACTATAGCATCTGCATAATCCTCAAGTATGTCTATCACACTAAGTAGAAGCTTGCCCTCCTTTGATGACCCTTTTAGCTCTAATCCATCTGCTAAACCCTTTAAATATGCTACCTTTTCATATAAGTACTCCATTTTGTTCCTCCTTATTCTTATGTTTATTTAGTATTACTTTGAAACATAGTTTTTATGCTCTTGACATATATTCTCCATCACGTGTATCGACACGGACTATGTCACCTTCATTAATAAACAGTGGAACCTGAATAACAGCTCCAGTTTCTAAGGTTGCTGACTTTGTAACATTTGATGCAGTATCTCCTTTAACACCAGGTTCAGTTTCCACAATTGTAAGTTCTACGAAGTTTGGTGGATCAACCTGAAAGGGCTTCCCTTGATAAAACTTAATTGTTGCACTGTCATTTTCCTTTAAAAATTTAATGGCATCCTCTACTTCTGCAAAGGTCAATGGAATTTGCTCATAGGTTTCATTGTCCATAAAATAATATAGCTCTCCATCATTATATAGATACTGCATTTCCTTTGTCTCAATATGTGCCCTTGGGAATTTATCACTTGGGTTAAATGCTTCCTCTCTAATTGAGCCTGTTTTTAAATTTTTATATTTTGTTCTTACAAAGGCTGCTCCTTTTCCAGGCTTTACATGCTGGAAGTCTAGTACAACATATGGTTCTCCATTCATTTCAAATGTGTTTCCTTTTCTAAAATCACCTGCTGAAATCATTATAATCCCTCCAAGTTAATTGGTTTATATGTTATTAAATATAAACAATAGTTGTATATATATTAATTGCTATTTAATATAGCTATAGCTCTATTAGCTCTTTGGTTGATTTTGATAGTACCCTAAAGCCATTTTCTGTAACCACAACAAGGTCCTCAATTCTTACACCGCCATAATTAGGTAAATATATGCCTGGCTCTATAGTAAGTACCATGCCTGGTTCCATAGGTACATCACCTATATGATTTACATGGGGTAATTCATGGACATTCAGACCAACACCGTGGCCTAAGCCATGTCCAAAATATTCACCATAGCCCTTATCAGTTATGTAATCTCTAGCTACTTTATCTAGCTCTTTTCCAGTTAAGCCTGGTTTAACAGCATTTAAAGATTTTATTTGAGCATCCAGTACTATGTTATAAATCTCTTTTTGCTTTTCAGTAGCTTTTCCAATAATTAAAGTTCTAGTCATATCTGAGGCATAGCCTTTATAGGTACATCCAAAATCAAGTGTAACTAAATCTCCAGCTTCAATTATTTTTTCAGATGCAACACCATGGGGTAAGGCTGATCTTTTTCCCGAGGCAACAATAGACTCGAAGCTAACTTTACTGGCACCATTTTTTTTCATATAGTACTCAAGCTCTAAGGCTACATCAGTTTCCTTTTGTCCTGGCTTTATAAAGTTTAATATATGTTGAAAGGCAAGGTCTGTTATGTCGGCAGCCTTTTCTATTATTTGAAGCTCCTCTTTTGATTTTACTGAACGTAGCTTTAAAATTCCACCATCCAATGGAACTAATTTAACATCCTCTAGCTTTTGGCAAAAATCATTATACTGACTATAGGTTACAAAATCCTCTTCAAAGCCAAGTGTTTTAATGCTTAAGCCCTTCAAAACATCAGTTAAAGGCTTTACTCTACTAATCTCAACTATTTCAAAGTCAGGGCACTGCTCTTTAGCCTGCTCTAGGTATCGAAAATCTGTAAGAAATTTAGCACTATTTTCAGTTATTAATGCATAGCCCGTGCTTCCAGTGAAGCCAGATGAATAAAGGCGGTTCTCAGGCTTAAATAATAAAATTCCATCGATATCAAGTTCCTTTAATAAGCTTCTAATCCCTTCTATTCTACTCATATTCTTCCCCCTAACTCTATTTTACCATTATTAGCCAAAAGACTATAAAAGGCAAGTATGTAGCTTTGAAAACCAAAACCACTTATAATACCTATGCATGCCTCAGCAGTAACTGATTTACATCTATAGCTGTCTCTAGCATGAATATTGCTAATATGAACCTCCACTACAGGAGTTTTTACGGCTCTTATTGCATCAAGTATAGCATAGCTATAGTGGGTGTAGGCTGCTGGATTAATTATTATACCCATAATGTTACTGTTCTTATGGATAAGGTCTATTATTTCTCCCTCGCTATTGCTTTGAACTATTTCCATTTCTACAGAATACTTTTCTGCTTCGTTGTATAGCTTATTATTAATCTCGTCTAAGGTTAAATTTCCATAAATATGTGGTTCTCTTGCTCCCAATAGATTTAAGCTTGGTCCATGAATAACTAAATATTTTTCCACAGCTGTTAAACCCTTCCTTCTTAAAAATCCTATAATATCATACCATACTTTTAAAGCTTTGAATAGCTTTACTTAAAAATGCCTTGGGCTTTTCGTTACCTTGTTAATGGCATCAACAATGGCGCTAATTGAATCTGCTTCAAATTGTACTGATAATTCATTAACCTTCGTGTAAACCTCTCCCTCTACTGTAGCAACGTATTTAGGTTTTAAATTATTTAAAGCCAATGCCTTTATGTCTGCTACACATCTTTCACAGGTACATATATTAGTAAACTCCTTTAATAATACTGGAATGAGGTTATCTACTACATCCTCCATATAATTTTTTACCTTCATTTGAATTTATACCCCCTAAATAATTGTTCCGCTAAAGTAATATAATTATAACAATTCTACATCCTTTTTGTAATACCTTTAGAAATAGGACTAAATATTTTAAAGTAACTTAAAATTAACACTATTAATAGGTATTTATCTATTTACCCCTCCCTCAATAAAAAGAAAACACCTCAGATTTTAAATCTTAGGTGTGCAAAAAAGGTTGGCTTTGCTTTAATAGCTTTCTATATCAATAGCCTTTGTTGTTTTGTTTCCTGCTTCGTCGGTAGCTATAATATTTAATTTAAAGTCTTCTTTAGGTAAATTGCTTATAGAAACTCTACTGATGGTGGCTTCCTCCTCCATATACATTTTAACCTTACCCTGTTGGCTAATGACCTCATTATTAACTAACACTTCAACATAAAAATCTACATATGGTGAGAGGCTATCAAATAAATGTAAATCAAAATCTAAGCTTCCATCGGCTGCTGCCAGTCTATAATAATTACTTGTTATGCTTATATCAGGAGGAGTTTTATCTATTAAAAAGTGAATTTGATATATATTCCCCTCTATACCATAAGAATTTCTGCTTCTAACATATACAAGCTTTTCACCCTCAGTACCGTCAAAGACCACCTCTATGTCTTCCTTCTTATTTGATACAGCCTTCCATTCTGTAAAGTCTTCTCCGTCTATTGATAGGGAAATCACCTTTACATTTTCAGTACTTAAGGTAATAGCTGTATTGTTTTTAGAAATAACATAGGGATTAGAGCTGCTTCCAGATTGTTTATGGTTACCAGCAGTAGTCACTTCTGGTGTGGCTTCATTAACGGCGGGAGTGTTTTCCTCTGGACTATAGGTTATTTCGCCACTAGTATAAAAGTCTTGCCCTTTATTATCAACTATTTTTACATATACGGTCTTTAAGCCTTCTATTTCTCCAATGTCAAAATCTGTATAATATTTTTGATAGCTCCCTGTAAAGCCATCCTTCCATTTGTTTTCCTTTTTGTCATAGCCAATCCAATTTTCTTTATCAAGAGAAAATTTCACATAACTAATATCCTTAATATTTTCCTCTACTACCTCTAAATCTAAAATAACCAAATTACTTTGTGTAACGGTTTCTCCATAGTTTATTATTAGCTTTGCCTTAAAGCTATCCTCCTGATAAGCAGCAAAGCCTAAATTAACCGACAATAGTAAAACAATTAATGTTATACAAAGCTTAAAATTATTTTTAATCAATGGATTACCTCCTTTAGCACAGCCATCTATACAAAGCCGATTATCTCAGCTTAAATAAAAGATAGACTGCCTCTGCCTTTGTAATGAAGTTTTTATTATTAGTTAAACCCTTAGAGTATATATTTTTTTCTATTACAAGCTCTTCGGCTATTTCCTTCCATTTGAAATCTGTATTTTCTAATACTTTTTGCAGTATCCATTCTACCTCCTGATAGGAAATTGGCATATGGGCCCTTAATGTTTTGTCAGAATATCCAGAAATGTACCCATTTGATAATGCCTTTTCAACTGCTTCTTTATATTCATGAAGTATTGCAGAATCCTTATAGCTATCTAAATTAACTTCTTCTTCTAAGGACCAATTATAAAGGTTGTCTAGTAAAGCAATAAACTCTCCCCTTTTCATAATACTATCCGGTTGAAATAGGTTATCATCATTTCCCTTTACATAATCCATTCTATGAAAGTAGTCTATTTCCTTTTCTGCCCAATGCAGTTCAATATCCTCTAATGGTGTATATCCCCTTTTTATGAGAACAGCATACCGACCACCTCTGTAAATTGAGGACTCAATTTGTGTGTAAATTTCATCATCCACAATTAGACTTGGCATATACACCCACTTATCCTCTATCAGTTGATAAATCCCCCCAGAATCAGGTCCATAGTATTTAAAGCTCAGCTTAAATGGCTTCTGTGGTATTATACTATCATCTTTAATTGCCAGTAGGTATGAGTCCGTTACTGGAGATAGCATTTGTCGGGGGTCAATAGCAGCTAAATCAATTTTTTCTACCTTTATATAATTATCTCTATAAAGGCCTCCTTCTTGAAATTCTACTGTCATTATGTTATCGGTGGTGGAAATAGTACCTCCAAATATGTTTATATTAGTATATTCATCAGTATCAATAGATTTTTCAAAGCCTATGAGAATTTCTTCTAAATTCGCATTTCTGAAGCCTAATATATAGTAGGTTTTAAAGGCCTTTTCAAAGCCCTCAATAAAACCATTTTTATAGGAGTCTATTTCACGGTTTAGGTTATAGTCATTAATAATAGCCTTTTCAGAGGGTAATGCTTTAGACCAATTGCTTATTATATTATCTAAAAAGTCCTGTCTACCAGCTAATTCACCTGCTAATGAGCCTACTAAAATACCATCATTAACACCTGAGCTATCTGTATCCACCTCTCCTATTTCTAGGTTGGAGTCTCTAAAGCCTCTTTTATAGGCTTCTCTAAAGGCCGACTTAAAGCTTTGTACAAAGGATGTTCTATAGCCAGAAGCCTCCCTTGATAGATTAAAGTATTCCTTTATAAACTTATCACTTGGGAGAGCCCTTTCCCAATCATTACTTCTTCCATGACTATAATCATCCATGCCATAGATTTCACCTAGAAATTTCCCCATTTCACTTCCATCATTCCTCCCCTGCTCATAATCTGAAACTGTATTGGCATAGGCTATATTACCTAATACTAGTGCAAGCAATATATTCAGTATTATACTTATAGCTATTATCCTTTTCATTGGAGTCACTCCTTTATATAAATTATTGCTTGGGTATTAATAATATTTTACCAGGCTGAATATCCTTACTATTTTCTAATCCATTTAATTGCATTATTTTTTCAATTGACTCTGTATTATTGAAAAACTTCAAGCTAATTTTATTTAAAGTATCATTATGTTGAACTTCATAATGTATAAAGTGGGTATTATCTTTCTTTATTGGGTTAATCAACTGCTCCTCTTCATATACAGCTTCTAAGCCGTCAAGTAATATAACCCCACCACCTGACTCACCAGCTTGTATATCTAAACAAATGTCTGTTAGTGCTAAGGGGTATAGGCTTTTATCTTGGGGAGCCATTGCTTCTACTTTTTTCCAGCCTACCCAATTAATATCCTGAGTGAAATCAATTGTATATTCATTGCCCTGTTTATCTGTCAGCCTACCCTTTAATGGAGTATCAACTGAGTTGTAGGAGTAAACCCACATTGATATACTAACAGGTGGTTCGTTAATCCATTTGTTTTCATTAAGTATTAAATAGGCTTCAGTATTTTCATCACGTTTTTCATAATCATATTCTAGCCTTAAGGAATGCTTGCCTACTTTTGAACTCTTAATAATATATCCATCTCCCTTTATTGACATATGGGAGCCTTTAAAAATGAAACTATCCTCTTCAAAATCCTCTAATAAAACACGGCTTGGACCAATTGAAATGGCTATAGAATTAGAATCATCATTATCATTTTCTAAATCAAACCCTTGAAAAGGATTAAATGTATAAGTGCTTTCATTTGAAGAATAATTAAAGCTTGTTAAGATGTCATTCAATGAGTTAGGTAAGCCATAAAAGGATAAAGCAATATCTCCCCTTAAATATCCATCTTTTTCAGAAGTAATGGTTAAGTTCTTTATAATAATTTTTTTATCATGTTTATTAATCTCTTCAATAAAATCTAATAAGGATAAAAACCCAGCTTCATATGCTATATGAACCTCCATTAAATCAAGTGGAATCTCTTCAATAATTTCCTTATTAATAGGTGTAAAATTCATATTTATAGTAGATAAATTAGATTTTTCTACAAAATCATTAATCAATAAAATGATTTCCTCCTGCTTGATGGTATTAAAGTAGTTTTTAGTCAAAGCATCACTTTTTTGGGCTAATTCTGAAAGCATAGTGTCATATTCTAATTCTGACTCAGCAATACTATTAAGCATAATAATATCTTCCTGATGTATTGCATGTTCTGATCTTAATTCATCAAGCTTAGCACCTTGTCCTAATATGACTAATCTATTATATCCAAATAAAAAGATTACGAAAACTAGAGCCATTACTAGAACTTTTTCTCTTTTACTAGTTCTCATTGGTGTTCACATCCTTTACATTAAAAGTTAAAGTGAAGTTATAAATATTATCACTAAAATTTATACTGGGTATAAATACCTCCGTAAAGGATGTCTTGCCCTTTAAGTTATATTCTAGAGCTGCTATTTCATCTTTAGACCTAGCTATCCCCTTTATTTGAACTGCATTTCCAATAATATTAATGGATTCGAAGAAAACTCCATCTGGTATAGCTGTTATAATAAGTTTAATTAATGGATTATCTATGGTATCTTTGTTTTTAAACTCAGCATCTACAGCATTTAAATTTTTTAAGGCTGACCTTAAACCTTCTACCTCTAACTTTTTTTTCTCTACCCTATTTATTGTTTCATAGGTATTAGATGAGTCTAAAACCTCCTTCATTGTCATAACCTCATTGTTTAGTCTAGTGATTGAGAGGAAGTTAAATAATGGATATATTACTAGCAAGCCACCTATTAAAGTAACTATTCCTATAACTAACAATCTTTTAAAATCTTGCTTTTCGTATTTTTCTGTATAGATTTCGAAAAAGTTAAAGTCTCTCACCAGGATCTTGCCTCCCTTATTTCCTTATTAATGCTCCCATTGCATTTACATATTTTTCTATGCCTATATTAATAAAGCTCTTACCAGAACTAATTTCCCCAACTTCTACTAGCTTATGGGCTGGTATTTGAAATTCCTCCCTTAGGTAAGTATCTAAGCCTTCAATATTACTACTGCCACCACATATGTAGATGCTGTTAATTGTGTTGTTGTTCTCTCTTGAAGTGTAATATTTAAATAGTCTATCAATTTCAATTACCCAGTTATCTACATTGATTTTTATTAAATTTAAAGTCTCCCTTTCTTCATAACTGTTAGCAATTTCATTAATAGATTTAGCTTTAATTTTAAGGCCTTCAGCCTCTTTCAATGATAAATTAAATGAGTTTGCAATACTATGATCGATTTCTACTCCCCCAAGCTTCATAAGTCTGTTAAACTTGAAAATACCATTTTTTATAATTACTAGATTGCTAAAGCTAAAGCCTAAATCAATAATTGCAATTGTCCTGTCCTTTATAAAATCCTCTCTATTGATGACTCCATTAAGGGTTACAAGCTTATGGATAGAGTTTGAGTTTAAATCTAGTGCCATTGGCTTTAATCCCAGTTTTTGAGATAGACTATGGTATTCACTGGCTATATCCTTAGGTAGTGCAGCAACTTGAATTTTAGACTTTCTTATTCCTTCAATTACTGTTTCTTCTATAAGGCGGCTTTGAATAATATAGCTTTCTAAATCAATGGGTAAATATTGCTTTATTTCAAAATCTAACATAGCTTTTATTTCATCAGCCTTAACAGATGGAAGAATTATTTCTCTTGTAATAATGGAGGTGCTTTCTATGGAGAAAACAACCCTTTTACCCTTAATATTCTCTTTTTTAAGTGCAGAGCCTATTGAATTACTAAGCTCATCAATATCTAATATTCTACCATCTCGATAGGTTTCTGTAGGTGTTGGTATAGTCATTGCCTTGTCAATATTTAAAGAGCCTCCACTAGCTTTTCCCTCAAGAATTTTAGTGGTGTGACTTCCAATATCTATAGATAATATTGGTCCATAGAACAAATTTAATAGTATATTTTTCAAGTGTTTTCCTCCCATTTTTTATTATAGTAAAGTCTTTGTAGTTAAAATTATTCTACATGTTGGTTTACCTCTCTCCAGCTGAAGATTTCCCAGCCTGCATTTGTAGGCTCAATAAAATGAGGTGGCGATTGATGTAGCATCCGTGGGTCATGGGCATAGTCTTTATTATAGCCCCTAAAATTGCTCCAGCTTATCCATGCTACTGGATAACGTCTATCTTGAATTAAGGCTCCCCTTATGATTATTGTCCCTTCTGTACCACTCAGTCTTGGGTAAGTGCTGTTATAGCTATCTGCACTATCATTACCAAAGCCCCCATTTATTGCAAATATGGCAGCATTTATTTCTATAATATTAGCGGCTGATATGGTTGATGTGCCACCATTGGTTGTAAACCATCCAGTTGTTAAAACCCATATGTAGTTGTTGGCAATTAAGCCTAAGATATCTTCCTCAGGATCAGTTACATTTACTTCACCTGTTAGGCTGTTCAAGCTAAAACCAGTGGTTGAATATTTTACTCCTCCTGTATCGGTGGCAGAGTGAAAATTATAATTTGTTGGATCTTTACTGGTTACATATATGTTGTTTGCTGCTGCAATGGTTAGTTTTCCACTTAAGGTTCCTGATATAAAAGCATTTCCTCTATTAATATTAAACTTGCTTGATATGCTTTCATAGGCTGTAGAGCTTGATGTACCATTTATGTATATGACACCATTGTTTGGTAATGGTCTTGTTTCAGGGCTACCTCCGTTTCTGTTACCATTACGGGTTGTTATTGTTCCATTACTATTAAGCATTATAGAGGTTCTTCCATAGTAAACATATCCATCCTGTTCTGCTCTTGTAAGTAACTCAGTGTTTGATTCAGGAAATATCATTGGTTGAACTCTATCTATACCTCCTAAAAATTGAGGATTATTACTTCCTACAGAGCCTGTATGCTCATATCTTTCAGTGCTAGGATAATAAACAATATTATTGGAATGAGTAACACGTCCATAGAATACTGGTTCATTCCATACTCTTAGCTTTGTGTTGGTATGCATAGGTCCATATACTGTATCACCTGAAGTCCACCATATATTTGATCCATCATTGTTTGATAAATATACATTTTGTGTAAAGGTTCTTTTTGTTAGCTGTGCCTCTATTGTTCTCTTTGTATTCTCATTTGAGTTAGCCCATCCTGTAGATCGAAGCCTTACTGTCCCCTCGCCATTCTCAATTATTTCAATTATGTATTTGCCCTCTCCAAAGCTAAAGGGATTATCTAGCTCCAGTTGGTCTGCTTCTATCTTATTAAGGCTCCATAAATAACGATGTACACCTGCCTCTGCATAATGTAATGCATCTGTCATTGAAGCCTGCAAGTCCCTTTGCTTTGTTTGATTACTGGCTATAGATATAGCTGATAAGGCATAAAGCATTATAATCATAATTAGTACTAAAACAATGGGCATTATAAGTCCATCCTCAGATCTAAAGCATTTTTGAAGCATTATATAACCCCCTTAGACCTAACAAAATATGTATTATTAATATCAATAGACTTATCCCCTATAGTTACTTTAAACCTTACATTAACACTTTTATTATCTAATTGAAAATAGGGTAGTGGGTTACTGAATTGATCTAATAACGGTTCGACTGCCGTTATAATACTTTCCCAGCTAACTGGGTCTTCATTTGTTTCATTTATTGATTTTTGTAATGCTCCATCTTGAATTCTATAGCTAACCCTTTTAAGATCATCATTTATATAGGTATAAATATCTAATCTATTATTACCTACCAATTCTACTGCTGCTGTAGCTGGAATGGGCCTAGTGGCCTGTCTAATTTCCCTATCCATCCACATAAGGGTGGTACTGGACTCCTGTAGTAAATTAGCTTCGTCAATGGAGTCATTATAGCTATTTAAAGAAAAGAAAAAAAGACCATATATGCCACTTAGAACAATTAGCATTAGGGCTACTACCAATATTAGTTCAAGCATTGTAAAGCCCTTATTTTTTAAATTAATAATGTTGCTTGACAATTTACCCATTTCTTTCTCCTCTATAAATATTTATCTAGAAATTAATCCGCCTTCTTGTGGAGACTTGCTTGCATCGGTTGGTAATTGAAATCCATCGGGAAAATAATAAGCCCCCTTTTCTATTAAAAGGGTATCATCCAATAAAACATCTGATGCAAAATACACTTTACCATATTGTCTACCACTAATTCCTTTATTTCCGTTGCCATCCTCTAATTCTGACCCATCCTTTAGCTCTTCTATTATAAACTGATTAACAGCTATAGTACCAAAGCTAGATTCAATGTCACCATTAATAATATTTAGTGTCAGCTTACCATCATTATCTGGATGACTGTGCTTATGAATTTCTACCTGACCCTTAATGACCACATTGTTTGCCTTTAATCTCAGATTAGAGTGGGATGAAACCTCTAATTTGCTGTTGGTGAAAAATAATCCACCTGCAGTATACTGAGGGCTACCACCTGCTAAAACTAGCTTGTCAGCGGGGTGGTTAGTTGAAAATATACTATCTGTTAAGTATTTGATATCATCTTCTGTATAATAGGCAATACCATCCTTTAATGGGTTATTGGCTGTTATATTTACACTGTCTGCCATGGTCCAGTTTTCATCTAAGGACTCCACTGTAGTATCACTAGGAAGTGGTAGTGGTATTATTAGAAGCTTAAGGTTTTTAGTTGTATCTGGTGCTTCAAAATCTCCCATCCACTCTTCATCCTTATCAGCATCCCATACCGGTTTTTGGGAAGGGATATAACCAGGTATGTTAATATCATCAAATGAATATAAACCTGAATAACCGGCACCTACAGGCCATAGTCCAGAAAATAGGTCATTTGGTAATAGACCCATTGAATCAGTAGAGTTAAAGGTTTTTACCCAAATATTATCATATGGATGGTTAAGGGTTAACTGACCACCTGAAAAGCTTTCCTCATTTAAAACAATTGGATTCTTTGTATCTAAATCTATTAGTTTAATACTTAGTCTACAGGGATACTCTACAAAGGCAAATTCTTGGGTTGTATTTCCGTCAGTAATCTCTATCTCCTTAGGAAAGGTGTTAGGGAGTACAATCATATTTAAAAATCCTGCATCCACCTCTACATCATAGGTGCCATTATTTATGTCTAAGAAAAGTGCTGACCCCTTATGATTGGAAATGACGGTTGCAATTGAAGGACCAATTATTGATACAGAAACGTCTTTAACAGGTCCAACATAAACTGGATTAAGAGGATCAAAGCTAGGATTCCATCCTCTAAAAACACAGACTCTAAGATTTGAGCCAGTAAAGGCAGGCTGTTCAGAATCACGGGCAATTAATGATTCAAGCTCCTTTGAAACATTTATACCACTTGCTGTGGCTGTAGATGTTGCTATTACTCTAATGGATTTATAGTCCCAGTCTGCACTACCTCCAGCTGAGCAGTCACCCTCTTCCACCCAATTCACTATAGTTTGTATTGTATAGCTTCTACCATTTATTTCTTTAGCTTCAGTCATTTCTAATGTACCAGAGGGATTACCTCCAACAGTTCCAATTTCTGCAAAGCTTAAGGACCTTATATATTCCATTTTTTCGTTTGCTAAATTTGCAGCTGTAAAGCTAATTCTATTGTATTCGTTACTGCGGGCTACAAAGGCAAAAACAGGGGGTATAGACACAGAAATTATTCCAATAATGGTAATTGCAATAATTATTTCTATTAAAGTAAATCCACTTGTCTTTTTTATATTAAAATCATATCTAAACACTATTGCTTCACCTCAACAATAAACAATTCAACACATTAAAGCACGCTAAAGGTTGAAAAATACCAGTTTATAATTTCGCCACCATAAAATATTGTTGCTATGGTGGCAACTACAATAAAGGGCCCAAAGGGTATAAAGTCTTTTTTTTCCTTTAGCTTTAATAAAATAAATACTAGGGATAATATTCCACCTATTAGAAAGGATAAAAAGGTGATTAAAACCACTTCTTTTATTCCAAACCAAAAGCCCAATACTGCCATGAGCTTAATATCTCCTCCACCCATAGCACCCTTTGATATAATAGCTATTAGTAGAAAGAAGCCACCGGCCAATAATAAACCCAATAGGTTGGTTAACAGAGCCCTAGGGTTGTTTATATTTTCAATACCAAGTAATATTATTCCTGATGCAAAAAGAAATAGATTTAAGCCATCAGGTATTATTTGATGATAATAGTCGATAGCAAAAACTACAATCAATACACTACAAAGAAGTGCATACTTTAAAAACTCTATAGAAGCACCAAAATTTATAAATAAAAGCATATAAGTAATACCATTTAAAAACTCAATAATAGGATACTGAGTTGAGATTTTACTGCTACAATACCTACACCTGCCTCTGTTCATCACATAGCTAAATACAGGTATTAAATCTATTGCCTTCAAGCTACTAGAACAGCTTGTGCAATGGGAGCTAGGAAAAACGATGGACTTATTTAGAGGAATTCTAAAAATACATACATTTAAGAAGGAGCCTATTAATAAACCAAGTATAAAAGCTAAAAAAACCATGCTTGTCCTCCTTTTGTTGACATAAAGTTTAAAGAGCAATGAGTAATGTAAGAGCAATTAGTAATTAGTAATGAGTAATTAGTAATGAAAAAGCAATTATTATTGAGTAATGAAAACATAAATACATTGTTAAATGATTAATGATTAATGAGTAATAAAAGAACAATGAGTAATTAGTAATTAGTAATGAGTAATGAAAACATAAAGACATTGTTAAATGAGTAATGAATAATGATTAATGTTGAATGTTAAATGTTAAATGTTGAATTGTGGTTGGAGGGGCTTTCCCCCTCCGTATAAGTTTTTATAAGACTCGTTTATTGATTAGCAGGGTGTAATATTGTACTTCCATCATCGGAAATTGCCCAATTATCGTCAACCGGTGTATCACCATTTACTACTGTTACTTGATCTAGAAATTCATTAAGCTTATCAATATGGCTTGACTCAGTACCATCAAAAGAAGTTGCAAAATGAGCTTCTACCATTGTTACAGCACTCTTTATGGTTCTAATAGTTGATTCATTAGCCCTTTGTTGTGCATTTGATGTAACATCTGCAAACCTTGGTACAGCTATTGCTGCTAATATACCTAAAATAGCAATAACAACAATAAGTTCAATCAAAGTAAAGCCTTTTCTGTTTTTTAGTCTTTTACTAAACATTTTAATCATATAATCTCCTCCTTAGTTTTTTTATATATATACCACCAGTAATTACTGGTAGGTATTAACTACAATTTTCAATTTTCAACTAGGTTTTGTGTTTTTATTTTTAATTTTCCATTTTCAATTTTTAACTTGGTTAGTGTTTTTAATTTTTCACTTTTCACTTTTAATTTTGTTTATGTCTTCTTGTTTCCATTTTCAATTTTCCATTTTCAATTTTCAATTTTCAATTCTACTTATTACTTATTACTTATTCCCTATTCCCTGCCTTTACTGTATCGTGTTCATCATATCAAACATTGGTAATATCATCGCAATTACTATAGCACCTATAATTAATGCCATAATTATTATCATTAATGGCTCCAGCATTGCTGTTAGCTTTTGAATTGCTGAGTCCACCTCTTCATCATAGAAGCTTGCAGTTTTCTCTAAAATATCGTCTAAAGCACCAGACTCTTCTCCAATTTTTATCATTGAATCAAGCATAGGAGGGAAAAATCCAATGGCTTTTATTGGTTTCGCCAGTGTCGAACCTCTTCTAACCTCATCTATTGATTTTAATATTCCCTTTTCTAAAACCTTATTGCCAACCACCCTAGAAACAATGTCTAGGGCCTCAAGTAGAGGTATACCACTTGCAAGTAGTGTAGATAACGTTCTTGAAAATCTTGAAGTTGATATTTTTTTTATTGTTTCTTTTATAACTGGAAGCTTTAGTTTAAACTCATCAAAGGAATATCTTCCAGCTTCAGTGGTGATAAAGGCCTTAAAGCCAACTATTGCTATAATTATAAAGACAGTGAATATATACCAATAGGTGGTTAAGATGTTGCTTACATCTAAAAGAATCCTTGTAGGAAGAGGCAAAGCTACTCCGCTACCTTCAAACATTCCAATAAAGGTTGGCATAACAAAGGTTAATAGGAAAACTACAACCCCAACAGCAAGAACACTTAAGATTATTGGATACACCATTGCTGTTTTAACCTTATTGTTTATTTTATTTTCCTTTTCAAAATGAGAGGCTAATCTACTCATAATAGCATCTAAATTACCACTTACCTCTCCAGCCTCAACCATATTTAATAATAAGCCTGGAAAGGTTCTTTTCCTATTTTTCATTGCCTCCGAGAGGGTTTGTCCCTTTTGGACATCCTCATAAACTCCTGCTATTTCTTCTCTTAGCTTTCCATTGTCTGTTTGTCTTCTCAATATATCTAAGGAAGCCACGATGCTTATTCCTGCGTTTAGCATAGTATAGAACTGGCGACAGAATATCGCTATATCCTTGGTTTTAACTGATTTGCCAAAGCTAAATGATAAATCCTTAATATCCTTACCTTCATGGAATTCCTCGACCTTTATTGGATAATGCTTTTTTTCTCTTAGCATAACTACAACATCATCCCTATTATTGGCTAGATGTGTTCCTTCAATTGTATTGCCCTCAGCAGTAGTTGCCTTATATTTAAAGGTTTGCATTTTTTCACCTCATTTTAATATATGAGTGTATTAAATCTCTATCATACGTTTTATTCCCTCTCTATCCATTCCCTGGTTTAAAAGGGTTTCCTTAGATATTTCATTCCTTTTATAAAGATTAACTAAGGATGAATCCATTGTTTGCATACCGAATTTCGAGCCAGTTTGTATTGAATTTTGAATTTGATGGGTCTTCCCCTCCCTGATTAAATTCCGCAGGGCAGGTGTTGCTGTCATTACTTCAAAGGCTGCAACCCTTCCATTGCCATCAGCTTTTGGTAATAGTTGCTGAGAAATAATCCCTTGTATAACCGATGCTAATTGAACCCTTATTTGCTGCTGTTGATGGGGGGGGAATACATCAATTATTCTATCTATTGTTTTTGCTGCTCCTAAGGTATGAAGTGTAGAAAGGACAAGATGACCAGTTTCGGCAGCAGTAATTGCTATTGCAATTGTTTCTAAATCCCTCATCTCACCCACCAATATAACATCTGGGTCTTGCCTAAGGGCAGATCTTAGGGCGTTTGAAAAGCTATAGGAATCATTGCCTATTTCTCTTTGATTAACAATACTTTTATTATGTTTATGTAAATACTCTATAGGGTCTTCAAGTGTTAGAATATGGCAGTTCTTTTCTTTATTTATAAGATCTATCATAGAAGCTAAAGTAGTTGATTTTCCACTTCCAGTTGGACCTGTCACAAGTATTAAGCCCCTTGGTCTTGTTGCCATTTCCTTTACAATCATTGGAACACCTAATTCCTCCATGGTAGGTATTGTTAAAGAAACAATTCTTAATGCCATTCCATAGCTGCCCCTTTGCTTAAAGGCATTTACTCTAAACCTGCCAAGTCCAGGGCTTGAATAGGAGCAATCCACCTCACCATTCTGTTGTAGATAAGAAAAATCCTCTTCTCTTAACACCTGCTTTACTAGGTTTTTGGTGTCCTCAGGCTTTAATTCTTCTCCCCCAATGGATATCAGACTACCATTGACCCTAATTGTTGGTTCTACAGCTACAGTAATGTGTATATCTGAAGCCCCTTCCTTTATGGCTCTTTCCAGCATTTCATGTATATTCATCTATTTTCCTCCTAGTCTGTACTGTAGGCTACTTTTATTAATTCCTCCATTGATGTAATGCCCTCCAACACCAACTGACTACAGGAGCCCTTCAGAGTTGTCATACCCTTTCTTGCAGCAGAATCTCTAATTTCATCTATACTACCACCTCTATCAATAATACCTCTAATATCCTTATTTATCGACACTATTTCATGAACAGCTGTTCTGCCCTTATAGCCAGTATTATTACATGCTCCACAGCCTTCCCTTCTATAAATATAAGTATCCTTACTGATGCTTAAAATTGTCTTTTCCTTTTCATCTGGTGTATATTTAACCTTGCATTGGTTACATAGCTTTTTAACCAGTCTTTGTGCTACTACTCCAACAATTGATGATGAAACTAGGTAAGAGTCAATGCCCATATCTAAAAGTCTTGAAATAGTTGAAGCAGTATCATTTGTATGCATTGTGCTTAGAACTAGATGCCCTGTTATAGCTGCTCTAACAGCAATTTGAGCTGTTTCAACATCTCTTATTTCTCCTATCATAATTATATCTGGGTCCTGCCTTAAGATTGATCTTAATCCACTGGCAAAGGTTAACCCTGCCTTGCTATTAACCTGTACCTGTGTAACTCCATCAACTTGATACTCTACAGGGTCTTCTACAGTGATTATATTCTTATTAATTTTATTTAGCTCTTTAACAATGGAATATAGGGTGGTGCTTTTACCACTTCCTGTTGGACCTGTAACTAAGATAATTCCATTTGGATTTTTAACTATACTATTGAATAAATTAAGGTTTTCTTCTGTAAAGCCAATTTGATTTTTTGATTTTAAAAAGCTCCTTCTGTCTAGTATTCTAATTACAATTTTCTCTCCATAAACAGTTGGTAAGGTGGAAATCCTTAAATCTATTTCTTCACCGTCTATTACAGTTTCAATTCTTCCATCTTGAGGCAATCTTTTTTCTGCTATGTCCATTTTTCCCATTATTTTAATTCTGGTAACTATAGCTGAATGGGTTGATTTTGCAGGAGTCATTATCTCCTGTAAATCACCATCAACTCTAAAGCGTACCCTTAAATGCTTTTCAAATGGCTCTATATGAACATCACTAGCTCTATATTTAATAGCCTGTTTAATTATCGAATTTACTAGCTTAACAACAGGTGCATTATTAATAACATTTAATATCTCTTCATCAATGTTTTCAATGCTTTCCATATTGTATTGCTCTTTAAACTCTTCTAGTGCCTTTTCAGCACTTTGCTTCTCATAGTACTGTTCAATTGCATTTAAAACATCTTGCTTAGTGGATATTGCTGGCTCTATTTCCATACCTGTTTCAATTTTTACATCATCTATTGCATAGATATTTAAAGGATCTGTCATTGCTACTATTAATTTACTTCTGTCAATTTTAATTGGTATTAATTCATGTCTTCTAGCTAGCTTTTCACTGACGAGCTTTGTTATTTCAGGATCAATGTAATATTTTGTTATGTCCATATGGGGTATACCCAGCTGAAATTCAAGAACTTCTATTATCTGCTTTTCACTAACTAAATCCTCTTCTATAAGGATTTCACCAAGTTTTTTGCCCTTTTTTTTCTGAACTTGAAGTGCATATTCCATATCGGCTTTAGTAAGTAAACCTGCATCGGTTAATAAGTCTCCTAATCTTTTCTTTAACATGGTTAACCTACTCCCTTAAAATATTTGCTTAACCTTAAACCTTTGTATATTATTGTAAATATAGGTCTATGGTCTTATATATTTATTCTACCGAAATAAGGAAAATCCTGTTTAGTTTACGTTAAAAATAAATTATTTTATCAAAATTTGTTTATATATTGATTTTTGCTTTTTTTACTAATAATTTCCTTATCAAAGCTAAAATTTGAAAATAAAAAGCTCGGCATAAATAATCTAGCCGAGCTACAGTATATTCTTTTATTAAATATCGCCTCTATGGCCTGGTATAACAATTTTTAAAACACGTCTCTCTATTTTTCTGACAAATGTAGTCCACCAAAACTCTTTACTCGCGATAGGAACAACTAAAACAGTATAAAGTCCCATTCTATTTCCTCCTAATACATCTGTAAAGATTTGATCACCGATTACTGCAGTATTACCAATATTGGTGCCTAGCTTTTCCATTGCCCTTTTAAAGGGTACCCTTCTTGGTTTAGTTGCCCTATGTATAGCAGGTAGCTTAAGCTCCTCATTAAAAACCACGACTCTATCCTCTGTATTATTTGATACTAAGCAAACCTTAAAGCCATCATCTAATAATTTAAGCAACCACTTTTTAGTCTCTTCACTGGCGAATTTAATATCCCATGCAACTAGAGTATTATCAATATCAATTATTAAGCCCTTTACACCTCTATCCTTAAGCTTTTGCAGATTCAAATGAAAAATTGATTCTACATATAAATCAGGAGTTAAAAGCTTCATTTCATCACCTCTTACATCACTTTCTATATATAGTCCCCAAAACTAAAGAAAATATAAAAACCTTCAGTATTTAAAGCTAAATTTACCAATATGTTTTAAATCTCATTTTGCCTTTTTTGCTTACTTCAATATTGCTTTTTAGTTCACTTTTTGCATCTTCCATTTCCCTCAGCATCTTAACTTCACATTGAGGACAATATTTGTGATGAGCCGAAAGCAACAAGCAACCACACCTTGTACATACAAGATTTAAAAACTCATTTGGTATTTCTACTAAACGACCATCCCTTACATAATTATTAACCACATGAATTGGTATTCCTAGTCTTTGTTCTATCTCGAAGGCTGTCGAATTTGGATACTGTCTTAAATACTCTCTTATAGAGTCAAAGGTATCCTCTACTAATTTAATGCAGCTTGAACAGTAATCATAAATAGAATTTTCATGAACAGGTGCTTTACATTTTTTACAGGCTCTAACCTTAGGGGAGTTATTTGCAGTTTTCATGATTATTCACCCTTAATCTTTAATTGATTATAATATAATATGTAATACTAAAGCTATAAGGTATTCTAAAAAACTAGTATTATACACTATTTTATATCTGTAGTACAATCAAAACAATAGTTATATAGGTTTATTTTAGTAGAATATGTAAAAATATTAAGTCGTTTATTTGTTTTTAAAGTCTTTATATAGAAGACTTGGTTGTATACCCTTATTATTTTGATATTTACCACTTTTATATTTATCATAATCACCTTCGATTTTATGATAAAAAATTTGACATATTTCAACTTCAGGATATATTTTTATAGGATGAACGCAAAAGATTTCTAAAGTCCAAAAACCATTAAAGCCAACATCACCAAAACCTGCTGTAACATGTACAAATAAACCTAATCTTCCAATTGAAGACCTTCCCTCCAGCATAGGAACATACCCGTCTGTCTTAGTATATTCAAGTGTTCTACCTAGATATAGCTTTCCAGCTTCTAAAAGCAGTCCTTCTGATGGAATAACAATTTTTTTGGCATTATTCACTTTTTTCATATCTAGTATTTGCTCTTCATATACCAAAAGCTCATTATGGAGTCTTAAATTATAGCTATTGGGGTTAAGCTGGCTTTTGTTAAAGGGCTCAATGGATATTTCTCTACCCATTTTTCGCTCTATTTCTCTACCTGAAAGAATCATAAGCAATCCTCCTTTTTTTGTGGAAACCTACTAGAAATACTTTCAAAGTATTTAATTCTCTATAGAGCCTTATTATTCCTTTTTATTATATTAACTTTAATAAACTCATAATAAATATAATGCCATAGCCCTTTTTTTAAATATTCCTTATTGAAGCAAAAAGCCCTTCACATTCCTCATAATTCTGTCTTTTGCTATGTATTTCCCCCATAAGGCAATATGTTTCCTTTAATAATATTTTGCTATTAATTTCTTTTGCTATTTGCTCTGCTTCTTTTAAGTAGTTTAGTGACATTCCCCAATCCCTTAGCTTCATGAAGATTACTGCATATATTATTTTTATTTTTACTCTATAATCATTGTTTATGCTTAATAGACTACTGGTCTTCTCAAGGGTTTTTTGAGCTGCTTCGTAGTTTTCTAGTATAATATAAGTCTTTGCTATTTCAAGACCTATCTCAACAGCCTCCACAGGATTTAAGACATTATACAGGTCATTTGTCATTTTAATGTAGCTATGGCCATTATCCTTACAGCCTATTTCAATATTGTACTTTGCTAAAGAAATATAGGTTAGTGCTTCAACTATAGCCTTAGTTTTTTTATTTTCTCTATTAATGAGTTTTTCAAATAGCTTTATTGCTTTATCGTAGTTTTTTAAGCTTAATAAAGCTGTAGCTTCTATGTATATAATCCAGTCCTGAATGCTATCCTTAATTCTTCCTATTTCCTTAAGCTGATAAATTGTATTAAGTGCTAGATCGAATTTTTCTACCTTTAGAAAAAGCTTAGACTTGTTAAGGAGGGATAAAATTTTAACATGTTGATAATTAGACACTTTATAGGTATCTGCTATAGCATATATTCTATCACAAAAGTAAATAGCTTCATCTATCATACCAATAGATCCATAGGCTTTTACAATAGAGAAGTACACATCTACTACTTTTGGGCTTTTTATATCATTTAGATAAAACTCCACTGACCTAAATAGATCCCTCAGCGCTTCAGAGTATTTACAGTATTTTAAGTTATACTCACCTTTTATTTTATGAATTTCTGCTATTTTGTGATTTAAGCTCCACTCTTCAGCGATACTTATAATTCTATTAAATGCTTCTAATATGTGGTTATGATCAACTCTTTCTCCATCATTAATGAGGGCTAAAAGAATTTTCATTTGCTTATCTATTATTTTTTCTGCTTGCTTTTCCTCTGTTTCTAGTAAACATTCAACCGTCACCTTTTCTCCTAAATTCCTATAGTACAGGTTTAGTTTATCGCATATTATAGATGCCGTTTTATGATTTAAGCTTCTTTTACCGTTTTCAATCATACTAATAAGGCTTCTAGTTATTTTGTCATCAGTTAATTGATCTTGCCTTAAACCAATTTTTTGCCTAAGCATGCGTATTTTTTTACCAGAGCTAATTATTTCCATTTGTTTTCCTCCTCAAATGGCTTTTCATAATATCATTAATAAAGATACTTTTATATTAATTATAGTAACAAAATATCCGTTAAAAGTCTAAATATTTGTTACTTCCATTGTATGTCCTTTGATTTATTGAAGATTTACTATTTAATTATATTTACATATACAAATAGAAAACAATACAGCTTTTATGATATAATAGCCTATATATATTGCTGTTTAACTAATAATAAATTGGAGGCTTTTATATGAAAGTCCAAAAAAAAAACATTGTTATGGGTGGATTACTAATGATTTTAGGTCTAGTAATTGCAATGCAATTTCAAACTGTAAAAAATACTGCTGGTGAAGGTCTTTTATCAACCCAAAAAGCACAGCAGCAAATGAAGAAGCTTGAAATTCTTAGAAATGAATCTCAATCCCTAAAGGATCGATTGGCTATTATCGAAAAAGAAATTAAGTCCTATGAATTGTCTGATGCTGATGAAAACCTCATAACTAAAAATTTACAAACTGAACTGAGAAAATATCAGGAAATTGCAGGAATGAAGAGCTTAGAAGGTCCTGGGTTAGTTGTAAGCATTTCTGACCCCCAAGGGGAAAGCTACTCTGGTCAGTATGAAAGTCAAATAATCTATAATTATATGTTCATTATAGATATAATAAATATTTTAAATGGTGCTGGAGCAGAAGCCATAACTATTAACGATCAGAGAATACTGGCCACAACAGAAATATATCCTTCTGCAAGAAGTTTAATTGTTAACTCAGTTCCTGTAACTCCACCAATAAACATTGCAGCTATAGGAGACTCTAAAGCATTAGAGGCTGCACTAAATATTAATTATGGAATTCTATATGAAATCAAAAAGTTTTCTAGTATACAGGTAAATATTAGGAAGGAAAATCTTGTTGTTGTACCTAGCTATAATCGAATACAAACATTTGAGTTTGCCCAGCCTGTTATACGTAATAATTAATTAAATAAGCAGTTGTAATAAAGGGTCTACTTATTGTATAGGTTTACATAGGTAGGCTTTTTTTATGTTTGAAGAAAAATATAGTAGACAAATTCAAATTACTTAAGTACATGCACATATGTAGATTATTCAACATATTATTAAGAGTGACCTATTATTAGGTTTATGGAAGGAGCTGATCTACATGTGGGCAGTTTTAACTGAAATATTTCCTTTGATTTTAAAACCCTTTCTGCTTTCAGTTTCTTACATCTCCAGCAGTACTTCCTTTCCTCAGCCCTTGAGCCCTGAGGAGGAGACAGAGTATTTGCAACGCTTTGAGGAGGGAGATGAAGAGGCTAGAAATATTCTTGTTGAAAGGAACTTAAGATTAGTTGCACATATAGTTAAAAAGTATGGCAATATAGGCTGTGACAGTGACGATTTAATATCTATAGGAACAATAGGCTTAATTAAAGGTATTACAACATTTGACCGCGGTAAAGGAACTAGATTAGCAACATATGCAGCAAGATGTATAGAAAATGAAATCTTAATGACTATAAGATCAAATAAAAAATTAAAAACAGAGGTGTCATTACAAGAGCCAATTGGTATGGATAAGGAGGGAAATGAAATTTCTCTTCTGGATTTGCTTGGTACAGAGCCTGATAAGGTATTAGAAGAGGTTGAGCTTAAAATGCAAGTTAAAAAATTATATAATAAAATGTCTTCTGTATTAAAGAAAAGAGAAAGAATAGTTTTAGAGCTTAGATATGGAATTTCTGCAGGTGGAAGTATGACTCAAAGGGAAATTGCTAAGCTATTGGGTATCTCTAGATCATATGTCTCAAGAATTGAAAAAAGAGCAGTAAAAAAGCTATTAAAATCCTTTCAAAATAATGATTAGTATTTATTTAACATCATAAGGGCCAAATTGGCCCTTTAAGGTTCTATACCGCCTTCTATTATTTTTTCTATAATATCTCTAAATACTGGAACTGCAGCTTGGCTTCCAAAGCCTCCATTCTGAATTAATACTGTAACTGCATATCTTGGCTCTACTAAAGGGTAATAGCCAGTGAACCAACCATGTAAGACTTTTTCACCCCTTTCAGTTGATTCAGCAGAGCCTGTTTTTCCAGCTGTAAATTCCGACAATTCTCCTATAGCCTTTCCGGTACCCTCCACCATTACTTGATGCATAAGCTGTTGAAGTATACTAGCTATATCCTTTGAAATAATAAACTCTTCGTCCTTAATTTCCATAGACTCTATTAAACCATAGTTATCATCTACAAAGCCTTTAATTAATGAAAGCTTCTTTTTTACTCCATCATTTGCTAAAATTTGTGTAAACTGATTAATTTGCAAGGGGGTAACCTCTATGTCCCCTTGTCCAATGGATATATTACCTATAGCTGGTCCACGTATATAATCCCCTGACGGTAAGTTACCTCTTTCTTCTTCCAGCCCGATGTCTACCTTTTCTCCAAAGCCAAATCTCCTAGCCATATCTAAGATATTGGTTGGACCTAGTTCCTGTCCTATTTTAATAAAGGTAGAATTACAGGACTCTGCAAAGGAATCAATAAAGCTAATATCTCCGTGACCGCCTCTTTCATGGGAGCTACATCTGATTTTGGTATTCCCTATTGTTTCACTTCCGCTACAGTTGTAAATCTCGTTTAAATCAATCATCCTTTCCTCTAGTCCCTCTGCTGTTACCACCAGCTTAAATATGGAACCTGGGGGAAAGGTCATTTGAAGGGCTTTGTTGTATAGCTCATCTCCGCTGCTTTTTAAATGGTTATCTATATTATTGGGATCAAAGGTTGGTCTACTGGCTAGTGCTAAAATTTCACCAGTTTCTACTTCACTTATTATTACTGCCCCCCTATAATTGTATTTATCAAGCACTTCCTCTACAATACTTTGAATAGGATAATCTATAGTTAATTGAACATGGATACCCTCCTTCTGGGATTTAAAATAGTATCCCTCACCTGGCAATAATCTTTTTTTACCATCTACTATTGCACCTATTGTCTTTAAGTCTGAATTTATTAGTACTTCATTTAAGGATTTTTCTAAGCCATACATACCACTGTTATCTTTTCTGTTATAATATCCTAAAACATGTGTAAGCAAGGGCTTACTTTGACTGTACCTTAGTCTTTTATTAACTATAAAAAGTCCTCTAGTTTGTATTATTTTTTCTGAATTTGAATCTATCTCTCCAATGATGTTGAATTCTAACGGTTCTTTTGAGGAGCTTATTTTTTCTTCTAATTTATATGTAGGTATTTTTGTAATTTCCTCTAGTACTTTTAAGCTATCCTCATTAGTCTTAAATAATTGAGGAAATATAATAGCAACAGCCTCTTCTGTTCTATCTGTTAATGGAATAAAGCTTCTATCAAAAAAGTAGCTTCTACCGCTGTTTATTGGTATAGTAAGGCTTCTTTGCTTGTTTACCTCTGTTAGAAACAAATCATGCTTGACTATTTGAATATAAAATAAACGGATTCCCAGCCCTAAAATACATATAGTTGACAATACCCCCAATAGTATAAGCTTTTTTGCTATAGGCTTTTTATCAAAACCATCCTTTGGGCTAAAACTCATAAAAACAACCCCCAGCCTTTTTCTTTTTAGTATTATCAAAAGCTTGGAGGTTTAAACTGAGTTTATAAGATGTTTCTTTCGGCAATAATTGATTTGATTTTTGCAACCATAATATCGATTGCAACTTGATTATTGCCACCTTCTGGTATAATGATATCTGCATACTTCTTGTTTGGTTCAACAAACTGTAGATGTGCTGGTCTCACTGTTGTTAGATATTGATTTATAACGCTGTCAAGAGTTCGACCTCTGGAATTTATATCTCTAACTATTCTTCTTATTATTCGTACATCTGCATCAGTGTCAACAAAAATTTTAATATCCATCATTTCTCTTAAATCTGCTATGTCAAGAAGCATTATTCCTTCTAATATAATAATATCCTTTGGATAAATAAGCTCTACTTCTTTTTTTCTATTATGCTTTTCAAAATCATAAATAGGTTTTTCTATTTGTTTATTATCTAATAAGGATTTCATATGTTGGATTAATAGCTCTGTGTCAAAAGCAAATGGATGATCATAGTTAGTTTTTATTCTTTCTTCAATGTTTAAGTGGCTTTGATCTTTGTAATATGAATCCTGTTCAATTATAACTATATTTTTACGTGATAGGCATTTAAATATTGCTTGTGCGACAGTACTCTTTCCCGATCCTGTCCCCCCAGTAATACCAATGAGAATCGGCCTTTTCAATTTAGTCATTCCTTTCTTTATTTACATTAGTCAACTCTTTCTTTTCTTAGAATGTCATAGGGCTTCAATTTACAGTTTAGCTTCATTTTTACTATTTGCTTTGGGTGTGGTGCTACCTCTATTTCATTTCCAGCTTCGTCCCACATATTTTCTATTGTTGTATAAATAATTTCATCTCTAGGGCTAAGTACTTCTATCTTATCTCCTTTGTAAAACCTATTACGCTGCTCAACAACAGTTAACCCATTTCCTTTGTCTCCCTCTAATACCATTCCAATAAATTCATAATTCCTTACATAGGAGTGGTCTGAGTAAAGATGCTCATCTTTACCAGGTTTTTCAAAATAAAAGCCTGTTGTAAACTCTCTATGGCTGGCTTTTTGCAGCTCTTCATACAATTCTGGAGGACAAGTCCAATTTTGGGGGCTTTTTAAATAGCTGTCGATTGCCTTTCTATATGCTCTAACTACTGTAGCAACATAATATGTAGTTTTCATTCTGCCTTCAATTTTTAAGCTTTTAATACCAGCCTTTATAGCCTTATCTATATGATTTATCATACATAAATCCTTAGCATTCATAATGTATGTTCCTCTTTCATCTTCATATACAGGCATATATTCTCCTGGACGTTTTTCTTCAACTAAAGCATATTTCCACCTACAGGGTTGGGCACATTCTCCTCTATTGGCATCTCTGTTAGCCATATAATTACTTAACAGGCATCGTCCAGAGTAGGAAATACACATCGCACCATGAATAAAGGCTTCAAGCTCTAAATCTGCAGGGGTTTTTTCTCTCATCTCATTAATCTCATTAAACGACAGCTCTCTTGCAAGAACTACTCTTTTCGCCCCCTGCTTATGCCAAAATTGAAGGGTTCTATAGTTGGCATTATTGGCCTGTGTACTTATATGTACCTCCATATTTGGTACAGCTTCTTTAACAATTGAAAATGTTCCTGGGTCAGATACTATAACTGCATCTATACCAATAAATTCAAGTTTTTTCAAATAATCAGGTAGCTCATACAGGTCATCGTTATGGGGTATTATATTTGCAGTAACAAACACCTTAACTCCCCTATGGTGGGCAAATTTAACAGCTTCTTCTAGCTCTTCTAATGTAAAGTTTTTTGCAGCCGCCCTTAATCCAAATATTTGTCCTCCTACATAAACTGCATCCGCTCCGTACATAATTGCTATTTTTAATCTTTCTAAGTCACCAGCTGGTGCTAACAGCTCAACTTTTGTCATTTTATAGCCTCCTACTTTTTGTAGCTTATAGCTAATCCATCACCAATAGGAATTATACTGGTATCTAATTGAGGATGATTACATATTGTTTCTAGGTATGTCCTCATTCTGTTAGTTATTGTTCTTTTTCTTCTAACAGCGTAATTGTCTGTTGCCACCATTCCTTTAAAAAGTATATTATCTGATATCAATAATCCTCCTGACTTCAGCTGTTGAAGACAATCATTTAAAAACTCATTGTATTGACCCTTTGCTCCATCAAGAAATATAATATCATACTCTGCATCAAGAAACTTAAGTATATCCTCTGCATCACCTTGAATTAGTCTTATGTTTTTTTCTAAACCTGCTCGTTTAATATTATTCTTTGCTTCTTCAATCATTTTTTCATTTCTTTCTATTGTTGTAATATGTCCATCTGAACCCATTGCATAGGAAAAAATAATTGTTGAATATGCAATTGCTGTACCAACCTCTAATATTTTCTTTGCCTTTACAGACTTAGTTAAAACCTTTAATAATGCAGCTACTTCTTTATGAACAATTGGAACATTATGCTCTTTAGCATATAGCTCTAGCTCCATTAATAATCCTTTGTTTTCTACAAGAACCTCTCTTATGTATTTTTCAACATATCCATCAGTTATATTACTCAATAAAAACATCTCCTTACTAATAAAGCGTGGGGTTGTATACCACGCACTATCATGTTTTTATCCATATATAATTCATTTTAACCATTATTTATATGTAAATACCTTATAATAGCCTTAGAGGTATTTGTATTAAATAGCTTTATATAAGTAAAATTTTCTATATTATTATATAATTATCGTCAAAAAAAAACAAGCTCCTATCTTGTCCTTGTAGATAAAGTAAAAGCTAGAGGTTATAATTTACCTCCAGCCTCCTATAGCTTCCTTCTATTTAATAATAATTTAATCTTGTCCAAAGCTGAAATCAAGCTCTAGTGCCTCCCCTAAAATCTTATAAATATCTGACATCATTTGTGTTAAACGAAACTCTGATTCCATAAATTCACTTATAATTCTATCCTTCATCAGTATGTTGTGGAGTTCTTGAAGCTTTGTAATCTTTTCCTCTTCTACTGTTTTACCCATCATTTGAGCACTTTGAACTTCAAATTGTCTTCGTCTAAAGTCATTCATTGTGTTTTTTATTTCTGGGTTGCCATTGATTTTTTCCTCCAGCTGCTTATAGTTTTTATATTCTTCACTATTTTTTAAAGCACGGGCCAGTTGGTGAGCGTAATCATATGGATTCATACAGCTTTCCCCCTCTTTCTATTATTAATTACTACTAGAAAGACAATTTATCCTTATTAAAGTATTATATTATTACTTTGCTTAGCCAGTAAAAAGCTTAATATATTTATATTCTATATCAATATAGTTAGAACATCAATGGGTAAGGTACTTTAAGAGATAAAATTATAGTTAAAATGTAAGCTTCATCATTAGGGGTACTAATACTGGAACAAGAGAAGATAGAACAACTCCAGTAATAAAGGATATTATTGCTACACTTCCATCAGTCGACCTAGAAATAATTGGCAGTGTAGTATCCATTGCAGTAGCCCCAGCTGGTGCTATACTTTCTAGCTTGCCAATGTATTTGGCTATAATAGGTATTGTTATTAATGCAATTACTTCACGGGTTACATTGGTGGTGAATGCTAGAGTGCCCAGTTCAGCACTATGTTTAGAAAGCTCAATTGCAGATAAGGAATACCAGCCAAAGCCTGCCCCTACTGCAGCAGCTTCATTGATGGGCAATTCAATTACTATTCCTCCAAAGATGGCTCCTACTATACTTCCTAAACCAATCATGATTGGAACTAATAAAATCTTAAATCCCATAACCTTAACCTTTAATAAAATATCTTTTTGTCTACCAATATCAATACCTACAAAGAATAATAAAAGACATAAGCCTAAATCTATTAGTAAACCTATATACTGAACTAAGTAATCAGGATAAATAAAAAAGCCTGTTAAAATACCTGCCACAACAGCTGTCAAGATTTTATATGTCATCTCCTACCTTCACCTTCTCCCTTAGAATTTTACTAGAAACCAGCTTTACCCCTAAAATACTGAATACTATAGAAGCTACCGCCAGTATAATGCTGTGTAGTCCTATTGTAGCTAATGAGAATATGATTTCTTTATCTAATCCAATTTTCACACCCATAATAAACAATAAAAACAATAGTGATAGCGTTTGGATACTTCCAATTCTATTCAGTAATTTTGGCTTTAAAAAATCTTTACTACCAATAAAAGCACCAATTAGTAGAATAAAAAGATATAATAGAATATTCAAAATAAACACCTCCAAGAATTATTATACACAATATAAAAAATGAAGTCATTATAATAAGACTTCATTTCTTATATACTCGTAAATTTTGAATTGTTAATTTTATTCTTTTTGCTTTAATCTCTAACGTATATTTTGATGGTTTAAATGTTTTTTGATTTCATTCAACATTCAAAATTTCTTTTATGTTTTTAACTCTTAATTCTTAATTCTTAACTCTTAACTCTTAACTTTTCATTTTTAACTTTTAACTTTTAACTTTTCACTTTTAACTTTCTTTCTCCCTACGCCTCCATTATTACAGGCAGTATCATTGGTCGTCTTTTGGTTTTTTCATATAGAAAATCCTTTAAGGCATCTCTTATGGAGCTTTTCAAAACAGACCATTCTCTTATATTTTGTTGGTTGCATCCATCAAGGGCATTTTTAACTACAACCTTTGCTTCTACCATTAAATCCTCTGATTCTCTTACATACACAAACCCTCTTGAAATAATATCAGGCCCAGCTATTATTTTTCCTGTTTCTCTTGATATAGTTACAACTATAACCATTAATCCGTCCTCTGCTAAATGCTTTCTGTCTCTTAATACTATATTACCTACATCTCCTACACCTAAACCATCCACCAGTATTCTACCTGCAGGTACATTTCCATTTACTTTTGCATAGTCCTTAGATACTTCCACTATTGAGCCATTTTGAATTATAAATATGTTTTCTTTTGGCATACCAAGCTCTTCTGCCAGCTGAGCATGCTTTTTTAAGTGTTTGTACTCACCGTGTACAGGTATAAAGTATTTGGGCTTTACAAGTCGATGCATTAGCTTTAGCTCTTCTTGACATGCATGTCCAGATACATGAATTTCTGCCAAGCTTTCATATATAACCTCGGCTCCTTTTTCAAATAGCTGATTAATTACTCTACTGACTAGCTTTTCGTTTCCTGGAATAGGTGTAGAAGAAAAAACAACTAAATCTCCTTGTCTAATCTCTACCTTTCTATGGTCTGAGCTTGCCATTCTTGATAATGCAGCCATTGGTTCTCCTTGGCTTCCTGTGGTAATAATAACTATTCTTTCATCTTCATACTGATCCATATTATCTATATCTATTATTAAGTCCTCTGGTACATTTAATGCTCCTAACTCATTTGCAACATTAACTACATTTATCATGCTTCTTCCAGACACAACAACTTTGCGGTTATACTTATGGGCGGCTTCCATAACCTGTTGTATTCTATGGACATTTGAAGCAAAGGTTGCTACAATTATTCTCTTATTAGTATTTTTAAATATATTTTCAAAGGTAACACCTACACTTCTTTCAGACATAGTTGATCCACGTCTTTCAGAATTCGTACTATCTGCTAGCATTAGCAATACACCTTTTTGGCCTAATTCAGCGATTTTATGAAGGTCTATCATTTCACCATCAATAGGTGTATAGTCAATTTTAAAATCTCCAGTATGAAAAATTGTTCCTACTGGTGTATGGATTGCTAAAGCGCAGGCATCAGGTATACTATGGTTTGTATGAATAAACTCAATACTAAATGAGCCAAGCTGAATGGTTTCTCTTGGTTTAATTCTTTGTAAATGTTGATTAGTCATTTTATGCTCTTTTAGTTTGTTTTCTACAAGACCTAATGTTAATCTGCTGCCATATACTGGTGCATTGATCTTCTTAAGAACATAAGGCAACGCACCAATGTGGTCTTCATGCCCATGGGTAAGAACAATACCCTTTACCTTGTCTTTGTTTTTGATTAAATAGGTAATATCAGGTATTACTATATCTATCCCTAACATTTCGTCCTCTGGAAAGCTTAGTCCACAATCTAGCACTAATATTTCATCCTTGTATTCAAAGGCTGTCATATTTTTACCGACTTCGTTTAAGCCTCCAAGAGGAATAATTTTTAATTTTGTTGGTTTTCTCCCCAAAATATCACTCCTTAAATATTAATTCCGCCCTATATATCTAAAAGTCACCTATCGATGAACTTTCCGAACAAAAAAATCAAATAGCTTAAGCTTTTAATATGATATTGCTTTATTATTTTAGCTTAACAATACATTTTGCTAATAAAAAACATTTACATATATATATTCTAACCCAAAGTATTTTTTTTAAAAGCAGGATAAACCATTACTTTTATATTACTTTGTAGATTAATTTCTAATTTAAAATACACATAAAAAAGTCTTGCATGAAGCCACAAGACTGTTAATCTAGGAACATTTTGAGCAAATTCCAAAAAACTTAACTTTATGATCAATAACCTTAAATTTATAAGTATTTTCAATTTCCTGCTCTAGCTGATCCAATAAATCTAACTCAACCTCAATTATTTTTCCACAGCTTTGACATATCAGATGATGATGTTGATGGTCATCATCATGGGTATTAAACTCGTATCTAATACAGCCATCATCTAGGTTTATCTTTGAAACAAGTTCCATTTCTTCGAGAAGCTGTAAAGTTCTATATACGGTGGCCAAGCCAATTTCAGGACATTTTTCTTTAACAAATCCATATATTTCCTCTGTATTTAAGTGTTTTCCTTTATTTCCAAAGACCACATCAAGGGTTGCTCTTCTTTGTGGTGTTAGCTTAAAACCCTTCTCCTTAAGCTTATCCTTTAAAATATCCGTTAGGCTATCCATATATACACCCCACTTCTCATATAATAAAGCTTTTCAAACAATAGTATATACTTTAAATAGTATTTTGTCAATGATTTCCTTATGATATATTATATTATATTGTAACCTCAATAGTCTCCTTTAATTCTACATAGTCTGGTGTAACTTTACATTTGTATGCATAGAACTCTACACCATAATCTAATCCTAGCTTTACAGCCTCATAAAAGCTTTCATCCATTTCAAGATTTGGTATGAATTTGTTACAATCCTCCCTTTGAACTATAAAAAAGACTGCTCCCCTTATTCCGCATTTTTTCGCTTCAATAAGCTCCATTACATGCTTTGTTCCCCTTTCTGTAGGGGCATCTGGAAAAGAAGCCCTGAAATTATCTTTAACTAATGTTACACATTTTGCTTCAATTAGGGCGTGTTCTCTACCATTATTAAGTGAAAAGTCAAATTTACTATTTCCAAACCTTACCTCCCTTTTAACTTCGGTAAAGTAATTGAAGCCCTCAATAGCCTTAGCTTTAAAGGCCTTATCAAGCATCGTATTTGGTAGCTTTGAATCTATTGCTATTAATAACCCATCCTTATATACCATTAAAAGGTCAAAGATAGTTTTTCTTTTGGGGTCATTTACTCTTCTTAAAATCACCTTAGCCTTTGGTAATAGAAGCTCCTTCATTCTTCCTGTATTTGGTACATGACTAATTTCTGTTCTTCCATTAACATTAACTTCTGCAATAAATCTATTTAATCGCCTTACAAAATACCCTTCCAGTAGATCACCTTCAACAAATATTTTCATAAATTTCACCTACTTATGTTATAATAAGATTATAAGTTAAACGAGGGGGGTTGTAATGAAAACAACTAAGGTTCTTTTTCTTCATACTATTCATGGTTTGTTTTTAGGATTTATACTAGGTATTACCTTAACCATTTTATTAAATGAATTATACCCTGATATTGAAGCACTATTTAATCCATCCTATGCTTTTCTTGTTTTAGCTTTATTAGGAGGTATAATTGGTTTTGTTAGAGGATATAAAGACAAGGTAAGGTTCTTATCCTTTATGTTTTCTACTGCTGCCGTTATCTTAACACCTATACTATTATCTTCTATATTAGTATATTTTATAGGTATAGACAGATTAATTAGCTTACCACCTATTATTTTTAAGGAGGGTATAGGATTATCTGGCTTAGATACTCAGCTTGCTACTTATCTCTTTAGTTTTTTTATTACAATAACTTTTGTAATTGCTTTTATTTCTAGTTTTTCAATTAATAAAAAGAAAAGATGGACTTGGTAAAGGTCCACCTCCTATAACAAAACCCTTTTAAGGGTTTTGTTTTACTCTTCCCCTTCTTCATCAATAATAGCTTCATAAGCAGCTATTACATTCTCGTATTCTTCATCATCTTCAATTGCAACTAATGTATATTCATCGTTTTCTTCATTTAATATCTTAAATATGTATGCCTCATCATCTTCATTGGATTCAAGGGCCATTAAAATTGCGTATTCACTATCCTCCACTTCAAGGGTCATTAACACCTCAAAATCCTCTTCATTACCTTCTTCATCAACTAAAGAAATTATATTATCTCGCTCTTCCATTTTATTACTCCTTTCCTTATTGAATTCACACATTTGTATTATATACTAATAATGATTAAAAAAATACTATTTACTTAATATTATTTATTTTTTGCTATCTAGGTATCCTTGTAAAATATAAACAGCTGCCATTTTATCAATTACTTTTTTTCTTTTTTTTCTACTTACATCAGCTTTAATCAAGGCTCTTTCTGCAGCAACAGTAGTTAGTCTCTCATCCCATAGCATTACTTCTATATTAAATCTTTTTTTTAGTCTTTCAGTAAATTCTAATACCTTCTCACCTTGAGGACCAATACTTCCATTCATATTTTTAGGTAGTCCAACAACTATTACATTAACCTCATACCCTTTAATTACTTCCTCTAATCGTTGAAGATCCTTTTTTATTCCTATCCTTTGAATTGTTTCTATTCCTTGAGCTGTCCACCCTAAAGGATCGCTGACCGCAACACCAATAGTTTTATCCCCTACATCTAATCCCATTACTCTAGTCATTTAAATCCTCCTCTTTAGACAACTTTAATGCAGAACTGAGGGCAATGCTTAGAACAATAACCACATAGAACACATTTAGTATGATTTATGATAAGCTGATTATTAGTTAAGCTTAATGCACTGTGACTACAACCCTCTATACACTTACCGCAGCCTTCACACCAATAGGCAATATTGAGTCTTTTATTATCAAAATTAATTTCAATATCTGCTAAAGCTTCTAACCCTTCATTAACTATCGTAACATTCATATCAATTTCTTCAATACTTTGCATACCAATAGCTATTGAATCTAAGGATTTTAACTGAAGTACAAACTTAAAGCACTCTTTAAAGCTTTTTAGTAGATTTCCTCCACCAAGGGGTTTCATTCCATATATGCCCTTACCTGCTTTTTTTGCAGACTCTAAGGCTAGAAGCATTTCTTCTATTGTCCCATCTTGAATTCCTAAGCCTGATATATTAACTATTGGATGAAGCACCTCAATTTCCTTTATAGAAAGACTAGCCTTTATAGCTGCTATATGATGTGTAGAAATACCAATAGCTTTTATATAACCCTTTTCCTTCATTTTGACAAAATATTCAAGGGCCTCATAGTGTCCTTTTAATGTATGCTCATTCTCCTGTTCATGTAAAAGAAAAATATCAATATAGTCTAGCTCCATTTCCTCTAGTGCTTTTCTTAAGCTTTTTTCAGCAGAATCCTTAGAATATGCATAGGATTTAGTCCCTATAACAATATTATTTCTATTATAACCCTTTAAGGCCAAGGTTATATGTGGGTAGGTTTCATACAATTCAGCTGTATCTATAAAGTTAATTCCCCTATCAAAGCCATACTTAAGTAGCTGACATCCCTTCTGTGGGCTTAAGTTCTTTTGAAGTGGTCCCATAGTTAAGCTTCCAAAGCATATATTAGAAACTAACAAACCTGTATTGCCTAGTAATTTCTTTTTCAAATAAATCACCCCAGAATAATGAGATAAATGTATTAAATAATATCCTTTGCCTTAATGTCGTTTAATAATAGATAAAGAATTGTAGTGGTTAAGTAAATTATAGACATTGCTGCTGTCACAACTCCAGAATCATTTACTAAAAATCCTATTCCACAAGCCAGTATAATACCACTCCAGCCCTTTGCTAGCTGGGGATATAAGGCTGCTATTCTCTTAAATAATCCTATTGGTTTATAAAACAACACTCCAAGTATTGCCACTGCAATTAATAAAACCCTACTCCAAATTGTAACCCCCATAACTCTAATATTCATTGCTATTTTCCTTGTTATAATATCAAGTATTACAATTGGCCCACCATTAAGTATTTGCTTAATAGCTTCTGCTAAATGGGACTTACTCTCCAACAGAAACAAGTCTATAAGTGCCATAATTGTAACAACAAGGACTACAAACACACCTATAAATGCTAAGTTTTTTATCTTACATTTATTTGTAAACACTCTGTAGCCTACAAATAGAAAGGATGCTGTAGCAGTTATTGTTGCTCCAACATTTGCTCCAAATAAAGGTAACCCAATAGCTATAACTATTATAAAATATAGTATGGGTACAAGCCTTTTGTATGAAGAATTTTTTTGAATTAATGCAGTTGTAAAAATTAGACTGCAACCAATTAGTATGCCTGCGTACTCGTTACCAATACCATAATATCTTGCTCCTATTATGGGGTCATAGCCCATAATTGAGTTTTTTATTAAGGCTTGACCCAAGAATATATCCACCAATAAAGCAAATAAGGTTATGGCTGTAGTAAAAGCAATTATGCTTATGGGGGAATTTTTAAACAGATTGCTTATAGCTAAAACCATAAAAGTAGAAATTGTCACCAGAAGCAAATATGTAACTAAAATATGGTTTGATCCAAATATTGGCATTATCAAAAAGACTAAGGGGGCTATAATTGTTCCCAATAAAATAAGAGATATAAGCTCTCTTTTTGAATTACATATCTTTTTACGGAATATTATAGCTAAAAGTGCCAATACTGAAGCAAGCATTTGGTAAATAGCAAAGGTATATAATACTCTATATCTCTGAACTGAAGTATTAACAACTCTATTATTCAAATTTTTAATATATTCTAAGTTGTCAGTGCTAGTAATTAGCTCTACCTCTCTACCTGTCATGTTTTTTATTGGATTATTATTTAAGTAGCTTAAAACACTGGGGGCAATATCGATATTGGCGATTATGCCCTTTCGTCTAGTTGTATTTGAGGTTAGCAGTCCACCTTCATCGCCACCAAAATAAAAAACAACAGGTGTAAGCCGATCACCCTTTTCTGCTGATTTATCAGAAGGATATGGAGTTACTAGCATAATCATAGTTTTATTAAAATCTATTGTATTTACAAGCTCTTTTACGAAATTATCTATTTCGTTAAGTGTTATTTCACTTAAGCCATTGTAGGCTTTTGGTGTTAAGTTTTTCTTATAGTCCTCTAGTCTGTTGGTATCACCAGTTTCAATTACAATAAAGCTTGCCTTATCTTGAACCTTATCATAAATTGAAAGGATCCCATTAAAATCAGTCTTTACTCCATAGGGTCTGTTAATATCCTTTACCGTTGCACCTTCATCTGTAGCCCCCATGTCAATATACCCTTTATTATCCATAGCAATATAGCCTGCTGCTCTGTTTTTTCTTTCATCGGTATCACTGTTTCCTATAAGGGCAGTTTTAAGACTGCTTTCTTTTAGCTGATGTCCTAATGAGCCAACAGCTGGATTAAAATCACCTCTACTATTTAACTCCTTAAGCATATTAATATCAATATTCACAATACCTTCTTCTGGTAATATATCCCCTGTTCTTCTGGTATATATTTTAGAAGCATTATCATCTATATTGTGAAAGATAGATGTATCCTGTGATGCCTCTGCACGGGTACCCCAGCCAATAGTTGCATATCCTTTGGCTTCACTGTTCCTTCCTGATACCCGTGTATTCATAAGTCCAATATATCCATTATCAATCATATGCTTTATTTGAGGCATTGATTCAAGCTGCTGAAGGCTACATCTGTTTAATATAACCATAACAACCTTATCAACTACCTGTGAAGAAGCTCCATTACTTATACTGGTAAATGTAAATACCATAAGTAAAACTGTACATAGTAGAACCTTAAAAGTCTTCAAATCCTATCTCTCTCCTATTTGTCTAAATAAGATCTTAACAGCTCCTCTAGTAGCTCGTCTCTTTCTATTTTTCTAATAATACTTCTTGCATCATTATGATTTGTTATATATGTAGGGTCTCCCGATAGAATATAACCTATAAATTGGTTTACTGGATTATAGCCCTTTTCCTCAAGTGCTTTATATACTACTGTTATGATCTCTCTAGCTTTTTTTTCCTTTTCTTTATCCAAATTGAACTTCATTGTAAAATTCATTTTATCCGTCATCTTATTATTCTCCCTTCTTCTTAAGATATTATTATTTTACCATATTATATCCTTATGTCTCAATTTTAATATAATTTAAAGGAGTATGTTTTTTGCAAGCATACTCCTTAGATTAGTATTATAGTAACTCTTGCAGCAGCTTTTTTACGGTAGCCAAAGCTTCATTTACTTTACTAGTGTCTTTACCACCTGCTTGAGCCATATCTGGACGACCACCACCGCCGCCACCAGTTATTTTTGCAGCCTCTTTAACAAGATTACCAGCTTTTATACCTTTAGAAATCAAATCCTTTGTAACGGATGCAACAAAGCTTACCTTCCCATCCTTTACAGCAGATAAAATAATAACACCACTCTCAAGCCTTTCCTTTAAAGAATCCGTTAGCTTTCTTAAATCATCCATACTAGCATCTCCAACATTATTAATAAAAATTGTCTTATCATTAATAACTATAGAATTTGATAGTATTTCATCTATTGAGGAATTAGCCAGCTGATCCTTTAATTTGCTTATTTCTCTATCCTTTTCCCTTAAATCATTTACTAATGCTTCTATTCTATTCAATACTTGACCCTGTTGAGCCTTAATTAGCTCCGATACTGTATTTAAGGTGTTTTGTTGCTCTTTAAAGTATTTGTATGCCTCTTTACCTGTTATTGCCTCTATCCTTCTAACTCCTGCAGCTATTCCCCCTTCGCTGATCAACACAAATAATCCAATTTCACTTGTATTATTTACATGGGTACCACCACAAAGCTCAGTGCTGTAGTCACCAGTTTTAACTACCCTAACAAGGTCCCCATACTTTTCACCAAATAGCGCTTCTGCTCCTTGCTTTTTTGCCTCCTGTAATGTGTCTTGAAAAACCTTAACCTTTAGAGCCTCCATAATTCTATCATTTATTTCTTTTTCTATGGCTTTAAGCTCCTCTGTTTTTAGTGGCTCAAAATGTGTAAAGTCAAAGCGTAATCTATCTGGTGTAACTAATGAACCTGCCTGCTGAATGTGATCTCCAATTAAAGACTTTAAAGCCCTGTGAAGTAAATGTGTGGCTGTGTGATTTCTAGCAGTGTTATGTCTTTGCTCCTTAGATACCCTTGCCCTTACAACCTCACCATTTTTCAGAGCACCGTCTGTTACTTTAACATAGTGTAGTACAGTATCATTAGCAGCCTTCTTTGCTGTAGCTACTAGCCCTGTAAAAGAATCATTAATTAACTCTCCACAATCTCCTACCTGTCCTCCACCTTCTCCATAAAAGGGTGTATCTTCTAAAATAACTATTACTTCTTCCTCTGATGTGGCCTCCTCAACTAGCTTGTTATCTTTAATAATTGCTATAACTGTAGTTTTGGTTTCTGTTTCTTCGTAACCAATAAAATTAGATTGAAGGTCTTTATTAATAGAAGCAAGTACATCTTCCTTCCATCCTTTTGTATCTACATCTGTTCTAGCACTTCGAGCTCTACTTCTCTGCTTTGCCATCTCCTCTTGAAAGCTATCTTCTTTTAAGTCCATACCTTTTTCCTGTAATATTTCCTTTGTTAGCTCTAGTGGGAATCCAAAGGTATCATAAAGCTTAAAGGCTTTTTCTCCTGATAGGTTTATCTCATCTGATTTCTCCATATCTAAAATATAGCCATTTAGAATTTCTAAACCTTGATTAATTGTTTCTTGGAAACGCTCTTCTTCAACCTCAATAACCTTTTTAATATAGCTTTTCTTTTCCTTAAGCTCTTCATAAGCATCTCCAAACATATCAATAACAGCATCAACTAATTTATACAGGAAGAGGTCATTTTTTCCTAGAAGCTTTCCATGTCTTGCTGCTCTCCTTAGTAATCTTCTTAATACATAGCCCCTACCCTCATTACTTGGTATAACTCCATCGCTTATTAAAAATGATATAGAGCGAATATGATCTGTTATTATACATATAGATATATCATTTTTTACATTTTCTTTATATTTTATCCCTAATTCTTCACATACCTTTTTTAGTATATAGGACATTGTATCAATATCATAAATTGAATCAACATCCTGCATAATGCATGCAACCCTTTCTAAGCCCATACCAGTATCAATATTGGGATTAGGTAGCAGGTTATAATTACCAGCTTCATCCTTGTCGAATTGAGTAAATACATGATTCCAAAACTCAATATATCGGTCACATTCACAGCCTGGTTTACAGTCAGCAGAGTCACATCCGTATTTTTCCCCTCTATCATAATAAATTTCTGAGCAGGGACCACAGGGTCCTAAGCCTATTTCCCAAAAATTATCCTCTTTACCAAGTCGTACTATTTTTTCTGGTGGTAGACCTACCTTTTTGTTCCATATATCATAGGCTTCGTCATCCTCATGGTATACACTTGCCCAAAGCTTATCAATAGGCATTTTTAAGTATTCTGTTGCAAATTCCCAGCCCCATAATATAGATTCTGTTTTAAAGTAATCTCCAAAAGAAAAATTCCCCAGCATCTCAAAAAAAGTAGCATGTCTTGCAGTTTTACCAACATTCTCTATGTCACCAGTTCTTATACACTTTTGACAGGTGGCCATTCTTTTATTTGGTGGTTCCTCAAGACCTGCAAAATATGGCTTTAATGGTGCCATTCCAGCGTTTATTAAAAGCAGGCTTTTGTCATTTTCAGGTACAAGTGGATAGCTTGAAACAATTAGATGATCCTTTTCTTTGAAAAAATCTAAAAAAAGGCTTCTAATCTCATTTACACCTAGCTTCTTCATCTTAAAATCCTCCTTCGGTTTTAATAGTAATATAATGCAAAAAAGCCACCATCATAATATTTTAGGGACGAGATAACACCCGCGGTACCACCCTAATTACCATAAAGGTCGCTTTAAACTCAATTATAAGGAAATGAGGATAGTAGTTACCCCTCCGAGACAGCTTCATATGACTTATCTAGGGGCTTCACAGCCTAGAGCCCCCTCTCTATAAGAAATCAATCATATTACTATTTCTCTTATTCCATTATATTTATTAATTTACAAGCAATTATAATAGGTTTCACATATTTTGTCAATATTCTAAATTACAACTTTTTCTATAAAGCTTAATCGTTTAATAAGAATTTCTTTAATTACATTTTAATTACGTAGTTAATTAGGTGTTTAGCTAATACTTTTAATACCCCCGCAGTTGGTACAGCTAGTAATAACCCAACAAGACCATATAGCCTTCCTCCAATTAACAGGGCTAATAAAACCCAAATGGGGTGTATTCCAACACTTTTTCCTACTATTTTAGGTGATAATATGGCACTTTCTATCTGTTGAATAATTGTAAAGGCTACTATAACCCAGATTGCCTTCATAGGATTATCTAATAATGCAAATATTACAGCAGGCACAATACCAATTATTGGGCCAAAGTAAGGAATAATATTTGCTAAGCCTGCTATTAAGCCTACTAAAACTGCAAACTCTACCCCCATAACTATTAAAACTAATGTAGTCATTAAACCCACTAGGGCTGCTACAATCAATTGTCCTCTTATGAAGCCTCCTAGTACAAAATCAATATCCTTCATTATTACTAATACAGCTTTTCTCGACTTACTTGGTATTAATAGTACTAACGCTTTCTTGAAGTCTTCAGCATCCTTTAGGAAATAAAAGCCCAAAATGGGAATTAATATAAGACCTACTATCCTTGAAAACATACCCAAAAGCCCGTTAGTTATAGAGGTTAATACATTAAATGTTGCCTTTTGTATACGATTTATGTTTACATCTAATATCTCTTTTAATCCATCAAACTCAGGTGGTAAATTAGCAATATTTCTGTTGTAGTGAATAAGTATATCATTGAAGTAATCATAGGTTTCATTACCATATTTAGGCAGTACCTCCAATAGATTTTTTACCTCAGAAACAATTCTAGGAACCATAGTTATAGAAATTAAAAAAATGATTATTGATATTGATAAATATATTATCAGAACTCCCCATACTCTCTTTATACCCCTTATGCTTAAATACTTTACAAAAGGATTAAGGGTGTAAGCCAATATAATACCCAATATGAAGGGGTACAATATCTCAATCAAAAAACCACGTATTTGAAACACAAAAACAAAAATCATTAAGAATATTATAAAAAAAGTGAAGTATATAACCTGTCTTCTTTTAATATCTACTCTTTTATTTGAATCTACGTATTTATTTCCAATATGTACAAGGAAGTATATGATAAAGCCTAAAAGCACTAATAAAAACAGCTGCATTAATATGTTAAAAAAATTTTGAAAATAGGTTTTTTCTGCAAAGCTTTTAACGCTATTGGATAAGACCTCTAAGGGAGTCAATATTTATCACCTCTAATATAATATATTCAAGGAAATAAGTTTATATCAATTTAAAAGAAAAACAGCTTATAAAAGCTGCTTTTACATAAAATTCATCATCATTGCTTTAGACAACATTTTTTTTGTTCTTTTCATAGTTCTTCTTTTATCTTTAGGACTCATATTAGACACTGCGTAAATTCCTACAGTAGCTCCTAAAAGTCCTCCCGTGATTAAACCCATCATCATTGAGCGATTCACATTATCATCTCCTTTACAGCTATTCTCTTATAGTTTTTGCTGATTTAATGGATCTATACCAAGTATTTTTTTCAAGCCACCTAATGGATGATGTATTAAAACATTTTTAAAATCCTTATTAACTATTAAGCAGTTACACTTTAAATCTAAGTTGCAATTCCTTATAGATAAATAACTGTAGCCCTCCATAAGATCAGTTAAAACTCCTTCACTGGCAATATATCCTATTACATCACCGCTTTTATTATCAAAAACAGTATCCTTGACTATACCTATAAGCTCACCCTCTGTAGTTTTAATCTCCATACCTATAATTTGAAGATTTTTTTCAATTGCAGCCTCTACATCAGGTATTTGCTCTGGTTGCACTATATCCTTCTCTGAAGATATTTTAACTCCATTGGTTGCAAAGGCCGTTATTTTTTTAAATGGAATAAAGTAGGTATCCTTCATTCCTTTGCATTTTTTATCTAAAGTAAAACCAATGATTTTTAATGGTTTTGACCTATAAAGGCTACCTTTAATATAATAATTTAATTTTTTATCCCCCCTATTAAATAATGCTAATCCAATTAATTCACTATTAATTACCATATATATCCCTCTTTTTTTTATCTTATTTATATTTTTCTTTATTAAATAAAAAAAATGCAGGTAATACCTGCATTTTTTACTTTTACTATTTATTATTCTTCATCCCCATGATGATGATGATCATGCTCTTCATTTGGATCAAAGCCCTCAAGACCTTCATATTGCTTATTATTTTTTTTGGCATAATCATATATAGCAGATTTAACCGCTTGCTCTGCCAATACAGAACAATGCATTTTTACAGGTGGTAGGCCGTCAAGAGCTTCTGCAACTGCTTTATTAGATAGATTTAAAGCCTCTTGTACTGTTTTTCCTTTTATCATTTCTGTTGCCATACTAGAGGTAGCTATTGCAGAGCCACACCCAAAGGTTTTGAATTTGACGTCTGTAATTACGTCATTTTCTATCCTTAAGTACATTTTCATTATATCTCCACACTTAGGGTTTCCTACTTGCCCAACTGCATCGGGATTTTCTATTTCACCAACATTTCTGGGGTTCATGAAATGCTCCATAACTTTATCGCTATACATTTTTTAATTTCCTCCTTTTACCTTCTCATAAAGTGGAGACATTTGTCTTAACTTCTCCACAATTGGTGGCAGCTGATTAATTACATATTCAATATCCTCTTCTGTTGTAAAGTCTCCAATAGTTAATCTTAGTGACCCGTGGGCTAGCTCATGGGTTAAACCAATGGACATTAGAACATGAGAAGGATCTAAAGAGCCAGATGTGCAGGCCGAGCCACTGGAGCAGGCAATACCTACCATATCTAGGCTAAGCAAAAGGGATTCCCCTTCTATAAACTCTATGCTGAAATTTACATTTCCTGGTAGCCTTTTGGTTGGATGGCCATTTAAATGAATATATTCGATTTTCTCCTTTAAGCCTGCAATAAGTTTATCCCTTAATGAAGTTAAATGCTTAATATGCTCGTCAAAATTTTCATGGGCTAACTCAGCAGCCTTAGCGAATCCAACAATACCTGGTACATTCTCTGTACCAGCTCTACGCTTTTTTTCTTGAGCACCACCGTGAATTAGCTGATGAAGCTTAACACCCTTCTTAATATATAATGCACCAGTACCCTTTGGTCCATATATTTTATGGGCTGATATTGACATAAGATCGATACCTAGCTCCTTTACATCAATTTTAATATTGCCAAAGGCTTGAACAGCATCTGTATGGAAGTATACTTGCTTTGAATTGGCTATTTCTGCAATTTCTTTAATTGGCTGTATTGTACCTATTTCATTATTGGCAAACATAATGGAAATAAGTATTGTATCTGAACGAATGGCTTCTTTAAGCTCCTGTAGATTGACTAAGCCATACTCATCAACCTTTAAATAGGTCACCTCAAAACCTTCTTTTTCAAGGTATTCACAGGTATGAAGAACAGCATGATGCTCAATTTTTGAGGTTATAATATGCTTACCTTTATGTTTATTTCCATAAGCAATCCCTTTTATTGCCCAGTTATCGGACTCAGAGCCCCCTCCAGTAAAAAATATTTCATCAGATTTTGCATTTATAGATTTAGCAATAATATCTCTAGCATTATCTATAGCGTTTTTGCTCTCTCTACCGTAGGTATATATACTTGAAGGGTTACCAAAGCTAGCATTAAAATGAGGTAACATTGCATCTAATACCTCCTGCTTCAGTGGGGTTGTTGCTGAATAATCTAAATAAACCCTTTTCTTCATTTCCTTCACTCCTCACTTATAAAGATTATATGTAATACATATAATGGTCTTTGTCTTTTAATTTATGGTAATCATTAACCATATCCTGTAGGGATATGGAGTCAATAACTTCGCTTATGCTTATTCTAATTTTTTCCCACACTACCCGAGTCACACAACATTCTGCATTATCACAGAAGCTTGGATCTCCTTCTAAAACACATTCAGAAGGACCAAGGGGACCCTCTAGAGTTCTAATGATTTCTCCGACAGTAATCTTATCAGGTGATGAAGCCAGCATATATCCACCATGGGCTCCTCTGACGCTTTTTACTAGGCCAGCCTTCCTCAATGTTGCTATTAGCTGCTCAAGATAGTGATCTGATATTCGCTGTCGCTCTGCAATGTTTTTTAATGTAATAGGACCCTCTCCATAATTAATAGCTAAATCATACATTGCTTTAAGACCGTATCTACCTTTTGTTGAAAGCTTCATTTTTTCACTCCTTTAATCCCTAGTAGATTGATTGGGATTATTTTAAGTATATTATACCCTACTAATCTTGTCAACATTACAATTATTTTAATTATTATTTAACTTTTTTACTTTCTTAACATAATCATATTTGAGTAATATAAAAAGGCCAGCTATAATTCAACTGACCCATCTATTATATCAACTTACTATTCAATATACTAATTACTTATTATTATTTATACTTACTAAAAACTGGTTTAGTGCCTCCTTCCAATGTCTTAGCTTAATTGAAGAGTTGTTTTTTAGGGACGAGTTTTTAGGTCTTGGAGCTTTACGTCTTAATTCATCAGTTTTAATAGGAATAATTCTAGCATTTATATTTCTTAGCTTACATATCTCCTCTGCAAACTCATACCAGGTACAGCTACCATCGTTAGTTAAATGATAAATGCCAAACTCTCCTTCACTATCAATTAATGCTTTTATTGCATTTGCTAGGTCTAAAGTAAAGGTTGGACAGCCTATTTGATCATCAACAGCATTAATTATAGTATTATGATTTGTTAGATTTAGAATAGTTTGAACATAATTATTTCCTTTATAGCCATATAACCATGAGGTTCTAACTATATAGTAGCTATTTAGATTGTTTATAACCTCAAGTTCTCCTAAATATTTAGATTTTCCATATATGTTTACTGGATTTTGTTGGTCTTTTTCATCGTAGGGTCTACCCTTATTACCATCAAATACATAATCTGAGCTGATGTATATTAAATTGCTCTTTATATTATTCACAGCCTTTACTACATTTTCTGTACCTATTGTATTTACTTGAAAGGCTATTTCTTGTCTTTCCTCACACTTATCGACATTTGTAAATGCGGCTGCATGTATTACCCATTGTGGGTTAATATCCTTTATAAGCTTTACAGTTTCAGCTTTATTTGTAATATCTAAATTCTTTTTTCCTATACTAATTATATCTTTATCTTTAAACACTTTATTTAATTCATAGCCAAGTTGACCAGTACCACCTATAATACAAATCTTCACTTTACTTCCCCCCATTGCTTATATTAAAAATAATATCAATAGAAATAATTGGCTAATACTATAGCTACAAGTTCTTATTAAACTATTATATGCCTAAATTTTTAGAAATAGAAATCCTGAATCCACTTCTGCTATCCAACCTTTTCCCCTCTTTCCGTTATCTATATCCTAAGCCATATATTGTGGATTGATTGCTTTGTTACAAACCTGTAACATAGTATACAAGTTTAAAAAAGGAGGATGATTTTATGTTAAAGAATATATTTTCTAAGAAACTATTAATCATGGCCCTAGTTATCGCCCTGTTCCTAACAGCAACACTACCTGTCAGTGGAGCTTCAGATTATAAGGAGTGTAATCAAGTAAGATTTATAAGTGTAGGTAACCTAAGAACTGTATTTAGTTTTAATATGAGAGGATTAAATATTAATACTAGATTTAATAATGTAATTAATAGGTGGGGAAAATTTCAACCAGTAACTCCAATGCCCCAACCAGAACCAACACCTACACCAGCACCTGCTCCAACGCCAGAGCCAACACCGGCTCCAGCACCAGAGCCAACACCAGCTCCAGCACCAGAGCCAACACCAGCTCCAACACCAGAGCCAGCACCAGCTCCAACACCAGAGCCAGCACCTGCTCCAACACCAGAGCCAGCACCTGCTCCAACACCAGAGGAGCCAGTGGAAAATGAAAGACATTCATTAACTGCTAATGAAATCAAGATGATAGAATTAGTTAATTCTGAAAGAGAAAAGGCAGGAGTAACGCCACTGAAAATAGATGTAGATTTGTCTTATGTTGCTAGAGTTAAGTCTAAAGACATGCACGATAACAAATATTTCTCCCATCAATCACCAACCTATGGTTCTCCATTTGATATGATGCGTGACTTTGGAATACAGTTTAGAGGAGCAGGAGAGAATATTGCAATGCATAGTAGTGTAGAATCAGCTCACAATGCATTAATGAACTCTGATGGTCATAGAAAAAATATTCTTAACCCAAGCTTTACTCATATTGGAATAGGTATTCATAATGGATACTACACACAAATGTTTATAACAAAGTAAATAAGTTGCTATAAAAAAAACTGCCAGTCGGCAGTTTTTTTTATCTCAGCGGCGTTACTAACACTCCCGCTTCTTAAGCGGGAGATAAGTGCCGCCAAGCTTCGAAATAAGTGCAACTAGAGTTCAGGTGGAGTTAAAACTCCATCTGAACTAAGTTTTCTTTATAATCTAAAATCTTCTAGTTGGCTTGGAAAAAGCTCTGGAAATGGTGCTGTATCAAACAAAAAGCTTGTTTCATCTTCTATAAACTCTTCACATTCAGATGGTTCAGGACAAAATTGAAACACTGGTATTAATAATTGTACCCTACCTACTACCTTAACAACTATGAAAACACCAATAGCACATACTAGGCTATTTCCTTCTTTAGTTACATCTGTTAAAAGCTGAGATGCTGTTTCTAATTTAATTTCAAACTTAAATTCGTCCCTGGCCTTAGGCATAAATAATACTAAATCTTTATGTATTTCGGGTAATTCATTGCTTAACACTATTATTTCATTAGTTTCAGTATTTCTAACTTTTACTACAAAGGGTATAAGGACTCTAAAGCTGACACGTCTAAAATTTGGTCTATTAACAATGGGAGAAATAAATAGTGTTCCTAATACTAATTCTCCAGGCATAAATCTTATTTCTATGAATTCAAATAAACCCTCCTTAGGTAGTTCAATTACAGCCTTTTCAAAGCACTCCCTCAATTGGCAATGGGCATATATTTTATCTGCAATAATACATTCTGATTTAAAATCTGGAAAAGCTATTTGTTCAACATCTATATCTGACATCTACTTCCCTCCCTTTTAATGATTGTACTCAAAAATGTATCAAAACTCATACTAATACCATAATATGCTGCCGAAAGGGATATGGTGACAAAAATAAAAAAAAACAAGTTCTTTCAAGTTAAATCCTCTACATTAATACTATTTACACATGTAAATATCAATTATATGGAGGCTACTCTTTAAGAGCTTGTTAACAATATGCAAATATCTTAAATAGCTAGTTTTTTTAGTATTCTTTTACCCTTAAGCTTCTCAACTGAATAAACAGATAAAATTTTACACTTAATTTTTTGAGCTTCCTCTTGAACTAACTTATAATCCTCTAGATTCTTAAACTTTAAGGAGTAGCTACAACCAGATTTTATTTGGCATGGTGTAGATACTAATTCATATTCATGTATTCCATTGCGTTTAATATGTTGATATAAGTATATTGCATGATTTCTTGATTCGAAAACTGCAATATAATACAGGGTATTTTTAATATTAACCACGGTCATTCCTCCTATTGATTTCTTAGTATAATATATGAAATTAAAATCAATAGGTTACGTTAGAAACACTACTCATTTTCCTCTTTAATATACTCCATATGCCTTATTATTTTTTCCTCATAGCCATTAGCAGATGGAATATAGTATACTTTTCCCAGTAGCTTGTCGGGTTGATATTGCTGATTTATATAGTTATTTGGATAGCTATGGGGATACTTATATCCATCACCATGTCCAAAGGCTTTAGCTCCCCTATAGCTAGAATCTCTTAAATGGATAGGTACGGTTGTTTGTGTTTTTTCTACATCCTGTAGTGCCATGTTAATTCCTAAATAAGCAGCATTACTTTTAGGAGCAGTTGCTAAATATGTAGTAGCTTGAGCTAGGGGTATTCTACCTTCAGGCATACCAATAATTTTAAAGGCCTCGTGGGCGGATATGGCAACCTGTAAAGCATTTGGGTCAGCATTGCCAATGTCTTCAGAGGCAGAAATTATAAGTCTTCTTGCTATGAACTCTGGATCTTCTCCTCCATAAAGCATCTTGGCTAAATAGTGGAGAGCTGCGTCGGGATCACTACCACGAATACTTTTAATAAAGGCCGATATAACATCGTAATGCTGATCACCGTCCTTATCATATAGAACAGCCCTTTTCTGAATTGATTCCTGTGCAGTATTTAAGTCAATATATATCTTCATATCCTTATCTAAGGGAGTGCTTAGTACAGATATTTCTAAGGCGTTTAAAGCTCTTCTTGCATCACCACCTGAAATTGTAGCTATATGCTCTATTGCCTCATCAGTAATCTCTACATTCAAATCTCCTAATCCAAATTCTTTGTCTTTAAGTGCCCTCCTCAATAGTAGTATTATATCTAGTGATTTTAGAAGCTCTAGCTTTAAAACTGTGGTACGGGATATTAATGCACTATTCACTTGGAAATATGGGTTTTCAGTGGTTGCGCCTATCAATATTATTAACCCGTTTTCAACATGGGGTAATAGTGCATCCTGTTGGTTTTTAGAAAAGCGATGTATTTCATCTATAAATAAAATACTTTTCTTGTTATACATTCCTATGTTATTATTTGCTTTCTCAATAACCTCCCTAATTTCCTTAACACCAGAGGTTACTGCATTAAGCTGATAAAAGGCAGCCTCAACTTCCTTTGCTATAACCCTAGCAATAGTAGTTTTCCCTGTTCCAGGAGGCCCCCATAGAATTATTGAGGGTAAACGCTTTGCAGTTAAACACCTATGTAAACATCTTCCCTTTTCCAGCAAATGCTCTTGTCCAATTATTTCACTCATTTTTTTAGGTCTCATTTTATCTGCTAAGGGTCCTTGAGCTTCCAGCGCTTTATCCTTTACTATATCAAATAGATCCATTATATTTCACTCCTCAAAAAGACGTTATTAAAGCATTTTTATTATGTTTTTATTATAAGTTATTATAGTAATTTATTAAAGTACAAAAGAAGCAGTTACAATAATGAAAATCATACCTGTAAAAAAGAAAAAGAGCCATACACTAGATGACTCTTAACTAAAAAGCTATGCTAGAAGCACTGATCTGGTGGTAATGGAGGGCAAACACCCGGAATTGTTACACAGGGTGCGGGTACACAGAAACCATAGCTAGGTACTAATAGTTGAACCCTAAGAATAGCTTTTACTACTATACAAACCTGAATATCGCATGTTATAAAGAACTCTATTTCTTCTTCATTATCATCGATGTCAGTTACTACACAGTTGCAGGATAATATTGTACTTTCACTACAGTCGATTTCAACACCTTCAGGGGCACATAAGGTTACGGTTTTACTAAATGTAAATATTCTGTCGATTCTCCCTTCTTCACCATTAGTAGCTTCTGGATTAATTAATGTAATAGGAACATTTACAGAAAGCACTATTGTAAAGAAGCCATCACCAATTGGCCTACGACTAATCTCTGTACACGATATTTCTTCTCCTCTTGTTAAAGAACAACGAATTGGTCTACCTAGCTCAAGTCCTACTCCAAATTCCTCTGAATCTGTAAATATTTCCCTTGTTCTGTCATCAATTTGGAAACAGCTATCATATACCTTATCCACAACTATACATTCAACTCTATCTGGTGGTGGACAAACTGGTACACCTTCAACAACAGGACATTGGCCTGGTTGTACTTGACTTTTACTTACTTCAGACATATAATATCCTCCTTTTCATTTTATAGAAATTCAAGCTTATGTTTTTACTTCTACTTCATTGTATTAATTGCCTTAGCTATGTGTTACAACAAACATATTAATCTTTAGATTTTGTTAAAAACTAAATTTTTGTAGCCATACTGGCCCTTAGCACTTTTTTCAGAATCTATTAATATACCTATAGCCAAGCTGAGTAATCTTAAATACAATATGCTCAAGGCTAGTTTCATTTTGATTATAGCTGACAGTTAGCTTTTTAGGTTGAAATTCCCCAATACCATCAATACCCTTTAACTCTTTAAGGCCAGATGTTATAGCAAAATGATCCTCCTCAGTTAATAAATCTGTTATCATAATATTCATAGTAACAGTACTGTGGCTACTTTCTTTAATGTATTTATCTAGTAACTCCTTATACCTGGGTGGCACATATGACTTACTGTATTCATCTATTTTAGCTGACACCCTATTAATTCTTTTTTCATATAAGCTCATTTCATCACTCCTATTACTGATTATTCAGACAGCCTGTCTGATTATTTTCTTTTTACACATCAGCCACCCTTTACGTTATTATTATTTATGTTTAGCTTAGCTTTAGGAGCATCTATTCTATATCCAAGTATTCCTATTGTATAATATATGTTTTCAAAAATTAATCTTGATGGCCAATATGAAATACTTAGAATCTTGCTATTGTTATATGGAGCTATTTCTTTTATTCCTGTTACTTTTTTTAGCTCCTTTACAATAATATTATAGTCATTGTGTGATAACATATTTTTTATAGTAAGTCTTAGATTAATTGCTTGTTTTTTATCATACAATCTATTTACATTATAAATTGACATGTAGTGTTCCTCCAATTATTGTTAATTCTACTCTACTCTCTTAAAGGTAAGTCCTTTATGATTAAACTTGTATTCCATGTATGAGGGACTAATATAGTTTTCATTATAGGTTATAATTACCTTTTCTGTTTTTGGAATTATTTCTATCTTTATGGAATGTAGTCCAACAGAGTCAAAAATTTTTTGCTTAATCTCATCACCATCGGCACCGTTAATCTTATAGGCTATTTGCTTAGTTTCATTCATATGAATTTTTTCGTTTCTTGCATCAATATACATTTTAGTTTTTGGCTTCAAATTATTCCCTCCCAATAAAAAAACATTTATACTCCAGTATATTATTTCTAAATAAATAGGTTACAGTAGTTCTATAAAAAAACAGCTTTCTTTATGTAAACTTTGTTTCTCTTTATGTGTTGATATAACCATATTTAACCTTTTGCTTTGCTATATTATGTATAGTATAATAAATTTATGTAATTAAAAATTCCATTCATTCAGGGGAGGAAACTGACTTGAAAAAGACACTTAAGAAAACCATTAGTTTAGCCATCATTTCGACTATTGTTATTCAGTCTAGCTGTATGGTATATGCCTCGTGGGGACTCCAAAAATACTTAAATAACAGAGGTGAAGCTAATCCAGTAAATACCACTTCGCCTAAAGACACCACTCCACCTAATAGCTCTACTTATAATCCTTCTACCACAGTAAAAACGCCTTCAAATTCTAAGGGATTTTCATCAACTGCCGATTTAATTCGTAGCTTAAGGAGCAATTATGTAGAAAACAAACAGGGAGATCAATCTACTGATACACCTATAGACACAAAACCAATAGAAAAGGAAGCAGAGGAACCAGCTAATAATGAGAATAGCTCTTCTACTATAGAAAACTATAGCTCTTCAGTTGAATTAATGCTAGAGCTAGTAAATCAAGAAAGAGTGAAAAATGGATTAAATGAGTTAGAATTACACCAAGAGCTTACAAATGTAGCCCATAAAAAAAGTGTAGATATAGTAGAAAACAATTATTTTTCCCACACCTCACCTACATATGGATCCTTTTATCAAATGGTTTATGATGCAGGTATATCCTTTACTCAAGTTGGTGAAAACCTCGCTAAGGCTAGAGATGTGAAAAAGGCCCATGTCCTTCTAATGGCAAGCACAGGTCATAGGGCTAACATATTAAATCCTAACTTCACACACATTGGTCTTGGAATAGTGAAGGACAAGTATGGGGTTGTTGTAACTCAGCTTTTTATTAGATGATATATATTACAATAGATGATATAAAGAATTAATTATGATATTTTCTATAATTAATTCTTTTTTTTTACACATTTTTTTAACTGCTGCATAATATGGTATAAAAATCTTTTTAAGGTGGGGAAGTCATGGGCAGTTTAATATGGAACAATAGGACAATTATAGATTTCGATAATAGTATAAGAGATAGTATTATAGCTTCCTGTATTTCTATGTCAATTAATTACCAGTTGGTTTTTGAAAATATAATAATATCACCTGCTCTATACAACAAAACCATTATTCTAAAAACTCTAGTTCCTCAAGCAGATATTATTTCTTTAATGAAAACTATTAAAGCTTCCCTCGAAAAGGAAGGGGCTATTATAGTTATTGATGAAGGTTCTGCCGATAAAGCATCACTAGAGTACCTTGCTGCTGATATTATTATAGGGTTTAACTTCTGTGAGAAGCCAACAGATATAACAATATACCTACCATTTGATATTGAGGAAAGCAGTACATTTATTACCAGAAACATAATTAAGCAGTTTGCATTTTGGGAAAAGCAGCTTTCTTATAGGATTGCTGATAGTTGGAAAAAGCTGAAGGCCACAAAATATTGGTCATACTTATTTGGTAATACTACTCCTTCAATTATATTAGAGCTTTCTTCTAATATTTTAATAGAGGATTACTTAACCAACCTAGGTGAGATTTTAGTTAAAAGCATAATTGACGAACTTGGTATAAAACATTCTATAGAGGATAAGAAAAAAATCAATGATTTTATAAGCTCTTATAAGGAGAAGCTGTACACCAGTAATAACATAGAGCTAGAAGCCTTAATGAGTAAAATGATAGGCTATGAGGAAGAGCTTGAAAAACTAAAGCTATCATTAAATGAAGGTGATAAGCATAGCTCCCAACAATGTAACGAAGAGATAACAACTTCCTCAACCCTTGTAGAATCAGAAAATGATGCAGGTGAGAGAATTGAGATTGACAACAATAAAGCTGATGATGAAAGCAATAAAAGTTATTTAAAGGAAAATAAACCAAAACACAAAAAGCACAAAAAAAGAAAGGTTTATCTTCATATGAAACAAAATAATGAAGCAGGAAGTAAAAAAGCACCACAAGGACTACAATATCCCTTAAGGGTGCCAGGTAATGGTCCTTTCCATCAATTTCAGCCTCCATCAGCAAAGAGTAGTGTAGCTTTGCCTCCAAACCCTGTATCATATAGTAATAGCAAGTCTAAGAATACTAAATATTATAAAATGAAAGAACCTTTGGCTAAAGAACTACCTCCTATACCAAATGAACTTCAAAAATCAAATGACAGTAATATACCATCTAATATATGCGAAAAGACTAATAACAAAATAGATAATATCTACCAGCTAATGTACCCTTAATAGTTACCAATTTTTAATTTAGTAGTGTTACTAACCCTCACGCTTCTTAAGCGGAAAATAAGTGAGCCAAACTTTAGGTAAGTCCTTTATGGTCTTGCCTTTATTAATGTTAATTAGGAGGTGTTTTAATATGCAGATTAGCAATAAGGCTTTCTTTAAAAGACCTATTATTGGTTTATTAATTAAAGAAAACCATAAAAGTAGATTAATTAAAAAGCAAAAACCACTTCATAAGCATATACCTTTAATAAAGGCTAATGAAAGCTTTAATCTGTTAATGTATTTTTTTGCCATGACGGATATAACAATAGATAAGGGTTACGTATTAGGTATTTATTATGATGATGATTCAAAAACCTGGTTAGAAAAAGATTTCCCACTACCTGATATTATATACAAGCTTTTTCCCTCTAAAAAATCATACAAAACAGATGTGTTCTTAAAAGTGATTAAAAAGCTCGGTATAAAATCATTAAATTATATAAATAGCTTTGATAAATGGCAGTTATATAATGATTTGATTAAGTACTAGGATTTAAGAACCCATATTCCTTTTACTGTTTTATATGATAATCCCGATACTATTAAAAGGATACTTCATAAGCATAAAAAAATATACCTAAAGAAATGTCAAAGTGGAGGTGGTAGAGGTGTTGTAGCTGTTGAAAGGCTTGATTTTTCTTACCAATATAAATATTTTGCAAATAGGCTCTTCATTAATAGAGTCGATGATTTTGACACCCTAATATATAAGCTTTTAGCTTTTTTCAACAATGAGGCTTTTATTATTCAAAATTCTATTAACCTAATAGGTGTAAAGGATAGTGTTATTGATGTTAGAGGAGAGCTACAAAGAGATGGCAATGGTGAAATCATAATTAATGGTATGATGGCTCGTGTTAGTAATAAAAACTCTCCTATTACTACCCATGCATACTGCTATAGCATTGATTATGCTTTTGGTAGGCTTTTAGGATATAGTAATAATAAAATTATAGAAATTAAAGCTAATATAGCTGACCTACTTAAGAAGCTATACAGCTCTGTAGAATTAAGCTATGGAACAACAGGTGAACTAGCTATAGATATTGGGATAGATAATAGTGGTAAGCTTTGGTTTATTGAGTGTAACGCCTTTTCTGCTAAGGTATCCTTTGATAGGGTTTACGGTGCTGCTTATATTTATAAGTTTTATTATAACTTAATTAAGTATGCAATTTATCTGTATGAATCTAGTACATAGTATATAGAAAAATCTTATTGTAACAAAATGTAAAATTCTTTAACATAATATCATTGAAAAGTATACATCGTTGTTTGCTTCCAAAAACTAATTAGGAGGAGAAAAGTTGGCTAAGGAAAATGTATGCCTAAGCTTTAAATCTAGGCCAATTGTAGGTGTATTAGTTGGTAATAGTATTATTAAAAATCTAACAAGACAAAAGGAAACATCTGATATAGAGGAATTAAAGAAAGCCAATAGTACAATAGACTTAACACTGTATTTTTTTTCAATAAATGGGATAAATCTTGTAAATAAGAATATAAATGGTATTTTTTTTAATCAAGAAAAAGAAATCTGGCAAGAAAGAATTTTTCCATTTCCAGATATATTCTACAAAAGAACTAGCCCTCCTAAAGATGAAAAAACTTCAAGTATGTTCGAGGAGCAGCTAAAGAATAGTCACATTAAACCTTTAAACTATCTTAATAAATTTAATAAGTGGGAGGTTTATACTCATTTATCAAAGGAGGAGGCTTTTGCCGAATACCTACCAAAAACCATTATTTACAAATCTCCTGCTGATTTACAAAACATCCTTAAGCTCAAAAATAAGGTATATTTAAAGGCCTGTTCTAGCGGAAGAGGCAAGCTGGTAATGCGTGTTGTAAAGCTACCTAATAATAGGTATCAATGTAGTCACTATAAGAATAATCTCTCTATATATAATGCAGACAATTTTAAGCAATTAATTAGTATTGTATTAAAATTTTTTAAAAACAAGATGTTTATAGTTCAAGAGTCCATAGATTTAATTACTATAGACAATAGGATTGTAGACCTAAGAGCCGAGGTTCAAAAAAATGGAGATGGAGAAATCACCGTTGCTGCAATTCCAGTACGTATAGGTAGATTTAACGCTCTAATTACCACCCATTCGAAGTCCTTGACCTTTGAGGATTTTTTCAAAAATAAAATGAATTACTCAAGTGATTATACTATACTATTGAAAAATAGAATCGAAGCCTTTTTAAAATTGACATACCAGTATTTAGAAAAGTATTATGGGCCTAGTGGAGAGATTGGTATAGATATAGGTATAGATAAGGATGGTAAGCTTTGGTTTATTGAGTGTAATTCCCGATCATTAAAGGTGTCTTTTCATAAGGCATACGATGAAAAAACAGTTAATCAGTCCTATATTAATTTATTAGATTATGCACAGTATTTATACAATAAAAAGACGTAAAACAAGGTAAATTCCTTGTTTTTTTCTTTAATCGCTAATGTATTTCATATAGTTACAATATTCTTCATTGTTTCTATGGCTTCTTCATTCTGTATCAATTTTTTTACGCACTCATATAATGTTATGAGATTAGTAGAGAGGAATGAGGAATTTGAATAAAGATATAACAAACAAGTTTATCCCAAGCTTCGATCTCACTGGTCAAATTAGATTATTGCAAAATCAATTAACTGATTGCTATTGTAAGGTATTAAGTAATGGTTCATTTATTTTAGATAAAAATGTTAAAGAGTTTGAGTGCAGTATTAGTAAGCTATGCCAAGTTGACTATGGTATAGGTGTCGCCAGTGGCAGTGATGCTTTATATTTGTCTTTAATAGGCTGTGGTATAGCTCCAGGTGATGAGGTAATTACAACCCCCTTTACCTTTATTGCTACTGCTAACTCTATTACTAGAGCTGGAGCTAAGCCAGTTTTTGTTGATATAGACACTAAAACATGGAATATAAACCCTGAATTAATTGAAGAAAAAATCACGTCAAAAACTAAGGCTATAATGCCTGTTCATTTGTATGGATGTCCCTGTAAAATGGATTCAATTGTTTCTATAGCTAAAAAGTATAAGCTTAAAATTATTGAAGACTCGGCACAAGCTATCGGTAGTAAATATCAAGATAAAAGCATAGGTTCCTTCGGAGATACTGGTTGCTTTAGCTTTTACCCAACAAAAAACCTAGGGGCCTTTGGTGACGGTGGAATGATTGTTACTAATGACAGTAAAATAGCCGAAAAATTACTCCTACTAAGATCAAATGGTGCTAAAATTAAGTATTATCATGATATATTAGGCTTTAATAGTAGGTTAGACGAGCTTCAAGCTTCTATTCTAAATGTGAAATTGAAATATCTTAATCAGTGGACAGTTAAAAGAAGAAATATTGCCAAACTATACAATGAGTTGCTATACCCAAGAATAATTGATGGGAAGCTTCCAATTCAACTTCCCATAGAGCCAGAGAATGCATATCATGTTTATCATCAGTATACAATTCAAGCTATGGATAGAAATAAGCTAAAAAGCTATTTGGAGCAGGCTGGTATTGGGTCAACAATTTATTATCCAAAGCCAGTTCATTTACAAAGGGCTTATATTCAGCTTAATTATAAATTGTGTGATTTTCCAGTAACAGAAAGGGCTTGTAATGAAGTTCTTTCATTGCCCATGTTTCCTGAATTAACTGAGGATGAGGCTATTAGAGTTGCTAATAGTATTATAAGCTTTTATGCCCAATGAAACATTATATAGACAAAAAATGAGGTGAAGTAAAATGAAAGATTTATTAAAGAATAAAATCCTTAATAGGGATGCATCTATCGCTATTATTGGTTTAGGATATGTTGGATTACCTCTAGCCTATGAGGCTGCTAAGGCTGGATTTAATGTTATAGGTATAGACCATAATGAAGACCGTCTAAGGGAGATTCATAGTGGTAACTGTATTATAATTGATGCTATAAAAGAAGAATTTAAGGAATTAGTAAAAACCGATAGAATTAAGGCAACAAAGGACTATAGGCTTTTGAAGACTGCTGATATTATCATCATATGTGTTCCTACAGGCTTAACCAAAAATTTGACTCCTGATCTTGTAAATGTGGAGGATGTAACTAAGGAAATTGCTAAAAATATTAGGGTTGGTCAGCTAATTAGTATTGAATCCACCATATACCCTGGTACAACTGAAGAGGTAGTGCTTCCATTGCTGGAAGCCTCTGGTTTAAAAGTAGAAGAAGATTTTCTTCTATGTCATTCACCAGAAAGAATTGACCCTGGAAATCTAAACTACTCCACTAAAAATATTAGCAAGGTAATAGGTGGTATAGGTGCTGCTTCTCTTGAAGTAGGTAAAATATTCTACAGCCAGATTATTAACAATATAGTAGGTGTCTCATCTGTAAAGGCAGCGGAGCTGTCAAAGGTACACGAAAATACCTTTAGGGCCATCAATATTGCTTTGGTGAATGAATTAGCTGTTTTATGTGATAAAATGATGATAAATGTATGGGAGGTATTGGAGGCTGCTTTTACAAAGCCATTTGGAATTATGGAGTTTTACCCAGGTCCAGGAGTAGGAGGTCACTGTATACCTATTGACCCCCATTATTTAGAATTTAAAGCAAGAGAATACAATTTTATGACAAAGTTTATTTCCTTAGCAGGAGAGGTAAATAGAAAAATGCCTGAGTTTGTTAGAGAAAAGGTGCTTAGGGCCTTAAACAAAATTGGTATAACTCCTACAGCCTCTAAGGTATTGATTATTGGAATGGCCTATAAGAAGGATACTGGTGACTATAGAGAATCACCTGCCATAAGTATAGCTGAACTGCTATTGAAGGATGGTATAAAATTAAGCTACTATGATCCTTATATTAATAAAATAGAGATAGGCTCCCATAGTTTTAGCTCCATATCCCTAAACGATGAGGCTATTAAGGCTGCCGATGTAGTTTTAATTACTACAGATCATTCAATAATTGATTATTCGTGGCTTATAAAAACAGCTAATTTAATTATTGATACACGAAATGCTACTAAAGGATTAGAGGATAAAGAAAACAAGGTAATTTTATTGTAGCAAAAAAAGCAACTCTATACTTGAGTTGCTTTTTTCTAATTAAATTGTATCTATAACTAAATATGGTGGATTATTAATTAAATAGCTTAGATTATCATTTGTTATCCTAACATATATACCATAATTATTTTTATTACTTAGTCTCCATTTATCTTTAAACAATGTAGTGTCTATAATCAATTCATTTTCCTTTAATTGTTGCTGAAGGCCTATTAACACTTTAGATTTATTTGGATTAATACCATCTCTTATTTTTTTAGGGCTCCAATCTGAGGTTAATTCCTTAATATAGGTTTTCTTAGGTTTCTTTTTATTATGAAATGGTATGTGTAGTTGAATTGATAAAACCTTCATATCCTTAGGTATAACCGATAGATTAAATGAAATGTATAACCTATCTTTTCTTACAGCCAAGTTTTTTGGTATGAAGAACATCTTTTTTTCTAGTGAAGTCAACTATACTCCCCCCCCTTTAAGAAAGCTTAGAATATATATTTAATAGTCTCTCTACAACAACATTACTTGAGTGATATTTTTTTGCAAACTCTCTTCCCTTTACCCCTAACTCATGGCGTCTTTCAGGGCTTTCTATCAAATCTTTAATTGCCTGTTTAATATTATCAGGGTTACCATTAACCACAGGTAGCCCTGAAGGAAAACTATCCTTTAAATCCTCCCTTATATATACAATTACTGGCTTACCTAATGCCATTGATTCAACACTTAATAATCCATAGGAACCACAGCATACTTGATCCACAATAATATCTGCCTCTTTGTACATTTCAACCACATGGGCATTGCTCATCTTTTCTATACGTTTATAGTCAAATAAATGGGTGTGTCGCAGCTCTTCAATGGCCTTTTCTATATAGGCTGTACCTTTAAAATCTGGATTAGTTGGAGCATGAAGTATAAGGGGTTTTTTAGTTTCCCTACTGGGATAATGTGGTTTAAATTTACGGATATCTATTGCTATAGGCATAATATGAACCTTTTTATAATAATTTGCTACATGGGGCAGAACCTCGTAGTCTTGGACTATTGCCTCATCAATATACTTTGTAATTGATAAAAGCTTTTGATGTATATCATTATTTGGTGGGGAGTCTCCAGTGTAAACATAAGGATTATTAAGCATGGCTAAATCATGGAATCTAATCTCATTTCCCCAATGATGCATTATAATTTTCTTCTTTTTATTTTTTATAATTTCCAGGTCTTCAAAATTAGGCATTATAGTTGCACCATAGTGAAAATGAAATATATCAAAAAAGTTTACAATTTGCTTAAGCATTTTTCTTATTTCAAATGCATCAGTATTTATCAAATGCTCCTTGTAATCTAAATATGATTGAAAGGTATTATATCCAACTGCTATATGTCCTTTTCTCTTTAATGCACCACATAAAATCCCCATTTGTCCTGCTATTTCAATTATCCCATGAAACACCCTCATTTACTTTTTTCCTCCTTAAACCATTGTAAAGTCTTAAACAAACCATCCCTTAAAGAGTTTTTAATATTCCATTGTAAATCCTTGATAATTTTAGATGAATTAATATTTCTTCTTTCCACCACATCTATTGGTCTTTACTCTTATAAATAATTGGAGCATCATTACTTTTTGTAACATCCATAATCTCCTTTGCCAGCTGATTAATTGATGTCTCTATTCCAGTACCCACATTGTATACATTCCCTATTGCTTCTTTTCTTATGGCTGCTATAACAAATGCCGATATTGCATCTTCTATAAATGTAAAATCTCTTGTTTGTCGTCCATCACCATAAATAATTAGTGGTTCATTGTTATAAATTGCTTCAAAAAATTTTGCCACCACTCCACAGTATGGATTTAAGGTTGTTTGACCTGGTCCATAAACATTTGATAGCCTTAAAATAGAAACAGGCATTTTATACATGTGATTATAAACCTTACAATAATGCTCAGCTGAAAATTTACTTGCTGAGTAAGGAAGACAAATATTATAGTAATCTTCTCCTGTAGGATAGTAATCTGCAGCTCCATATATAGAAGTCGATGAAGCGTATACAAATCTCTTTAGATTAGTACAATATTTGCTGGCAGCCTTTAATAGCTGAAATCCTCCATATAGATTAGTTTCAAAGTCTAAATCAAAGTCTGATATAGACTTCATTATATTGGAACAGGCTAAATGGAAGACATACTCCACCTTCGGCATAACCCTCTCAAGTACTACACTGTTGGTTATGGTATCCTCTATAAAGGTAATTTTGGGTGATTTAGGTATTGCCTCCCTTTTTCCTGTAGATAAATCATCAATTATATAAATATTACTACTGATGGGGATAATTCTTTTTAATAGCTGTGAACCAATAAAGCCTGCACCACCAGTAACTAATACATTTCCTACCATTAAATATCCCCCTTTAGCTTAATGCCATTAGTTTTTTCTCTATTAGTAGCTCTGTGTCTGGCCAAATCCTTTTTAAATTACTGAGGTAGGTATAATCCTCTAAAACCCTTTTACGTCCATTACAGCCTATTTCATATCTAATGTCTGGCCGATTAATATAATAATTCACTAATTCTACTGTTTCTGTCGGTGAGCTAGATAAAACAATTTCAACCTTATCCTTAAACATACTACTAAGGGCTTTTGTTCTGCTGGCAATCATAAATCCCCCTGATCCTAAAATTTCAAATGTTCGTTGGGTAACCTGTTCTTCAGAATTTTGAACCCCAAGCACAATTTTGGATTTTCTGTAAACAGAGGCTGTTTCGCCATATAATAAGTGTCCCCTAAGCCATTTTTTTGGTATGGTATGACCAAAGGTCTCTTTAATAAGCTTTGAATCCTTTTTCCACCCATAGCCCCATATATTCGTATCAATCCCAGCCTTCACCAAAGGAAATAGTAAATCCTGAAAGCTCTGAAATCTATAGGTCTCTTTAAATAAATGTGTAGCACAAACTAATGATATATCAAATGTTTCAGCTTCATTCTTTTTTTTTGCAGGAAAAATACGGGGATTCAGCCCAAAATTAAAGTATAAAGCAGGAATACCTAAAGCCTCATATTTTTTTATACAATCTTTATGAATAGTCCAAACTAAATCCGGTTTAGAGTCTTTTACATAAGGAAGGGACCAACTAAAATGGTTTATAATATCCTCAGTTGCCCAATATAGGTGAAATAATTTATACTTTGAACATAGTTCATGTACCTTCCTTGAAAATCTATTAAAAAGAGGTCTGTTGTAGCCTACAGTAATTAAAATGTTGGGCTTAAATATTCTAATACCCGCTTCAACCTCTTCTGGTGACCATGAGGATTGAAGGGCTAGGCTGTGTCCCAATTGCGACAGGGAATCCCCTAGACTATTAATACAATAGGTTCTGTGGTCTAAAAAGAAAATTCTATAGGATTTTATCTCTCATCCCTCCCAATATTTATATTACAATAACACCAAACGCTGCTGCTGGCTTGATATATAAATGGCTTCAATTATTTCTAATGACCTTCTACCCTCTATACCATCTACAGCTTGTGTTTTACCCTGTTTTATTGTGTTTATAAGATTTTTGTAATAATCCATATGCCCAAAGCCATATACAGACTTTGGGTTTGTAGCTACTGAATTAACCTCGTCGTCCATTGGATGGTATTGGCTAAACCTCCAGTATAAAATTTCATTAGCTGCTATTCCACCAACACGTACCGTGCCCCTTTCCCCAATAATTAATATTGATCCTTCTAGGTTTTGGGGATAGGTTAGCATTGTAACATTTAACGAAGCAATAGCCCCCGACTTGAATTTTAAAATTGCTATACCAGTATCCTCTGCTTCAATTCTACGGGCTAAGGTTTCTGTTTTAGCATATACAGCTTCAACTGGTCCACCTAACCATTGAATAAGGTCAACATAATGGGAGGCCTGATTACAAAAGGCTCCTCCATCATATTTCCAGGTACCTCTCCAGTCTGCAAGGTCATAATATTCTTGAGGCCGTGTCCAAAATACATTGGCAACAAGCATGTATATCTTACCAAAACGCCCTTCCTCTATTGCTTTTTTTACCAATTGAATCGTAGGATTTAAGCGGTTTTGAAAGACCACATAAAGCTTTACATTATTTTCATTACAAGCATTTATTAGTTTATCTGCATCTGATAATTTTACCGCCATTGGCTTTTCTGTTAAAACATTTTTGTCATAGCCAGCAGCCATAATACCATGACTTGGATGTAAGCCCGATGGGGTACATATTGTAACTAATTCAACCTCCTTTAATTTAAGAAGCTCTTCATATTTAGTGGTCCAGAATGGAATTGAATATTTTAATGAAGCATTTTTAGCTTTTTCCTCATCTATATCACAGCAGCCAATTATTGATATGTCAGATAATTTGTTAATTGCTTCAAAATGTGTTTTAGAGATTCTACCACAACCAACTACGCCAATCTTCATTATAAGCACCTCTGAATCTCTGTAACGATATTATCTTTAGTTTTTTTGTAGCTTGAACCGCATACGCCACAGATTGCAAATTCATTATTAAAATCCAATTTTTCAGTACACTTACATACCCAACCAGCTTGCTTTGCTGGAACTCCATATACAAGTCCAAAATCTGGTGCATCCTTTGTAACTACAGAGCCAGCACCAATAAAGGAATAACGTCCAATATTACAGCCACAAACTATTGTTGCATTTGCTCCTATTGATGCACCAAAGCCTACTAAGGTCTTTCTATACTCTTCTTTTCTTTCAATAAAGCTTCTAGGATTCACCACATTGGTAAAAACCATTGAGGGACCTAAAAACACATTGTCCTCACAGATTACTCCCGTATAAACCGATACATTATTCTGTATTTTAACGTTATTTCCGATTATTGCTCCAGATGCAATATTTACATTTTGACCAATATTGCAATTTTTACCTATTACAGCATTCCTCATAATATGAGTAAAGTGCAAATTTTTGTACCCTCACCAATACTACAAGGCTCATCTATATATGAAGAATCATGAACATAATAGCTATCCATAAAATAACCCCTTCCTTTAAAACTTTTCATCTCTTTCATCCATATATTATGTTAAGTAAATACCATAGGTGATTCGGCTCCACAGTTTTCCTTTACTAAATATATGCCATAATCAAGAGGTAGCCCAAATATTTGCTTAAGTGCCTAGGGGCTAGCATTTCTATAGGCAATGCTACTGGGTCTACTGTTGGCTTCAATTAGCCATAGCTTACCCTTCTTGTCTAATGCAATATCAAGACCAACTTCACCTAATGCTCCAAAGGAGCTTTCCATTTTATTTACTATGGCTAAGCACATATTCGACAGAATACTCCAATTGAGGTCCTCATGAGGTAAAGCTTCTCCTACCTCAGAAAAAATATCTCTAGCACCTGCTGCAAAATTAGTTATAATGGCCCCTGGCTTTGCAATTCTATAATTAACTCCAGTTATAACCCACATGTTATTACCATTTTTTTGAACTAACACCCTCATATCAAAGGGTGAATCCTCTATTTCTGCTAACAAAATACCCTGCTGTAATATTAAATCATCACCAACTGCTGTTTTTAAAAAACGACTTATTTCTGTTAAGCTGTTAAACCTCCATATCTTAACCTCACTGCCACCAGTTTTACAAAGATAACAGTCCTCTCTCTTTTCCACCCTATACACCCTCTTGCCTCTTCTTCCTATATTGTGCTTTATATAGCAATATTTATATTTTTGTAAATACTCACCTAACTTACATGTACTGAATAAAGCTGTTTCAGGCAAATAAATACTGGTTTCATTACTAATGCATAAGGCTTTATAGGTTTCCCACTTCCCAAAGGTTAATGTAGAATTAATCCAAGCAATGTTTTTTACTTTTCCTCTACTTCTATATCCCTTTGGGCCTTTGGCTTTTGGCAGTGAACCTCTATCATGTATAATCTGGGGAACTGGAATAACCCTCTTCATCCTTTTATAATCTAAAGGGCTTAAACAGTATGCTTCTACCCTGTTATTGCTCCAGTCTACACTTTTTAGGCTAAAGCAGGAGAATAGTATTCCCTTCTCTAATGCAAATTTAGCTCTCTTTTTTATTGATTCACTAGCATGGATGCTTTTCCATGATTTATTAGATATTGTTAAACCAATACTAGGACCTAATACTATTCCTTTACTTGTGTTTTTAACTAATCTTAATGCCTCCCCTTGATAGTAAGGCATTTCCTTTAAAATATCCTTTGATACTAATAATGTGTTGTTTGATTGATTAGAGGGTTCCTGTATTATTTCAACCCTCCATTTTTCTGAAGCAACCTGAATTATAATTTTACTACTGGCTTTTAAGCCTAGTAGTTCTAGTTGAAAAATATTTAAATAAAGCTTTCTTTTTTGATTACTGCCCTTAAAGGCCTTTAATTTATATAATTTTGACATTAATCTAACTCTCCCACCCTATATACTGTTGTTATTTATCTACTATATTAAATGTAAAATGTAAATATTTTGTGTATATTAGATATAATATTAAACAAATACAACTATATTTTAGAATGTAATAGAATAAAGATAGTAAATAGAGTTAAGTTCTCATTACAATAGGAGGAGTAGCAATATGGAGATAGGTATTATTTCCGACACACATATGCCAAAAAGGGCAAAAAAAATACCTCATGAGGTTTTAACAGCCTTTAAGGATGTCGATTTAATTATACATGCTGGTGATTTATGTAATGAAGCTGTTATTAAGGAGCTGGAGGCTTTAGCTCCAGTAAATGCAGTATGTGGTAATATTGATGATATAAGCTTGCAGCAAAAGCTGCCAAAAAAACTAAATATTAATGCTAATGGTTTTCTAATAGGGGTTATACATGGTGATGGTGGAAAAAGAGGTAAAACCTTAGATAGGGCTGTGGAAGCCTTTAAGGAGGATAATGTAGATTGTATAATATTTGGTCATAGCCACATCCCCCATATAAGCTTAAGGGGAGAGGTGCTATTGTTTAATCCTGGTTCTGCAACCGATAAAAGACGTAATAGGTATTTCTCCTATGGACTATTGACTATAAAGGATAAAATAGAGGCTAGAATTGTATACTTTTAAAAAGCCACTTTTTCTAAAGTGGCTAAAGATTGTAGACAAACCCTGAATATTTTCAAAACTACGTAAACCCGCTCAGAACCAAACGGGAATGAGCTTAAGATAATTCAGAAGAAGATATATTAATAGTTTAAGCAATAATATCTCCTGTTATTTCTACTGCTTTTAAAATATCCTTTCTTTTTACTCCAATATGAGTAACAAATCTAATGGCTCTTTCATTTCTTGGGTTCACTAAAAGACCCTTCTCTTTCATTTTGCTAACTAATTGATTAATGTCATATCCAGTTTCGTAAAAGTCTATATTAACAATATTAGTATGGATTTTATCAAGCTCAACTGAAACTCCTTGTAGTTTATTCATTTCTATGGCAAGGAGCATTGCGTTACTATGATCTTCCTCAAGTCTATCTGTCATTTTATCCAGTGCAACAATACCAGCTGCCGCTATTATACCTGCTTGCCTCATACCACCGCCAAGCATTTTTCTATATTTTCTAGCTCGTCCTATGAACTCCTTTGTTCCAGCTAATATACTTCCTACTGGTGCGCTTAATCCCTTTGAAAGACAAAACATAACAGAGTCAACATAGCAGGTAATATCAGCTACATCTATATTTAAGTAGTTAGCTGCATTAAAAACCCTTGCTCCATCTAAGTGCAATGGTAAGCCCTTCGCTCTTGAAAGGTCATATATTTCTTTTATTTTACTTGGTGGGATTGCAATACCACCAGCCATGTTATGGGTGTTCTCTATACATATTAAACCTGTTTCTGGAAAATGGATATTCTCTTGTCTTATTGACGACTCTATATCATTGATAGTAGGTAATCCATTCACACCCCGTAGGGTTTTAGCTTGTACTGCTGCAACTCTTGCAATACCCCCAACCTCATATAAATAAATATGGCAATTTTCTTCTAAAATTACTTCTTGCCCTGGTGTAGTATGGGCCATAACTGCTATTAAATTACCCATTGTGCCTGTAGGCACTAATAAAGCTGCCTCTTTCCCCATTTTTGCAGCAGCCTTAGACTCAAGATCATTTACGGTTACATCGTCTCCATAAACATCATCCCCTAATTTTGCATCTAATATAGCACTCATCATTTCAGGCACTGGCAGTGTCACCGTATCACTTCTCATATCTATGTATTCCATTGTCATTCTCCTTCCCTTTTCCTATGCTTCTATTATAAATTATTTTCTAAAAAATTAAAATGATGACATTAATTAAGGACTGATATCCCTATCAGTCCTTAATCAAAATATTCTAACAGTCTTGATTTACAAAAGGCTCATTAACCTGTGGCGGGAACAATGGTGGGAACTCATCTCCGCAAATAGGTCTAACCCTTGGCACCTGCTCACAGAAACCTGTGCTTAATACGCATAATTGTACAGGTACCTTAATTTTCTTTTCGCATGTTAGGCATAATGCTACTATTAAATTAACAAATACTTCCCCTGTCACTGGGTTAAACTGTATATCCCTTTGAATACTTTGAGTTGCCAATCTAGCTAGGAATAAAGCATTACAGAATTCTGTAAACTGTGGTAAGAATGCCCCTTCAAAAACTGATGGCATACATAATTCAAAGAAATTTGTAAGAACCTGATTCACTGGTACTTTACCCTTAAGGGTAGCTACATGAATGTGCCCTGATCCATCAATAAACTCTACATCTATTTCTACTAGTACAGCACCTCTTATTGTTATTTCTTGGGAGCCAAAAATTGGTGTTCCTTCCCCTATTTCATCACATTCACTGGTATCAGTGAATATTAAGTATTGCAATATCCCTGCAGGACCTGGAACAGTAACTGGGCAACCTTTTTCATCAGTTACAAATTGAGCTCCCGATAATGTTGTTTTAGGGGTAATAGATAAGTTCTTTGGATCATTTATATTTGATGGATTAAAGAATTTTCTAGCTCTAATATCTAATACCCTCACAATTCTTGACTTGGGCCCACATTTAGAAGCTGGTAATGTGCCAAATGGGACTTTAGATGCAGGCTGAAGACCTTGCAGATTAAAAGTAACTGAATCATAAACCTTATCAACAAAGATACATTCTCCCACAACATCATGTAAATTTCCATCAAATTTACAGCCAGTGTTGGCTATACAGCATCTATCTTCTATTGATTGGGCTTCAATAATATTGTTTGACATCCTATCATCTCCTTCTTTTATTATCATCCTTACTGTAAAATATGTATCACCTTGAATATAGGTGCTACTATTGAGTAATTTTTATTTAATTTCTGCATATATTTTACTAAAAAATGAATTGGATGTGATGGCTTGGCTTTTATAGGAAATATGGAATTTTTATTATGCTCTTCAAATAATGATTTATTTAACATTTATATGGATGACAAAAACCAAATAAGGTGTTTATCCTCAACTAAGAATAAATGGACCGACTCCCATTTAATTACTCAAGATACATCCCATAGCTTTGCTGCTACAATTGACCCTAAAGATAATATTCATCTTTTTAATACAGAGGATAAAAATAGGATAAATTACTATATCTATAAAAAGAAGAAATGGTTACAAAAGGCTTCCTTAAGCTTAAGTTTGAAGGAAGAAAAACTTCTATATCCCTATTGTATTTATCATGATAGCTATACTTACCTATTTTTTTATCAAAAAGAATTACAAAAAAATATATGTAGATTAAAGGTAATAAAATTCGAAAAAAATAAAGCAGTTGAAGCTACAGTACTATCTGTTGACTTTCAAGGTTTTGTTAATCCATTTAAGGTTTTTTCAATAGACAAAAGTATTTATGTCTTGTTTACTTCATTAGTAGAGAATAAGGAGGAAATATTCTTAGTAAAGCTTAATGAAGCTACTAAGGAGTGGGAAAAACCGTTTAAAATTACAGATACTTCTGTTAACAAGCTATATTTAGATGGTGTAATAGATAATACCAACAGCCTACATATAACATGGTGTAACTATGATAAAGACCAGCTTTCTGTGAATTATACTAAGCTGGACTTAAAGGAAAACAAAATATTAATTGAACCTAAACAGCTATCAGAGAATAAGCTTAATTGCTCCTATCCCCACATTCTTTTTTATAATGATGTAGCATTTGTTATATGGTATCAATATAATCATTTAGTGAAATGTACAAGTCAAGATTATGGAGAAAATTGGTCATCTGTTAAGATAATTGAAAAAAGTAAGCTAGTAAATTTTAAAAGATATAAGTTTGTAACTAATAATAATATGAATAGAATAATTGGTGATAGCTTTTATGGAACCCTTTATCCTACAATTCAATTTTTAGGGCTTGGAGGTGATATTGATGATGAAATATCAACAAGTTAGCTATAATTTTGTTCCAAAGGCTGAAGATTTAAAAAATAATTCTACACTTGCTTCAGTAAAGGATGATAATGCACAACTATTACATAACTCAAAATTACTAAATGAATTAGAGGAGCTTAAGGAAAAGCTGGATTTTGCTAAGCAGCAATTGGAATTAAAAGAATCTGAGCTTTTTTCAGCAACTACTAGGCTAGATGAATTAGAGTATCAAATTCAGAAATACAATGAGTTTAAGAATGATATTGATCACATAGATTCATTAAACATTAAGATAGAGAACTTGGTAAAGGAAAGAGACAGCTTGTCAATCGAAATTAAGCAGCAGCAGGAGCATATTCATACCCTTTATATGATTATGCTTGTACTTGCCTTTATTTAAGGTAAGAAAACATAGGCTAGAAGCTAAAGTAAGTCTCCAGCAACTAGCCTTTTAATTTTGTTGATTTTTAGTAACTCAACTACTCAATACTATTAATATAGTTTTTATGAACATATTCACTTGTCATTAGTGCCAGCATTGAACCATAGGTAAGATTAAAGATCATTTCATCTCCAACCCTATAGTCTTTTTTGCAATGGGTTAAATCCATTAATAAATGATCACTGCTGCCTCCAAGTACCTCTGCTTCTTTATCACAGGGAATAATGGTGTGGGTTGATATATCCTGCTTACCTACTGCTAGTATGGCTCTTTTCATTAAGCCCTTATCCTCAAAGGTAGGCACATTTCCAAATGCATCTCTTCCTATTTCACCTATTGGAACTGAGGGCTTTGTTTTAATTTCAATTATTTCTGCTACTAGTTTAAAGGTGTCTTGATATGCTTCTGGAATATCTCTTCCATAAGTACTTTCAGTACCTAAAAGTATAGCCTCACCAAACCTTAGATGATTTACTTCGGGAGGTATTTCAGAATTATTAATTAAATAAAAGCTACTGGAGTTACCACCACTTATAATATCTAGGGGTTTTCCCATAGTTTCTTCAACCCTTTTTGCACTGTTTATTAACTCCCCTAGGTTTTCTTTTGTTGGAATTACTCCACCAAAGCAGGTTAAATTAGTGCCAATGCCTACAAGGTCAATGTTGTTAAGCTTTAAAAGGTATTTAATAACTGCATCAAGCTCTTTTTCATCAAAAATACCTTCCCTTAAATCACCTAAATCTAGCATTAGTATTATTTTATGGGTTTTGTTTTGCTCTTTAGCTGCTTCATTTAAAGCAACTATAGTTTCAAGCTCTGAATTTAAGCTAATATCTGCATATTTTACTACTTCTTTTACTTGACTAAGCATTGGCAGCCTTAATAGTATTTTTTCAAGCTTAATGTGCTGCATTTTCAATAGGTTTTCAAGTCTTGAATCAGCTAAATATTTTACGCCACCCTCTGCTATAGCTTCTGCAATTACTGGGTTTCCACAGAAGCCCTTAGTAACAGCAGCAACATCTATGGAAAACCTATTGGCTTTTTCTACTATTAAATTACTATTATATTTTAGCTTAGCTAAGTTAATATCAATTCGTGGATTCATCCTTTCACTCCTCATCTATTCTCAGACTTTCCCTTAACAGATAAAGTGCAGCCTCTGGGTGTGGCTTTGACAATACCCCTAAAGAAGCCATAATATAGTTGTTGTCTATTAATACAGTGGCCTCATTATTTGGATAAAGCATATTTATTAGGCTTTTTTCTTTAATACTACTTAAAATAGCCTTGCCCTTTGGTAGTCTTGTTAAGGCACCACCTGTTCCAATAATATACTTTACGCTGGATAAATCTTTACCTTCTGCAACCTTAGTTTTTCCCCCTGCCCCATATAAAAATCTAAGCTTCCCTGCGTGTCGTTCTAAAGCTGTTAACACTGCCTCCTGTGTTAAAGCCTCTACAAACTCAATTTGCTGAGGGGTTTTAGGAATAGGTGTATGCTCCTTTATAAGAAGGTCTATGTCTTTAGAAAGCTTTTTACCTAATAGATCTTTTCCAATCCTATCAACTATATTCTCCATATTTACATAAACCCCTAGATCTCCTTCAACAGTCCTTTTTGCAACGGGCTCTGGACTTATTAGAATCCTATTTATCTCCTCACTACCTTCAGTTACCGAATGTAGATCTGTAGTTGCACCACCTACATCAAAGGTTATTAGACCCCCAATTTCCTCCATCAAAAGCTTAGAAGCCTCCATTACTGCTCCAGGTGTAGGAATTATAGGTCCATTAACCATTTCTCTAACCTTTAACATACCTGGTGCGTGAATAATATGCTCTTCAAAAACATCTTGAATAACTTTTCTTGTGGGTTCAATATTTAGCTGATCAATTTTAGGATACACGTTTTCTACACAATATAGCTTAACTGCTTTTTCTGCAAATATTTCCTTTATTTCTTCTTGATTTTCAATATTACCTGCATATATAACTGGAGCATTTAAATCTAATTCTGCAATTCTTTCAGCATTGTATATTGCAGTATCCCTCTCACCGTAATCTACTCCACCTGCTATTAAAATAATATTAGGTTGAATTTCCTTAAGCCTTTTTATGTCAGTTCTTTTTATCCTTCCAGCTGTTATTTGATGGATTATGGCCCCTGCACCAAGGGCAGCCTCCTTAGCAGCCCTTACAGTCATATCATGAACTAATCCATGAACAGTCATTTTTAGGCCACCGGCTGCACTGCTGGTTGCAAGCATTTCATCATACTTTATACTTGTAACCCCAAGCCTTTTAGTTAAATCATCTACAGCTGCCTTTAAGCCTATATTTACATCACCTTCAGCTACAGATGTAGGAGCTTGACCCTGCCCTATAAACTTAGGGCAGGAGGTAAAAATATCTTGAAAACCATTAACAACAGTTGTTGTACTGCCTATTTCAGCCACCAGTACATTAATTTTCATTTTCTAGTTCCCTTCTTTTCTTAACTAAAAATGTAGCAACGTGTACGCCCTTAGCTGTTTTTCCAAACCCTGCATCTATACCCTGTTGCACTGCAATTTCAGGTGTTACTTGAGTACCTCCGCAAGCAATAATAAGCTTTTCTCTTACACCCTTTTCTATAGCATATTCATGAATCTTTTTCATGTTTTTATAGTGTACGTCATCATGACTTATTATAGTAGATGCAAGTATAGCGTCTGCCTTCAATTCTATAGCAGCATCTACTAGCTTTTCTATTGGACAAGAGGTTCCTAGATATTCTACTTCTATACCCCATTTTTCAATTCCACCATGCTTTATGTCTATTACTTCACGAAGTCCAACAGAATGCTCATCTTCACCAACGGTTGCAGCCACCACCTTTAGAGGTTTTCTTTCTATTTCCTCCCAAAGCTCTTCATCCCCCATAACTTCAGGCTCTTCAGGAATACTTAGGGTTGAAATATCAAGATCAAATTCTACCTTGCCTTTAATCTGAACTCTTGTTCCCTCAGATGGATGCAATACTTCAGAGTGTATTACTTCAGGGTCTACTAAATTCATTTTCTTAGCAAATTCTATAGCTGCAAATTCAGCAACTCTTCTGCTTGTTGGTAGGAATAATTCTAGTTGAACAGTTCCATCGGCCAGCCATTCTACTTCAGGCTTAATAAGGTTTGTATTTCTATACTTTTCTGATTCAGCCATACGATTTTGGACATTATCGTTTTCGTCTAACTCATCTATATAAATTATCTTCTCTGGTTTTTCTAGTGTTGAGCCATCAATTAGCTTTGAAGGGTTATCCGCAGCAGACTCATCATATTGAGCAACATTATTATATCCGTAGTGGGCAGTTACTGGTGCCATATAATCTTCATCTCTTTCAAACACCTTTCCTGCTCCGATTCCAGCATCTATTTTTCTTACAATACCATCGCCATTTCTTTCTGGATACATTCCAGAGTCAACAAAAAATCCTTTTTCTACTGCCTCAAAATAACCTCCAACCTCAAGAAGCTCCTCAAGATATAGAACAGCCCTTTCCTTTAGCTCTCTAACCTTATCTGGTAAATAGCCTTCTTTTTTTAGCTCAACCATTTCCAATAGTCCATCTAAACCAACTAGAGTTTGCTTTGCAGTATCACATGCTTCAATGTTATAGATATGCCACGGTACATTTCTTCCTTCATCTGGAGTAATTGTAGATTGTATGTCAGCACTTGTAAGCTTAGAGATCATCATATTCATAACATGGGTTACTGTAGCTTCTCTTGAGGAGGATGTAATATATTTAGTATTTTGTTGGGCCCTCATCTTGTACTCAGAGAAAAGCTCTCTTAATGCTACTGCATAGGGTAAATCATACTTAGTACAGGGTACTGGAGCAGCTGATGGTGGTACAGTAGAAAGACAAATATCTTCTTTTTTCATACCAACCTTATGGGAAAAAATAGAGTTAATTCCGTGCTGAACCATAAGCTCAGGCATAACCTTCCAGGCATCTCTAGCTGTAGCATTTGCATTATGGGCCCCGTCAATTTGTGCCATATTTGCCCATGCCATTACCTTTTTAGACTCAGCTGCATCAACAAAGGATCTGACCATGTTAATATTTCTATACAAAACATTATATTGTGGATCTTGATGGGCACCATTGACCCCTTCTTCTGCAAACATAGCCGCAATATCAGGTCCCGCAACCCCTGAAACATAGGAATGATAATTTATTGGTCTACCAACTTCTTCTTCAATAAAGTCCAATGCTTTTCTCTGGGCCCTCACCTGCTTTCTCGTAACAGGGATACCTCCAATACCTTGAGGAGAGCCTTCAATAAGTCCATCATAATGGGATTGTCCAGCAGTTCTAATAACCATTACATGATCTGCACCATGCCACGCAGCCATACGCATACGACGAATATCATCTTCGAATCTACCTGAAGCTATTTCTGTAGTAATTGTTTCTTGTGGCTGTGGGTCTAGGTTTTCAAAATATCTAACAGCAGCAGGAATACCTATTGAATTTTTTAATGGCTCAGAGCAATCAGAATAGGTATGTGGACCTTCTGTAAGGTTATCTACCTTCTTTCTCCATGTCCAGCCTCTTCTTTTAGGTCTATAGTTCTCTAAATCACTTAGTATTTCCCTAATATCCATTTTTTCATTTATATCTACCTTTTTCATTACTGATTCCCTCCTCTAAAGATTGCTACAGCATCTTCCCAATGCTTACCTTCAAGCATTTCTAAGCCAGCTTGTCTAAGGGGGATATTCTTTTCTTTAGATATTCTATATACAACATGACCTACACCTTTGCTAATTAAGCCTCTATCTATAGCTCCTTCAACTAAAGGCTTAGCCTCTAAGCTTGAGAAACCCATTCTTAAAAGAATAGAACGCTCAACAGAGGGTGTTGTATGGGTTCTAGCTAACTCTAACAAAGGTTCTACAGCCTTTTCCGCCAAGTCCCAAAACCTTTGCTTTAACTCCTCATCAGAAAGATTAGCTAGATGCTTTCTTCTTTCATTATAATCGTCATCTCTTTTAAAGCTGCCCTTCATAATGTACCTCCTCCTATAACATTATTTAAATCACTATTTAAGTGCTATAACTATAGTTTTTTACATTTAATTTCGTCTATAGTCTTTTGTACATACTCTACATTAGTTTTAGTTTCTATAGCTAGAAACTCTATGTCCTCTTTGCTTAGCTCTTCTGCCTTAGTGACTGATAAGCAATTTTTTATATAGGATTTCCTAATATTATTTAAGTCTAAATCCTTTGCTTTAATTAGCTTAGGATGCTTAGGTAATATAATATTTTTACCTGGAATCTCATCCTTCGGATCACCAAGCTTAACCTCTATGCCGTTTTCCTTAGCAAAGGATAACTGTGGCTGAATATGCTTACCTGCTCCCGTATACTCAGTTTCTTGAGAAACAATGATTTTATCCTCCTCAAGCTCCTGTGCTATGCTAAAGGCAGCTGCTAGGGAAGTGTTACCAGCAGGACCTCTTTCTAAGCCTTCCAGCTGTGCTAAAGCTTCTGTCATGTAGAATACTTCTCCTTGATTAACCAAAAGGTATCTATCCATATACCTTAATGGTCTTGCTGCTGAACGGGGAACATCTGAACGATCTGGCCATGTTGTGAAGGGTATTCCAAACCCTGTGTGACCAGTTGTAAAGGATTTTTTATTAAATTGTTCATCGCTTGCCATATGTAAGCCATGAAGATTAACACTAGCCCCCACAACTTGAGCCTCTTCTGCACCTGCCTTTATTAAACCTCTAGCTGTTCCCGTTAAGTTACCGCCTCCTGCATTTGTACAAACAACTACGTCTGGGTCTTTACCAACATATTCTCTGAACTGAGTGGCTAGCTCATAACCCAACGTTTCAACTCCAGCTATTCCGAATGGAGTATACAACGAAGCGTTAAAATATCCAGTATCCTCAAGAAGCTTAAGGAATGTATAGAATAATTCTGGGCCAACTGTTAATTGTACTACCTCTGCACCGTAGGCTTCACATTTTCTAGCCTTTTCAATGATTTCTGGCTGACCCTTTAAGGAGCTGTCATAGCATTCTTGAACAATAATACACTTTAAACCATGTATTGCTGCTTGACTGGCTACTGCAGCACCATAGTTACCACTAGTAGCAGCAATTACACCCCTATAACCTAATTTTTTTGCATGGTATACAGCATTTGCTGCCCTTCGCGCCTTAAAGCTACCAGAAGGGTTGGAGGCCTCATCCTTAATAAAAATTCTGGCACCTTTACCTTTAGGAGCAAGCTTTCTTGCTAATGCAGTAAGGTTCTTTAACTCCAATAGGGGAGTGTTTCCGACTCCTGCCTCCCCTTGAATTTTTTGCATTTCAACTAACGAATAGCCTGTTTCCCTCATCATTCTTTCATAATCAAAGGAAATTTTACCATGTTCAAATTTACTAAAGTCAATTCCGACAGCCTTTTTCATTATTTCACTTTTCCTTGACATTACTGCTTCATAACTATTTTTACTCATTTTTATCACCTTCCCACAGTAAGGTCTTTAACTGGAGCCCTATTTCCAACAGCTCTGGCACGAATTCTCCGAAATTGTGGCTATAATATGGGTTAATTTCCACTAGCCTTCCTTTAACTTTTCTTCCTGTAATAGTTTTAACTTCAACAATATCTCCAATTGATGCATCTTGAAGAATAAAGCCCTTTGTCCACATTTCTAGGGGTACTTTCTTGGTATCATCAGGTATGTTAGGAGATCTTTCTTCTGCTGTTAAAACAATATCGTGGATTCGTACCCATGTTCCCTTCTTAGCATTCATTGTACATCCCTACCTTTGTATTAAATCTCTCATATCTCCCATTATTGCCCTTGGTACTGGCAAATCTAACATGGTTTTTAAACCAGGAGAGGCATTTATAACATGAGGAATCATATTAACACACATAGCTATAGTACCAAGTCCACCTTCAACCTCTGGCTTGTTTGCCATGTTGATAGAGGGAGTACCCTTTATTACAATATAATCACCAGTTTCTGTACCTTCCATTTCAGGCTCAATTTGCTGTGGATGTATCATATCTAGTTTAACTTCACCGTCAACCCAGCCTTGTGCTGTCATGTTAACTCCGGCTACATTCCCTGCAGCAGCAAATCCATAGGGGGATTTTCTGTCAACAGTTGTAACAATCGGCTTCATTTGCTGTTGAAACTTATCGACCTTCCAGCCAATTGCATCAGCAATCATTCCTATTGATTCAGCAAACCCTACGTGTCCAGCTAAGGTGCCTTCCTCTACACCCTTATTAAATTCATCTACAGTTATACCTACACCTTGCTCCTCCATAACTGCAGGTCCAAATGGTGATAAGCTGTTTACCCTTTTAGCTTCTATGTGTTCTACATCTACCATACACCCTGTTAGACAAACAACTAATAAATCCATTATTAATCCAGGGTTAATGCCTGTACCAAGAATTGAAACGCCATTCTCCTTTGCAATTCTATCTAATTCTGCTGCTAAATCAGGATTTTGAGCTTGAGGATATGCCATTTCTTCAGCAGTAGAAATTACATTAACCTTTTTCTCTAATGCCAGTTTAAGTCGTGGAAATGCACTTTTAGTAAAGGAGTCAGTTGCACAAAGACATACATCACAGCTTCCCTCTGTTAATACCTCTTCAATATTAGGATTAATTATTACCTCTGGTCTATCTTCTCTTTCTATTCCTAGTACTTCATACATGCTTTTTCCTACTCTAGCCTTGTTTCTATCACATACCCCTACTATTTCTACACCCTTTTTCTTCAATAGCATTTTAGCCATACCACTTCCCATAGCACCAAAGCCCCAGATTGAAACCTTTACATTTTTCATCTAATATTCCTCCAATACTTATTGATATTATTTCTTTTATTACTATTGCAAGTATCTTGCCAAAATAATATATATTTTGAATTATTATTCAGAGTTTTCTTTATAATTAGTTTTTTAAAAATAAATAGTATTAATAAAAATAGCTAAGTTTCACTTACTTTCTAGCTTGGCGGCACTTATCTATTGCTTAAGAAGCGGGAGTGTTAGTAACGCCGCTGGGATAAGTATTATTTTTCAATAGATATGATATGAATATACGCCTAATGTATAATAGATAAGCAAAATACAAGCAAAAACGCAAATATATTTGCTTTAATATGCAAATATATTTGCGTTATATCTGGTATTTTTTTAATTTATGCTGAAGTGTTTGCCTTTTTATATTTAAGCTATTGGCTGCTTTACTTATATTACCATTGAACTTTTTAAGATTAGCCTCAATAAGCTTTCGTTCTACAGCTTGTAATACATCATTAAGTCCCATTGCTTCTATATTAGTAAAATCGTTAGTTAAACCTTCACAAACATTAATTTCGTCAAAAATGTAATGGGGAAAATGCTCCTCCTTTAAAATATGCTCATCGTGGATTATGTTCATGGCACCTTCAATTAAATTCTCTAGCTCCCTTACATTACCTGGCCATTTATATTTTAGAAAGTGTTTTTGCATAGCCTCTGTAAGCATCCAAACATCCTTATCTAGTTTATTGTTAAATTTATTTATAAAAAATTCTGTTAAAAGAACTATATCTTCCCTTCTATCTCTTAAGGGTGGAATAAATATATTAACAACATTAATTCTATAATATAAATCCTTGCGTAACTTGCCTTTTTCGATTATTTCCATTGGCTCTTCATTTGTAGTAGCAATAATACGAACATCTATAGGTATTTCCTTTAAGCCACCTATTCTTCTTACATAGCCCTCTTGCAATACTCTTAATAGCTTGGCTTGAAGCAGTAAGCCCATTGAGTTAATCTCGTCTAAAAGTATTGTACCGCCATTTGCCTGTTCAAACAGGCCTGGTCTATCAATCGCACCTGTAAAACTTCCCTTTGTAGTACCAAATAGAATGCCCTCCAACAAGCTCTCTGGCAGAGCAGCACAGTTCTGGGCCACAAAGGGCTTATGCTTTCTAGTGCTTTGATAATGTATACTTTGGGCAAAAAGCTCCTTACCTGTTCCTGTTTCACCGTATAACAAAACTGAGGATGATGTGTTTGCAGCTCTTCTAGCAATTTTTACAGCATCGAGAAAAACCTGACTTCTACCCTTCAAATCTTCAAAGGTGTATTTTTGAATTTCTTTCCCCTTAGTACTTTTATTTGGAATTAACTGCTGTTGAAGTCTTATTATTTCCTCTGATAAGATCTGTATTTTGGTAATATTTTTTGCTATTTCTAAAGCCCCAATTTTTTCATTCATATAATAAAGAGGTATTGTCGTATTAATAGTAGTAATTTTTTTTCCTTGATTATTTAGGTATGTTTGACTTTGATTATATATTGGTTTCTCTGTTTTTAAAACCTTTAATAAAGTGCTCGTCTCCTGATTGAGGCTGGTAAAAACCTCCAATAGGCTTTTATCCATTACATCCTTCCTATCCATACCCTCGAGGTCTGCCATTGCATCATTATATAGTATGGTTTTTCCATCATTATCAAGAACATGAACTCCTTCATCTATTGACTGCAAAATTTTTTGCAGTATAGCCATTATCATTTTTTTAGATTTCATGGCATTCACCTCCCGATGCAATGTAGTAGTAAACTAAGTATTAGCTACAGCTAACTATATTCTCCCAATGGGATATATCTCCCTGCAAAATGAACCTTCTCTCATTATTATTAATTTCAATTATATTTAAACAGGTTGAGTTCATGTAGGTTCCATTCCATAGGTCTTTAATATCTTTGTTTTCAAAATAAGTGATTAGGGTCCTTAATACTACTCCATGGGTAACCACAAGAACTTTTTTCCCCTTATATATTTTGATAATCTTTTCTATTTCTTGCGTAACTCTTTCATAAAGCTGCCCAAATGTTTCACCACCACAGGGCTTAAATAAATCTGGTCTATTCCAGAAGCAATGGTACTCATCTGGTGAATGCTCTTCTATCTCCTTAATAATTTGACCCTCCCAATCGCCTATATTCATTTCCTTTAATTGATCATTAGCTAATATTTCTATGTTTTTTCTGCCCTTTATTAACTCAGCTGTCCTATAGGCTCTACCGCTTGAGCTAGAGATAATAATATCAAGTTCAACATCATCTAATCGCTCTCCAAGCAAAATCGCCTGTTGTTCTCCTAATTCTGTTAGCTTTGAATCCTTTTGTCCTTGAAATCTTCCTTCAAGGTTCCATTCTGTTTGTCCGTGTCTTGTTAAGTATAATACAGTCATAAAATCCCCCTATTCTCACTAATTATAAGTACAAATATGTAATGCTATAAGTAGTTGATGCCATACAATTTAGATATTGGTTAAAAGTCACCCATTCTACCCAATTATTTCATGCTGATTTACTGCTTATAAAGAAAACTTAGTTCAGATGGAGTTTTAACTCCACCTGAACTTTAGTTGCACTTATTTCGAAGCTTGGCGGCACTTATCTCCCTCTTAAGAAGCGGGAGTGTTAGTAACGCCGCTGAGATAATTAGTTAATTCATGTTTATCGCTTTATTTATTTCAAAATCTAACTGGAGATCTCTAGGATCACTTTCATACAGCTCTTTGTTGATTTCTTCTGCTTCTTTACAGCCTAATGCAAAGTAAAAGGCAATAGTTTCTTCAGCTGAACCTGCACATATATAAAGCTTATCTATCTTCCATTTTTTTGCTTCCTCTACTGAAAGCATAAAGAGCTTCTTTCCTATTCCTTTACCTCTGGAATCAAGAGACACAAATAGCTGGTCTAATAGTACATGCTTATACCTGCATCCAAACGTGGTTGAATTTAATGTAATAAAACTTATTAATTTATTATCATTAAAGGCTCCTATTGCTATACCACCCTCCATAATAGTTTGCTTCAAATCATTGTAATGATGTTCATAACCATTTGGCCAGTCAGTATCATGATAGTCTATTTCTACTAATTGGCGCTTCCCATCCACCTCTCTCCAAGCTCTATTAATATACTGATAAGGATTCATTTCTTTAATTCTAACACATTCCTCTATGGTAAGATTACGATATATTATATTTTCCATACTTATCCCCCTCAATAGAACAAATTAAAGTGTCAAATTAACACCTTTTAGTGTAATAGATTAACTGATGTTTTTCCTTAAAACCAACTCTCTTATATAGATTAAGCGCTTGTTCATTTTCTGAATTAACACATAGTGTAATTTCACTTACTGTATTAAAAGAAATATCCATTTTAATGCCATAGTTAATAGTTTAACTCCGATACCTTTACCTCTCTTTGATTTATCTACAGCAAAAAATTCTATGCTTCCTTCTCCAAATCTCGGATTAACTTCAACATAGACATAACCTGTTAAACTTGCTTTTTCAATATCTACAAATACTTTTCTATAACTGTTAAGTCTTTCAATTATTTTGCTACCGCTATAATATGCATTTGAAAATGTGTTATCATGTAAGATCTCCATTTGTTTATGATAGTCAGCAGAAAGCTCAATTATAGGTATATTTTCTAACTTATGAGTAAAACTACGTTCAAAAAATAATATTGTCTGATCACTTTCTCTTTTAAACTGCAAACTGTTTACTAGCTCTATACAGTTTTTATTCTCTTTATTAATGAACATGCTCATTATTTCTATTTCATTTGGAATTAATTCTAGCATCTTGCTCCATAAATCTAATACAGTATCCCATTTTGATTTCTCAATAAATGGACCCCATATTTCAACATTGTTGCTTTCTATATCTGCATCGAATCCTAACGCTCCAATAATTTTATCATCATTAATGGCAATTATAAAACTTTCTGTGAAAGGTATATCTGTTATATCTTCAACTAGTGAATTTTCTATCTCTTTACTGTCAGTTCCACAAAAACCTATATGATTTTCCTCATTTCTATTCATTCTTGATATGAAGATTGAAAGCTCTTTAATATCTTCTTTTCTTGCAAGTCTAGTTTCTATCATAATAGGTGTTTCTCCTTTTTCCTATTCTAACCACATTCCCCTAGTCTAGCAGCCTTAATTACATATAAATAATCCCTTAATGTATCTCTATCAACCTTCATTTGCTCAAGATATGAGTCTGCTAGTGATTTCTTTAGTCGTAAAATAGCTTCTTAATTACTACTTTTCTTCATCCTTAACTATTAACATATTTGAGTCATCGAATTCCCAGCATTCACCATAAGCAACTTCCCAATAATAGCCGTCAAGGTCTGTAAAATACCCACTATAACCACCCCAGTCAGTTTTTTGGGGTTTTTTAACGATTTTAGCACCTGCCGACTCTGCCATACTCATTATTTCATCAACTTCTTTATTGGATTTTCCGTTGTATGCCAAGGTAAATCCAGGAAAACTAAACCCGTTACTAATACTAGGGGGATTTTCCTTATTTACATCTTTAGCTAGTTCTTCTAATGGAAATAGGGCAATTTTTGTGCCTTCATTTTTAAAAAAGATAATATCAGGATTTGCTTCTTCCCCTCTTATAGAAGTATCAAAGCCTAGTTTTTTATAAAATTCATAGGCTTTAACTATGTCCTTTGTTCCTAAGGTTACAATATTTAATCTGTTCACTTTATAGCACCTCTCTTTAATTATAATAAAAAAATATACCACTTTTAGTTCTTTCTTAATTCTCTTTTAACAATCTCCCCATTTGGTTTTTACATCACATTAAGTATATGTTCTTTATGCTTAACCCATCTGGGTGAATAATATCTTCCTTATATCCAGGTACTTCAATAGAGAACTCTGTTACATCAGTGACTTGTGATAAAATTCTTTTAAGACCATTTATAAAATATACTGGGTGAGTATAACCCTCATTAAAATATAAAAACGATTCACTTAACACAATTATAAGTGTATTTCCTTTAAAATAAGCATCTCTTACCTCTAAATCCTTAAGTATGTTTTTACCCACTGGGTTATTGCCATAACTAACATTGTTTTTAACTAAATCTGATATCCAATCGTTAAGGATGATTTCCAGTGAAGAGGATTCCACTTTTTTAGTATAAGTATTTTCTTCTCCAGAAATCACTTCTACATAACTAAACTCATATGTTCCTGCTTCAATAATTATTTCTTCATTATTTGTTGATGTACATCCACCTAAAAAAAATAATGTAATTGAGAAGAAGATTAAGAAAAAGTAATACTTCATCTTACCACTCCCAGTAATTCATTTTACTCTACTTGTTTTTTCTATATTCTTTAATCAGCTTAACTCCTCAGTACTCTTCTTTATTATATTTGATGCAGTATGCAGTGTAAAGCTTCCTAATAATATGATTACCTTTAGTTTTTATTTCTCATATTTATTACTAAATGTATTTTCTTAAGAAATCTTTAATTGCATTTTCCATTTGTGTTAAACCAGGCTCTTCAATTGGAAAATGTCCTGCATTCTCTAAAATAACTTTGCTTTTGGGGGCAGCAATTTTATCAAAAAAAAGTTCACTTATTCTTATTGGTGTCCACAAATCATTTCCAGGATGAACCATTAGAACAGGTACCTTATTGAAATCTTCTGGCTCAACAATTGGGGTACTGTTCATCATTGACAATAGAAAATTTAAACTAACACTGCTTCCAGCTCCATGCTTGTCCTTCAATAGCAACTCTAACATCTCGTTATTGTTAACAATCGCCTCCATGTTTGTTACCATTTTAATTGGAACTTTAATTGTTCTCATAAACTGTGGCAGCATACTTAGAAGCCTCAATCCATGTGCAGCTTGAAACTTGTTTTTAGCAGAGTACAGTCTTACTTCCTCTTCACGATTATCTAATACATTAGTAAAAATTAATCCTTTAAGACTATCATGGTTACAAGCAACATTATAGGCTAACATTCCTCCAGCACTTAACCCAAAAATAAATACATTTTTTCCCTTTGACAGCTGATTTTCAACTATTTTATTTCCAACCTTTATCCAATCATCATATGTTATACCTCTTCTGTATTTAGTAAATCCATAGCCAGGTAAGTCAGGACAAATAACATTGTATCCAGCCTCTACTAATGGTACTGCACAAAAAGACATAAGGCGTCCATTTCCTCCTACTCCATGAAAAACAACAATGGTAGTTTGAGAGTTGCTATCATATTCATCAATGTGTATTTCTATTCCCTCAGCTTCTATGTACCTTTCTTTAGGCTTAATAGCCTCACTTATTCTGTTTTTTTCTGGTAATAGGCATTGTAGCTCTTTCCATAAGTTATTATTACTATACATTATTTCATCCTCCTACATAATAAAAGCAGTTAATAATAAGGAAAACCATTTTTTACAATACTTACATATTTTAACACTCTTTATTATTGCATTTTGTAGAAAACCATAATTTCTTTCCCCCACATTTGCAAATATGCTCTGCTTCTTGTTGAGAAAGCCATTTTTCCACTCCAATTTCTTTAATTTTAAGGGTGTTTTTAAATGTTAAATGATGATGCTTCATACCAGAATTGATTCAGTAATCTCTACAACATTTCCTGCAAATAGCTCAAAAACAAAAGCATTTAACACCTTGTTTGTAATTTGCTATATTTTTAAATCATATAGTAATTAAATATAATCTTATGATTCGTCTGCCTCTCTAATTTTAAGCTTAAGTAACAGCACGGTGCTGTCTTCTTCTATCATTTGTTTTAAAGACTCTGAGTCTTGATAGTTGTATGCCACCCTTATTGAATCTTTCCCTTGTCTGTATACTGCCAAAACTATTTCTTCACCATACTCTATTCCAACAGTTTCACTTCCAATTGCATAGTCCCAGGTATAAATACCTGAGTTATCCAAAAAGTAGTTATCTACAGTATGTGGCAGTACGCTAACACCTGTGGAGTATAAAAACAATAAAGGTTCATTACTATTAGAGTTTATTATTCCAAATCCCATTTTTCCTTCTTCTACTTGATTTGGGCTTAAGCCATAAGAAAGCTGTGTAATAGGTAACGGTGTAACAGCTTTTCCGTTACTATAGCCTTCTACCCATATGTTGACCCAGCTTTTATCGGCTACATTTAGCTTAAAATTAAAGTCAAATAATACACCTAGGTTTAAGTCTTTAAATGTGTTTTCATACTCAGAGCCTACATTTGAAGAAATGTAAGCGATTGTTTTGTTATCTACATCTTTATAGCTACAACCTACATTAGCAACAAAGCAAACAATAATAATTACCAAGTATTTATGTAATTTTATTTTCAATATAATCCTCCTCAAACACAGAATTAGTAGTAATTAAGCCATAGAAATAAACAAAACTTCTACAGAGAGCAATGCTATATATAGCGCAGTTCTTTAACATTTAGTGTAATAATACCAAGTATAACTAATAAGACTGTAACACAAATACTTAAAACCCTTTGATATATCTTCTTAATATGCTTATGCATAACTTCTTTATCCTGCCATTTAACATTTCCAGGTCTACTACTTCCCTAACTCTGAACCATTTACTCCCTGAGCTACACTAATGATGAAAAATGAAGTATTATGCAATATTTATTGAAAATATAATTAATCTAAAGTTATCCAATATCTTTGTGTAATATTATTTCCTTCAGTCACTTCATTTTCTAGCATAGCACCATTTTTTAGTATAGTTTTTGCAGATGCAATGTTGTTTTTATTACAAGTAATTAAAACTCTCTTTATACCTAGTTTTTTGCATTGCAATAATCCTAAAGCTAACATTTCAGTTGCATACCCTTGATTCCTTTCTGTTTTCCTAACACTATATCCTATATGCCCACCAAAATTAATTAAATAATCATTTAATCGATGTCTTATATCCAGCATGCCAACTAAACGGCTATCGTCAGTAGAAATAGCTAAATAAGTAGTTGCAGGAACCAGCCCTTCTCTCACAGTTTCTTCTTTCGAGTTATCTTTGAATGCACTATACCATTCTTCAAAAGTTTAGCATTTCTTAACCCAGCAGTCCCATCCATACTATCTCCACTATTAATAAATTCTCTTTTATAATCCATAAGTTTTTCTTTATACTCAATAGTTGGTAATACTAACTTTAATCTGTTCATTATCTTCCTCCAATCACATAAATAGTACTATTTATTGTTGTTGCTAATTATGTAATAGATGGCTGCTCCACTATTTGCAATAATATGAAACATCACCGCATATAATATTGATTCAGTTATCTCTACAACAATTCCTGCAAATAGCCCAAACACAAAAGCAAACAATACCTTTTTTATAATTGTGTTATCATATTTAAATCTAAAATATTGAAAATGAGTTATGCCAAAGCATATAGCAGATAAAAACACCTGCAAGGAAACCCCCTTAATTATGGGTATAGGTACATAGATACCACTACTCCCAACTAGGTAAGTAGCCAATGACAGAATGATTCCTCTAAAAAGCAACTCCTCTCCAATGGGAAAAACAAAACAAAAATTTATCATTTCCTTTAAATTTTTTTGTGGCTTGTATCCAGATTCAATCATAAATGGAATTAATGCTAAAAGTATAAAAAGCATTTCTAATAGAGTTAATGTTCGTTTTGGTGGCCTTATATTCAAGGAACTCAGGTTAATAATAGTAATTACTAAGATAATACCAAGCCATATATACGTATTGTACTTCTTTAATTTGTTACTAAATCCCTTGTTATACCTTGAAATAAAATGAAACACCTTATAATTAAGTATAAGCATAAAAGTTAAATAAGTAATAGCTAATATTGCTAAACCCTGCAATCAAATCTCTCCTTCTTTGAAGCTTTAAATAATTGTAAAAACAGTAGAATAATACTACTATTATTAATTAAAAGGTACTCCTTCACTTAACTATTTTATACTCTCTTTTAAGCATAGACATAATTATTCCATCCTCTAATTTTCCTTTCATCAAATCCCTCTCTCTAAGTAGTCCCTCTTTTACAAAGTTCAGCTTCTCTAATACTCTTACAGAAGCATCATTACCTGGTGTTATAGCAGCTTCAATTCTATTAATGTTCATAACGTTAAACCCATAGTCGATTATAGCTGCAACTGCTTCAGTAGCATAACCTTTTCCCCACTCTATTTGCTTAATTTGATAACCAATTACACATCTTCTTGCTCCTTCATTGAAATCTCCAATGCAACACATTCCAACTAGTTCATCAGTCTCTTTTACTATAGTTCCCCACGTAATCTCCTCTTTATCTTTTAATTCTGCTTTATATCTGGTTATGAACTTGTTAGCTTCCTCTTTTGTCTTTACTGGATAAAAATATTCGTATTCAGCTACTTTTGGATCACTTAGTATATTAAATACTTGATTTACATCTGTGCTTTCAACTTCTCTTAGTAATAATCTCTCAGTTTCTAGTTTTGGAAATGGTATAAAACATTTATTTATCATTGCAATCTCCCCTTATAAATCAAATATGTACTATATATCTTCATAGTTATTTTATTATAAACAAAGCTTCAACTATATGCCTATTAAGCAATAATAAGCAAAAAAGGTATACTGTTTTAATAATCCTTTTATTAAAATATTAAATTGTAGATTAAACAGTATATCTCTCAGTCCAACTTTTAGGAAAGGTAAGTTTATTCCCATAGAAATATCTAATAAGCTGTCCATGGTGCTGAATCTCATGCTCTAGTAAAGCTAGCAATAAATCTGTCTGTTTTTCATTTAATTCAGCATTGTTCAAATAAGCTAAGCTATCATCAGCACTATTTTTAAGGCATTTTAAAACTTCATTTTTAGATGTTGTATCATCAAGTGAACATGAAAAGCCCATCCAACCTTCGTTAATTATTGCTTTTAAGTAACTTTCTCTAGCTCCTATAATGCACCATAGTTGCTCTCCGATAGTGTTTGAAGGCAAATCCATAAGCTGTAATTTTAAATCATCTGTGGTAATAGCGTGCACTAAATCAATTGTTAGGTTAAAAGCATTATGTAAATGTTTAACTATAATTCTCATATAACTTCCCCTTTGAGTTTCTTTATTATATTTACTATTAAAAAAAGCTATAATTATACTGTTTTGTATAGTATAACTACAACTAGAAAATTTTTAATTATTAATACCATATTGATATTGTTAGAGAAACGTAAATTATATATATTTTTATTTCTACACATGATAAATATATCCTTCTATTGTTTACAAATGATAACATATTTTCTATATTTGTTTAATATTTAGATAAATAATAACCCTCAACTTAATAAAAGTTGAGGGTTATTATTAACAAAATATTTAAAAGCTTACTTAATTCTATTCATATAGTTTGAATTTACTGCAAAGCTCTTTAACCATTTCAGAGGCTTGCTTTTCTTTTTCTGGATTGTCTATAATGGTTGCCATAACCTCTGCAATTGTTGCCATATCAGCTTCCTTCATTCCTCTAGTTGTTACGGCAGGTGTACCTATTCTAATACCACTGGTTACAAATGGACTTTGTGGATCAAAAGGAATTGTGTTTTTATTTACAGTTACACCAACCTTATCAAGTAGCTTTTCTGCGTCTTTTCCAGTGATGTTTTTGTTTCTTAAATCAATTAATAAAAGATGATTATCTGTACCACCAGATACTAAATTAAAGCCTCTTTTAACAAGCTCTTCACCTAGTCTCTTAGCATTTTTTATAACCTGTTGCTGATACTCTTTAAATTCTGGACTTAGAGCTTCTTTAAAGGCAACTGCCTTAGCGGCAATTACATGCATTAATGGGCCTCCCTGTAGACCTGGGAAAATTGCCTTATCAATCATTTTAGCATACTTTTCTTTGCATAGAATTGCTCCACCCCTTGGCCCTCTTAATGTCTTATGGGTTGTTGTTGTAACAAAGTCAGCATCTTCACAAGGGTTTGGGTGTAGGTCAGCAGCTACTAGACCAGCTATATGAGCCATGTCAACCATTAGATATGCTCCAACCTCATCTGCTATTTCACGGAACTTCTTAAAATCTATAATTCTTGAATAAGCACTAGCTCCAGCTACAATTAGCTTAGGTTTGACTTCTTTTGCTATTCTTCGTACTTCTTCGTAATCAATAACCTGTGTTTCTTTATCAACTCCATAATCTACGAACTTGTAATATGTACCTGATATATTTACAGGGCTTCCATGGGTTAAGTGTCCTCCATGGGATAAGTTCATACCCAAAACGGTGTCACCGGGCTTTAATATTGCAAAATACACTCCTAAATTTGCATTAGCACCCGAATGGGGCTGTACATTAGCATGATCTGCATTGAAAAGCTTTTTTAAACGATCTCGTGCAAGGTCTTCTGCTACATCAACCTCTTCACAGCCACCGTAGTAACGTTTTCCTGGATAACCTTCAGCATACTTATTAGTTAATTGGCTTCCCATTGCCTCCATTACTTCCATTGTAACAAAGTTTTCGGAAGCAATTAGTTCAATATTTCCCTGCTGCCTTTTCGTTTCCTTCTGAATTACTTGGTAAATTTCAGGGTCAGCTTTTTTCAAATTTTCAAAGTTCATAACCACTTCTCCCTTCGGCTTATCTTTTTTAGGCATAACATTATTATAGATTTTTTCTTATAATATTACAAGTTATAAATTATTAATATATATTATTTGCTAATTTTCTACTTTTAACAAAGATTTTCAATAGCTGCTATTATAATATCTATATATTTGGTATAATATAAATATTTTAGAGGTGATATAAAATGAGCAAGGTAAATCAAAAAAAGCTATTAGTAATGGCAATATATGCTGCAGAAATCATGCTGAAAAATGGTGCTGAGACCTATAGGGTTGAAGATACAATTAATCGAATATGTAGATCAAGAGACTTCCCATACGTTGAGTCCTACGTAACCTTAACTGGAATTTTTATTTCAGTTGATACAGATGGAGAAGATCTTAATGATATGATTACATATGTAAAAAGAATAAATAAGCGTGTTATAAACTTAAATAAGGTTGCTGAGGTCAATGACTTTTCAAGAAGATTTGTTGAGTCAAGAATGCCTATAGATGAAGCTATGGCTGTACTAAAAGCTATAGATACTACCTTGCCCTATTCCATTACATTACAGGCTGTTTTTGGAGGGTTAGCTAGTGGCTGCTTCTCTCTTCTTTTAGGGGCAAATGTATTAGAGTTTTTTGCTGCTTTATTTACTAGCATATTGGTTACTTATTCAATTCACAAGCTAAAGCAAGCAGACTTTAACCTGTTTATAACTAACATAGCTGGCGGAGGTCTTGCAGCCTTTTCTGCAATAGTTTTAAGTAGCTTACATGCCAGTGTAAACTTAGACAAAGTAATTATTGGGGCAATAATGGTTATGGTACCTGGTGTAGCAATGACAAATGCCATTAGAGACTCTATTGCTGGTGATTTAGTTTCTGGCTTAGCAAGAGGTGCCGAGGCATTGTTAATAGCTATTTCAATAGCCTTTGGTGTAGGCTTTATATTACAAGGATGGATTTTCTTAAAGGGAGGTATTCTTCCATGGTAACCTATATTCAAAACTTTATATTTGCATATGTAGCTACTATAGGCTTTGCAATTCTATTTAATACACCTAAATCTGCTTTACTTAAGGCGGGCTTTGGTGGAGCTGTGGGCTGGTTACTTTATAGCTTTATAAATTTTAAATCAGATAATATAGTGTTAGCCACCTTCATAGCATCATTTTTTATAGCACTGATAGGTGAAATTTTTGCAATTACAAATAAAAAGCCTATAACTGTTTTTATAATTCCTGGCATAGTCCCTTTAGTTCCAGGCTTTGGGATATACTTTACTATGCTTTCAATATTAGAAAAAAACTATACTAAAGCTGCTCAGTATGGCAGTGAAGCCCTTTTAATCTCTATTTCTATTGCAGGAGCATTAACTATAGTTTTAACCTTAAATTCCTATAGAAAAAAAAAGCAACCTATTAAAATTAAATAGGTTTTCTTTATACATCTTGCCTCTCATCAAAGGCGGCTGTTATTACTGGCATGTATTTTCTACTACCTTTTATATTCTTTTCATTACCCTTAATCATTAAAAAGCTAATTGCCAAGAATAAAAATCCTACTGCTGCAGATGCAATATCCTTATACTGTAAACTGTCTGGAATAAGGAATGTACCAATAATGATGCCAGAAACTAATGCAATTAATGGAATAACATATACAATTAGTGCGGCAGTTAAAACGTCTTGATGCTCCATGTCTACCGATACCCATTGACCTTTTTGAGCATTGGCATCATTTATAGCCTCTATTTCTAGCTTCGATTCTTCACTTCCCATTCTGCATGCTGTACAATTTTCACAGCTGGCGTGCCTTTCCATTACAACCCTAGCCATATTACCATTAACCTCAGTAACCCTTCCACATTGTCTCATTGCATTCCCTCCTTAAAATCAACTTGTAGTGGTCTTTAGATTTTATCCTTTTACTCAATACTATTGTTTTGTCTTTTAACTATTAATTTTTCACTTTTAACTCTTAACTTTTAATTTTTAATTATGTCTTCTTGTTTTCAATTTTCCATTTTCCATTTTCCATTTTCAATTTTCCATTTTCTTTTATGGCTTTTAACTCTTAACTCTTATCTCTTATCTCTTAATTTTTCACTCTTAATTCTTAATTTTTATTGTTGATCTTGTTTTATGGTTTTGATCTTTACTTATTCCTTATTACCTATTCCTTATTACTTGCTTTTGTAGCTTTCCATTTTCAATTTTCAACTTGGTTTGTGTTTTTAATTTTTAATTTTTTTTGTCTTAATTTTTCACTTTTCACTTTTAATTTTTCATTTTTCATTTTATATATATACCCAATAAATCTCTAACCACAACAGAAGCAATAATTAAACCTACAGCTGAGGGTACAAAAGATACGCTACCGGGTATTTGGTGTCTTACTGTACAAGTTCTATCTTTGTTGGGGCATATACAATCTACTTTACAGTCACTATTTAGTTTGAGAGGTTTTATAGGCTCTTCCTTTGAATATACTACCTTTAACTCCTTAACCCCTCTCTTTTTTAATTCCTTTCTCATTACCTTAGCCAACGGACAAATACTGGTGCTATATATGTCTGTTACCTCGAAAAGTGATGGATCAAGCTTGTTTCCTGCCCCCATACTACTTATAATGGGGATATTTAATTGGTTTTTACATCTTTCTATTAGGTCAAGCTTTGCACTTACCATATCAATTGCATCAATAACATAGTCATAATCACTTGATAAAAGTGTATCTGCACTTTCACTATTGTATAGCTTTTTAAAGGTAATAACTTCAGCCTTAGGATTAATATCTAAAATTCTTTCCTTCATAGCTTCAACCTTGGGTTTTCCAATAGTTTTTATCGTAGCATGAATTTGTCTGTTTAAATTTGTTAAGCATATATCATCATCATCCACCAGTACAAAGCTACCCACCGCTGAACGAGCTAAGGCTTCTACTGCAAATGTACCTACACCACCAACTCCAAAAATAGCTACTTTGCTTTTGGCTAACTTATCTAATCCATCTGTTCCCAATAGAAGCTCACTTCTTGAAAACCCATGTAATGCCATAATAATCCTCCTTAACTGTTGACTAAAGCTAATATTACTTAATTTTAGCATAAAAGTACGCGAAACTAAAGTTCAGGTGGAGTAAAAACTCCGTCTAAACTAGGTTTTCTTTATAATATCTAAATTATAGACAAAGTCTTCATAATGGTAGACTACTCAAAAAGTTATATTTTCGTTGCACAAAAAAAAACTAGCGATTGCAGCGTATACTTGGGAGGCTAGAAGGTGCCTCTAAGTTACAAAAGAGTGCTAGGATTTTAAAGTAATAAGAAAATAGGGCTTTTAATCAATTATAGCTTCCTTATTAACAAGGAAGCTAAAACTTAATGCTAGTGTCCCGCCATGCCGTATATCGATTGTTTTGAAACCTGCCTCTAGCAGGTGGGTATCCTGTTACTGACTTTTGAAGTCCTCTCTATTGGAGGCTTTTCATCCACCAACAAACCCAGATTCCCAATGTCGAAATGTTGGCTCAAAACGAGATCGAATAAACGCACACAGCAGGATTTCTTATATTTATAATAACATAATCACTGTATATAATCAATTTAAATTATTGGAAATTGTGTGATTTACTCTACTTTGATATCTATGCTTAGTTCTTCCAATTGTTCAGCATCTGCCTCTGATGGTGCATTAGTCAATGGACAGGTGGCGTTTTGGGTTTTAGGAAAGGCAATTACTTGTCTTATGTTATCTTCCTTTACCAAAAGCATTACTAATCTATCTAATCCTAAAGCAATACCACCGTGGGGTGGGGTACCATATTTAAAGGCATCCAACAGGAACCCAAACTTATCCCATGCTTCTTCCTTACTGAAGCCAAGAACCTCAAACACTTTTTCCTGTAGCTGAGAGGAATGTATTCTTATGCTTCCACCACCAATCTCATAACCATTAATTACAACATCATATGCTTTTGCTCTTACCAGTTCTGGGTTAGTGTCTAGCAATGGTATATCTTGATCCATTGGTGAGGTAAATGGATGATGCTTGGCAAAATACCTGTTTTCCTCTTGGTCGTATTCAAGCAGTGGAAACTCAGTTACCCACAGAGCCTTGTATTCATCTTTATTAAGTATTTCAAGCCTTTTTGCTATTTCCACTCTTAAATGCCCTAGTGAATCAAACACTACGTTGTTTTCATCTGCAACAAATAGCAATAAATCTCCCTTTTTAGCCTTCCCAATCTTAAGAATTTCATTCAATTCTTCTTCACTTAAAAACTTAGCTATTGGCGATGTTACTCCCTCTTCAGTAACCTTTATCCAAGCCAATCCCTTAGCTCCATAGGTTTTTGCAAACTCCTCTAGGGAAGTAATGTCCTTACGGCTAAAGCTATCTCCGTAACCACTAGCATTAATACCCCTTACAGAACCACCTTTTTCTACAGTTGAGCTAAATACCTTAAACTGTGAGTCCTTAACAGCTGCAGAAACATCAAACAGCTCAAATCCAAATCTTAAATCTGGTTTATCTGATCCAAATCTCTCCATTGCTTCTTTATAGGTTATTTGCTGTAGTGGCAGCTGTAAATCGATATTTAAAACATCCTTAAACACCTTTTTTAATAATCTCTCATTAACCTCTATAACATCCTCTACATCGACAAAAGACATTTCACAGTCTATTTGTGTGAACTCTGGCTGTCTGTCAGCTCTTAAATCCTCATCTCTAAAGCACTTTACTATTTGGAAATATCTATCCATTCCTGATACCATAAGTAATTGCTTAAAAAGCTGTGGTGATTGAGGTAGAGCATAGAACTTACCTGGATTCACTCTACTTGGCACTAGATAGTCCCTGGCACCCTCAGGGGTGGTTTTAGATAAAACTGGAGTTTCCATTTCTATAAATCCCTCTTCTGCTAAAAAGCTTCTAACAGCGTTGGTTGTTTCATGGCGTATCATAAGGTTTTTTTGCATTGATGGTTTTCTTAAGTCAAGATACCTATACTTTAATCTAAGATTTTCTGAGACATCATCATCATCCTTAATATAAATAGGTGGAGTTTCAGACTTATTCAGTATCTCTAAGCACTCTGCAAAAACTTCTATTTCACCGGTTGGGATATTTGGGTTTATTGATTGTCTAACATATACTTTACCTCTTATAGCTATTACATACTCAGACCCAAGCTCCTCAGCCCTCTTAAAGGCTTCTTCAGATATGTCTTTATCAAAAACTATCTGCATAATACCTGTTCTATCCCTTAAGTCTACAAAGATAAGTCCTCCTAAATCTCTTCTTTTTTGAACCCATCCCATTAATGTAACTGTACTGTCAACATTTCCTCCAGTTAAAGTACCACACATGTGACTTCGTTTAAGCTTCTCTGTCATTTTAATACCTCCCTTTGATGGATAAAAGCTATTAATCTTCTAATAATTGTAGCTTTTCTTCTTCACCCTTGCTATAGACACCAAAATATTTGAAATCCTGCTTTTTAAGATTGCTTAGCTGTTTAGAAAACTTCTTATTCTTAGGAAATACACTTACAATATTACCTTCTTCCCTAAGTTTATTAGCCCAGTTAAATACTGAATTTACGTCTTCATTACAGCTATATATTAATGCAATTTTAGTACTGTTTGTTGGTATTTCAAAATTTCTTTCCTTAAGAATAGTAAAAATCCTTTCAAACCCAATTGAAAAGCCTACTGCAGGAACATCTTCCTTTTGAAATCTCCCAATCATTTTATCATATCTTCCACCACCAGCTATTGAGCTGCCAAACTCATTACTTACCACTTCAAAGATTTGTCCTGTATAGTAGCCCATCCCTCTTATTAAAGTAATATCAAATTCGATGCTGTACTCACCCCTTGACTGCTTATTAACTACATCTATAACCTGTTTTAGGGATTCTATTACCTCTTCATCGACATTAAGCTTTAACAAAGCTTCTTTATCTAGGGCTTTAAGCTCAACAAGTGCTTTTATCAGCTGATTCACCTTTGCCTCTTCATACCCTTTAGATAGTAGCTCTTTTTTGACACCATTTTCCCCTATCTTATCCATTTTATCTAGTGTAATACATATGGATTCTATTTCCTTTTCTTCAAAGCCCACAGACATTATTACTCCCTTTATTATCCTTCTATCATTTATTTTCACTGTAAAATCTTTGAAGGATAATGCCTTTAGTGCTTTAGCCGTTGTAGTTATAAGATCTATTTCTGCTATTTCAGTCTTTTCACCAATAATATCTATATCGCACTGGGTAAATTGTCTAAACCTGCCTTTTTGAGGTCTTTCTGCCCTCCAAACCCACCCTATTTGTATAGCCTTAAAGGGGTTAGGTAGCTCTCCTCGATTATTTGTATAAAAGCGACTTAATGGTAACGTCAAATCGAATCTTAAACCCAAATCACAGAGTTGATCTTCTGTTAAGTTGTCCTTACTTAAATCCAGCTTTTCTCCTCTTTTAAGTATCTTGAAGAGTAGATTTAGATTTTCGCCCCCTTCACTTTTAGTAAGTAATTCAAGATTTTCTATTGAAGGAGTTTCTATTTGCTGGAATCCTCCCTGCTTATAGATGTCAGTTACGGTATTTTTCATCCATTCCCTTAATGTCATATCATTTGGTAAAATATCAAAGGTGCCCTTAACTGTCAAAGTGCTAATTTTCATTATTACTACCTCCATTCAATTAAATAAATTGCAAAAAAGCAAAAAACCCCGTTCCCATAAAGGGACGAGAGTTATAATTTCCCGCGGTACCACCCTGATTGGATATAATCCCACTTTAACCTTTAACGCAGGTTCACGTAAACTCCTACTAGCTTCAGAGCTCTACTCAAAGGTGTCCTTCAAGCTGTATAACTGTGTCGAGCTTCCACCATTCTCGACTCGCTTTAACCTATAGCAGCTCTACTTTTCCTTATCATTGTGTTTAACCTTATTATAATTGGTAATATTATAATGCTTTTCTATATTTATGTCAACAGCTAAATTCTGTTTTCAAACATAATTAAATATATGGTTTTTTCCTTTCAATCATCTCATCAACTCTAGCAATATATTGCTGTAGATCCTTAACATTAGGTACTCGCTCAAGACGATTCTCTTTAGGGAAGGTTATTTTAGAAACTGCACCTGCCCCTAAGGCTATAATGGTCTGCTTTTCCTCCATTATTTGTACATTATATATACATTCATAGCCCTCTTTGCAATAGCCAATATTCTCTAAGTTTCCAAGCATATGCTTTTGCCTATATAGATAATATGGGGTCATACCCATATCCTCTGCATATTTTCCTGTAATCCTCAGCATATTTGATGTTTCCTTTTGTAGTAGAGTATAGCTAGAGGTATCTTCCCTAAGCTTAGAGCCACGTTTTATTGCTAAGGTGTGTACTGTTAAGCTACTTGGCTGTAATTTTTTAATCTCCTCCATAGTTTTTTCTACCATCTTTGCATCTTCACCTGGTAAACCAATAATTATATCCATATTTATATTATTAAAGCCCTCTTCCTTAGCCATATAGAAGGCCTTCTTTAATTCCTCAACTGTATGCTTTCTTCCAATTTTTATTAGGGTTGACTCATTCATAGTTTGTGGGTTAATGCTTATTCTAGTTACACCATTGCTTTTTAATAGCTTAAGCTTTTCTCGGGTAATTGTATCTGGTCTACCAGCTTCAAAGGTAAACTCCTGTAGCTTTGCCAATTGAAAGGAATCCTTTATCTGCTTAAATAATTGATTTATATCCTCTATTGTAACTGCTGATGGTGTTCCTCCGCCTATATATATGGTTTGAAGGTTTTTTCCCTTCTTTTCTAGTAATATGGCTATTTCCTTTATTTCTTTACAAAGTCCATCAATATAAGGCTTTTGTAGATGCTGCCACTTAGTTAAGGGGTTGGATGGAAATGAGCAATATACACATGTTGTAGGACAAAATGGAATACTTATATATAGGCTTACAAGGTTTTGTCTAATAGGATATATAATAGGGTGTTCTTTTTTGGCTACTGACAATAACAGCTTAGCTTTGTCTTCGTTTATATAGTATTTATCCTTTAAAATATTCAAAATTTCATAATCCTCTAAGGCCTTTTCCATTAGTTCATGGACTATTTTAGTTGGTCTTATTCCAGTAAGAATTCCCCATGGCAAATCTATTTTAATTAATTTGCTTAATGCTGTAAAAACAGTTCTTTTAACTATAAGCTTACTAGCTTTTTTTATTTGTGATTGGTTGTAATTAATAATTATATCTTCATCACAAAAAGCTATTTCATTGTTTTTGTCCCCTATAATTGCTTTAGCTTTAACCTTATTCTCTAAATGCTCAATGATTGAAAACAGTAGATGCTGATCATGATCATTATTATAGCTAATTTCCTCTGTTTCTAATAAAATTATTATTTCTTGGGATGGAAAAAAAAGCTTTAAAAGCTCATATAAATCATTTGTATAGTCATGACCTATGCAAACTACTTTAATCATATAATTACCCCTATCAATAATCCCTTGTTATTTCATTACTTATGTCAATTATGGTTCTTTTACTTATACCTAAATCAGATGCAATTTCTGTATCTGTTAGCCCTGCCTCCTTCATTTCAATGAGATCATGAAATGAGATATCTGTAAAAGCTTGATTTCTTTTTTCTTGAATTAATTCACCAATTTTTTTCCTCATAAAAAAACCTCCCAGAAGATATTTATATTATTCTTCCCCTATCAACTGGGAGTATACTTTATCTAATATAGGGATTTGTTAATTTTTCTATACCTACTCTTGAGGCTGGACCATGTCCAGGTAGAACAGTTATTTCATCATCTAAAGCCATCAGTTTTGTTTTTATAGACTTAATTAGTTGGTTATGGTTTCCACCCTCTAAATCTGATCTACCTATTGAGTTTGCAAATAAAGTATCTCCTGTAAATAATATGTTTTCCACTAGAATTGACACACCACCTGGTGTATGCCCTGGTGTATGGATTATTTTCAGCTTAAGCTCTCCCAGTTCAAGAGTATCATTATCCTTTATAAAGCTCTCTGTTGTTAATTCCACAGGATTAGCTCCCATACTAGATGAGTAATTCTTATTTTTATCCTTCAATATATATAAATCTGCCTCATGTATATAGAGTGGCACACCTGTTTTTTCTTGGATTTTTTCAACACCACCTATATGATCTCCATGACCGTGGGTTAGCAGAATATATTCTAGCTCTAAATCATTTTCTTCTATAACCTGTAAAATTTTGTCACTACTCCCACCTGGATCAATTACTGCTGCTTTGCTCGTTTTTTCATCTCCAATAATGTAACAATTAACGCCATAAATACCTGCAGCAACCTTTTCTAATATCATAATTTTCCTCCTTAGAAGTCTTTTTTACTGTCTATTAGTATTGTTACAGGGCCATCATTTATTGAGTTAACCATCATGTGGGCTTGAAAAACACCGGTTTCCACATTTATGCCCATTTCTAAGCATAATCTAATAAACTCTTTATATAATGAGTCTGCTATATCGGGCTTTGCTGCCTCTGTAAAATTTGGTCTTCTACCTTTCCTACAGTCACCTAACAGGGTAAACTGGGATACTACCAGCATTTCTCCCTTAACATCTAGTAAAGACAAATTCATTTTTTCATTTTCATCTTCAAATATTCTTAGGTTCGCAAGCTTGTCTGCCATGTATTTTACATCCTCTATTGTATCTCCTGCTGCAACTCCTAAGTAAATAAGTAAACCCTGTTTAATTTCTCCTGTTATAGCCTCGTTTACAACAACCTTACCTTCACTAACCCTCTGTACTACTGCCCTCATGTTTGCCTCCTTACACACTAATATATAATCATTATGTTATAACTCTATAAACATCCATAACTCCCTCAACAGCCCTAATCTTATTCATTAGTCTATCTAACTGCTCAATATCATCTATCTCTACTATCAGGTTTAATACAGCAACTTTATCTTTATTTGTTCTTGCATTTAAGGCACTTACTGTTATTTTATTGTCTGCAAGAATTCTAGTAAACTCAGATAATAGACCCTTTCTATCGTTAGCCTTAACTTGAATTTCAGCCTGAAAGGTAATTGGTTTACTTGTATCCCATTCTACTTCAATTAATCTATCAGCAGATTCTGTATTATCCATTAGGTTTGGACAGTCCTCCCTATGAATAGATACTCCTCTACCTCTGGTTATGTATCCTACAATTTCATCTCCAGGTACAGGGTTACAGCATCTTGAAAATCTAACCATTATATTATCTATTCCTTTAATAGTAACACCCTGATTTTGCTTTTTTGATTTTTTTCTTTCCTCAAGTGCCGATTGCTGTTGTATCTCTTTATCGAAATCCTCAGGAGTTATTTCTTTTTTTACGTCCTTTTTAATTACTTCTCTTATTTTGGGAACTATTTGATTAAGGGCAATTCCTCCATAGCCAATAGCTGCAAACAAATCATCCTCGTTATTTAAGCCAAAACGTTTAGCTATTTGAGTTAACAACTTTACATTTAATGCTTCCTGTTGATTGAAGCCTTGCCTTTTAACTTCTCTTTCGAGAATCTCTTGTCCCTTTTCTACATTTTCTTCTCTTCTTTCCTTCTTAAACCATTGCTTTATCTTATTTTTAGCCTGTGAGCTTTTTACTATTTTTAGCCAATCGCGGCTAGGTCCATTACTATTAGCTGAGGTTAAAATCTCAACTATATTTCCATTTTTAAGCTTGAAATCTATTGGTACTATCCTTCCATCTACCTTTGCACCTACACATCTGTTACCTACACCTGAATGTATTTTATAGGCAAAATCTATTGGAGTGGAGCCAGCTGGTAGGTTTATAACCTCTCCTTTAGGAGTAAACACAAATACTTCATTTGTAAATAGGTCAATTTTCAATGACTCCATAAACTCCCTAGGGTCATTGGCTTCCTTCTCCAGTTCAAGCAATTGACCTACCCATGTGAGCTTATCACTTAATCCACCTTTTTCATCTTTACCACCCTCTTTATACTTCCAGTGGGCGGCGATACCATATTCAGCGATTTGATGCATCTCATAGGTTCTTATTTGAATTTCAACAGGCTCTCCCTTGGGACCAATTATTGTAGTATGTAGTGATTGATACAAATTGGGCTTAGGCATTGCAATGTAGTCTTTAAATCTACCCGGAATAGGCTTCCATAAAGTATGAACTATTCCTAAAACACCATAGCAATCTTTAATAGTTTCTACAATTACCCTAACAGCTAAAAAATCGAAAATCTCGTCGAAGGACTTATCCTGATATACCATTTTCTTATAAATACTATAAAAATGCTTAGGTCTTCCGGAAATATCACCCTCTATATTAAATTCCAATAATCTTTTTCTTAGCTCCTTTATAACCTCATTTATATATGCCTCTCTATCCTGTCTTTTTATAGCAACCCTTTCTACTAAATCATAATAGCCTTCTGTGTCTATATATCTTAAACAAAGGTCCTCTAGCTCCCATTTAACCCTAGAAATACCTAATCGATGGGCTATTGGTGCATATATTTCTAAGGTTTCCAAAGCCTTTTCTCTTTTCTTTTCATCTGTTTGATATTTTAAGGTTCTCATATTATGCAGCCTATCCGCCAGCTTTATTAATATAACCCTAATATCCTTTGCCATTGCTATAAACATTTTTCTAAGGTTTTCAGCTTGTCTTTCCTCCTTTGATTCGAAGGATAGCCTAGTAAGCTTAGTTACACCTTCAACCAATTGGGCAATTTCTTCTCCAAACTCCTGCTTTATATTGTTGTAGGAATACTCTGTATCTTCAAGAACATCATGGAGAAGTGCGGCGGTAATGGTGCTACTATCCATTTTCAGCTCAATAAGAATTTTAGCCACCTCTACTGGATGAACAAAATATCTTTCCCCTGATCTCCTATATTGGCCTTGGTGTGCATTCTCAGAAAAGTTATATGCCCTAATGATCAATTCAACGTCACATTGAGGGTTATATTCTTCTATCATTGATATTAAGTTCTCAAGCATAATAATCACCCTCTCAGCAACAGTAAATTAAATACAAGTAAAATCAGCAGATAACTATAAATACTAGTTTATTTTAATTCTATTCTTCATTGTAGCTAACAAGCGTTTTAACTTGATAATCCTTCAAGGTTTCTCTACCTCTAAGGAAGGTTAGCTCTATTAAGAAGTTAAGAGATACTACTGTACCACCTAACTCTTCAATTAGCTTAGCTGTAGCTAAAACTGTTCCTCCAGTAGCAAGTAAATCATCAAGTATAGCAACTCTTTGACCTGGTTTTATGGCATCCTTATGAACTTCTAAAGCATCTGTTCCGTACTCCAATTCATACTCATACTTGACTGTTTCAGCTGGTAGTTTACCAGGTTTTCTGATGGGCACAAAGGCTTTTCCAAGCTTATATGCAACTGGTGTACCTACAATAAAGCCTCTAGCCTCTGGGCCCACAATTACATCAACCTCTAAATCCTCCAATTGTGCCGCCAACTTATCTATAACATATGTAAATGCTGCTCCATCCTTCAATATTGTGGTAATATCCTTAAAGTTGATACCTTCCTTTGGAAAATCTTGTATTTCTCTTATCATTCCTTTTAAATCCATTATTAACTCCTCCTCATATATAATTGTTTCAGTTTAGTATAATATGTATTAATACTATTTAAGCTATTTTGTAAGTTTCTATAGGTTTGCAAATCTTCAAGACAAAATTTTTCTTTTGGCTTATTGAAGCTTATTTCTACTTCATCATTGTTAAATGAATATTCTACTATACCTGCCTCTTTAAAAATCTTTAGAGCATTTTTTAATAATATATAGTTTGCATCTATTTTGCCCTGTTTATTAATGCCTTCTATTACTTCTTTATGGGTTAAGGTAGTTTTAGTCTCGAAGCCTTTAAAATAGTTGTAAAAAGCTATAAGCTTTTCTCTATCTGGTGTTGACCTGTTTAAAATATCGATATTATATTTTTCGTCACCTTTTTCATAAAAAATAACAAGATTTTTTGAATCTATTGCAGAAAAAAGGTTTTTTAGTTGATCTGGTAAAAAAAACTGATCATATAGAATAATCTTATTATAACTTCTAAAGCTAATTTTATCAATATTCGGATTAATGATTATGTGTACTTCTTCTTCCGTTGGTGTTTGTGTAGAATTTTGAAAATAAATACTAAAAGCCATTTTTCTATTTTTTTCTCTAACGTCAACAAGGCTAATTATTCTATGGGCCTTATTTATTGTATTTACTAGTATTACTACTGAAGATCCACTATAAATATGATCTATTATTGCTTCGTCCTTTTTATCCTCTGTAATAATATGGGTGCTCATTAGGTTAAAATCAATTTTGTCCATCATTGGATATGTAAAATCAAGGCTCTTAAAGTATTCCTCGTATAGTGGAGATTTTTTTCCTTCTACTAGCTTAATATCTTTAATATTAAGCTGTAGATTTGTATGTCCATTAAAGCTGTTGTACTCGGGTACAAAGATAACATCAACTATATCTCCTGGATAAATAGACTCGGTAAAATAACTTAAGCTAAAGCCAATTCCATTAAGTTTCCCATCAGCAGTGCTAAGCTCTGCTTTCAAATGCTTTCCTTCAGTACCTACCCCTTTTATGCTAAATACCTCTAAGTTTCTATATAAGAACTTAGGGCCTGGGTTCCCCATACCATGGGGCTCCAGTAGCTGCAATTGAGTCATTAGCTCTTCATTTATTTCATTATAGATTAAATGCTCATCAAAGCTTATCTCTCTAATAAAATCCTCCTCAGTGAGGGTTTCTGAGGCTTGTTTATTAATCCTTTCTTTAAACTCCTCAAGCATGGCTTGCTCCATAGAAAGTCCTGCTGCCTGCTCATGACCTCCAAATTTAATAAACATATCTTTATGACTACTTAATGCCTCAAATATATTGTAGCCTGATATGCTTCTGGCAGAACCCTTGGCAACTCCATCTTCTACTGATAATACAATGGTAGGTCTATAGTATTTTTCAACAATTCTTGAGGCCACTATGCCAATTACTCCCTGATGCCATCCCTCTTGGTATAGTACTAGAAATTTTCTATTATGTAATTGGTTATCCTCAAATAGCTGTTTTTCCGCCTGCTTAAATATTTCCATTTCAATATTTTGTCTTTCTCTATTCTCACTATCCAAAAACTTAGCTAGCTCTAAGGCTTCATCATAATTGCTGGAGGTTAACAAATCCACCCCAATTTTTGCATTGCCTATTCTTCCTGCTGCATTTATTCTAGGAGCCAGCATAAAACCAATATGCCCTCCAGTTATTTTCTTACCAGTAAGACCACATACCTCAACTAATGCTTTTATACCAGCATTTGCTGAATTCTCCATAGCCTTTATACCATTTTTAACAATAATTCGATTTTCATCTATCAATGGAACAATATCAGCAACGGTTGCAAGGGCTACAATATCTAAGTAAAAGCTAGCATTTTTTATAAAATCCTCCTTAGGCATCATGGCTTGGATAAGCTTTAAAGCTATACCACAGCCACATAGCTGCTTAAAGGGATAAGTGCAATCCTCTTGCTTTGGATTAATTATTCCATAGGCTGGAGGTAATTCTTCTTGACACTGATGATGATCGGTTATTACTATATCAATACCTAACCCATTACCATAAGCTACTTCATTTACTGATGTTATCCCACAGTCAACGGTTATTATAAGCTTACCACCTTTATCTACAATTTCCTTAATTGCTTCACTGTTTACTCCGTAGCCTTCTTCCATTCTATCGGGAATGTAATAGTTTACAGTATAGTTTATACTATTAAAATATCTAATTAGTAATGCAGTGCTAGATACCCCATCAACGTCATAATCACCATAAATCCAGATTGACTCTTTGTTTTTGATAGCTTCATTTATTCTATAGACAACCTTCTCCATATCCTTTAAGAGAAATGGATTGTATAAATCACTTAAAGATGCTTCTAAAAACCTTCTAGCTTCTTCTACTTCGTAAACTCCTCTGTTAAATAAAAGCTTAGCTGTGGTTTTAGATATATTTAACTCCTTCATCAGATTATTTACTATGTTTTTATCTGGTCTTTTAAAGGTCCAAATTCTCTTAACCTTCATAGTTTCACCACCTAAAAAAATCTCAATAAACTATAATGGCAGCATAAGCTGCCATATATAAACATTAATACTTTTATTTTATTACTTAGTTTCTGGCTTTGGATTATATGTTGTCTTTCTAAGTTGCATTTCCTTTAGCATTACCCATACTGGACTTGCAATGAATATTGAGGAATAGGTACCACTTATTATTCCTGCTATCAATGGTAAAGCAAACTCTCTAATTTGATCTACTCCAAATATATATAGGGTTACAATTGTAATTAGGGTTGTAACAGATGTGTTAATGGATCGTGTTATAGTTTGCTTAATACTATCATTTGCCACCTGCTCATAATTGTTTTTCTTCATGAATTTCAGGTTTTCCCTTATTCTATCAAAAACAACTATAGTATCATTTATAGAATAACCTAATATCGTTAGAATTGCAGCTACAAAGGGTGAGTTAACAGGAATTCTAACAATAGAATATACTGCTAAAACAACTAATATATCGTGAATTAGTGCAGCTATTGCTGCCAAACCAAAGCGTAGTTCAAATCTATAGGTTATATAAACTAGCATACCTATAGCTGAGATTAAAACAGAGATTAATGCTCTGGACTGTATCTCACGACCTACTGAAGGTCCAAATTGCTGTGTTCTTAGAAAATCCTTTTGAAGATCTAAATCATATTTTTCTTGAAATCTACTAAATATCTCTAATCTCTCTTTATTATTAAAGTCTATTGTACTTCTTATCTGAACTGTAGTTCTTTCGTTTCCTAACAGATTTATACTAGCATTGGGGTCAAATTCATCTACTATCTCTCTTATCTCTGCTATTGGTAACTCTTTGTGTACTTCAATTTCCATTAAGGCCCCACCAGTAAAATCAATACCAAAATTAACCCCGGAGAAAAGACCTATTATTAAGCCTAATACAATTATTGTACCCGATAAGCCAAACCAAATTTTTCGTTTCTCAACTATATTCATTATCTTCCCCCCTACGCTCCAAATAATTTACTGTTTTTAGTTAAGTTTAATCCTACACAGAGCTTTAATATAAACTTAGTAATAACTATTGCTGTAAACATACTTGCAACTATACCTACAATTAAGGTAACAGCAAAGCCTCTTATGAGACCTGTTCCAAATTGATATAAAACTAAGCCAGCAATAAGTGTAGTTATATTTGCATCTATTATAGTTCTAAAGGCCCTCTTAAAGCCTGAATCAATGGATGCTCTAATTGTTTTACCTGCCCTTAACTCTTCCTTTATTCTTTCAAAGATAATGACGTTTGCATCTACTGCCATACCAACCGATAGTATTAGAGCTGCAATTCCAGGTAGTGTTAAGGTTGCATTCAGGGTTATCAATATTCCTAATACTATAAGTATATAAATAACCAAAGCTAAGTTAGCAACTAATCCTGGTATTCTATAATAGAATAGCATGAAAAGCAGAACAAGTATAATCCCTATTTGTGCAGCCTGTACACTTCTCTTTAAGGCATTTACACCTAATGTAGCAGTTATTGTTGAGCTTTCTATTTCTTCTAGCTCTACTGGTAATGCACCACCTCTAATTAATGCTGCTAAATTAGTAGCATATTCCATAGAGAAGGTACCAGTTATATTTGCTCTACCATTTGGTATTACCTCGTTTACACTGGGATAGGAAATTACTTCATCATCTAATATAATATATATAATCCTTCCTGGGTCGTCACCTTCATACTCTTTAACTAATCGACTGGTAGCTTCAGCAAACTTTTTTGTACCTTCACTATTAAGCTCAAGGCTAACTGAAGGCCCGGATTCTACAAATTGCACTTCTGCTTTTTTTACATCTCCACCTGTTAATACTTCTTCTTCATCATAAGTTACAAATCTAAGCTGAGCTGTTTGTCCAATTAGATCTATTGCCTCTTGAGCGTTTTCAACTCCAGGTAGTTCAACCCTTATACGCTTGTCTCCTTCTCGAACAATTAAAGGCTCTGTTAATCCAAGGGCATTAACCCTTCGATTAAAAATACCTATTGTCTGCTCTATTGTTCTGTCTAATTCTGCACCAGTTAGGTTTGTTTTTGCTTCATATACTACATAAACCCCACCTCTAAGGTCTAGTCCTTGCTTCATTGCTTGGCTAATGGGTCTTAAGGATAAATCTCCTACTTCTAGACCATTATATGCTGTATACACTGATAAACCAACTATTGCAATTAGTACTATAAATATAATTGCATTTTTTACTCTCATTCAGTATTCCCCCTAACTTAATTTCATAACTTTAATTATATACGGTAAAAAACCTACAGTCAACCAGAGGAAGCAGTTAGCCCTCCTTATGGATATTGCCGTATGCTACATATTGCTTGGCGGATTCTTTAAGTGATTCTTTTTCTTCAATTGTTAATTCACGTGCCACTTTAGCAGGTGATCCAACAGCTAACACTCCTGAAGGGATTTTTTTTCCTGGTGGAACCAATGCTCCTGCAGCTATAATTGTTTCATTACCTATTTCTGCACCATCAAGGATAATTGCCCCCATACCAATTAAAGAATTATCTCCAATTGTACAGGCATGGATAACTCCACTATGTCCTACTGTTACATTATCCCCAATAATAGTTGGATATATATTACTTATATGAACAACTGTATTATCTTGAATATTTGTGTTTTTGCCAACTATTATAGAATTACCATCTCCTCTAAGTACTGCCTTATACCATACACTACTATTTTCCCCTATTTTAACATCTCCTATTATATCAGCAGTTTCTGCTATAAAACAGCTTTCATGTATGTATGGTTTCTTTTCCTTTAGAGCCTTAAACATTTTATCCCTCCTCTGATAATCTAGCTTGAATAGCTAATGCACATTCAATTCTCTTCTTCTCCATTTGGCAACCAATATCATAGGGCTCCATAATGTCTTTATTGAAGTTATATGCATTTGCGTGACATCCTCCACTACAATAAAACTTAGCCCAGCAGCTGTTACATTTTTCTTTATTATAAACGTGGGCTTCTGAGAAGCTGTCATACATTTCTTTGTTTAGGGTATTATCTAAAACACTTCCTATAATAAAATCTGTATTACCTACAAATTGGTGACAAGGGTATATATCACCCTCTGGGGTAACTGCTATATATTCTGAGCCTGCACCACAGCCAGAAATCCTTTTAATTACACAGGGTCCTTGATGTAAATCAATCATAAAGTGAAAGAAGCTAAAGCCTTTATTATCATAATGCCTTTTTACATACTCATCAGCAAGTGCTTCATAATGCTTGAATACCTTAGGTAAATCTTCTTCCCTTATGGCATAATCATGATGTGGTTCTGCTACAACAGGCTCTACCGAAATATTCTTAAAGCCTAAATCCGCCAAGTGTAATACATCCTCTGAAAAGTCAAGATTATGTCTGGTAAAGGTTCCTCTTACATAATAGTTTTGATGACCACGAGCCTCGGCCATCTTTAATAGCTTTGGCACTATTGTTTCATAGGTGCCTTTCCCATTAACTGTATATCTCATATAATCATTAATCTCTTCTCTACCATCTATACTAAGTACTACATTATCCATATTTTTATTTATAAAATCCATATTTTCATCATTCAGTAATACACCATTGGTGGTAGTAGTAAATCTTATGTTTTTTCCATACTCTTTTTCCTTTTCTCTACCATATTCTACTATAGCTTTAACAACTTCAAAATTCATTAAAGGCTCTCCACCAAAGAAATCTACCTCTAGGTTTCGTCGGTTGCCTGAATTATTCAGTAGAAAATCAATTGACCTCCTACCTACATCTATATCCATTAATAGCCTATTACCTTTAAAGTCTCCTTGAGAAGCAAAACAGTATCTACAGCGAATATTACAATCATGGGAAACATGTAGGCATAGTGCTTTAACAACTGGCCTTCTGTTTTTAAAGCTATCATGTTGAAAATAATTATCCTTACTGTTCAATAAGCCTTCTTTTTCTAGGAATTTTAATTCTTCAATAGCTTCATGTATATCTTTTTCTTTAAAGTCCTTAGAAAGAGCCTTAATAGTTTCTTCAACCCTAAGCTTTGGATAATAATCTAGAATCCTATAAACAAGCTGATCTACAACATGCACCGAGCCACTATTTACATCTATAACAATATATTTTCCTCCTTGGTTAAACTTATGTATCATTTTATACTTAACCTCCGTATATAAGAATGTGCTAAAACTTCTTATGTGTTTATTTCACTAATTAATAAACTAAACAATTATAATTATATCTTAATTATTATTATAAAGAAAACTTAGTTCAGATGGAGTTTTAACTCCACCTGAATTCTAGTTCCGCTTACTTTCTAGCTTGGCGGCACTTATCTCCCGCTAAAAAGCGGGAGTGTTAGTAATGACGCTGGGATAAATCAAGAAAAAACAGCAGTTGCTTACTGCTGCATTTTATGTACTACTTATAGTATTACTTATTTTCACACTCCTGATTTGCTACAGTACAGGATGTTTTACATGCAGATTGACAGGATGTTTGACATTCTCCACAGCCACCTTTTGCTGCACTATTTACAAGAGTTGCTCCACTTAATGTTTTAATATGCTTCATCCTTTGACTCCTCTCTCTCCTATTATTTCATTAAAATTATAACACAAAGTTTTTTTTAAGAAAAGTCATTATTTAATATTTATACCTATCATTCCACCTATAACTCCAGTAAATAGGCTTATAACGATTTTGTAGGTGACATATTTATCGAATTCAAAGCCTGATACAAATATTTTACTAAATATCAGTAAAATAAGTATATACAATAATCCTACAATGGCTCCGTGAAGCCAGCCCCTTTCTCCAATATTAACAGCAGAATATATGGCTGCATATGCTACGCTTAATATTAATATTATTGAGTTGACTATTGGTATAAGTCCTTCATTTAAGGCTGTATAAGTTATTAGTAAAGCAGTTATTAAAAATAAAAATAGAGAAAGAACATAACCTCTAACTAATCCTTTACCGTAAATCCATATATTAAAGGGACCTGGTGATCTAGGAACACTTTTTTTCTTTACTTTCAATTCTAACACCTCCATTGCCTTTTAATCAATAATTATGCAATTAATCATTAAATATACCTAGTAATTCGATGTTGATTTTATCTTAATAATAGTAACTTTATATATATTAGATAAAAGCAAAAAAGATACGAACTCATCGTATCTTTCATGGTATTTAGTATTAATTATTCTTCATCTGTTTTGCTAACAGTATTACCTATAGCCCATCTAGCAATAACTAGCTTAGTCTTATCGGCTCCTACTTCTATGGTAACTACATCTTCTTTAGCTTTAATTACTTTACCATATATTCCCCCAATTGTTATTATTTCGTCGCCTACCTTAATGTTGTTTCTCATTTCTTTTACTTTCTTTTCTTTTTTCTGTTGGGGTCTTATAATTAAAAAGTAAAAAATTGCAAGAAACCCCAAAGGGATTATTAATCCTCCAAATTGTGGCATATTCATAGCCCTCCTCGCTTCTTCTTTTTTTCCCAATATAACTATTCAACAGAAGATTTTGAATTCCTCCATCTAATTAGACTAATTCCTTAAAAAATTCTTAAGTATAGCCGTATTTCCTAAAGAATTGATTCTTATAATCAAGAAGTCTATCCTCTTTTATAGCCTGTCTTACTTCATCCATTAGCTTTAATAGAAAGTATAGGTTATGATAAGTTAATAGTCTTAAGCCTAAAACCTCGTTAGCCTTAAAAAGATGCCTTAAGTAGGACCTACTATAGTTTTTACAAGTATAGCAATCACACTGGGGGTCTAGTGGTTGAAAGGCCTCGGTGTGTACTGCATTCTTAATAACTATTTTCCCTTCACTTGTCATGGCAGTACCGTTCCTTCCAATTCTAGAGGGTAATACACAGTCAAACATATCTATACCCCTTATAACTCCTTCTATTAGGCAATCTGGACTGCCTACACCCATTAGGTATCGTGGTTTGTGTTTTGGCATAAATGGAGTTGTATATTCAAGCACTTCATACATCAAGGGCTTTGGTTCACCTACACTTAAGCCTCCTACTGCATAGCCAGGAAAATCTAACTCTATAAGCTCATTTAAGCTTTGTTTTCTTAAATCCCCATACATTCCACCTTGAATAATTCCAAATAGTGCTTGTCTATCAGTATTTTTGTGGGCCTCCTTACATCTTTTTGCCCATCTTGTTGTTCTTTCTAGTGAATTTTTTACATACTGTCTATCTGCTGGAAAAGGAGCACATTCGTCAAATACCATTAATATATCTGATCCTAATGAGTTTTGGATTTCTACTGCCTTTTCTGGACTAATAAAATGCTTAGAGCCATCTAGGTGAGAACGGAATTCTACTCCCTCTTCTGTTATTTTTCTTAATGCTCCTAGGCTAAACACTTGAAAGCCTCCACTATCAGTAAGTATAGGACCATCCCAGTTCATAAACCTATGTAGACCACCTGCCCTTTCAATTAACTTGTGGCCGGGTCTTAAATATAGGTGATATGTATTACTTAATATAATCTGTGATTTAATCTCTTTTAATTCTTCAGGTGTCATGGTTTTAACAGTTGCCTGAGTACCAACAGGCATGAATATAGGTGTTTCAATTATTCCATGAGGAGTATGAAGCTTACCTAGCCTTCCTCCACTTTGCTTACATTCTTTAATTAGCTCATATTTAATTGCCATTTATATTTTCACCCTTCTACGAAAAAAACTGCATAAATCAACTTTTATTATGTTTTAATGGTTTTTAACTTTTCATTTTTAATTTTTCATTTTTCACTTTTCACTTTTAATTTTCTTTTTATGGTTTTTGTTTTCGTCTTTTCATTCAACATTCAACATTCAACATTTCTTTCATGTTTTTAATTTTTCACTTTTCACTCTTAACTCTTAACTCTTAACTCTTACTCTTAACTCTTAACTTTTAACTTTTAACTTTTCACTTTTAATTATATCTATTCTTTCCCCTTAATAAACATTGCATCGCCAAAGCTAAAGAACCTATAGCCTTCTTTAACGGCAGTTTCATAAGCCTTCATAATGATTTCTTTACTTGCTAGGGCAGATACCATCATAATTAGTGTTGATTCTGGCAAATGAAAATTTGTAATTAAATTATCTACTATTTTAAATTGGTAGCCTGGATAGATGAATATATCTGTCCATCCATTGCCAGCTTTAAGCTGAGAATCATTTGTAGTAGCTGATTCAAGTGTTCTACAGCAGGTTGTCCCAACAGCAATTACCTTTTTACCCATTTTTCTTGCTAAATTTATGGTTTCAGCAGCTTCAGCTTCAATTGAATAGTATTCTTCATGCATTTTATGCTCCTTAACATTTTCTACCTTTACTGGTCGAAAGGTGCCTAAACCAACATGAAGTGTTATAAATACAATATTGGCTCCTTTTGCTTTAATCTTTTGTAGCAATTCCTCTGTTAAATGTAATCCAGCCGTTGGTGCAGCTGCAGAGCCTTTGTTTTTTGAGTAAACAGTTTGATATCGTTCATTATCCTCTAGGGTTTCAGTAATATATGGTGGTAGTGGCATATTACCTAGCTTGTCTAATATTTCTTCGAAAACACCCTCATAAGAAAAGGTAACTATTCTTGAACCATCTTCTCCCATAGCTTCAATCTTTGCCTTTAATATACCATTTCCGAACTCAAACCATGTACCTATCTTAGCTCGCTTACCTGGCTTAACTAAAACCTCCCACTTATCTAGCTCTATTTGCTTTAACAGTAAAAATTCTATTTTACCACCAGTATCTGTCTTTTCGCCTATTAGCCTAGCTGGTATAACCCTAGTATCGTTTAAAACTAGACAATCTCCTTCGTTTATATAATCTATTATATTATAAAAATGCCTATGACTTATTTCTCCTGTTTCCTTATTCAATACCATAAGTCGTGACTCATCTCGTTTTTCTAAGGGAGTTTGTGCAATTAGCTCCTCTGGTAAATAATAATTAAAATCTGTTGTTTTCATAAATATTATTCCACCTTTATGTTAGTATAATAAAAGGATAGTATATCTTCATAGGTATAGTTCATTTCTGCCATTCTTTTAGCTCCGTACTGACTCATACCTAGACCATGTCCAAAGCCTTGTCCATTGAAAATAAATATATCTTTATCAATCTTTTTACTATTATAGCTTTTCCCATTATATATATTGATATTTGTGGTTGAGTTCAATTTTTTTACACCTGTTGAGGTAATAACATTTATTCCCTGAAGATTAACACTTTGGGGCGTTGATGATGCCTGCATGGCTATAGCATCTGTTTCTCCACCATTCTGAATTGTAAAGCAAGAGCTTCTTAAACCAAAAACAAATCTACTTTTTTGCTTTTTTAATATCTCTTCACCTTTGGTGCCTTGTACCAGCATTTCTAGTACTCTTCCATTTGGAGATGCTTCAATTATTTTAATATCAATTAACTTACCTACATCTATCTGATTTTTGATAAGTATATTCTCTATTTCAGCCTTGTTCAATACAACCGACCAGCTTGAATTTGGTGCATCTAGTGAGTATTCATCCTCTTTTCCTCTAATATATTCAAGGCTAGAAGACCAAATATTTTCACTGTTTTCCGTTCGCCCTCCACTGTTTGAATGATAAAAGGGCGTAATAGGTACTCCATTATGGGTTATTATTTTCCCCTTTGTTTCATCCACAGCTCGACTAGTATTGGGATGCTCAATATCATAGCCTCCGTATACCTGAGAGTTCACTGTATTGCAAAGATTAAATCCCTTATCTTGAAACTTAGTCATTGATGTTATTGCAAAGCCTCTAGCAGCAACTGCCTGTGCCTTTAAGGCTTCCAATGGCCAGGAAGGTGACATTTCCTTAGGCACTACTCCATATAAGTACTCCTCCAATAGTAGCCTATTTACTATTGCCATATCATTTTCTACCATTCTTTTGGCAGTTATGGCTCCTCTAAAATTTCTCCCCTCTAGGTTAATTAGAGGCTCTTCACCTTTATCATGAAATGCTTGTATATATACTTCATCCTTTGAGTTAAAAACAAATATACCATTTCCATCCCCATCAAGCACCTGCACTCTATCCTTTGATGGTGTTATGACATAACTATTAATTCCTATGGTATTCTTTACCTGGTCGGCTTTCTCCTTAGCTGTTGCTTCATCAATATAAAAACCTGCAAAAACCTTCCACTCTCCTGCTTCATAGGCTAGGTATAAATCTTCAGGTATTTCAAGCGCTTCTAAAAAGGTTTGGGCTTCTATTGCAGATTCAAATGGATCTCCTACTTGAATATGGTAGGGACCCTGTATATTTAAGCTTCCTGTTTCTTTTATATTTCCAGTATACTCAACAAAATTTCCCTCTGATTCAATATAATATGAATCCTTTCTTAATATTATCTCTTCAAAGTCAATAAGGGTTAGCATATTTTGAAAAATGTCATCTTTATAGATTCCACCAATAAATCCTGCTGATGATTTCAAGTGTACTACTGATTTAGCAGAGGAACCAAAATATAAGCCTATCTCAATATATTTTGGAAGGATTGGCTTCTCATTAGCATAGGTTGTTACAATGGGTAAGCTTACAATACAAGTAATAATTAGTACTATAAGTAGCATCTTCATTCTCATCTTCATTAAATAACCACTCCATCTCTATCATCATCTGTAACTACTTCGACAAACATATGTTAATTCCTTTGATTTTTTTGCTGTAGTTATTTGGTACTATTGCTACCTTCTTAACGTCTTTTGAGAAATAGATTTAGTAATATTGATAAAACTATGCTTATAATTATACTTGTCACCAGTGGAAAATAAAAGGTAAAGTTTCCTTTTTTGATAAATATATCTCCTGGAAGCTTTCCCAGTCCTAGTCTGCCCCCAAGCATTATAAGGCAACCTATAGCAGCTAAGCTTAACCCTGCAAAAACAAGAATCTTACCTATATTACCCATAGTGAAATCTATCCTCCTAATCCTTTTTATTGTAAGCTATGTTAAAGTGCCTATATGCCTTTTCCATTACTACTCTACCTCTGGGTGTTCTATTAATGAAGCCCAGCTGTAATAGATATGGCTCATAGACATCTTCTATGGTATTTTTTTCTTCTCCTGTAGAGGCAGCTAGGGTATCTAGTCCTACTGGTCCACCGCAAAAATTATCTATAATTGTTGTTATCATCTTTTTATCTACATGATCTAGTCCTAAATAGTCAATTTCCATTAATTTTAGTGCATCTACTGCAACCTGCTTAGTTATTCTTCCATTGGCTCTTACTTCTGCAAAATCTCTAACTCTTTTAAGAAGTCTATTGGCTATTCTGGGGGTTCCTCTTGATCTTGATGCAATCTCCATTGCCCCCTCCTCATCTATAAAGACATTTAATAGGGATGCTGATCTTTTTACTATATATGTAAGTTCCTCTGTTGTGTATAATTCCAATTTGCTTATTACACCAAACCTATCCCTTAAGGGAGAGGTTAACAGTCCAGCCCGAGTTGTTGCTCCAATTAAAGTGAATCTAGGTAAATCTAATCTTATAGACCTAGCACTAGGCCCTTTGCCTATAATAATATCTAATGCGTAATCCTCCATTGCTGGGTATAAAATCTCTTCTACTGTTCTATTTAATCTATGTATCTCATCTACAAAGAAAACATCATTTTCCGACAGGTTTGTAAGTATTGCAGCTAAATCTCCAGGTCTTTCTATTGCAGGACCAGAGGTTATACGAATATTTCCATTCATTTCATTTGCAATAATATGTGCCAAGGTTGTTTTACCTAAGCCTGGAGGTCCATATAAAAGAACATGGTCTAAGGCTTCCTTCCTTTGCTTGGCTGCCTTTATATAAATATTTAGTCTTTCTTTGACACCCTCTTGCCCAATATAGTCATCAAGAGATTTTGGTCTTAAGCCACCTTCTATTTCTATATCCTCTTGTTTTATATTATTTGAAATAACCCTATGGTCATCATTAAACATAGACTCCACCCACCCTTTACTTACCTAATAATATTAATGTCCTTCTAATCATATCCTCAGTTGATAGTCCTTCTTGGAAGGCTGCCTTGTACGCCTTGTTAGCCTCGTAGCCACTGTAGCCTAGTGCTATTAATGCTTCTATAGCTTCATTGTTTTCTGAAGCACCTTGTTTTTTATCATTAATACTCTCTAAGGTTTCTGATACTTCAACCTTATCCTTTAACTCAAGTATAATTCTTTCAGCGGTTTTCTTTCCGACTCCTGGGGACTTTGATATTGCCGATACATTATTACTTTTAATATATCCGCTTAGCTTATCTGCTGTATATGTTGATAATATTCCAGAGGCGACCTTTGGACCCACCTTAGACACCGATATTAGCTTTCTAAACACATCCAGCTCCATCCTTGTAGTAAAGCCATATAAGCTCATTTCATCCTCTTTTACTACTAAATGGGTGAAAATTGTCGTATCTTCTCCTATATTAACATCTGTAACACTGTTCATACTACTATTAATTCTATATCCTATACCATTGGCTTCAATAACTATTTTATCAATAAATACTTCTGAAATCTTCCCCTTTATATATTCAAACAATCTAATCCCTCCGCATCTATTTTATTTTGAATAGATCACTAAAATTACCAGAATGACCGTGACATATTGCTACTGCTAAAGCGTCGGCTACATCATCTGGCTTTGGTACTGTTTTTAAGCAAAGTAGTGTTTTAATCATTTGCTGTACTTGTTTTTTGTCGGCTCTACCATAGCCAACCACCCCTTGCTTTACTTGTAGTGGTGTGTATTCATAAACTGGTATGTTTCGATTAGCAGCAGATAATATTGCCACTCCTCTAGCTTGTCCAACTATAAAGGCTGTCTTTGAGTTATTATTAAAGAATAGCTCCTCGATAGCAATAACGTTTGGCTTATATGTATCTAATAATTTGCTTAATTCTTCATATATAATGCGTAGACGTTGGTCTGTTGGTGTTTTACTGGAGGTTTTTATTGCATTATAGTAAATTGGTTTAAAGCTATTACCTTCATATTTTATGACTCCTATTCCCATAATTGCTATACCTGGGTCGATTCCGATAATTATCACTGATTATTCCCTCCAATAATATCCTTCTCAATATTTCTATTGTTTTAGTTTAACATATATTGATATAAAAAGTGAAGTAACAAGAGATGAAAATAGTTATTATAAAGATAAATCAAAAAGGGAAATTGATTTAATCAATTTCCCTTTTTTACTTACTATTTTTCTAACTACTATAATCCTCTAAAAGTCTATTTACTTCCTCTCGGCTTTTTAATAGTATACCTCTTTTTAATTTATCTTGATCAATGGTTGGAAGCACAGAAATAGGTATAGAGGTTTTTTCAGCTAGTATTTTTTCACCGGCTTCATTATATTGAAATATTGCTATAAATCCGTCCTCCTGTGAAACTAGAAAGTGATTAGGACATATTTGATTCTTCCTCCTAAATAGTATTACTTCATCATTAGAAAATTTTACAACTTGCCATTCTGACATATTTTCTTCTGTGAAGGTGCGAAAGGCCCCTTCCTTAAGTCCAACGATTTCATCCATCGGCTCAATTACTTCATCTATAATACTTTGACAGGATGTATATAGGCTTCTAAATACCATTCTAGTATCTGTATCAATACTATCTTCAAAGCTGGTCACTGGAGCGTCATTTTCCTCTAGCTCTCTTTCATAGTTATCCCTGTCTAAATGTAGGTAATCATCAGGAGAATTATCTTCTTTTTCTGCTATTTTCTGGGGTGGTTCTTTATTTAATAATGGATTCATATAGTAACCCACTAAAAAACCAATAATTACAAAGCATATCAAAGTTACAAAAAAAGCTAAAAAGTATGGGGTTCGTCTTCTCCTTCTCATTATTTAACCTCCTTATTCTTCTAGGAGGTTATTATAACCATATATTGTTAATACTATTCAATTATTAGTCAATATCTTTTATTACTCTATTAATGTATTGACAAAAGTCAGTTTCCTTTGCTTCGGCGTATTCATAAATAATTGATCCCTTTAGCTTTATTCCCCTCAGCTCCTTAAGGATTTTTCTTACTGGTATTGTCATTAGTGATTTTTCAATTATTGCATAATCCCCTTCATCATAGTAGCAAACAATAAACTGGTTAAAATGATTTAGAAAATAAATTGCTAATATATCCCCTCCTATGTAGAAGGTTTTTCTCTTTACGTGTTGATTGTTTTTTCTAAATTCTACATACATTTTTCCCTGTTTAAAATTATATTGTAATGCATTTTTATTTAGATGCTCTAATGAGGCTATTAGCTTTTCTGAGTGCTGTTGTAGCTCATATGTTTTAATGTACTCAGTATTTTTTATTTCATATGCTACCTCCTCTGGTGAAACAGTTATAATCTCAATTACTTCGGCATTTACTATTGATAGTTCTTCCTCATTTATTAATATCTTTGAATGAATTATTTTATAGTCTTCATTTCTATCTACAACTGATTTACATATATAAGTAGAGTTAATGCCATCACTTTCTAATATTCTTATTTCATTTTTTAAAAGAACTGCCGCCCCTTCTGTAGGCTTATAATCATAATTTATTGTATCTTTTGATAATAAATATTCTGCACCATCTATATCATTACCTACCTTTCGCATTATAAAATAATGTATCAATTCAATATAGGAGCTTATTTCTTCATAAATCTTTTTATTCAATATATCTAGTTTTTCTGAACTTAGTTGCACTTCTTTTTTTAGAGTAAAGCTATAGCTATAAAAGCTTGGTAAATCTTTCTTATGTATAAGGTTCTGATATCCATAATATTGTATTAGATACATTGCCTCTTCTTCGTTTATATTTACTATCTCTCCTCCCAAGTGCCCCATAAATCTTTGTGTAATTTCCGCTGACTTAATTACATTATTTGTAAGCATATCTTCATAGTCATATATTCCATGCTCTTCTGAATCAAACAAGAACCATTGGAAATAGTTTAGCTTGTCTTCCCTTACCCAATGGATTTTCAGTGCAATAACACCCATTAACCTTGTACGAGTTGCTACGGCACCTTCAAAGCTTTGTTTTATTGTATTTTCTTTTCCGCCCTTTATTATTTTAAGTGATTTTTTATTTAGCATATACTTCTCTCCTAATTTAAGGTGATGTTACATAGTATTTGTCTTTTAAAAATTTTAATAAGTATAATCAAAACTCAATTATTAATTAATGCATGATTTTTCTAAAAAGATACATACTATATATGATGTAAATATAAGATAGAAAAGGAGTTGACATGATGGATCGTTTAGCCCTTAGTCTTGTAATTATAGGTGCTTTAAATTGGGGTTTAATTGGCTTATTTCAATTTGACCTTGTAGCAGCATTATTTGGTGGGCAGCAATCTATACTAAGTCGAATAGTATATTCGTTAGTAGGTGTAGCAGGTGCATACTGTATTACTCTATTATTTAGGGAGAGAACTGCAAGTAAAGAATAGTTTTATTAAATTATACGATTTTTATTCTAAAAATAAAATAGAAATTACCGCAGGGTAATTTCTATTTTATTTTATATATTCTCTTCATCAATATTAACTTCATCTTTATATATTCTAATAACTTCTATTGCATTTAAGTATTCATTGTCTTCTACAAATATGTCAATTCCTTGTGTAGAAAATATATTACCTGTAATATGCTTCATATACTCTGCATTATCCTTAAGCCTTGACTTAGTTTCAATGCCTTCTGTTTTTAATATATCCTGTATTATAGCTGCTTCAACGGGGTCGTCAAGATTAATCAGTTTAACCCATTTTTTTTGCATTTTTTCACCCCTTCTATTAACGATTATCTAATTATTAGACTATTACTAATATTGACTTTTACTTATATATTTATTATACCATAATTAATTATAAAGACTCTTAGTTAAATAGCCTTTGAAATACATAAAAATATAATATATTATAAAATAAAGGAGGTAGTTTAAATGAGTAAACTAAGTTTTGTATATAACAGACACAGTGTACGAAAGTTTAAAAAATTTGCAGTAGCAGAGGAGGATATTCGTGAAATAATAAAAGCTGCTACCTACGCCCCATCAGGTAAAAACGCTCAAAACTGGCATTTTGTTGTGATAAAAAACGAAGGTAAAATTAATAAGATAGCAGAAATAATAGAAGACAAAACCCATGAATTGGCAAAGCTAGCTGATAAGGAAGATCTGAAAAAAAACTTGTTAAAGTATCTTCATTACCACACCTTTTTTAAGTATGCACCAGTATTAATACTTGTTTTTGCAGGTCCATATCCAATTCCAGCCTGTGATATTCTCATGGCTGCAAATAAAACTGAAGAAGCCAACAGAATTCTAAAAGCAGCACCTGGTATTCAAAATATTGGAGCTGCAATGGAAAATTTATTGTTAGCAGCAGCCAGCTTAGGCTATGGTACCTGTTGGATGACGGGACCAAATTATGCAACCAGTGAAATTGAGCAATATATAGGTTTTAAAAAGGAAGGATATTCTTTAGTTGCAATGACCCCCTTAGGTGTACCGGAGGAGTCAGAGCTTAAAAGTCCTACAAGAAAAGAGTTAGATGAAGTTTTAACAATTATTGATTAACTAGGTTTATATTATATATAAACCTAACCTTTATTGCATTTTTTGCAATATCCATAAATCTCTAATTTGTGATCAACCGGTGTGAAGTCATCATGTATCATCAAAAACTTTGGTTCTTTTAATGGGCAATAATTGGTTATTTTTGTTTGCCCACATTCTAAGCATATTAAATGATGATGATGTACACCCTCATTTAACTCATAATAGTTAACGCCATTGTCTAAATTAAAGCGTTTAACAACGTTTGCTTTTGTCATAGCTTCAAGGTTTCTATATACCGTAGAAAAATTGATATTATTATACTCACTAATGATTCTATTATATATTTCAGCGGCTGTAAGTAAATGCTCTTCACTCTCTAAAAAAATGTTTAAAATTGCTCTTCTATGCTTTGTTATTTTATATCCGTTTCTTTTTAGTTTCTCCTCTAAAAACTCCATATAATCTCCCACTTTTTTTGTTTACTTAATAATACCTTTTTGATATAACAATTGTCAATTATCAGGTATATATTACTACAAAACTATGACAGGGTGAAGAGTAGGAATCCTTAGCATTTTTATTACATCTAAGCTCGAACTAATCCTTCATTTTCATCCTTCTCTTTCCCTGTCATTTATATTATTTGATATATTATTATAAATATTCTAATGTTTTTATTTAATAATACTGTAAAACAAAAAAAACTATAACCTGTTGTTATAGCTTAATTTTAATATGGCGGGAGTACGTGGGAATCGAACCCACCCAAGAGGCTCTTAACCCCTCGCGCTGGTTTTGAAGACCAGAGGCAACACCAGCCACCATCTACTCCCATGATGTCTGAATTTATTGCGACTAGTATAGTATAGCACATTTGAGAGTTGTGTCAAGGGATAATTTTTCTTTTATAGTTAACTTTGATTCCTATCCTTATATACATTAGGCTATTTCAAAATATACTAATTAAAATGATTTCTTTCTTCTGTATTCTAAGCTTCTCCCACTACCATCTTTTTTAGGTCAATGACTACTCCAACTGCCTTTAACAAATCCATTCCTACTATTCCATTTATATCAAATCCATAATCCATTACCCATATTTCTACCTTGAAATTCTCCTTACTCAAATCTCCTAAGTTTATTAAATCTACCTTTTTCTTATACACAAATTCTGACCCACCTACACCTGAGATGGTTTCAATTGTATCATTAGGTTCTATAGTGATTCCTATTTCTTCTACCTTGTCCATCTTAAGAACAGTACCACCCGAACCTGTATCTATAAGTACATTGTCTAATGCTATTACTTTTTCCTGATAGGTTAGTTTTATACTACAAAATGGAAGTCCATATTTTAGTTTAAGTTTAACCATTTTTACGCACTCCCATCCACATTCTTTCTTCTATTATTAACTCGTCATTTTTAGTATGATACACATACATTTCTCTGCTTTTATCTTTCTTATGTTTTTCTCTATATTCTTTAAGTGCTTCCTTCCCGTCATCATATGCGTTTATAACGGAAAGGTCTTTTACAATTCTTTTTCCATCTTCTGAGTAAGCTTCTATAGCTTCAAACAGTATCCACTTATTGACATAAAGATTTCTTGCTTCTTTCCATATCATGTGCAACACCCCCATTTAATAATATACTCATTCTAAAATCTTACATTTACTTATAACTCTATAATATCACAAACTTAATTTTAATACTGATTTATTGTATTAATAATATATATTTCTACATTATAATTTTTCACCGTCTCCACGACATCCACTCCGTCCTTTCGCCGCCAAAATAGAAGAAAGAGATGAACACTCTTCATGTTAACTGAAATTTGCTGATAATAATTCAGGTTTTGTATTCTTTTATCATGTGACACATCTCATGGCCTACTATATTGTCGGAGATTTTTCTACTCTAAAAAGGACCCCTAACAGATTGCTCTGTTAGGGGTTTGATTATACATTATTTGTGAGACAATATTGCTCTCATCCTGATGTGGTTGTTGTTTGGTGCCTGGCACTTTGCCCACTTTTTGCTTATAAACTCTCGTTGCTCATAAATGGGATAAAAGCATTGCAAAACAGTATACCTTACTGAATCACTACACAAGATTTGAAGACCAGAGGCAACACCAGCCACCATCTACTCCCATATTGCCTGAATTTATTGCAACTAGTATATTATAGCTAATTGCTATGGATTGTTAAGGGATATTTGGGGTAGCTTGTGGTGAGAAGTATTATTTTAATAACATCTTAAACCAAGCCTATATTATATTTGGTCTTCAACAATAGTTTCATATATAATTTTCCACTCACCCAAATCATTCCTTAGTCTAAACATAACATCCTTGTATATGTTTACTGTTCCATCCTCCAATGTTTTTTCATAATCCATAACAATGGTTGTAACTCCAGTCTCTTTAAAAATACTGTAGGAGTTAACTACATAGTCTTGAACACCAACCTCTAGCTCTCTCATTTGGTGGAAAAATATAGAATAATCTAAATTAATATCTAAGGGTCTATATATTTGATCATATGCATACCTATACTGTTCATTAATTATATTTCCAAAATATAGTCTAATTACTTCAATTGGTGAAGGAAATGGAGCTTCTATTATTCTTTCATTTCTATTGTAGGCATCCTTTAAAGACATATGATGCTGATATATCTCTAGGCCTTCTCCCTCCACCTGTATTTTCACCTTGTCAACATGCTGTAGCTCTGTTAATGAGTTTACAATTGAATATATTGTTGTTACTTCAGAGGATTCTCCACCTTTAAAGTTAGATACAAACTCCTTAGAGAAATTTATATATGTTGTGTCTTCCACTGTAGTTATTGAATATAGCTTCACTTGGGTAGGAACTGTTGGCTGTAGCTGCCCATCTACTGGTCCCTTCATTAGTTCCCTCATAATTATTTCTTCTCTTGATTCATTCATCCGTTCTACTGCTCTAGTTTCTTTTACTAGGTGCTGATTGTTAAAGTCAGCAAAGTACAAAGTCATAAGCTCCACAATTCTTTCAGGATATGGTGCAATTTTGAGTTCATTATCTAATACTGAATTGTCAATAAAATGATTATTTGCACATCTAACCAATAAAAAAAACAATAATACTATTAAAATGAAAATTACTAAATAGTTCTTTTTCATGAAATCATCCCTACATCTACTATTTTCTAATGCTTATTAACATCCATAGGAAGCCTAACGATAAAGGTGCTTCCCTTTTTAACTTCACTTTCCACTTCAATTGTTCCTTGATGAAGGCTAATAATTTGATGAGAAATGGATAAACCCAAGCCAGTTCCACCTGTTTTACGGGATCTTGCACTATCTACCCTATAGAACCTATCAAATATATAAGGTAGGCTCTCCTTTGGAATTCCGTAACCTGTATCAGTTACCTTTATTACTGCATATCGGCCTTCTTTTTCGATATTTATAGTTATTTTTCCCCCGTCATCAGTATACTTTACAGCATTATAGATAATGTTCATTAATGCTTGATATATTTTTCCTTGATCAATAAATATTTGAATCTTTTCCCATTGACTAATAATTATTTTAATGTTCTTTTTTTCAGCTAAGGGTCTAATGTTATTAACTACTTTTTCTATTAGATAATTAACGTAAGTTAACTTATAATTTAAATTAAGCTTTTCTTCGTCTAAATCAACCATGCTTAATAGGCTTTCAATAATCTCGTTTAATCTATCTATCTCACTATCAATATCCTCAAGAAACTCATGATAAATAGAAATGTTATTTGATGGTTGCATTATAAGGGACTCTGCCAAAAGCTTCATTGAGCTTAGGGGAGTTTTTAACTCGTGGGATACATTTGCTACAAAATCCTTTCTTTGCTTTTCTATATGGCTGAGTTTTGTACTCATAAAGTTATACGCTCTAGATAATTGTCCTATTTCATCATTACCGTCAATATCTACCCTTTCATTTAGCTTGCCCTGGGCTGTTCTTTGCATTGCCTCTGTCAGCACTTTTATTGGCTGTGAAATTAAATTAGCAAAGACTAAGCTAATGCCTGTAATGAGTAAAAGGGTTAACAGAGATATAAAAAAAAGAAGATTCTTAACACTATTTATAGTATTATAGGCTTCTTGAAGTGAAATAGACATAAATACAACACCTAAAATCCTATCGTAATATATAACTGGGACACTTATATACATAGTCTCTCCATATCTATCAAGCTTATATAAACTGACTACTCTCTCACCCTTTAATGCCCTTGATATTTCTTCGCTGCTAATTTTAGTATCCCTTATATCATTAAAGGAATCATATATGGCATTATTATTTCTGTCTATAATCAAAATTCTTCCTTCAACTAGGTGTCCTATTTCATCCATCATTTGATTAAGATACAATTGATTAAACTCTATAGTAGATTCATCGACTGATAACCTAACGCGATTTGATAATATATTGGCCTGTGTAAGATAGTTCATTTCTTTTTCATCCAAATAGTTTTTTTTAATTGTTTCGTATACAAAAACGTTTATTATCAACAAAGCTATAATAAGTAAGAATAGGTAGGTAAATAAAATTTTCCACCTAATACTTATGAACTGGTTACTTGCCCCTAAAATAATAGCCTACCCCCCATTTTGTTAGTATGTATTCTGGATGGCTAGAATTTGATTCGATTTTTTCTCTCAACCTTCTAATATGTACATCAACAGTACGCAAATCTCCAAAATACTCATAACCCCAAATTATTTCTAAAAGCTCTTCCCTACTATAAACCTTTCCTGGATTAGAGGCTAGCAGCAGGAGCAGATCAAACTCCTTTGCAGTTAAATTAAGCTCCTCTCCTCTTACAGTAACCTTTCTTCCTAATGTATTCATAGTAAAGTCATCAATTTTTATTACTCTATCTAAGGAGGTTTCTACATTTTGATAACGTCTTAAAACTGCCTTGATTCTAGCCTTTAACTCTAATATATTAAATGGCTTAGTTAAGTAATCATCAGCCCCATATTCTAGTCCTAATATCTTACTAATATCCTCTCCCTTTGCAGTTAACATAATTATAGGGGTTTGATATTTTTGTCTTATTCTTTGACATACCTCTAATCCATCTACTTTGGGCAGCATTAAATCCAGTAATATTAAATCAAACCTGTCTTTTTCCACCTTATCTAATGCCTCTTGACCATCTGTAGCAACTGTTACTTCATAGCCATCTTGTTCTAAACTATATTTTAAGCCCTTCACCAACAACGGTTCATCATCAATTATTAGAAATTTATACGCCACAATATCACCTCTTCAATTTTTTGACTGCTTGTACAATTAAGATTTAAAAAAATATATACTAATATTATATATAAAATTTAACATCTTTAAAAGATAAAAACTGGAGATACCCCCAGCTAATATAATATTCTTTCATCATTAATTCTTTTTGTAACTTTATGATTATCAAAATACTCCAATAAGGCAACTGCATACTTTCTACTGGTCCCTAATAAATCTCTAAAATCAGCCAGTGAAACACTTCCCTTTTCATTTATTAAGTCTTTTAGCTTAGTTTTTGCCTCATCAATTGCATTTATGTGTAAAATAATCTCTTGATTTAGCTTAATTAGCTCTTTACCAACCATAGCCTCCATTACTTGGTCAATATCATTTCTATTGAAGCCTACAGAATCATACACCTCTTCTATTTTTGGTGTTGCAAACATGTTATTTAAATACATGTCTTCTAGTTTTTCCTTAATTTTTCTTTGATTATCGTTTAATACCACCTCAAAATCTATAATAGCCACATACTTACCTATTACCTTTATAAGCATATCCTTGCTTAAGGCTGCTATTATAGAATCAAAGGCTTTATTTTTGATTTTGGGAAGTAGTTTGCTTTTTAGTTCCTCCTTTAACATCCCATGTCTTAGGGGATTATTATTGTGATACTCCCTTAGTAGTGAAATGGTGTTGTTTTTAATGGTTTCATAAAAGCTTTTGTGAATAATACTATTACAATCTAATTTTATTATTGCATTTTTCTTTATAAGCTTAATAACTAACTCATCTATATAATTTGCTTGATGGCTAGTTGTCTTAGCCATAAAGGATATATCGGGAAACTCACTGCTATATCTTTCTATTTGCTTTTCTAAAATCTCTTCTGGAGTGCCTGTTTCCTTGAGCTTAAGCTCTCGAATAACATTCTCATCAAACCTTTTATGCTTTTTAGGATTAGGGTCAATGACAGTTAAGCCACCAACTGTCTCCATGGGTGAGTAGAATCTTATAATGTTTAGGTCCCCCTTTTTAACGGCTGTTATTTCCTCTAGCCTAAGCTGTACTAAGCCTGACTCTCCAGGTAAAAGCTCTTCTTTATCTAAAAGCACTATTCTTGCCAGCACCTCAGTTGATCCGTGGTATAGCCTAATTCTATCTCGATTTTCTAGCTTTCTTGTGTAGCTCTTTAGTACTGTTAGCCTACCATCTATCATTAAGGTTGTTTCCATTGAGTCTAGCTGCGAAAGAATTTGTCCTCTTTCGATTTCTTCTTTTTTTACATTAGCTACATTTATTGCAACCCGCTGTCCTCCATAGGCAGCCTCCACAGCTTTACCGTGGACCTGTAAACTTCTGACCCTAACTCTAATTTTATCTGGCAGTATTTCCAGTGTATCTTCAAGCTTAATGGTACCTTCCATAAGGGTGCCAGTAATTACTGTACCAAAGCCTGTTATCGTAAAAACTCTATCTATTGGCATTCTAACTGGCGAATGAATATCTCTGCTTTCAGCAAGGTCTGCTAAGTTATCAATTGTATTTACTAAGCTATCTATTCCTTTTCCTTCTACTGAATCTACTACAAGCATTTCAGCACCTTCTAAAAATGTTCCCTTTACCTTTTCCCTTATATCCTCTTGAATCAAGTTAAGCCAATCATTATCCACAAGTCCTGCTTTGGTAATTACTATTACTCCATTTTTAATATTAAGTAGATTAATAATGTCAAGATGCTCTTGTGTTTGGGGCATTACCCCTTCGTCGGCTGCCACCACTAGCATTACTATATCCATGCCACCAACACCCGCCAGCATATTTCTAATAAATTTTTCATGTCCTGGAACATCTATAATACCAGCCCGTTTCCCGCTAGGTAAATCAAAATATGTAAATCCTAGATCAATTGATATTCCTCTCTTTTTCTCTTCCTTTAATCGGTCTGTTTCTCTACCTGTTATAGCCCGTATCAATGTGGTTTTTCCGTGGTCTATGTGACCTGCTGTTCCAATAATTATGTTCTTCATAAGAAACTCCTCCTGTTTCAAAAAGACAGATTCAATTTAACTATTTAACTCTATCCCCTTTTTAAGTCCATCACAAATAGCATAGAAATCCCTTTCTTTTATAGTACGTAAATCTATTATAATAATATCTTCATGAATACGTGTAAAAATGGGTTTTTCATAGTAGCGTAGGCTTTCCTCAAGCTGGGCAGTAGAAATAGTTAAGGCTTTAATTTTTAATACCTTTGTAGGTAGCTTTTCTAATGGTAAAGCTCCTCCTCCTATTTGTGAAAAGTCATCTTCTATATCTAACTCTATAGGTAGCTTCATTTTTTCAATCATAGCCTTCAGCTTTTCAGCCCTATCCATTATAGTATTAGTTCCCTCTGTTATCATCTTTAAGGTTGGGATTGTTTTAATTGCATAGTCTTCCTTTAAATAGCATCTTAAGGTCGCCTCCAATGCAGCCATAGTAAGCTTGTCAACTCTGAAGGCCCTTGTTAATGGGTTTTTCTTCATCCTGTCAATATACTGTTTTTTACCAATTATTATGCCTGCTTGTGGTCCACCCAGTAATTTATCTCCACTAAAGGTTATTATATCAGCACCAGCCTCCACACTATCCTGTACTGTTGGTTCATATGTAATTCCATATTTTTTTAAGTCTACTAATACACCACTTCCTAAATCTTCTATTACGGGAATATTTTTTCGTTTGCCTAAGCTAACCATATCCTTTAGTGATATTTCCTCTGTAAAGCCTAAAATTTTATAATTACTAGTATGTACCTTCATTAGTGCTGCAGTATTTTCTCCAATTGCATTTTCATAGTCCCAAAGATGAGTTTTATTTGTTGTTCCAACATCCACCAGCTTAACACCGCTTTGCTCCATTACATCTGGAATTCTAAAGGCTCCACCTATTTCAACAAGCTCCCCTCTTGAAACAACAACCTCTTTGTCTTTTCCCATTGTACCAAGCACCAGCATAACTGCAGCTGCATTATTATTAACAACCATAGCATCCTCTGCACCAGTTACAAATCTTATTAACTCAACTACGTGACTATATCTACTTCCCCTTTTACCTGTTTCTACGTCTATTTCTAGGGTTGAATATCCAGAGGCAATAGACCATATTTTATCCTTCAACTCATCTGCCAATAGAGATCTTCCCAGATTTGTATGTAGCACTACCCCTGTCCCATTAATAACTTCAATTAAATTCATCTTCATAAATTCTTTACAGCCTATTAAAACTTCTTCAACAATAGCCTCTGTTTCAACTTTAATGTTCTTTAACTCATTATCCTTCATGGCTAGAATATTACGTCTATAGCTATCTATTGTATTACGGATTCTCTCAACAATTACCCTTCTGGGGATATTTTCTAATATATCAATAACTCTTTCATGGTTAATTACTTCATCAACCGATGGCAAATTACTTAACAAATATGATTTACTCAAATAAAACCACTCCTTATAGTTAAATCAAGAAATTGCATACTTAATTTAGGTTAATTAATAATTTTATCACCCCTGCATAAGAATTCAATAAAGTTTTAAAGAACATATAAATGTAATACTGCAATTTCCTCAAATATAAATTTACATAGATTATAACATATTTTTAAATTTTGTATACAAATTATCCTTTGTAAAAAATTTTAACATTTATTAAAAATATATAGAAAACGTATTTCAATAATTGGAATTTTGTGATAATATTTTATTAAATGTTACAGTCTATTAATATTTAAAAAGCATCTTATATATTTATATGTTTTTACTAAGGATATGTATTGTATTACCTTTATCTTATGAATATATTTTTTTTTAATATATAAAATATGAGGAGGTGAAAAAAAGAAGTATTTCAAACATTAATAAAAACATAATAAAAAGGGAGGTTCATTTATGTTAGGTTTCGTAAGTGCTATCGAAAATATCAACGGAATTATTAATGGTTTAGTTTGGGGACCCTATATGTTGCTCTTATTAGTAGGTACTGGTGTTTACTTTTCTTTTAGAACAAATTTCCTTCAAGTCCGTAAGTTCAGCTATACCATGAAGGAAACCCTAATGAAAATTTTTGAAAAGCCTGAAGAAAGTACAGAGGGAGATATAACACCCTTCCAGGCTTTATCAACTGCTTTAGCAGCAACAATTGGTACTGGTAATATTGCTGGTGTTGCTACAGCTATTGCTATTGGTGGACCAGGAGCTATTTTCTGGATGTGGATTTCAGCCTTCTTTGGAATGCTAACAAAGTTTGCAGAAGTTGTATTAGCAATTCAATACCGTGAAAAGAACGCTGAAGGTAGTTATGTTGGTGGACCTATGTATTACATAGAAAAGGGTCTTGGATTAAAGTGGCTTGCAGTAGTGTTCTCAATCTTTGGTGCAGTTGCTGCCTTTGGTATAGGTAATATGGTTCAATCAAACTCTGTAGCAGCAGCTTTAGAGGCTACCTTTAATATTCAACCAATTATTACTGGCTTCCTTTTAGCTATTGGTGCTGGCTTAGTAATACTTGGAGGACTAAAGCGTATAGCATCTGTAACTGAAAAAATAGTGCCTTTTATGGCTGTTTTCTATATAATAGGCGCACTAATTATTCTAATTATTAATATTGCAAACATTCCTGCTGCCTTCGGATTAATATTTAAGCATGCTTTTACTGCTACATCAGCAGTTGGTGGATTTGCAGGATCAGTTGTAATGATGTCCATTCGTTATGGGGTTGCCCGTGGAGTATTCTCAAACGAGGCAGGCTTAGGTAGTGCTCCTATAGCCCATGCTGCCGCTAGAACTGACCATCCAGTTAGACAGGGGCTTTGGGGAATCTTTGAAGTATTTGCAGATACAATTGTTATTTGTACATTAACAGCTTTAGCTATTATCTCTACAGGCGTTTGGAGTAGTGGTGAGTCTGGTGCAGCATTAACAACTGCAGCCTTTAATCAAGGGCTACCAGGTCCTGGTGGTATTATAGTAGCTATTGGTATTTTATTCTTTGCCTTCTCTACTATACTTAGCTGGGCCTACTACGGAGAAAAATGTGCTGAGCATTTATTTGGCTCAGGTGTAAATAAGATATACAGAATAATTTGGTTGCCACTTATAGTTGTTGGAGCTATTGGTGGATTAGAGCTTATATGGGCTATAGCCGACACCTTAAATGGTTTGATGGCAGTACCAAACTTAATTGGTCTATTAGGCTTAAGTGGAGTAGTAATTAAACTATCTAAAGAGTTCTTTGCCAATAAAGCAGAATAGAACTTTAAAGCAGGTGACTTAGTCACCTGCTTTTATCAATTAAAATAATCTAAAATTACCTTTAAACTGGGCAGCTTAAAATGTGGAGTTTTTTCTTTATTTAATATAGATTGAATATTTATCCTTTTCTATTATTTCTCCAACAACTGCATAGGGATTTAAGCTGTAGTTTGCTAAGCCCTTTAATGCATTATCTACATCTTGTGGGTCGACTGCCAACAACAATCCACCAGAGGTTTGTGGATCAAACATGATGTCGTCTATTACTGCCTCTATCTTATTACGATAACTTATTTTTCCTTCTAAGTATTTTCTATTACCATACATTCCAGCTGGAATGATTCCCATACTAGCAAATTCAATAGCACCTTCTAATATCGGAATTCTACTGCTGTCTATTTCAATTGATACATTACTAGCCTTTGCCATTTCATAGGCATGTCCTAAAAAACCAAAGCCAGTTATATCTGTACATGCCGATACTCTTAGTCCCTCTATGGCCTTCTTTGCATATTTATTTAAGGTTATCATGGTTTTTACTGCCTCTTCATATTGAAGCTTGGTAGTTAAATCTGCCTTTATAGCTGTGTTTAAAATTCCTAACCCAATTGGCTTTGTTAATATCAAAAGGTCACCTACCTTAGCACTACCATTTGCTAGGACATTATTTGGATGTACTACTCCAGTAACCGATAAACCATATTTAGGCTCATTGTCTTCAACAGAATGACCTCCTGCTAAAATAGCCCCTGCCTCCTTAACCTTGTCTGCTCCACCCTTTAGTATTGCCTGCATTGTTTCTATTGATAAACAGCTGGGAAAACATACAATATTCATAGCTGTTAATGGCTCTCCCCCCATAGCATATACATCACTAAGGGCATTGGCAGCAGCAATTTGTCCATATACATAAGGATCATCAACAACAGGTGTAAAGAAGTCTAAGGTTTGTATTAATGCAACTTCATCGTTCAGCTTATATACTGCTGCATCATCTGCTGTATCTAAGCCAATTAATAGGTTTTTATTTTCTTCCTTGGGTAAATGACACAGTACCTGTGCCAGGACATCTGGTCCTATTTTGGCTGCTCATCCTGCACTTTTAGTCATTTGTGTTAATCTAGTTTTATCCAAAGGTATACCTCCCTCCACTGATTTATGCTGCTTAATAACATAGTGTACTCATATTATACAACAAAACCAATGTTGAATACTATGGGTAAATGCTTTCTGTTAATTAAAATATAATGTCATTCTTTATTGCTTCAAATTTCTTGTCTCCTATACCTTTAACCCTCTTAATATCATCAATATTGCTAAAGGGACCATGTATATTTCTATAATCAATAATCCTCTGGGCTAGTGCCTCACCTATTCCATTTAGGCTAGCCAGCTCACTAAGATTAGCAGTATTTATATTTATTTTATCATAATTATTTAACTTATTAGATACTAAGGATTGATTATTGTTGCTGATTGCAACCTCTTCTCCTAATTTAGGTACATAAATAAAATCTTCATCCTTTATTTTTAAAGCTAAATTAATCTTAGATGTATCAGCTTCCTCCTTTAATCCTCCTGCTTTGTTTATAGCATCAATTACTCTTGCTACCCCAGTAAATTCATATACACCCGGCTTTTCAACAGCTCCATCTACATGAACTAAAATTTTAATCATTCCATTATTATTCAGTTGAGTATTTTGTTGATTTTCCTCTATGCTTTCCGACTCACTTTTAGGACTTACAACATATTTTACCCTCTTCTTTCCTATAACATTAACAAATATAAGGGAAAGAATTAAGATACTAAGTATTACAATTAATAGCCTCTTTTGCTTTATTCTAAGAATCACAACATCACCCCTATAATTATTTTCTCCTCATTATTATTAATTTCCTGCTTTTCCCTTTAATTTATTCTTAAAGTATAAATCATTTTTTGATATACTATTATAGTATACTTAACTAATAATAAGAACAGAGATAAGGAGTATAAAAAATGATGCAAAAAACATTAAGTAGAAAGCGTAGGTTTTTAATCTTACCTTTGATATTTTTTCTTTTCTTTACAAGCTCTATATTTGCCTCAACACCACCCTCAATAACAGCTCCCCATGCTATTTTAATGGATTATGAAACTGGTGAAATTATATATCAAAATAATGGCTATGAAGAAGCTTACCCTGCCAGCACAGCAAAAGTACTTACTGCCATTTTAGTAGTTGAAAATCTTGATTTAGATGAAACTATAACCTTAGACTATGATTTGTTTGTAACTGGTTCTAGTATGTATCTTTTGAAGGGTGAGTCCTTTACTGTAAAAGAGCTACTGCAAGCCCTGTTGGTTAGATCTGCCAATGATGTAGCTGAATTATTTGCAAATCATATATCAGGCTCTGTAGAGGAATTTGCAAAGCTAATGAATGAAAGAGCAAGGGAGCTGGGTGCTAAAAACACTCATTTTACTAATCCCCATGGGCTACCTGATCCAAAGCATGTATCCACAGCCTATGATTTAGCCTTAATAGGAAAGCAGGCTATGGGCTATGAGGTTTTAAGAGAAATATTTAAAACAACAAGCTTGGTTTATGATGAAACTGAGCAAACGCCAGAAAAAAGATATTTTCGAAATAACAATCGCTTTTTATGGGGTACTGGTATAGGCAACCAAATATTATATAATGGAACCTATATAGATATAAAATATGATATAGTAGACGGTATTAAAACAGGCTGGACCTCTGCTTCTCAACAGACACTTATATCAACTGCCATTAAAAATAATCACAGATTAATTGCTGTAGTTTTGGGGGCTGAAGGAGTAAACATTTATTCAGATACCCGCACTTTACTTGATTATGGCTTTGATAAATTTACACTGACTGAATTAGTAGAAGATAACTATTTAGAAACAGAAATACCAGTTTCTAAGGGGAAGGTTGATAAAATACCCCTATACACAGACAATAGCCTTTCAGCTGTCATACCCTCTAATTTAGACATCAGCCAAGTTACTAGAAGGGTTGAACTATTAAAGGAAAACATAGAGGCCCCTTTAGAGGCGGGAGCAATTTTAGGTAAATTAGTTTTTTCAATTGATGATAATACTATAGGTGAGGTTAATCTAGTAAGTAAGGAAGCTATTGAAGTAAAGCCTACTTTCTTGGGAAATAAAAAACTATTATACTCTATATTGGGAGTTATAAGCTTTATTATTTTATGGCAAATATTAATTGCATTTCTTAGATTTAAAAAGAGAAAAAGAAGAGCCCTTTATTATTCTGGTGGTCATTCCTATAATTTTAGTAAAAATATAATGAAAAAAAGATAGGTATTTATCCTATCTTTTTGTATTTTAATAAACTATTATATTACTTACCTAAAATCTCTTTTGAAATCCTTATTCCAGTTGGTGTTGCTGCTAATCCCCCTAATGCACTTTCTCTTAACTGGAAGGGTAGTGAACGTCCAACCTTCAGCATAGCATCAACAACCTCATCAAATGGTATTATGCTCTCTACCCCTGCCAAAGCCATTTCAGCTGATATTAATGCGTTTGAAACTCCAATTGCATTTCTTTTTTCACAGGGTGCTTCAACTAAACCTGCAATTGGATCACATACTAAGCCCAATACATTCTTCATAGAAATAGAAGCTGCATGTAATGCTGCTTGAGGGCTACCACCCATTAATTCTACTATGGCAGCAGCAGCCATTGCTGCAGCCGATCCTGTTTCTGCTTGACAGCCTCCTTCAGCCCCTGCTACTGTAGCATTCCTTGAAATAATCATACCTATACCACTGGCGGTAAGTATACCATCAATTAGTTGATTATCTGTTAATGAATACTCTTCTGCCAAAACAAATAGTGCTGCAGGTAATATTCCACTTGAACCCGCCGTTGGTGCAGCTACAATTTTACCCATTGCTGCATTTACTTCTAAAACAGCCATTGAATAGCTGATAGCCTTACTCATTAAAAAACCACATACAGGCTTCTCTTTTTCTCTTCTAGCCTTTATTTTCTTAGCATCACCGCCTGTTAAACCACTTATGGATCTAACATCTTCTGTTAAGCCTTTTTCTATGGAGCTTTTCATTATTTCAAGGCTTATAGAAATTTTATTGAGGATTTCCTCCTCTGTTGAATTTGATAGATTTACTTCCCTTGCTAGCATTACCTCAGAGATCTTTAAATTTTTTTCCTTGCATATATTAATGAGTTCAGAACCCTTTGTAAAATTCATTAATTCTCACCATCCTATATAATTGTAACTAAATATACATTTATAACATTTTCAACTGCCTTTATATCATTAATAACCTCAGTATATATGGGATTATCTGTTTCAATTATCATAAAGGCATTATTACCTTTGTCATGTCTATAGACCCTCATAAAGGCAATATTTATTTTATGCTGAGATAGAATTGCAGTGGTTTTTGCAATGGCTCCTGGCATGTCTTTATGGGGAACAAGAAGTGTAGGATACTCACCTGTAAATTCTAATTGTACACCGTCTATTTCTATAATTTTAATATTACCGCCACCTATTGATGAGCCTGTAATTTCAGTTTTTGATTGATCATTTTTTGTTATTATTATTTTTACTGTATTAGGATGTACTTCTCCTAAGTCAACTTCATGAAATTCAGCTTTAATTCCCTTCTCCTCTGCAATTATAAATGAGTGTTTAATTCTTTCGTCATCTGCATCGAATCCTAGAATTCCCCCCACCAATGCTTTATCTGTTCCATGTCCACGATAGGTTTTAGCAAAGGATCCGTGTAGCATAAATGTTACACTTTTTATATCACCTCTTGCTAGCTTATATGCAATCTTCCCAATTTTGCAGGCACCAGCTGTATGGGAGCTAGAGGGTCCAATCATATTGGGTCCAACTACATCAAATATACTATAGTCCTTCATAAATAACTTCCTTTCCTATACAAATACTAATACATTATGATATTATTTCTTTCCATTATCTAATAGTAGCATTAATATAGGTTTTTACTAGTCTATACTATTAATATTCTATGCTAACTTCTTTATCATAATAAAAAAAGGGAGATATTCGATAGAAAATCGAAGCTCCCTTTTAAAACAATGCAGGTTATTTACTTTTTAATAGCTATAGCATCAATTTCAACCTTTACATCCTTTGGTAATCTGGCAACCTCTACACAAGCTCTTGCTGGCTTATTATCCTGAAAATATGTTGCATATACCTCATTGATTAAAGAGAATTCATTCATATCCTTTATAAAAACTGTAGTTTTAACTACATCCTTCAAAGAATATCCTGCCTCCTCCAATATTACTTTAAGATTTTCTAGTGATTGCTTAGTTTGTTCCTTAACGTCCTCTGAAACCAATTCCATTGTTTCTGCAACAAAGGGAATCTGTCCAGATACAAATAACATATTTCCCGACTCAATTCCTTGTGAATAGGGACCTATAGCTGCAGGTGCCTTTTGAGTATTAATAGTCTTATTCATTTTATTTCCTCCTTTAGCCATTGACTCTAATCTCATCTAAATAATTATAGATGGTATATCTGGATACACATAGTATTCTTGCCACATAATCAATGGCACCTTTTATTAAAAATGCACCCTGATCATCTAGCTTTTTTACTATGGTTACCTTTTCTTCCTTATTCATGTATGCTACTGGCTTGCCGTTAGCATCTAGTGTGTCTGCTACAATATTCATTAGGACATCATTAACATTGTTGCTGGCAAAGTCACCCATGTTAACATCACCCTTAACATCTGTTTTAATTAGCTCCTCAAGGGCTTTATGGGCTACTACAAACTCTGATATATCAATATTAATACATAAACATCCAATAATTTCATTCTTCTCGTCCCTAACAAACATAGTGGTTGATTTAAGTACCTTACCATCGGAGCTCTTATTGCTGTAATTTAGAATATTATCTGCATCATTACCCTTCCGAATTGCTTTTACTCCAGCCTCCAGCATAGGACTACCAACGGACCTGCCAGTAACATGACCATTAGAAATAGCAATAATAGACCTCTTGTGGTTACTTATTTCATTTAAAACAACTTCACAATTTTTGCCAAATGTTTTAGCAAGTCCTTCTACCAATGGAATCATACTGGTTAGTATTGGATGTGTACTCTTTGTCATATTATCCCTCCGTTACTTTACAACAATATTTACCAGCTTATTTGGAACAGTAATAACTTTAATTATTTTCTTACCTTCAATAAAGCCCTTAATTTTATCACTGCTTAAGGCAATAGCTTCTAGTTCTTCTTTTGATATTCCTGTTGGAATTATAATTTTATCCTTTAGCTTGCCATTTACTTGAATTACCACCTCAGCCTCATCTTTGACAATGGCTTGCTTTTGGTACTTTGGCCAGCTTACTTGGTGTACACTGCCACCTTCTAAACTATAGCTCCATAATTCTTCAACGATGTGGGGTGCAAAAGGAGCTAATAAAACTATTACTGTATTTATTCCCTCCCTTAGGAGTTCTCCGTCTATTTCATCATTTTCTTTATACTTATATAGCTCATTAACTAATTCCATTATAGCACTAATTGCTGTATTAAAGTTAAATCTTTCTTCAATATCTTCTGTTACTCTTTTAATAGTATAATGGATGTTATATTTTAAATCCTTATGATTTTTAGATTCTACAGAGGCCTTTTTATTGTAAAGATTATTCTCTTTTGCCTCGATTACAATTCTCCATACCCTATTAAGGAAACGGAAACACCCTTCAACACCTTGGTCACTCCACTCTAAGTCCCTTTCTGGAGGAGCAGCAAACAGTACAAATAACCTTGCAGTATCGGCACCATATTTTTCAATTATCTCTTCAGGGCTGACAACATTACCCTTCGATTTTGACATCTTAGCCCCATCCTTAAGAAGCATACCTTGAGTTAAAAGATTTTCAAATGGCTCATTAACAGTTGTTAAGCCTAAGTCATTAATTACTTTTGTAAAGAACCTAGCATATAAAAGGTGTAATATAGCATGCTCTACACCGCCAATATACTGATCCACCTTCATCCAATAGTCTGCATTAGCTTTATCAAAGGGCTTGTTACTATTCTTTGAATCAGTATATCTTAGAAAATACCAGGATGAATCAACAAATGTATCCATAGTGTCTGTTTCTCTTCTGCCTTCTTTACCACATTTGGGACATTTAGCATGTAGAAAGGACTCACTGGTGGTTAAAGGTGACAAGCCTGTGCCTGTAAATTTAATGTCTGTTGGTAATGTAACTGGTAAATCCTTTTCATCAACTGGTACTGAACCACAATCGTCACAATAGATTATTGGAATAGGTGTACCCCAATACCTTTGTCTTGATAAGAGCCAATCCCTTAAACGATAGCTGGTGGTTTTTTTACCTACCTGCTTTTCTTCTAAAAGCTTACATATTTCCCCATAGGCAGCATCATTTTTTAAGCCATTAAACTTACCTGAATTAATCATTATTCCATCCTTAGCAAAGGCTTCATTTTTAATTTCAAACTCTTCTTCTGCTTCTGGTTTGATAACAGGAATTACTTCGATATTGTACTTTCTTGCAAACTCAAGATCTCTTTGATCATGACCTGGAACAGCCATAATTGCTCCAGTACCATAATCAATTAAAACATAGTTAGCTATATAGATTGGAATTTTTTTGCCAGAAATAGGATTAATACAATATTGCCCAATAAAAGCCCCTTCTTTTTCCATATCAGTTGATGTTCTCTCAATATCTGACATGTGTTGAAGCTTTGCAATTATCTCATTTACCCTCTCCTCATATTCTGTTCCCTTAACCATTTCTTCAACATAGGGATGTTCAGGGGCTAAAACCATATAGGTAGCACCAAATATTGTGTCGGGTCTTGTCGTGAAAACCTTTAGCACCTTATCACTATTGTCAATAGGAAAATCTATCTCTGCACCTGTACTTTTTCCGATCCAGTTGCTTTGCATTATTTTTACCTTTTCTGGCCAACCATCCAGATCCTCAATATCCTTTAGAAGCTCCTCTGCATAATCAGTTATTTTAAAGAACCATTGATTTAGCATCTTTTTAATAACCTTGCTGTCGCATCTTTCACATAAACCTCCTATAACCTGTTCATTGGCAAGAACAGTTTCACATGAAGTACACCAGTTTACCCTTGATTCTTTTTTGTAGGCTAATCCTTTTTTGTAGAACTCTATAAATAGCCATTGGGTCCATTTATAATAATCTTCACTACAGGTAGAAACCTCACGCTCCCAGTCATAGCTAAGACCTAATGTATTTAACTGCTGCTTCATTTCTTCTATATTCTTTTTAGTCCAAATATCTGGGTGTATACCATGCTTTATTGCAGCATTTTCAGCAGGTAATCCAAAAGCATCCCACCCCATTGGATGTAGCACATTAAAGCCCTGCATTTTTTTGAATCGGGCTACAACATCACCAATTGAGTAGTTTCTTACATGACCCATATGAATTTTACCTGATGGATATGGGAACATTTCTAACATATAATATTTAGGCTTATTACTTTCCGATACTTTGTATGCATCGTTATCTGCCCAATATTTCTGCCATTTAGTTTCAACTTCTTTAAAAGGATAATTTGCCATTTTCATCTCCTCCTGTTATAAAATATAATTAAAGTAAAACTTATTATGGTTATATAGATACACTAGTAGTTAGTTCCTTAACATGTTTTTATGATAATAAAAAAAAACTTCTTGCCTTTTAGGGACGAGCAAAGCCCGCGGTACCACCCTAATTGACAGAAAGTCCACTTCACGGTTTATATAGGAGACCATCCTATTAGTGTTTACAAACAGGTAAGTTCAACAATTTGCACTACTGGTTCGCAGCCACCACCAGTTCTCTGAAATGCAGATATTGCCTACTACTCCTAACACTTAAATCTTAAAAATATGTTATTTTAGATTATATATTATCCTTCACAGCTTTGTCAATATTAACTATTTCAGCATCTTTCCAAATTCTTTCTAGGCTATAGAAGCCTCTATCTTCTTCATGGAATATATGAATCACAATATCTCCGTAATCTAATAAAATCCATTTGCCATTATGATAGCCTTCTTTATGTCTAGGTATAACATCTATTTTTGCTAACTGATCCTCAATTTCATCACAAATTGACTTTACTTGTCTAATGGATGCACCTGTAGTAATAATGAAATAGTCACAAATGGAAGAAACCTTTGATATATCTAAAGCTAAAATATCCTCACCATGTTTATCATCAATTACTTGAACTATTTTTTCCACAAGCTCCATTAATTTATTATCCATTTACTTCCTCCTTAATTATAAAAATAGTCTAAACAAGGCAAATAAGTATACACAATAAATGCTTAAAACTGCAAATCCAGTCCATCTGCTGATTTTTCCAAATATTAATCCACTTAATAATAGCACAATCATCATAGATATAGCAACAGGCAAGTCTAAATATAAGGTTTGTGGTATATTATGGATTGATGCACCAAGCATAACATTTTGATAGCTTATTACTAAGCCTTTGTCTGCAATTTTAGTTGATGCTCCAACAACCATAACCATATTTAAAATATTTGCCCCAATAATGTTACCTATAGAAATACCGTGGTGTCCTTTGATAATTGATGCAATAGCAGTTATAAGCTCTGGCATCGATGTACCTAAGGCAATTAGTGTTAAGCTTACCACTTGCTCGGGTATTCCTAATATGTTGGCTATTTTCACACCGTTAGTAACCAACAATCTGGCACCAATTATTATAAATACTGCTCCCATTATAAATTTTATTGTGTTTTTTCCAGCATGGGTTTTATCATATTTAATCTTTTCGTATTCATTGGTGCTTTGTTTTCCTTTAGTAAACTCTAGTATATTTATTATAATATATACTACAAACAATACAAGTAAAATGTTACCCTCTTGTGAAGTAATAATTGTATCCATTGAAATATAAAACAGTATTAAAGCTGTTAACAGCATAAAGCCGCTTTTAATTGTGAAATTTTTTCTATTAATCCTTAAGGGTGATAGTATTGCTGTTAATCCTAATATTAGTCCAATATTACATGCCATTGATCCTACAACATTACCTAAGGCAACATCATAAAATTGTTGATAGGTGGCAATAGTAGACACCAACAGCTCTGGTAAAGTGGTGGCTATACTAACTATTGTAGCACCAATTAATACACTAGGTATTCCCGTTACCTTAGCTATCCAAACAGCAGATTCCACAAACCAATCTCCACCCTTAATAATTATTATTAGGCCTAGTAAAAACAGCATAATAGTGATTATTGTATCCATGTTTACCCCCTATTAATAAAGTATGTCTCATTAACTATATGATTAAGTTGATTATTAATTACAATAAGTATTATGCATCTAAATCTTTTCCAATGATAACCTTAATGTCTATACTGTCTTCCACCCATTCATCCCTCTCCCTTATATCCTTTATTCCTAATATATTAGAAATTTTTTGGGCTTGCTTTTTAAAGGGCTTTTTATACTCGATAAATGAGTCTGATATATCGAAATTTTCATAGTTACCAATTTTTTCAACCTTTATATTGTTTCCCTCAAGCTTGTTTGCATTTTCAGTAGCTATGCTTTTTATTCCACAGCCATTTAACACAGTTATTTTGGCTAAAATCTCGTTATTATCCGATAGCTGATTCTTAAGAATACTTAATGCCTCATTATCTACATAGTAGCCTGCTACTCCATTAACCTTTTTTGCATTACCTTGTAGCGTTAATCGGTTTAGTTCTTTAATCTCTCCTTTAATAAAATAGGAGCTCAGCTTTAGCATTGTACCTTGGCTTATATTAGTATCTACATGTTCATGAAAGATATTAATTAATTTAGGTATTTTAGGTATAATTTTAGGTGACAGAGCTTTATCCTTTAGTGAATTAACAAAGTTTTGTTGAGCTTCAATACGGCCTAAATCTTGATTAGAGTATCCTTTTCTAAAGCGTAGAAAGTGTACAGCATTCTTACCATCTAATACTTGTAGACCTTTAGGAATATTTATATGAAGTGGTGGATTATCATAGGGATCACTGTACTTCATATCCATAGGTACATCAATTTCAATTCCTCCTATAGCATCTATCATTTCCTCTACAGCTCTGTAGTTAACACGAACATACTGGTTGACTTTAATACCAAAGAGATTCTCTACTGTTTCCACCAAAAGCTGGGCATCTCCATATGCATGGGCATGATTTATTTTTTCTGGGTTCCTTCTTCCTGGAATATCTACTATAGTATCTCTTGGTATTGAGATTAAAGTAGGGTTCTCTCCGGATGAATCCATACTAAACAGCATAATTGAATCAGAACGAGTTTTTTTTGCCTTTTCTTTGCTTAAAGCATCAACTCCGAATATTAGTATATTTGTCTTGCCGTTTTCTTCTGAAAAGTAACTGAAAATACTATTGTCCTCTTGAAAATCCTTTGCAAAAATTCTATTAACTATTGCACCTAATGGAAAAGCACCTATAATAATAAGCACAATTACAAAAGTGATTAGTTTTTTTCCCTTAGTCATCAATAACACCTCTTTATTTATCATTGCCAATCAATATTTGGTTTCTTGCATCAATTGTGTTTGGATGCAATATTTGGTTAATGTCTAAAACATATATTATAGTATTGTTTAATGCTTTTAGAACCGCTTTATCTAAATCTTCCTCGGCAATTACCCTTAGTTCATCAACCCCAGGATAGCTGCGTCCCACCTCAATAAAGTCTGCTAAATATATTATTTTTTCAAGTCTAGTCATGCCCCTTCTTCCAGTTGTATGATATTCAACAGCATTTAATATATCTATATCTGTTACACCAAACCTTTTCTTTGCAATTGAAGCAGCAACCTTTCCATGTAGGAGCTGATATGCACAATTTAAAACATCATCAACAGGTATTTTATTCTTTTTTATATGCTTTCTTAGCTTAGCTTCTGAAAAATCCTTTGCATAATCATGAAGCAATGCAGCAATAGCAGCCTTATTACAATTTTCGCCATATTTATTAGCTAAATAAACAGCTACATCTACTACCCCTAAAGTATGCTTGTACCTCTTTTTTGATATAACCTGCTTCAATTTATGATCTATGGCTTTATATAAATCACTATCCTTATAATTTTCATTATCATCCATTTGACTTATATCCATATAGTTTGTTTTTTGCAATGTAGGTCTCAACTCCTTCAGGAACTAAGTATTTTATGGTTTTACCCTCATTGACCCTTTGGCGAATACTAGTGGCTGAAATTTCAAGGGTTGGTATGGTTAGTAGAATAATTTTAGTATTATACAGGCTTTTGTAGTGGTTAATTTTTTCTTTTATTTCAACATCCTTATTTCCAGCCCTTGACACCACAACAAGGTTAGTTGTTTCCAATAGTGTTTTATAGCTTTTCCATTCCTCTAATCCTATAAAGGAGTCACCACCTAATATTAAGTGTAATTTATTATTGTCATTATATATTTTTTTTAGTTCATTAATTGTCTCAATAGTAAAGGATATTCCTCTTCTTTTTATTTCAATATCCGACACTAGGAACCTTTTATTTGCATTTGTGGCTATATTTGTCATAATCAAGCGATGACTAACCTCTGTTATATTTGCTTGTAGCTTATGGGGTGAAATGCATGTAGGAATAAAAATAACCTTTTCTAAAGCTAACTCATCCATAGCTGCTTCAGCAATATATAGATGCCCTAGATGTATAGGATCAAAAGTTCCCCCTAATATTCCAATTCCTTTTCTATTCTTTTTCTCATTATCCATATTGACACCTCTTAAAAGTTTATACTAGTAGTCAACTGATACATTATACTATATTTTATCAGATATTAAAAATTTTAAAAAGGTAATTATTTCTGTAGGTCGGTATATAGGCAATAGAATTACAATAATATTTACCTAATATTAATAAAACCGCTATTATTTAGCGGTTCTTAGGTTAAATATTAAATTATCTATTTATTTAAAAACTGATAGTTGAGATTTACATTTCATTCCATTTTACAGTTAAGGAGCCTGAAGCTATATTTCCTTGTAACTTTAGTTTAAAGCTCTCTTCCGTTGCTTTTAGCTTAACCGTCCCTCCAATAATATGTAGATTAATATGTTTTTCTTCCTCTACTAGCAAATTCTTTTTAATTTCTTCATTTCCTATCTTAAAAAACAATATTTCGTCAACCTCATTAGTTATGAATATGTCAAACACTCCACGATCAAATCTGAGTTCATACTCAATAAGGTATTCTTTACCTGGCTCGACATCTAATACCTTTGTTTCCTCTCCATTAAGCATTTCAAAATAAATTGATATTTCTCCATCGCCTATTTCTTCCTGCCATATATCATATTGATTACTGAATGCTTTGGGGTTTGAACAGCCTAAAAGAACCAAAGTACAAAGCATAAAAAGAATAAATAATTTATGATTATCTACATCTTTCCTGTCCATATAAGCACTCCCCCAAAACATATACTTTTTTATGCAAATACTTAAGAAATTCTTTACATTTAATAATATCATATTTAGAATTGTCTGTAAATTCTTGCACTTCTCCTTTGTTTATTTATTTTTAGAAGGAAATAATTATTGCAGATAAATTATCCTTTGCTCCTTTTAATAATACCTCTGCCTTCAGCTTTGACATGATAATTTCTATATCATCAATATTTTTTGAAAAAATATACTCTATTTCTTTTTCACTCAACATTTTGTATAGCCCATCACTGCAAACTAGTAACATCCCACTTGAAGTTAATTTGCATTTTTTTTGATAGGGCTCTATATTTCTATATACACCAATACATTGTGTTAAGACATTTCGTCTTTGATTTATTTTTCCTTCATTAATATTTAGTTCCCTTAGCGTATTATTATGCAGTAGCGTATGATCTTTTGTCATTTTATGCAGCTTACCATTGTTTAACAGGTACACTCTACTATCTCCTATATGGGTAATTAAAAAATCATCTTTGTATAGAAAAAGTGTCGTTAGTGTAGTACCCATTCTTATATTATTTTTTTGTGAGTAGCTTATTATATAATTATTTACTATATTAAACATCCTCAGTAATTCTTCACCAACAACATCACTGGAATATACCTTCAATAATTGTATTAAGTGTTTATCCCACCATTCCTTAAAAAAATCTACAGCTATTTGACTGGCCAGCTCTCCTTTTTTTAATCCTCCAATTCCATCAGCCACTAAAAAAAAGCCTAAATCTCCACTATTGTCTTCACCAATTTTAATCAGAATTTTATCCTGATTCTTTTCTTTTACGTATCCCTTCTCACAGCAGGCAGCCACCAGTAGTTTTCTTTTTTTCATTCCATCAAACCTCTAAACCTGTAACTCACATGCAGCCATAGTAAAAACAAATTCTCTATCTGCAAAGCTAATGGTATCATTATCCTTTATTTCATATGGCTGATTACTAATTATCTGCTGCCCATTAACAAATGTGCCGTTTTTAGAATTTAAATCCTTTACATAATATTGATTGTTATCAAGAAATATCTCTGCATGTATTCTGCTTACTCCTCTGCTGGAAATAACATAATCAACATGGTCTGCTAGCTTTCCAATGATAAAGCTTTCATTATTAATGGGTATTTTCTCAGCAATACCATTTCTTACAGAAGTAAGTAAGGCTTGTTTTTCATCAATGCCAATTATCATTGTGTCTATGCTGTCACAAAGGCTATCCCCTATTAAATTTTCATCTAATATATAACTTTCAGATGAAAAGGTTGATATTTCTTGCTTATTCATGTTTATTAAGTTAAGCTCCTTTATTCCCATTTTTCCTTTATCCTTATCAACTGTATTATTAACCACATCCTTTGCTTCATTTTCACCTTTAACCTTTTTTAATATTTTAGTAATTAAAAGGTAATCTAATGCTCCAATTACCAAAATAGTACCTATAAGAGCTGTAAAATCGAATAAGCCTTCTTCATTAATTAATATATTTGCTTCAATAAACATGAATGCCACTAAGCTTAGTAGAATTAACTGTATTAAAAAAAGGATTAAGGTGTTTCTTTTTATATGTAATTCCATTTCATTAGCTCCCTCATTATTAGCTGCAGCACTGGTATCCTCTGTTTTAGTTGTAATTATATCTTTCTTTATGGGTTTTGAATTACTAGCTTTTGAATTTTTATCAATAATTTCATCTGTTGACTTGTTATCTCTAACCTCTACTCTGTTGCCTTCAGTTAATCTTATCTCCTTTAAGAACTTTAAAAACCAACCTATATTAAAAGACTCTCTATCTAACTGAACAAGAATCCTTTGTATAAATCCATCATTTACACCGTCATTTGCATCAATATGAATTATTAGCTTGTTAACTAATCTTACAAAGCTAGTATTAAAGCTATTCTTCTCTAGCTTTACAGGTATGTAAAGTAATGAAATTTTTAAGCTTGATGGGTTTACATAAATGGCCTCTTCATCAATTATGAAATTATCTTCAAACAGTAGATAATTACTGCTTTGTATAACTGTTTTACATATATCCATTAAAATATTAGCAAATTCCAACCTTTTTAGCCTTCTTCGCTCAATTATTTGTGAGAGCTTTTGCTTTGAAGTAATGTTGTAGAATATATGTAGGTTGCCATCCCTTTTATGCACAATAATTGGTAACATATTTACATGGTTATTGTCCGTAAGTATTTCTAATTGATGTCTATAGATTTTTTGAGAAGTAGTTGGTTTTAACTCTAAATAGCTTCCACTAGCATTGGTTTCATAATTGATACAAAACTGATTACTTAATACATCCATATGATACTCCTTTCTCTTATTGGTAGAATACGGTTATTATTGTTGCTATTAAAATAAAGGGTGCAAAGGCTAAACTGCTTTTTCTACTTACTCTTTTTGTAGCTAGAAGAATCAAACCAAATAGTCCACAAAAAAATGTTGCAATTAATAGCATTAAAAAAGACCTCCATAATCCTAAAAATAAAGCTGTAGTTGCTATTAGCTTTACATCTCCAAAGCCAATATTTCCTTTAGTTAAAAAATATATCATTGTCATTATTCCCAAAACCACAAGGCCACTTAATAATCTATGACTTAAAAAAGTATCTATATTTAAAAGACCAAATAAAATACTACAGATAACGCTTACTATTATCAATGTATCTGGAATAATTTTGTACTTTAGGTCGTAATAGGATGCTATAGCTAGTAATATTAGTAGTAAGTATTCCTCTATTAATGGAGGAGTACCCTTCATAGATATTCTGCATACAACAATAAGTACAAGTGTTAGAGTAAAAAAATATGTATTCTTCATTAAATCCCCCCAATCACCTAACTATCACAAGCCTTATGATTATTTCACGATCTGCTCCATAGGTCATTGCATCCCTTATGCTTTTAATTTGCTCTTCGGTAACCTCTACATCAGGTACTACTATGGTTAGCTGCTTTTTACTATAATCTTCTGGTGTAATTGCTTTACCTTTATATTTCCTACCTGTAAACTCGTCTAATTCTCTAATGCTTGAGGTAAGCTGATAGTAAAAACCCCTGCCTTCGTTACTAATTAATCTAGTATCATGGCTTCTAATTGCCTCTACTGTTCTATCCCTATAGCTATCTATAATAGGAAAGTTTTCATCTAAATTGCTATTTAATAGTTTTTTAATTTCTCTTCCCCTTTTAAATACCGATAAGCTCCATATATCAAAGCCCGCCTCAATAACCTCATCAACTAAATCTTCAGGAATATTACTTCGAGCCTCCTGTGTGATTTCATCCTTCATATCTGAAATGGATAGTTTTCCGCCATCCATCCATGCTCTTAAGTTTACTTTTTGAATTATGGGTAAATCCCTTATAATTGCTATTGGAAAAGTATTAATCTTATATGTAACAATAATGGTTACCTCATCATTATCATTAAAGATTGATGATTTTTCAAAGCTTAAGCCATTCCAACCATCTACAACACCTAGTGCTAATAATCTTTTGTTTACATCCCTTTCTGTGGAGCTTACTAAGTGTTTTTTTATTAGCTGCTTTATGATTAGTCCTTCTAAGTATGTATTACCTTGACTCCAAGCTGTTTCTCCCACCAATGCCATAATACTGTACAATTCTTCTACTGGGTTTTCAAACGTGTATTTTGTATCTTCTACTACTTTTTTATACTTATATATTATGGCTTCAGTATCAGCATCTACATTGTCAGGAAAAACAGGATTATATTGTTGTGGCTGTGGATTGTCAGTAATATTAAGTATTAACTCTCTTATCTCTGAGGTTGTACTATATAAATCTTTGATATTATATATTTTGCCATCAGCAGAGGCTGAATAATCAGCTAAGCCATCTTCAACTGCTTCATGTAAATCCTTTATACCACTGACATGGTAAATGTAACTAACCGATGCTATTTCATTGGCAGTTTCTGTTATGCCATGCTGAATGATTTCATGAAGATAAAGTATTCTGGAAAAAAAACCAATAGTTAATATAATAGCAATAAATAAAGGAAGCGTTAAAGCAGCCTCAACTGTTATTGAGCCGCCTTTCTTAAAATCTCTATAGTTCATTATTATCCCCTTTAATATCCATACCAAAGTTGTATTTCATAATTATATCTATTGTCATTTGCAGCAACAAGCCTTTGAAACAAGGGTAAGTTAAAGAATAAGTATTTAATTGAATACTTGATATTTACATTCATATATGTAAACATTTCATCTACTACAAGGGCTTCTCCTGTCTTTTTATTAATGTTTAGCTGTATTAAATCTTTAACTCTATTAAGCTTAATTTTACCAATTCCAGGCTTTAACAGAAGTATTCGTAGGTAATCCTCGTAGTTAAGCTTTATGGTGTCGGTTTTTTTTATTAGGTTAACCTCTTCACCCTTTAGGAGATTTGAAACATCCTCAATAGAGTAGGACATTGCCCAACCACATAGTATTAAAGTTTTTAGTAATGGTAATGATGCACCCCCCAGAATAGATGATAGGCTAGCTGCAATAATTGTTGCATCATTTACCAGCTTTGGTGTTTGATACACATGTAGAACATTAAATACAAATCGCATTGCTAAAATATCCCTTTTAGCTTTATTAAAGTTTTCTGCTTGAGAATCTGATCCATATAAAATGTACTCTACTTCATAATCTAGAAATGTGCTTTTAGTAGGTTTTTCTATGTTTCTAAGATCTTTTATAAAGCTTTCCTTATCGGATACATAGCTTTTAAACATTCCTAATATATACTCATTTATATATATTTCATCTCTTATATTCACAAAATCTTCTTTAAAGCTATCAAACATTAAAGAATTGAGTAAATTATAGCTTTCAAAGGTATATCCACCTTTACCGCTGTTACCATCAAATTCTATTTCCTTATTTATATAGGTATTGTTTTCGCCCTTTGATGGCAAATTCTTAAATACATCTGCATCTATTGTTTTTTTGATAGTTTCCTTTTCCTCCAGCAAAAACTCCTTTGCCTTCGAAGCATTTCTTCTTCTATCATCAACTACTTTAACCCCTTCATTATCTATATATTCTACCTTAACCTTAGTAAACTCCAGTTTAATACAGGATTCAATGAGAAGTTGAATTTCTTTAGCTTTTTCCTTAATAAGAATCATATCTTTTTGACTTGATGGATTTCTATTACCTGTCAGCTTTTCTAAAGCTAGCTGTGCTCTCATTAAATTATTAATATTTATTAGGGAACTATCTTTAATTGACTGTACCTTAGCTTCTTGTATTATTTTTTTGAATTCTTTAATATCTTCCTTTAGTTCATCATTTAGTTGGTTCTCTCCACCTTTAATCTCATTCTCGAAGTTATCAATTAAAGTCTTTATAGCTTCATTTTTAGCAGTAATTAAATCAACAATGCTTACAGCCTCATTGTTTAATCCTTCGAAGCTAAGAATTTCCGCTTCTATTTGTCTTTCTATTTTAGATATATCTTTTTTTATATCCCTTATTTCATTGCTAACTCTTGATAGCCTTTGTAATAGGCTTTCCAGCTGATTATCTATTTCTATATCATTACTGTTTTTAGATTTTTTTAAAAGATCATCTATTCTTCTATTTAGGCTTTCTTTTTCTTTTTGGTATTCATATAAGTCTTCAGCTAATCTAACATAGTCCTTTGTAAATGCTACTATATATCCATCCATTATTTCATTACACTTGTCTGTAATGTCTTCTAAGGTATCATGAAGTATTGCTAATTGATATAATTCCTCTTCAATATCTAGCTTTTGGCTAAAGGATTTTATGGACTTTTTATGGTTATTAAACTCTAATAGCTTGTCCAAAAAAACCTCTACTACTTTCTCAGGTCCTCTAAGCTTCATGAACTCTAATATCTGCTGCCTTATAACCTCATCCTCCAACAGAGGGTACTCAGGTACTACAGATACAGTTTCTATTCTATAGTCAAAAATATCCCAATAGTTTGTGCTGCTGTTACTATCTATAAACTGATTTCCCATTATATTGGGTAAGCCTTCAATAACCTTGAAATTATTATTTATGTAATACTGTAAAGCTGTAGTAATTTCATCTTGATTTTGATAGTCTAAAGCAAAAAGACCATAATCCTCCTTTAAATCCTTATTATAACCTGCTAAAACTGAATTAGTTGCTAATCTAGTTATACGTTTTGCTTGAAACTCACTGACTCTAAGTCTTGCTGCCTCAACTATTACACCAGCAAGAATTATAAAAACTAATAAAACAATACTTAAAAATACAGTTATAGCTCCCCGTTGATTATTACCTTCCATCATTGTCCCCCTGCTTATTAAAGCTCCTTACCTTATCAGCCGCCTCATTTATAAAGCTATTGTACTTAGCCTTAATATTTGATGTGGTTTCAAATCTATCCATAAGCTCTAATATATAATCAGTATTTCGAATGTTTTCTTGAGGATCATTAATAATAGCTTCAGAATAGGAATTAATTATAATTTCATTACCTATGTTTAAGAAATCTACTGGTAAATTAATAGGTAGCTGGTAGGTACAATAAATGTCAATTCTAAGCTTTTTATAAACGATATAATCATCTAAATTTACATCCACTTTACTATCCTTTAAAGCTAGTAAATTAGACTTATTTAAAACCTTTATAGCGTAAGCCCTAATGATTTCTGTCTTTTCAGTATTTTTATTCAAAACTCCAAATCGCCAGTATAAATCATTCTTTAATTGAGATTTTTTTACATAACCCCTCTTTAAAATATCCTCTATAATAATTGGTGACTTTAGATTATAAGTGCTTAGTTTACCCCATGCAAATGAAGCATCGTAAATAACAGAGTTAATTGATGCTTTAACATAAGCATATTGATACAGTAATAGTAGCATAAAAATAATACATAAAAGAGAGTATAGTACTATAGGCATTATCAAAGCCAGCTCTACAGTCATACTTCCTCTTTCTTGTTGATTTTTCATAGATTACAATCCTTTACTTTTCATTAATTGAAAACATATTCCTAAGTATTATGCATTCCAATGGATTCAAAGCTATAATCCTGATTCTATGTTAGTGGGATCTATCTCATTTTTAGTAATGTTTGCTAGTATTTTTCCTACATATTCTACTATTGCTTTTCTAAACATTAAAGCTAAACCCACCAAAATAGCCAGTAATAAAACAAGCTCCACGGTTCCTAATCCATCCTCTTCATACATAAACCTTTTTAGTATATTCATGTAAACCTCACCTCCTTTAATTATTAATTACATACCACTAAGGGCTAGAACAGCTGGTGTGATTACAATAATTAGTATTGCACTTAAAATAATCATCATTGGAAATAGAAGCTTAGTTGAAGCTTCCTCCCCCAGTATCTTAGCAGTGTTTTTTCTCATAGACCAACATTCATTTGAAAGTAGCCTTAGCATAGATGCTGTTTGTGAATTTCCCTTTTTAATGGTTTGCAATATTATAGATACAAATTTAAAAATCTCTGGCACTTTACATCTATGGGCAAAATTTTCTAGGGCCTCTGTCTCTGTTTTCCCCCCCTGTATTTCCTTTATCATTTCATCTATCTCCTTATATAGGGGTCTATTGGACTGAAGGTTAATTTTTTCTAAAGCTGCTGAAATTGTAAGTCCTGCATCAATTAGTAAAGCAATTCTATTAATGAATTCTGTGAAGTCTAACTTTAGTAATAGCTGCCTTCTTCTAACTTTGTTTTTAACCTCGTTTGTTATACCATATATTGTAAGTGCAACCACCATAATGTATACAACAATAAACATTGGAGTAATAGTGCTACCATTCAACACCCCCAAATATAAACTAATTATTAATACCTCTAGCATTAAAACCACCACTAAATTAGCCCAATGGATTTTTAGATATAACCGTGAGTTTTTTATACCATATAACTCACTATAATAGCTATGTAGCCTTTTATCATAGGAGCTGTTATACCTATAGTTGAGTAGGTCTAATAAAACTAAGCCTATTGGAAGGATTTTTTTTAATGGATACTCCTTCGAATCAACCAGTTGCATCACTTCATAAGCTTTGTTTCTTGAGATAGTATATAAAGCTACAAAGACTATAAAGCCTATGAAAAAAACTAATTTCAAACCACTACACCTCTATCTCCATTATTTTTTTAGATATAATAACTGCAAGCATTATCATAAAAAATGCTATAGTCATAACAATTCTACCTACCACTGTTGTAAAGATTGGCTCCATATAATCCTGTGTAATATATGATAATAACACTATTAATATAAAGGGCATTATAGTAAGTATTTTTTGATCAAATTTTCTTTGTGCCAAAATTAGATTTAATTCTTGTGTAAAGGCTATTTTCTCTCCTATTATTTTTGAAGTGTTACTCATTACCTCAATAAGATTGCCTCCAGTTCTTTTGCAAATTATTATTACATCAGCAAAATTTCTAATATCCTCTAGTTTGGATCTTTCAGCTAAGTCTACAATGGCACTCTCTACCGTATCATTTAATTCTAGCCTTTTTACGATTATAGCCAGCTCCTTAAGGATTAAGGTTTCAGGATCATCATATATTGCCATCATATCTTTAAGTGCGTCCTTTATTGAGCCCTCCAATGATTTCCCAGCAGACAAGGAAGATGCTATTACATACATAGCCTCTTTAAACTGATTAAGTAACAATAGTCTTCTGTTTTTGATTATCTCTTTTCTTTTATATTGTGGGTATAAAAAAGCAAGGGGTGTTAGTAAAAATGACAAGAAAATACTTTGATATAGGATATAGCCTATTGAGAACAAAAAAATAAATGCAATTAGGGTGTAAAAAAAGTACTCTCTTTCCTTCATATTGTAAATATCATAATATATAATACCTTTATCTAATGGAGGTGAGTATATATTAACATTTAGCTTTTCTTTAAATAATATTATTAATAAAAATACAATTGAAGTAAATAAGACAACTAATATTATAATCTTCACTTAATCACTCCCCACAGTGAGCTTACCTGCTGCCTTTAGCTTACTATTATTTTTTAAGCTATTCCCAGTTGATAATAAAGCTCCTTTTACCCTATCGCTAGTAGTTCCATTAATCTCTTTAAAAACATACAATGGGTTAAGTGTTATATCTCCATTAGCAAAGCCAGCCACTTCACTAATTTCTAAAACCTTGCGGGTTTTATCCCTCATTCTGCTGATATAAATTATAATGTCTATAGCAGAGGCTATTTGTTTTCTGATTGCCTCTACAGGTAATTGAGCACCACATAATACCATTGTTTCTAATCTGCTTAACATGTCCCTATTGGAGTTACTATGTCCAGTAGAAAGTGACCCATCGTGTCCAGTGTTCATAGCCTGAAGCATGTCTATAGCTTCATCACCCCTTACTTCTCCTACTATAATCCTATCGGGACGCATTCTTAAAGATGCCTTTATTAAATCCCTAATTGAAATTAATCCCTTGCCTTCGGTATTTGCATTTCTTGTTTCTAGTCTAACTAAGTTATCGACATTATAAATCTGTAGCTCTGCAGAATCCTCAATGGTTATTATTCTCTCCTCTGAAGGTATGAAATTAGACAGAGCATTCAAAAACGTTGTTTTGCCTGATCCAGTTCCACCACAGATAAATATATTGTACTTACATTTAACTAAAAGCTCTAAGAACTCGATAGCCTCTTGATTAATAGTACCATACTCAATTAGCTGTTCCATTGTAATAGGCTTTTCTGGAAATTTTCTTATTGTTAGTATAGGTCCATTAAGAGCTATGGGGGGTAACACTATATTAACCCTCGACCCATCACTTAACCTTGCATCTACTATAGGTGATGCTTCATTAACTGATCTATTCACCTTAGATACAATAGTTTGAATTATATCTTCCAGTCTTTTATTACTAGAAAAGCTTATATCTAGTTTTTGATTTTTACCATCCTTTTCAATGAAAATATCTGTAGCGCCATTAACCATTATTTCAGTTACTGATGGATCCTCAAGAATTGGTTGAAGAACATCTAAACGTCTCATGTCGTTAAATACTCTTTGTATTACCTGGTGCTTTTCATTAATTCCTAAAAATGTATCCTTGGATTTTTCAAAAACTATTCTCTCTATAGCTTCTTCAATTTCATCATCTGAAAATGCCCGATTGAAATCAATTTCTTTTCTAACACACTCTTTAATTTCATCAATAAAGCTATTAATAATGTTTTCTTTCATTTATTCCTCCTATAGCAGTTAAAGCCTTCTAACCAGTTGAATTAAAGGTTGTAGAAATGCTTTATTATCTATTATTTTATTGTGGCTATTAATTTGGATATAGGGTAGATATACCTCTTCATTGTTATTTATTGTAAACTGTCTATTGCTAATATCTATTGGCGATTTTGCTTTATTTATTATCATATAAATATTTTCTAAGCTTATAGAATCTTCCTCCAACGAAAGTCTTTCAAGCTCCTTAATCAAAATGCTAGCTTTTACATTAGTAACAGTAGTCTGGTTTAGTACCAAAAGTAATTTATCACATACATTCATTTGATTTCTTTTATCCCTGTTATAAGTGCTGTCAAAATCAATTATTATATAGTCATACTGATTGCTATTTTTCAGCTCTTTAATTAAGTATATCAGCTCTTCAGATGTAACCTCCTCCAGGTCAGTAAGCTTTTCTATAGGAGGAAAATAATATACCCCTAAGCCTATATCTAATTGTCTTATGCCTTCTATTTTAAGTAATAGGTTTTTCTTTTTATTTCGCAGGTAATAAAAAAGGTTGGACATGTTGTGTGATGGTGTGCAATCAATAAAGCTACAAATAGAAGGTATATTTTCTAAATTTAAGTAAAAAACTCTTTTTCCCTCCTGAGCTAAGGCATAGGCAGTTAAAATTGCCACTGTGCTTTTACCAGACCCGCCTACAGGTGAATAGACTCCTATAACACTTGTATTTCCGTTTTTATTTGGTTTTAAAAACTGATTGGGGAAGGCATCTACATATATATTAATTAAATTTGCCATTAGTTGATTTCCAGGTTGATATTTTTTTACACAAGGTAGATTATCTAATGATGTAGTTAATAACTCCTCAATTAAAAGAATAACTATACCTATATTTTTTTTGCTTAAAGTATCACAATATAGTTGGGAGTTTATTAATAATATATCTATTTTGCTATCTTCCTTTTTTAACTCCTTTAGTAAATAGTCAGGTTGAGTGAAAAAGCTTACTTGAAATCTTTGTGAAAAGCTATTCATTAAATAATTCTCTAATGCATTTAAATAGTCTAGGTCGGTATCTACTATTGCAAGTTTCAGCTTCATATTAACACTCCCATAAATTAGTTAAATATTGCTAAATATAGAAATCAGCGAACCAAGTGATATTGCTATTGCAAAAGGAAATCTGGCATTATGAGAAGAGCTACCTTCTTCATAGGGTAAAAGAGTTAAGCTTGTTACACAAGCAATAATATAGTTGTATAATACCTTAAGCCTAGCCCTTGAGTTTTTTCTCAGTATCATAATAAAAAAACATAATACTCCTCCACTCAAAAAAGACCAAATTAAGCATTCTACTACAAAATCAGAACCCATAATAGCCCCTATAGCACTAAAAAGCTTAATATCTCCTGCCCCTAACATTCTTAAATAAAAAAGTAAAAACAGCACTATAATTGGAATTAAAATACCTGTTAATGCTTCGATAAGACCAAATAGGCTATCTTCACAAAGATTAATTAAAGCCCCCATTATTATTCCTGATACTATCAGCTTATTACTTATACGATATGTTTTAATATCAGCTATTGAAGCCATTAGAATTAATAGCAATAAAACTATTAACTTAATAGAATAAAAGTTTATATACATTTTGCATCTCCAATATTAACTTTTAAATATATTTTACAGTTACTTTTTTATTTTATTTATTCTACACTTGATCAGCATTTCCTTCATCGAAATATGTCTATTTTTGTCATATGTCTGTTTTTTATTAATTTTTTAAATAATTACAAGAAATATTTTAGCTAACACAGCTTAACTAATGTAACATTTTATATTCTAGTATATGTTATATTAGTTACATTCTATAAGGATGATAATGAAAGCCCAGTATTGAGGGTGTTTTTACTCTACCTAAATTACTGAGCATTAAAAAAACTGACTCTTAAAGGTCTAATTTTAAGAGTCAGCTTAGAAAGCATTTTTTATATGTTTTATTTGCTTTTTTTCATTTGTAATAATTACTTCTATTACATCAAACCTAAAGTCTTTGTTGTGTATCGATGGGTTACTTAAAATAAAATGGTCTGCTAATCTTCTATAGTTCATTTGCTTTTTATAGTTAATAGCCTCTCTAGGCATACCATAGGCTATAGTTTTTCGCGTTTTAACTTCTATAAATGCAACTATATTATCAATAGTAGCCACTATGTCTATTTCACCAAATTTTGTTCTATAGTTCTGGAACAGTATTTTATAGCCTTTATCTAACAGGAATTTCTTCGCTACAGCTTCACCAATATACCCAGTTTTCTTTTTCATTTATTGACCCTGCAATATCTTTTTAAGAAAGCTCATTCGATGCATTTTACTAGGCCCATATTTTAAAAGAGCTTCTCTATGTAGTTTAGTGCCATAACCCTTATGTTGATGAATGCCGTAATTAGGATATTCCTTTGACCATTTTAAGCACATTCTATCTCTTATCACCTTTGCAACGATAGAGGCTGCTGCAATTCCATGGGAAGTATCGTCCCCTTTAATAATAGATTTTTGTGGAATATCAATACTAATGGATTCTGCATCAATTAATAGATATTCGGGCAAAATCCTTTCTCCAGCTGAATCCTTTAAATTATTGACTGCTTTTTTCATAGCTAATACTGTAGCTTTTTTAATATTTATTTTATCAATAATTTCTGGAGACACTGTTCCAACTCCTATAGCAATTGCATTTGACTTCACAATTTCATATAGTGCTTCCCTCTTTTTTGCACTTAACTTTTTAGAGTCTCTTACTCCTTCAATATATAATTCTTTTGGTAGGATTACTGCTGCCGCTAAAACGCTGCCAAACAGACAACCTCTTCCCACCTCATCTATACATGCAATTTTTTCATAGCCAGCTTTCCAAAGATTCCTTTCAATCTCAAGCATCATTTTATATCATCCCCACTTTAAACTTCACTTTTTGATATCGCAAGGCTTCTCTAAAGAAATTCTACCAATTTTACCACTTCTATACTCATCTAGTATAATATTTGCTGTACGTGTATAGTCAATTTCTCCACCCTTTATGATACAACCTCGATTTTTAGCCACTAATTCCATAGTTTCAAGTGGACTTTCGCCAATATTTCCGAGGGAATATCTTTCCTCAATTAAATCTGAGTGTTGAAGGGATATGTGTTCAATCAGTTTAAGGGCTAAGGTTTCTATATCCATTATTTGATCCTTAATGGCCCCAGTAAAGGCAAGCTTTAATGCAACCTCTTGGTCTTCAAATTTGGGCCAAAGTATTCCCGGTGTATCTAATAGCTCTAAATTTCCCTTCAGCCTTATCCACTGTTTACCTTTTGTTACCCCTGGCTTGTCTCCTGTCTGTGCGCTCTTCTTACCAGCCAATCTATTTATCATAGATGATTTACCTACGTTTGGAATTCCTACCATCATTATTCTAACTGCTCTTTCTCTTCTACCCTTTCTTTTAAGGGCCTGCATTTTTTCCTTTACTACCTCTTCCCCGGTCTGTAGTACCTGTTTCAAGCCTTTACCTGTGATTGTATTCACTGGAATAGCACTAACACCATTGTTTTTGTAATAGTTAATCCAACTATTGGTTATATCATCATCGGCTAGATCCGCCTTATTTAAGATTACTACTCTAGGTTTATTAGCTATTATTTCATTAATCTCTGGATTCTTACTGCTAAAGGGTATTCTTGCATCTAATAGCTCAAATACAACATCTATAAGTTTTAATTGCTCCTTAAGCAGCTCTCTAGTTTTCTTCATATGACCCGGAAACCAATTAATATTCAAAGTCTCTCACCTCTGTTACAGCTCAGGGGGACGGTTCTTGTGTGTTCCTTTGTTAAGAACACACAAGAACCGTCACCCTGTGTACTTTATTTTTCTATGCTTTGTACTTTTTCTTTTCCTTAA
>NZ_WBZC01000001.1 GCF_009017275.1 Alkaliphilus pronyensis | reverse complement strand
ATTTAGTTTTTCATTTAACCAAGATAACCAATAAAACAGTAAGGAATGTAATACTATGATAAAGGAAATAAACATATCTGTTAGAAATCTTGTGGAATTTGTACTGAGGGGAGGAGACCTTAACCTACAGTTTTCTCAGCCTAGAGCTGCACTTGAGGGAATAAGGGGGCATCAGGAGGTACAAAAAGGTTATAGTAATGATGATGAATCTGAGGTGTCAATTAAGCATCAATTGGAATACAGAGGATATCTGTTTAATTTAACTGGGCGAATAGATGGAGTTTTAAAACTGGATGGGTTGATAGTTTTAGATGAAATAAAAACTGTTTCAGTACCTATTACAGAGATAACAGAGGATTATAACCATCTTCACTGGGGGCAGGTTAAAGGCTACGGATATATATATGCTACAGAAAACAATCTTGAGGAGATAGATTTACAGCTAACATATTATAATATAAAGACTAAAGAAGCTAAAAGCTTCAGAAGAACATACACATTTAGTGAGCTTAAGGAGTATTTTTTTTACTTGATAGATGAGTATATTGTGTGGGGAAACCTACTTAAAAATTGGGAGGAAAAGCGAAATTACTCAGCAAAAACATTGAAATTTCCATTTGCGAATTATCGTAAGGGGCAAAGAAAGCTTGCGGTTTCGGTCTATCAAACAATAAAGGAAGAAAAGAAATTATTTATACAAGCACCAACTGGAATTGGTAAAACTATATCAACTATATTTCCAGCAGTCAAAGCAATGGGAGAAGGTAAAACCTCTAAAATCTTTTATCTTACAGCAAAAACCATAACAAGGCAGGTTGCAGAAGAAGCTATAGACAAATTAAGGACACAGGGTCTACATTTGAAAGCTGTTACAATAACTGCAAAGGATAAAATATGCTTTGAAAAATCAAAAAGCTGTAGTCCAGATGAATGTCAGTATGCAAAGGGCTACTATAATAGATTAAAGGCAGCCCTAAAGGAGATTATTGAGGAAGAAAAATTTGACAGAAATACAATAGAAGCATTGGCAATTAAGTATACTTTATGTCCATTTGAGTTTTCATTAGAATTAACCTTATGGTCAGACTGTGTAATTTGTGATTATAACTATGTATTTGATCCAAGGGTTTACTTAAAGAGATTTTTTCTTGAGTATGGAGGAGATTATACATTTTTGATTGATGAAGCCCATAATTTAGTTGAACGTGCTAGAATGATGTTTTCAGCAGAAATATTTAAAAGTAGAATTCTTCAAGAAAAAAAGTATATAAAGAAAATCAGTAATGATATTGCTAAATCTCTTCAAAAAATAAACAGCTATTTATTGAATATGAGCAAGCTATGTAATGAAGATGGATTTTATATACAAAAGGAGGAACCATCAGGTATATATTCTTTATTAAAGGGCTTTGCAGAAGAATGTGATTATTTTTTCTCTGAAAATCAAGAGGAAGAAATTAGTGAAGAGTTTTTACAATTATACTTTGATATTATTGCCTTTATAAAAATATCTGAGTTTTATGATGAAAACTATATTACATACCTTGAAGCCCAGGGAAAGGAAACAAAGCTTAAAATTTTTTGCCTAGACCCATCTACGCTATTGAAGGGGGCACTTAAACGAGGGAAAACTGCAGTTTTTTTCTCGGCTACACTAACACCAATTAACTATTTTAGAAATGTCCTAGGTGGTGATAAAGATGATTACTGCCTATTGCTTGATTCACCCTTCAATAGAGAGAAATTATGTCTATTAATAGCTGGGAATGTATCTACTAGATATGTTGATAGAAAAAATAGCTATAATGTAATTAGTCAATACATAAAAAAAGTAGTGGAGGCTAAAAAAGGAAACTACTTAGTATTTTTTCCCTCCTATAGCTATATGGATTCTGTAGCTTCAATCTTTAGAGAAAATTATCCACACTACAATATATTAATACAAGCCCCCTATATGACAGAGGAGGAGAGGGATGAATTCCTACAGAAGTTTCAGCTACAGGATAATAAACCATACATGGGGTTTTGTGTTCTAGGGGGAATTTTCTCTGAAGGTATAGACCTAATAGGGGATAGATTATTGGGCTCCATAATAATTGGTGTTGGTTTGCCTCAAATATGCATGGAAACTAACCTAATTAGGGATTATTATGAAGAAAAATACAATAGTGGCTATGAATATGGGTTTAAGTATCCAGGAATGAATAAAATATTACAGGCAGCTGGAAGAGTTATTAGAACCGAGAAGGATGCTGGCGTAGTACTCTTAATTGACGACAGATATGTAACCAGTAGCTATAAAAGGCTGTTCCCAAGCAGTTGGAAGGAGCACCGAATAATAAATGACAAAAAAATAAGCAGCCTGCTAACTGAGTTTTGGCAAAAAGAAACTGAGGTGAATAACTAATTATTCACCTCAGATTTTTACTTAAAAATATTCATATTATGCAAATTAGCTTTTATAAGCTCTATATTATCAACAGCCTCATTATAGGCCTTCTCATTTCGAAGAACCTTATCTAAGCTTTCTATTTTATTAACCTTTTCCTTGTTAATATTAAGCCTTATATTAAAATTTGCTATGTTTAGTGATAAATCAACTAAAGACATTTATATCTACCTCCGTATTTTAGTTTCATAAGAATAGTGCCTCATTCAATTTAAATGTATGAAATTCAATTGAATATTGTTTCATTTTTTAACCCCCTATAATAGAATTAGAATGTTTTTGCCATAAAGTGAAACTGTTTTTCGGCAGCTTCCCTTATTTTTTCAACATACTCAAACTCATTATCTATTATAAGCCTGTTATTCCCTTGGTTTTTATTGATGTTAAAAGCTATTTGATATGAATTAAATCTAAATGTAAAATTTAATACTGACATTTGATCTACCTCCTAAGATTATTTTATAGTTGTTTTTCTTAAAGCTTAATCACCATTTTAATTTTGATCATTTTTTAATCAGCTCCTTTCTAATAATGTAATGGAGTTTTATACATTATATTTAATAAAAAAAGCCATAGATTATTCTATGGCCTTAAAAGATAGCTATGCTTAAAATTGAGCATACTACATCCTATTAAGTGGGTCTAAAAATATAAAAAGCCACAGGTATAAATTACACAACCTATGGCTTAAATTTCTATTTTACATAAATAAATAGTAGCTGTTTTTACAGAAGCATAAGTCGTGCATTATTATTTAATTGTAAAGACATGCATTTGAAAACTAATTTATTATTGTTAATCACGTTGCACGACCTCCTTTTCTATGGTATTTATTACTACACGAGATATTATATGGTATAATAATAAAAATTACAACACTTTTATATTAAATGTAATATAACTGTAATATTATAAATAGCTGGAAGTGTGTAGGCTGCTAAATAAATAGCTGCATGTCAGAGGCTAAAGCATCCTCCATATAGGTCTTTGCATCTACTACCTCCAATTGATCCAGCATTTCTTCTTTTTTAAGACCCATGACCTCCATTGAAAGCTTACAGCCATAAAATTTAACCCCTTTGTTAATAGCTCCCTTCAGAAAGGCAGATAGAGGTGGGGTGTCATCATCAAGCATCATTTCCTTCAGCATATCTTTTCCAATACCAGCAAAATTCATTTTAGACAGTGGCAAATCTCCAATCCCTTTGGGGGTCATCATACTAAAGAGTTTTTCGTAGGTGGTTTTATCCTCATCTGAGAATTTGTTAGGGTCTTTTACTAAAAATAAACCCCAAAAAGTAAAAAACATCGTTACATCATGCTTCATATCCCTTGCTGTATTTGCTAAGATAAAAGCCGCTAATGCTTTATCAAATTCACCACTAAACATCAATAGGTTTACTTTTTTGCTCAAGACAAACTACTCCTTTTTTATTTATTAAAATTAGTTTATCCAAAAACTATAATAATAAAGCAAAAGCAGTAATTAATCTTTTTTTATAATGTAAAAAAGCTACACCTTTAATCCTTATATAATCTATAGTAGTAATTTTTATTTTTAATTATTTTTTTTAACAGCTTTATTAGATAGGCCACCTCATTATGGGTGTTATATAATCCAAAGCTAAGTCTAACAACACCAGGATGAGGTAGTGCTGGATTTTTTATTCTATCTTCTATATCTCTTTCGCTAATCTTTAGTAGCTTTTGTATGTAGGGCTGTGCACAAAAACAGCCATTTCTAACTGCAATACCACCCTCATAAGACAATATTTTAGCTGTAATATCGTGGGGTATTCCATCTATATTAAAAGGAATAATAGCTACTCTGTCAACAATGTCTGTGTCTCCATAGAGGCTTATACCATCAATTCTATTAAGCTCATTAAATGCATATTCACATAAGGATAATTCATGGGCTGATATTTTGCTTAAGCCAACATATGAAAGCATATTTATTGCTGAGGTAAGAGCTACTACACCTATTAGATTAGGGGTGCCTGCCTCCTCACGATTTGGAAGCTCTGCCCATTTAACATAATCATGGGTTACCAAGTCAACAGTACCTCCACCAACTTGATCTGAAGGGTTAGTAAAAACCTCTTTAGGAGCTACCAATACTCCAATTCCAAAGGGAGCATACATTTTATGGGAGGAAAAAACTAAAAAATCAATATGCTCTATTGGATCCTTAGGAGACATATCAAAAGGGTGATGGGGTATTAATTGAGCACCATCAACTAAAATTTTAGAATTATGCTTATGACATAAAGCTGCAATGGAATTTACAGGATTTATAAGGCCAGTAACATTTGATGCTCCAGTTATTGCCACTAGCTTAACCCTTCCCTTATGCTTGCTAAGCCTATTACTTAGGTCCTTAATATCTAATCTACCTTTATTGTCAAGTGAAATATACTCTACTTTAAACTTGCTTCTATAGGGCAAGTCATTTGAATGATGCTCCATAGAGCTACTAATTATAACATCATCAGGTGAGCCAGCAAGATGTCGAGCTACCTTATTAATTGCCTCTGTGGTATTTTTAACATATATAACAGTGCTACTAGATAAGTTAGCATTTACAAAATTCGCCACTACCTTTCTTGAGGCTTCATATATGCTTGAAGAAAGCTGAGATTTATAGCCAGTTCCCCGATGAATTGAAGAGTACCATGGAGCAAATCTTACAATCTCCTGAAGAACATAATTAAAGGGAGGAGTGGTAGCTGCATTATCAAAGTTGATGGCTGTAACGTATTCCCCTGAGTTAATTGGAATTTTAGTATTCACACCACAAACTAGGCTTCGAAAATTCCAGTTATGCTGAATGTACACAAAAAGTCACCACCTTTAAAAATAGCTTTCTACTTATAATATTCAAAAAGCTATTATAGGTGATAAAAAAAGCCTATCCATTTGATAGGCTTTTACATGTGTAGTGCTGACTTAAATCATTATTTCAACAGGGTACTTAACCTTTAGGGCTTCTACCTTATTGTAAAATACCTCCTGTTGTTTTTGTGATAGCATTTGTTGAGTTAAATGATTTTTTATCTCTTCAAATGAATGAAGTGTTTCAGGCTTCTTATCAAGGACCTTTATAATATGATAACCAAATTGAGTCTTTACTGGTGCACTTAACTCATTAACCTCCATTTTAAATACAGCTTCCTCAAATTCTGGTACCATTTTTCCCTTAGTAAAATAGCCTAATTCCCCACCCTTTTCTTTAGAAGGACATTTTGAGTATTTAGCGGCTGCATCCTTAAACTCTAAACCGTCATTAATCTCATCAATAATTTTATTGGCTGATTCCTCGGACTCTACAAGAATATGACTTGCACTAATTGATTCTGGGCTTTTAAAGCTTGCGGAGTTATCGTTATAATAGCTTAATGCCTCATCTTCTGTTACGGTGACATTGGCAATAGCTCTACTGATGGCAAACTGCTTTAACAGGTTTACCTTAACCCTTTCAACCTCTAATAAATACTGAGGCTCCTCTTGAAGCTTTGTATCTAATGCATCTAGGTACAATAATTCTTGACTAACTAGCTCCTGTAATAGCTTATTTTTGCCTTCTTCAGAGTAAAATTGCTTAGCCTGTTGAGGATCAATGCTTTTTAAAACATTATCTAAATCACTCTGTGTAATTTTTTTGCCTCCTACTACTGCTAAAACTTTGTTATTATCCATTTTTTAAAACGCTCCTTTATGATTGGTATCCATGTCATCATATCAAAAAAATACATTAATGTCCAATTACACAGTTTACATAATTGCTACTATCTCTGGGGTATTACTAACACTACCGCTTACTAAGGGGGAGATAAGTACCACCAAGCTTCTAAAATAAGTGAAAATAAGTTTTCTTTATAATAAAGGAAGATATTTAGGGTTACTTGTACAAAATATATGATAAAATAATTAATAAATAATAATAATAAGTTAACAAGGAGTAGATGAAATGAAATTATCACCACTTCGTATAGGAGATTTAGTTGCACCAGTTCCAATTATTCAAGGGGGAATGGGGGTAGGTGTATCCTTATCCCAGCTTTCCTCAGCAGTAGCAAATGCAGGAGGGGTAGGAATAATATCTGGAGTTCAAATAGGCTTTAGAGAGCCAGATTTTGAGACAAATAATAATGAGGCCAATGTAAGGGGTCTGAAAAAAGAAATAAAAAAGGCAAGGGAGTTAAGCCCTAAGGGTATTTTAGGTGTAAATCTGCTTGTTGCAATTAATAACTATAAAGATATGGTTAAGGCTGCTGTTGAAGAGAAAATTGATATTATAATTTCTGGTGCAGGGCTGCCAACGGAGCTTCCAGAGCTTATTAAGGGTTCGCAAACTAAAATTGCGCCCATAGTATCCTCAGGAAAAGCGGCGTCAGTTATTACAAAGGTGTGGAAGCGTAAGTATAACTATTTGCCAGATATGGTTATTGTTGAGGGGCCAGAGGCAGGTGGGCACTTAGGCTTTTCTATGGAGGAGCTTCAAAGCAAGAATAAGCCAGATTTACCTCAAATTGTTAAAGAAGTGATTGAAGCTTTAAAGGCTTTTCAAGATAGAGGTCAAAGGGCAATACCCGTAATTGCAGCCGGTGGAATATATGACGGTTTAGATATAGCAAAATACTTAAAAATTGGTGCTTCTGGTGTGCAAATGGCAACAAGATTTGCAGCTACAGAGGAGTGTGATGCCGATATAAAATATAAACAGGCATATGTTAATGCAAAGAAAGAGGATATAGTATTGGTGAAAAGTCCAGTTGGAATGCCAGGAAGAGCCATTAGAAATGAGTTTATTAAAAAACTAGAGCTAGATAACATTCCTATAACCAAGTGCTATGGTTGTTTAAGGCCATGTGACCCATTAAAAAGCCCCTACTGTATTTCAACAGCTCTAATTAATGCAGTAAAGGGAAAGCTTGAAAATGGTTTAATATTTGTAGGTGAAAATGCTCATAAATTAAAGAAAATAGTGCCAGTTAAAGAACTAATGGAGGAATTAGTTGAGGAAACAGTTAAAGCCCTATAAAGAAAACTAAATGATAATTGTAACTTGTTAGGCAAAAAATACTCCTTAATGATAAGGGGTATTTTTATTTAAATTTGTTGGAATATTATTATATACTTTCAGTTTAAAGAAAATTTCCATAAAAAAATATTTATACATCAAAGCAAAATAAAAACAAAATAAAAAATATTGAAAATTTAATAATGTTATTATATAATCATACTAATTATTTTGAAAATAATTATTAGTACAACTGAATATATATCCACAAAAATGAATTTAGTATTAGGGGAGTGAGTAATCATGAAAATTAAAAGGTTTAAAAGGGTTTTGGTTGCCAATCGCGGTGAGATTGCCATAAGAATCTTTAGAGCCTGCAACGAGCTTGGCATTAGAACAGTGGCAGTTTATTCAAACGAGGATAAAACCTCGTTATTTAGAACAAAGGCAGACGAGTCGTATTTAATAGGCAAGAATAAAGGTCCGATTGAAGCTTATTTAAGTATTGATGAAATAATTGGTCTTGCCCTAAAAAAAGGGGTAGACGCAATACATCCAGGCTACGGGTTTTTAGCAGAGAATCCTGAATTTGCAAGAAAATGTAGTGAGGCAGGTATTGCATTTATAGGACCCCATCATACTATGATTGAAAAACTAGGGGATAAAATTCAATCAAAGATAGTTGCAAAAAATGCTAATGTACCAACAATACCAGGAATAGAAAAGCCAATAAGCAATGAAAAGGAGGCAAGAGAATTTGCCGATTATTGTGGATACCCAGTTATGATTAAGGCTGCTGCAGGTGGCGGTGGTCGAGGCATGAGAATAGTCCATAAGGAAGAAGAATTGATGGAGGCATTTTACAGTGCTAAAAATGAAGCAAAAAAAGCCTTTGGTATAGAGGATATATTTATTGAAAAATTCCTAGAGAAACCTAAGCATATTGAAGTACAGGTGTTGGGAGATCAATATGGCAATATAGTGCATATGTTTGAAAGGGATTGTTCAATTCAAAGACGTCATCAGAAGCTGATAGAGTTTACACCAGCCATTACCATATCGGCAGAGAAAAGAAAAGCCATCTGTGAGGACGCTCTAAAAATTTCGAGGGCTGTTAATTATAGTAATGCAGGAACAGTAGAATTCTTAGTAGACATACATGGAGATCATTATTTTATAGAAATGAACCCTAGGATACAGGTGGAGCATACCGTTACAGAAATGGTAACAGGAATCGATATAGTTCAAAATCAGATTCTTGTGGCACAGGGCTATTCCTTAGATTCTGATGAAATAGGAATAAGAAGCCAAGAAGATATTACTACTAGAGGCTATGCTATTCAATGTAGAGTAACTACGGAAGATCCAGCAAATCAGTTTGCACCTGATACAGGCAAGATAGATGTATATAGGTCTGGTTCTGGATTTGGCATACGATTAGATGGAGGCAATGGATTTACAGGAGCCATTGTAAGCCCATATTATGATAGCTTACTTGTGAAGGTTACTGCCTGGTCAAGAACATTTGATGATGCAATTAGCAAGTCAATAAGATCAATAAAAGAGCTAAAAATATCTGGAGTAAAAACAAATACAGGCTTTTTGGTTAATGTCTTGAATCATGAGACATTTAAAAAGGGAGAATGTGATACAGGATTCATTGCGGAACATCCATTGCTATTTGATATAGCACCTAAAACAAATAAAGAGCTAAAGGTGCTTAGATATATTGGAGAAAAGGTTGTGAATGAAACTCAGGGAGATAAAAAGGAATTTGACGTACCTGTTGTTCCTAGCGTTATTAGACCAGAAAACCTGTCAGGTACTAAGCAAACACTAGATAACGGCGGACCCCAAGCACTAATTGAATGGATTAAGTCACAAAAAAAGCTATTATTAACTGATACGACAATGAGGGATGCCCATCAATCCTTAATGGCAACAAGGGTAAGAACAATAGATATGACTAAAATTGCTAAGGCTACCTCTGTATTAGGAAAAGACTTATTTTCTATTGAAATGTGGGGAGGGGCAACCTTTGATGTAGCATATCGTTTTCTAAAGGAATCACCTTGGGATAGATTAGAAGAGTTAAGAAGAAAAATACCCAACGTACTATTCCAAATGCTAATTAGAGGCAGCAACGGCGTTGGTTATAAAAATTACCCCGACAATGTAATAAGAAAATTTGTTCAAGAATCTGCAGCTTCTGGTATAGATGTTTTTAGAATTTTTGACTCCCTTAACTGGTTAAAAGGGATGGAAATATCAATTGATGAGGTTTTAAAATCCAATAAAATTGCAGAAGCATGTATTTGCTACACTGGTGATATACTAGATACAACTAGAGATAAATATTCATTAAAGTATTACGTAGACATGGCAAAGAGTATTGAGAAGACTGGCGCACATATTCTAGCAATTAAGGATATGGCAGCTTTATTAAAGCCCTATGCTGCAGAAAAGTTGATCAAGGCTTTGAAAAATGAAGTGTCTATGCCAATTCATCTACACACCCATGATACAAGTGGAAATGCTGTGGCTACTGTCTTAATGGCGGCAGAGGCTGGGGTGGATATAATAGATACTGCCATAAATAGCATGTCTGGACTAACTAGTCAACCGGCCTTAAACTCTGTAGTTGCTGCATTAGAAAATACTTCTCGAGCAACGGGATTAGATTTAGAGGCTATTGAAGAAATATCACAATACTGGAGTGCTGTTAGACCAGTGTATAGCCAATTCGAATCGGAGTTAAAGTCTGGAACTACAGAGGTATATAAGTATGAAATACCTGGTGGACAGTACTCCAACTTAAAGCCACAGGTTGAAAGCTTTGGTTTAGGTCATCGCTTTAAGGAAGTAAAGGAGATGTATAAGCAGGTTAATGAGATGGTGGGAGATATAGTAAAGGTAACACCATCATCTAAAATGGTGGGGGATCTTGCAATATTCATGGTTCAAAATGACTTGACACCAGAGAATATTTATGAAAAGGGTAAAGAATTAACCTATCCAGACTCAGTGGTGTCATACTTTAAGGGAATGATGGGGCAACCTATGGGTGGATTCCCTAAAAAGCTTCAAGAAATTGTTTTGAAGGGAGAAGAAAGTATAAGCTGTAGGCCAGGTGAAATGCTAAAGGAGGAGAACTTTGACTCTATTGCTAAACACCTTGAGGATAGCTTTAATATTGAGCCAACAATAAAAGACATATTAAGCTTCTCACTATACCCAAAGGTATTTGAAGAATATTTAAAATATATTAGTGAGTATGGGGATTTAAGCAGAATGGGTAGTGATGTGTTTTTCCACGGATTGTATGAAGGAGAAACCTGTGAGGTTGAAATAGCTGAAGGAAAGGTTTTGATTATTAAGCTTTTAGAGATTGGAAAGCTAGATGGACAAGGAAATAGAAGGGTAACCTTTGAGGTGAATGGAAATAGAAGAGAAATATCAATACATGATAAAGCATCAGGATTAGATAATAAAGAAGAGTTTGTTAAATTAGCTGACCCAGAAGACAAAACTCAAATAGGTGCAAGTATTCCAGGAACTGTTATTAAAGTGCTAGTTAAAGAGGGAGAAGAGGTTGAAGAAAAACAAAGTCTTTTAATAGTTGAAGCTATGAAAATGGAGACAAAAATTACCTCTCCTCAAAAAGGTGAAGTTGAAGTTATTAATGTAAAGGAAAATCAACAGGTTAAAGCTGGAGAGTTACTAATTAAGCTGAAGTAGACAAATGTAAACTACTTTTGATCAGTCTACCATTTTGAAGACCTTGTCTACAATCTCAAGCTCCCTATATTTTAGGGAGTTTTTTTATTGAAAGCAAAAGAAATACATTTACCAAAAAGATTAAAATTTGGGAAGGGATGTTGCATTAATAGTAGAATATTATAAAATAATTATTACTAACCATAGAAAACAGGGGTGATTATAATGAATTCTATTAAGGAAAACCGTGAGTTTATGAAGGCAAATTTTAACCTGCTAGAAAACATTGAAACCGACCAGCAAAAGGAAATAACACAGCCTCCTTTGGAAAAGCCTGCTGATAAGGCAGCACCAACAATTAAGCTACCAAAGGTGAAGGGAGATACTATAAAAAACAACGACTTTTATAGGGTTATGAAGGAGCGTAGAAGTAAAAGAAAATATAATAATCAACATATGACTATAGAGGAGCTAGCATTTCTTCTGTGGGCAACTCAAGGGGTTGACCAAATAAAAGGTGATAATTATGCAACCATAAGACCTGCTCCATCTGGTGGTGCAAGGCATCCATTTGAAACATACCTACTTATTAATAATGTAAAGGATATTGAACCAGGTATCTATAGATACTTAGCCTTAAGCCATGAGCTACAGCTGATAAAAGAGGATGACAATTTTGAAAAGCACTCACTAGATATAACTTTAGGTCAAAAATTTGTTGCAAAGTCAGCTGTACTATTCATATGGAGCTGTATTCCCTATAGAAGCGAATGGCGGTATAATATATCTGCCCATAAGACAATGCTACTTGATGCAGGGCACCTTTGCCAAAACCTTTATTTAGCTTGTGAGGCAATTGACTGGGGAACCTGTGCTATAGCAGCTTATAATCAGAGTTTAGCTGATACTCTTTTGAGATTAGATGGGGATGATGAGTTTGTAGTGTACATGGCAGCTGTTGGTAAAGTATAATATTAAATACAAAAACAATATTATTAAAGTGAGGTTAAAAAATTGTCTTACCCGAATAATGAGCTGCTTAAATTAAAAGAGGATATTGAGAAAATCAGACAAAAGCTTAACGACTTGATAATGGAAGAGGATTATATAAATAATGAAATAATAGAAGTTAGCAAAGCCCTAGACAAAATGATAATAGATTATATAAAACTGAGTAAAGATACTAATATACAGAAGGATGATTATTAATAAGCCTAAAAGCAGCATGCATAACGAAATATTTTGAATATTAAGAAAAACCAACAAAAATAAAGTAATTGTTAAAAAAAGTTCCACTATAAAAATTTGTATATTTTTTATATAATTAAGATGGTATACAAGATACATTGTTTCTATCCTAGAGTGGTAGATCAATATAAATAATTCTAAAGGGGGCAAAATAATGGCAAGAAAGATGAAAACCATGGACGGTAATGCTGCAGCTGCATATGTAGCTTATGCGTTTACTGATGTTGCAGCTATTTATCCTATTACTCCTTCCTCTAACATGGCAGAAAATGTTGATGAATGGAGTTCCTATGGTCAAAAGAATATCTTTGGCCAAACAGTAAAGGTAACAGAAATGCAATCTGAGGCAGGTGCTGCTGGTGCAGTACATGGATCACTTGCAGCAGGTGCTTTAACAACTACCTTTACTGCATCACAAGGTTTACTGTTAATGATTCCTAACATGTATAAAATTGCTGGCGAATTATTACCTGGAGTATTCCATGTAAGTGCCCGTGCGGTTGCAGGACATGCACTATCAATTTTCGGAGATCATTCTGATGTAATGTCTACTAGACAAACAGGATGTGCTTTAATAGCAACTGGTAGTGTGCAGGAGGTAATGGACTTAGGCGGTGTAGCTCACTTAGCTGCTATTAAAGGTAAAGTACCCTTTGTTCATTTCTTTGATGGCTTTAGAACATCCCATGAGATGCAAAAGATCGAAGTTATTGAGTATGACGATTTTGCTAAATTACTGGATTGGGAAGCATTAAAGGCATTTAGAAACAATGCACTAAATCCTGAAAATCCAGTTCTTAGAGGTACTGCACAAAATCCTGATATATTCTTCCAAGCTAAGGAAGCAGCTAACAAGTACTATGATGCAATACCGGATATAGTTAATGACTATATGAAGGAAATAAGCAAGATAACAGGAAGGGAATATGCACCATTCACCTACTACGGAGCAGAAGATGCGGAGAATATTATTATAGCAATGGGGTCTGTTACAGATACCATAGAGGAGACTATTGATTATTTATTACAAAAGGGTGAAAAGGTTGGTATTATTAAAGTTCATCTATATAGACCCTTCAGTGAAAAATATTTCTTTGATGCACTTCCAAAGACAGTAAAAAGAATTGCAGTGCTTGATAGAACTAAGGAACCGGGTGCCTTAGCAGAGCCACTTCACTTAGATGTAAAGTCAATGTTCTTTGGAAAAGAAAATCCTCCAATTATAATTGGTGGAAGATATGGTTTAGGCTCTAAAGATACAATTCCAGCACAAATAGTGGCGGTATTCAATAATCTAAAAGCTCAAGAACCGAAAGATAGATTTACAGTAGGAATAGTTGATGACGTTACTAATACTTCTTTACCAGTAGTAGATAAGGTTAACGCTGCACCAAAAGGAACCATTCGCTGTAAGTTCTGGGGTCTAGGCTCCGATGGTACTGTTGGGGCAAATAAGAGTGCTATAAAGATTATAGGGGATAATACTGATATGTTTGCTCAAGCATACTTCTCCTATGATTCAAAAAAATCAGGTGGAGTAACAATTTCTCACCTACGCTTTGGTAAAAAACCAATAAAATCAACCTATTTAATAGATGAAGCAGATTTTGTTGCATGTCATAATCAAGCATATGTAAATCAATATGATCTATTAAAGGGCTTAAAAAAGGGTGGAACCTTCCTGTTAAACTGTATTTGGAAGCCAGAAGAGCTATCTGAGAAGCTTCCTGCAGCAATGAAAAGATATATAGCTGAAAACGATATCAAGTTCTACACCATAAATGCAACCGATATTGCAGCGGAGATTGGGCTAGGTGGAAGAATTAATATGATTTGTCAATCTGCCTTCTTTAAGCTTGCAGAGGTTATTCCTGTGGAGGATTCAGTTAAGTATTTAAAGGATGCTATTGTTGAATCCTACGGAAGTAAAGGTGAAAAAATCGTTAATATGAACTATGAAGCTGTTGATAGAGGTGTAAATGCTTTAGTAAAAATAGATGTTCCTACTGAATGGGCTGGAGCTACTGAAGAAGCTGCAGCAGCAGTTGAAGAGCCAGCCTTCATCAAGGATATTTTAAGACCAATGAATGCACAAAACGGCGATATTCTTCCAGTAAGTGCCTTTGTAGGTGCAGAAGATGGAACATTCCCCCTTGGCACCTCTGCATATGAAAAAAGAGGTATAGCTGTTAATGTTCCAGAGTGGAAGAAGGAAACCTGTATTCAGTGTAATCAGTGCTCATATGTATGTCCACATGCTGCCATAAGACCATTCCTTTTAGATGAAGAAGAGGTTAAAAAGGCACCAGAATCTATGGACACACTTAAGGCAATGGGTAAGGAGTTTGCAGGATTACAATATAGAATACAAGTAAGTCCATTAGATTGTACTGGATGTGGTAACTGTGCTGATATCTGTCCTGCGCCTAAGGGTAAGGCCCTAATAATGGAGCCAGTTGAACCACAAATAGTTGCACAAAAAGACAATTGGAACTATGCTACAACAATAACCGATAAGTCTCATTTAACCAATATTGAAACAGTTAAGGGAAGTCAGTTTGCCCAACCATTGTTTGAGTTTTCAGGAGCTTGTGCTGGTTGTGGAGAAACACCCTATGTAAAACTAATAACTCAATTGTTTGGAGATAGAATGATGATTGCCAATGCTACTGGTTGTTCATCAATTTATGGTGGTAGTGCGCCATCTGTACCATTCTGTAAAAATCCTGAAGGCAGAGGTCCAGCTTGGGCAAACTCATTATTTGAAGACAATGCCGAATACGGTTTTGGTATGTTCTTAGGAGTTCAACAAATTAGAGCTAGAATTGCTGACCTTATGGAACAAGGCTTAGAAGCAAACTTATCCTCTGAGCTAAAGGAGGCCTTTAAATTCTGGCTAGATAATAAAGAAGAAGGTAGAGCCTCTAAAGAAGCCACCTACAAATTACTACCATTACTTGAGTCAGAAAAAGGTAATGCTATAGTAGATGAGATTATTGAGAAAAAGCAATATCTAATTAAGCAATCTCAATGGATTTTAGGTGGAGATGGATGGGCATATGATATAGGATTCGGTGGTTTAGACCATGTTATTGCATCAGGTGAAGATGTAAACATTCTTGTAATGGATACAGAGGTTTACTCAAATACTGGTGGACAGTCATCTAAAGCAAGTCCAACTGCCTCAATTGCTAAATTTGCTGCTTCTGGTAAAAAGACCAAGAAGAAGGATTTAGGCATGATAGCAATGAGCTATGGATATGTTTATGTTGCTCAAGTTGCTATGGGTGCAGATAAAAACCAATTGATAAAAGCCATGAAGGAAGCAGAAGCCTATAAAGGTCCTTCTATCGTTATAGCCTATTCACCATGTATTGCCCATGGTATAAAGGCAGGAATGGGTAAAACTCAAGAGCAATCTAAGAGGGCTGTTGAAGCAGGCTATTGGCATCTATATAGATTTAATCCAGATCTAAAGGAACAAGGTAAAAATCCATTTATTCTTGATTCTAAAGAACCTAAGGCTTCATTTAAAGATTTCTTAATGGGTGAAGTTCGTTATGCTTCTTTAGTTAATAGCTTCCCAGAGGTTGCAGAAGAGCTATTTGCAAAAGCACAGAAAGAAGCTGAAGAGAGATACCAAAGCTATGCTAGATTAGCAAATATGTAATATTATCAGATAAATAAAAACAAAAGACGAAGCAAATTGCTTCGTCTTTTATACATTTAACAACTAAGTATTTTATTTGTTATAAAAACTTAACCTTGATTACAGTGTTTATTTTTCCAGTTATGGAGTATAATGATTAAAAGAAAGAAATAGGAGGTTAATCATATATGCTTGGTATAACACTTGAGGGTGGAGGTGCAAAGGGAGCCTATCAAATAGGAGCTTGGCGTGCCTTTAATGAGCTGGGAATAGAATTTCAGGGTATTACAGGAACATCAGTTGGAGCTTTAAATGGTGCCTTAATGATGCAGGGAGATTATGATGTAGCCCATGAGATTTGGTATAATGTTACACCTACTAGGGTATTAGATATAGATGATAGAGTTTACAAAGTATTATCGGATTATCAACTAAATTCAGATAATCTACAGCTGCTTTTTGACGAGGCCAGAAGAACCATTAAGGGGTTTGGCATAGATAATAAGCCATTACAGGATCTTATAACCAGCACATTGCAGGAGGATTTAATTAGAAGCTCATCCAAGGACTTTGGCTTTGTAACAGTTTCTCTTACAGAAATAAAACCACTTGAAATATATAAAGAACAGGTGCCAGAAGGGAAAATGGCTGATTATTTAATGGCTTCAGCATATCTACCTTTATTTAAATCAAAAAAGCTGGATGGCAAGTTTTTTATGGACGGGGGCTTTTATGATAATTTACCGATTGAAATGCTATATAAAAAAGGATATCGCAAAGTAGTTGCTATTAGACTGTTAAGTAAAGGAAGAATTAGAAAAATAAAGCATAACGACCTTGAGGTCATATATATTACCCCAAAAAAATCCCTTGGTAATATTCTAGACTTTACTACTGAAAGGGCTAGGAGAAATTTAACCTTAGGCTACTTAGATACCCTAAAAGCTTTTAAATCCTTGAAGGGAAAAGAGTACTATATAGAAGGAGATATAGAAGAAGAAGATGCATTAGCCTTTTTCATGAACTTAGATATTAAAGCTGTTACACAGTTGGGTCAGCTTTTTAAGCTTCACCATAGTATACCTTCAAATCGATTAATACTAGAATTTATAATACCGAGATTGATTAAGCTAATGGGCTTAGATAATAGAGCCACATATAGTGATGTTTATGTTGGCTTAGTTGAAGCAATGGCTTCCTATAAAAAAATAGATGACTTAAAAATTTATAGCCTTGAAGAAATAATTAGTGAAATAAATAGAGCTCCAAAACAGCAATCAAAGATGAAAAGGGATTCCCTTATAGTATCTGACATTTTAGATGACATATTGTTTAAGATAGATAGACAAAAGCTATTGGCTGAAGTGATAGATGTTATTTTAGAGAATGATAATTGTGCATTAACACAGCTTTAATCTCAATGGCTTGGAGGTGATTTATTGACCATTTTAAGCTTTATAACTTATTTTTTAGCAGTATTAACCTTTTTTATAAGTATAATTATTGTAATGGAAAATAGAAACCCGTCAAGAACTATGGCGTGGCTTTTAGTGTTAATTCTGCTGCCAGTAGTTGGTGTGTTTTTATACCTATATATCGGTCAAAATCATCGCAAGAAAAAAACCTTTATTAAAAAACGAAAACATGATTATGAGGTTTTAAGACAGCTACTTAAAGAGCAAGCCTCCTTTTCAAAAAATTCATATATTTTTAAAGAAACCTTCAAAGACTTGAGGGGACGACTTGTACCACTGCTTATGAATAATACACAATCCCCTATAACAGTTAATAATCAAAGCCAAATATTAAAGAATGGAGATAACACATATAGTCAAATACTTACCGCCATAAAAGAAGCTAAAGACCATATCCATATGGAATATTTCATTATTAAAGAAAGTGAAATAGGCTTCAAAATCCAGCAGGCACTAATTGAGAGGGCAAAGGCTGGAGTAAAGGTAAGGTTGATATATGATGCTGTTGGCTGCTGGAAGGCTAGCAAAAAATTCTTTTTAGCTATGCAGGATGCTGGAGTAGAGCTGTATCCTTTTTTACCTGTTACTATACCCTTATTTGGTAGCAGATTGAATTACAGAAACCATAGAAAAATATTAGTTATAGATGGTATAATAGGGTTTTTAGGTGGAATAAACATTGGAGATGAATACTTAGGTAAAAACCCTCGTTTAGGCTATTGGCGGGATACACATCTAAAAATTAAAGGTGAAGCATTATATGTATTACAGTCAATTTTTTTGATGGATTGGCATTTTGTTAGTGGAGAAGAGCTAGATGGTAGAAGATACTTCCCTAAGCAGGGACATTGTGGCGAGCAAATGATTCAAATTGCCGCCAGTGGCCCGGACTCATACTGGGAATCTATACATCAAGCCTACTTTACTGCTATTAACTCCGCAACCGATAGAGTATATTTTGTAACCCCATATTTAATACCCGATGAAGGTATACTGATGGCTTTAAAAACAGCAGCATTAAGCGGAGTAGATGTAAGAATTATTTTACCAGGAAGATATGATCATAAAACCGTGTTTTGGGCATCTAGGTCACATTTTATGGAGCTTTTAGAGGCTGGAGTGAAGATATATGAGTATCAGAAGGGCTTTATACATAGCAAAATTGTTATTGCCGATAATAACTTTGCCAGTATAGGTACTGCTAATATGGATATACGTAGCTTTCAACTGAATTTTGAGGTAAATGCCTTTATTTATGATACAAGCTTTAATAAAGAAATGTATGAAGACTTTTTACAAGACCTAAAGGATTGTAAAGAAATACTATTGGTGGAGCATAAGAAAAGAGGTATATCCTATAGAGTAAAAGAATCAATAGCTCGGCTATTTTCACCAATTTTATAAGAAAACTTAGAAAACCCAGCAGATACCTCTGCTGGGTTTTGATGCTTTTTTGACCCTATAAAATTCTACAATAAATTAAGCTGCTACTCTACAACTATATCTTTAGTATTTTCCCATAGACCGTGAATATTACAATAGCTAATTGCATGGATAGTTCCTGATTTACTTAGCTTTATTGTACTTAGTCCAACAGGCTCAGTAAAATTATCACCTTCACCGTGGGCAGCAAAATTAAAGGTAGCTAACTCAATTGGAAATTTTCCGCCTTCTGGATGAAATAATACTTTAAACCAAGCGATGTAATGCTCAAATGAATTTGGATGCCCTATTGCATCACCAATTGAAACCTTTAAATCGAATTTTTCTCCTGCCTTTACCTTTTCTGGAATATGAATAACCGGTACATGCTTTTCACCCTTCCAGTCACCTGTTTGAAATAAATTACCTATTGATTCCATAAACATCCTCCTTTTTGTTTTCTACTCTTAACTATATTTATAACCACATTTAACTTATAATAACACTAAATTTAAAAATACTTATTACTCTTTAACACCGAGTGCCATCAGTAAAAGTAAATATCTATATATTGTAACTTACTTAGGTTTATAATATAATGTTTATTGGAATATGAAATACAAAGGAGAAGTTGAAAATGAGCATATACGAAAAATGGAAAGAAATAGCCTTTGAAGAAAGAGATGAGGCTAGTGCAAACAAATTTTGGAAGGACTATTGTGAAATAGAAAAGGGTATTTATGAAGCTATTCTACATAATAAGGAAGAAATTATACAGGGATCTATTAAAGAGCTGGCGGATAAATATAAGGTTGAACCAACTTACTTTATGGGGTTTTTAGATGGTATAAATGAAAGCATCTATGAAACTATACAGCTAGAAGAATTAACAGAGATCTCAACAATAGATTTAAGAATAGATTTTGAAAAGCTATACTATAATATGCACGAAGCTAAAGCCCATTGGCTATATAATCTTCAAGAGTGGGATAATATACTAACAGAGGATAGAAGAAAAGAAATAAAAAAAGAATACAATTTAAGCAAAACAGTTGTAAGGGAAATTAAAATAGGAAGAAATGAACCTTGTATCTGTGGAAGTGAAAAAAAATATAAGAAGTGCTGCGGAAAATAAAGAAAACTCTAGTCTATACTAGAGTTTTTTAAAGGAGGTATAGCATGGATATAATAAAGCTCTTTGAAATACAAAAGAATTTAGATATGAAAATTTTACGGGAGCATAACTTGGAGAATGAAAACCTAATTTCAAGGAAAATACTTGCTCTACTGGTGGAGCTTGGTGAATTAGCTAATGAAACAAGATGCTTTAAATACTGGAGCTTAAAAAGCCCTGCAGAAAAAAAGGTTATTTTAGAGGAGTATGTGGATTGCCTACACTTTATATTAAGTATAGGGTTGGAAAAGGGCTATAGCAAATTAACTATTGAAAATACATTAAGCACTGCTACAGCCACCGATATGTTTTTAGAGGTTTTTAAGGAAATAACAATATTTCAGCTAGATCAAACTCAAGATAATTACAAGGGCCTGTGGAAAAGATTTATAGAACTGGGGATAGCTCTAGGCTTCAACCATAAAGAAATTGAGGACAGCTATTTAATTAAAAACAAAATTAATCATAAAAGGCAAGAAGAAGGATATTAAATAACTGCCTTTTCATGAATAACCTTCTGCTGCCATGTACCTTTAAGGTAAATTAAATAACCCAATATGCATATAAATAGGTTGCTTAAAAGCATTGAATACCAAACAGAGTCTGAACCCCAATCGGTGAAGTATCTAAATAAAACTATCATTGGTATTCTTAAGCCCCATAGCCTACCCATTTCCATTGTCATACTGTAACCAGTATGCCCTGAGCCTTGGAAGGTACCTATCAAGGTTTGAAATATACCCATTAAGGGTAACCCTACACAAATTAAACGCAAATACCGTATACCTAGCTTTAATACCTCAGGATCGTCTTTAACAAATATTCCTACAACATTGCGTGATGCAATTAAGAGAATAGTACATCCAGCCACCATAAATAAAGTTGACAAATAAACACTAGTTTTGAAGGCTAATTTAGCCCGATCATTTTTTCCTGCCCCTAAGTTTTGCCCAATTATTGTAGCTATAGAGCTACCTATTCCCATAGCAGGCATTAAAACCAAAGAGTTGATACGATTGCCAATTGTAAAGGCAGCCAATGTTGCTGTTCCGTAGGAGAGTACAAATGCGTTTAAGATAATAAATCCAAAGGCAGCGGCAGACTGTCCTATAGAGGCTGGCATAGCAACCTTTAATATTTGAAATAATAAATCCTTCTTAAGCTTAAGATTTTTTCTAGTAAGATTTATTGGCTGCTTCTTAGAAAATAACGTTATTATTGCATAAGCTGCAAATATTCCCCGCGATATAATTGTTGCTATAGCTGCTCCCCTAATACCTAAATCGAAGGTAAATATAAATATTGGATCTAAAACAATGTTAAGTAAAACACCACAAACATTTAAAACCATAGGAGTATAGGTATCCCCTTGACCCTGTTTTATGGAGTTATAAACAAAAAACAGAAATACCACAGGCATATCAAGAAACATAATGCTTAGATACTGGGAGCTTAAATCTAAAACAGCAGCATCCCCCTTTACAATACCTACCAAATGGTCGGTGGTAAAAAAACCAACTATCCCCAATATTGTAGACAGTATCAATGAAAAGGTAAATATTTGCCCTGCAACAAGCTTTGCATTTCCTGTGTCATTAGTGCCAACATATTGTGATATTAATGCTGTACCAGCTACATTCATTCCCATACCTATTGAGATTATTAGATATATAAAGGGAAAAACTAATCCCATTGCTGCAACCTCGTTGGAGCCCAGTTTACCGACCCAATAGGTGTCTGCTAGATTATAAAGGGTTTGAATAAAATTGTTAAACATTATGGGAGCAGAAAGGGTTAAAATTACCTTTGACATACTACCATTTAAAATAAATTGTCTTTTAACACTGTAGTCCATAGTGCCTCCTCATATATTTAGAATGTCTAAATATATTATACCACTTAAATAAAAGAATGCAAAATAAAAGGGAACCCTTTCGGATTCCCTTAATTAAATTTAATTCCTTATTTTGTTGCTTTCTCTAGTGCTCTTTCTACAGCCTGTTGCCATTGGACACTTGAACCTGTTGCACCAGTATAAATCTCTACCTCTGAACCGTTGGCTTCAATAAATCTTGCTGACATTTCAGTTACTGCTTCATGAAATGGCTCGAATGGATAATCTTCACCCTTAAATACTTCTTTATTGGTATCTTTTTCGAAGGTAGTAGCCTTTAACTCTACAGATTTAATTGCATCGTCTTCAATTGTAACCCACGCAACGCCACGACCCTTTTCACCTAAATCAGAAGCACCTAGGAAGGTTCCATTAAAGTAGGTGGAATCATTGTCTGCTTCAAGCTTAGCATTTTCTAAAGCCCTTTCTAAGGCTTGAATCCAGTTGTTACTTGAACCTGTAGCTCCAGTAAATACTTCTACATCTGTTCCATTAGCTTCTATAAATCTTGCAGGCATTTCTTCCTTAGCCTGGTGGTATTCCTCATAAGGGTAAGCCTCTGTCTTTTCATCACCAAACCCATTATATTCAAATAATTCTATTTCAGTAATTTCGTCATTTGCAATGGTAACTGTTACAGCACTATAGCCTTTGTCAGAAGCATCAGATACAGCAGAGTAAGTTCCATCACTGTAAAGGTTAGCAGGTTCACTAGAAGCTGGTTCATCAGTTCCACAAGCTACTAAACCAATAGCAAGTAAACCAATAAGTAATAGCATTAAAACTTTTTTCATAATATTAATCCTCCCATAAGAATAAATTTAGTGTCATAATAATTATACATCAAATATAAGTAAATATAAACCGCTGCTAAAGATTAAATGATTAAGAATTTGTCACAATCCATTTATTTTAATAGCTGTACAATTATATGTAATTTGTGGAACATAATATATTAAACAACAAAACAAGAAAACTGAGCTTCACTTTTTTAGAGGGTCGGTACACACATTCTCCCCTTAAAGGAGGTGGTATAGCAGCACCGCCGAGATTAATTATTGATTAATATAAATAGCTTAAAGCTTTATTAATACAAAAAGGATCAATATATAGAATATATTGATCCTTTTTGTAAATTAGTTGTCCAGCTCGTAGGTAAAGGGATATACATCATCTGGAGATTTCTTTAACTTGTGGGCAAAATGATCTGGATCAATCTCCTCCACTAAGCCACCCTCGCTTTGTATTTTAACATTCCAAACTTCTTTTCCCTTTTCAATTAGCAGCTCTGCTGGATATATGGTACCATCTGCAAGCTTAATTTTTCCTTGTTTCCATGGCATATAAATCACTTCCTTTCAACTATATTTTGAGCTAAAACATAAAAAAATATGATTGAATAATAAGGAAACAAAATAGAATATTATAATGATTTGACAATCAACTATATTATAGAGATAATTGAAGTAATAGAATATTATGAAAATAGCACTATCTGATGGAGTGGTGGAAAATGATTAAAAAGCCCTACATAAAAAGATCCCATGAAAGATGTATTGAAATGGGAGTGGATTTTGAAAGGATATACAGTACAAAGATATTAAAAAGTGACCAGCTACAAAGAAAGCTTGAAGAAAACCGAGAGCTTATAGTTATAGCTACGCCAATTATGGAACAGCTATATGATTTTGTTAAGGGCTCTGGTTTTTTTGCAATTCTTACAGATGGTGAGGGCTGTATACTAAATCTAATTGGAGATCAGGATGTTTTAGAGGTGGCATATAAGCTAGAAATGATTCCAGGAGCATATATGGACGAGGAACATATTGGTACAAATGCAATGGGCACAGCCTTAGCAGAGGGGGTACCCGTACAGGTTTCCGAAGAAGAGCATTTTATTACTGCATATCATAGATGGACATGCTCGGGGGCGCCTATACGTAATAATCATGGAAAGATTATAGGAACACTTGATCTAACTGGATATAGTCATTTAGTTCACTCCCATACATTGGGAATGGTTGTAGCAGCAGTTAATGCCATAGAAGAGATGTTTAAGAACAATGAGGTTAATAGAAAGCTGGTTGTAGCCAAAAGATCAATTGAAACAATTGTTGATTCCATTAAAGCAGGGATATTTACGGTTGGACCAAAAGGATATATTAAGACAATAAATAAAACAGCCTCCGAGATGCTTGGTTACCCACAGGAGGAGATAATAGGAATGAAAATAAATAATATTCTTGAAGGGTGGGCAGGTATAGAAAAAACTGTAGCTCAAAATATAACCTACCTGGAGGAGGAGTCCTTTGTAAATACACCGAAGGGAAAGATACATTGCACCCTAAGCTGTTATCCCATAATAGATAAACTAGGAGAAACACAGGGTATTGTTTGTATAATAAAAGAAATAAAAAAAATGAGACGGCTTGCCAATAGAATGATCGGTAAACAGGCCGTATACACTTTTGATAATATAGTTGGGCGAAGTAACCACTTTGTTAATATTGTTAACTATGCTAAAAGCATTGCCGACAGCCCTTCCACTGTATTGATAATGGGGGAAAGTGGCACCGGCAAGGAGGTTTTTGCACAATCAATCCATAATTATAGCTCCCGTAAGGATGAAGCCTTTGTTGCATTAAATTGTGGAGCTTTACCGAGAAATCTAATAGAGTCTGAGCTTTTTGGATACGATGAAGGAGCCTTTACCGGTGCAAAAAGAGGAGGGCATTTTGGAAAATTTGAGCTGGCAGACGGGGGAACTCTTTTTTTGGATGAGATTGGCGAAATGCCACTGGATATGCAAACTAGACTCCTTCGGGTTTTAGAAGAAGGCACCCTTTATAGAATTGGAGGTACAAAGGAAATAGAGGTAGATGTAAGAATAATAGCAGCAACCAATAAAGACTTGAAAAGAGAGGTAGAGCTGGGTAACTTCAGAAAGGATTTATACTACAGACTTAATGTACTGCCACTGAAGCTTTTACCCCTAAGGGAACGTAAGGATGACATACCATTGCTGATAGACTATTTTATGATTGCCAAAGCCTTAAAGCTAGGCAAAACTCCCTGTAGCCTGTCAAAGGAAATGATTAATAAAATGGTAGATTATCATTGGCCGGGAAATGTAAGGGAATTAGAAAACAAGATTGAACATATAATTAATACAAACAATTGTTATATATGGAATACAGGAGAAAGCAATAGCTATGAAGAAAAGGAAAAAATTACAATAGTAGAGGATAAATTAGAGGAGGTGGAAAGAAGGCATATAGAGAGGGTGGTTAAAAAGTATAAGGGAATAATAACTATAACTGCAGAGGCCTTAGGCATTGGTAGAAATACTTTGTATAGAAAAATAAAGAAATATAATATAGAATGCTCCGAAAGGGAACAATGATCCTAAACGGAACACACTTCCTGTCTGTTTATGTATCGATATGGAACGAATATTGGGATTTGCAAAGAATATTATTTGCAAATCCTTTTTTATGGATTTTATTAATGGGGTAATTGTTGAAATTATAAGGATGTTAATTATAAATATATGTATTTTGGAAAATTGGCATAACACTTGCTCAATATATTAGTAAAAATAAAAGAGGAGGAATACTATGGGAGGATATATTGGAAAAATAATTAGGGTGGATTTGACTAATAAGAGCTTTAAGACAGAAGCATTAGATATGGAGTTAGCTAAAGGTTATATTGGAGGTAGAGGACTAGCAGAAAGATATTATGCCAATGAGGTTAATCCAATGGTTGATCCATTAAGTCCAGAAAACAAACTAATTTTTGCAACAGGGCCACTAAGCGGAACCCCAACACCTACTGGTGGCAGATACATGGTTGTAACTAAATCACCATTAACAGGAACTATAGCCTGTTCAAACTCAGGAGGCCGCTGGGGGGCAGAACTAAAAATGGCAGGCTACGATATGATCATTATCGAGGGGAAATCAGACACACCGGTTTATATTAATATCCATGATGATGAGATAAGTATTAAGGATGCAGGACATTTATGGGGGAAGGTTACCTCAGCAGTGACTAAGGAGTTAAACACAGAGCTAGGAGACAAGGTAAAGGTTGCAACAATAGGACCAGCAGGAGAAAAGCTATCGAAAATTGCTGCTGTAATGAATGATATAGATAGGGCAGCCGGTCGTTCTGGAGTCGGTGCTGTTATGGGGTCAAAAAACCTTAAAGCAATTACAGTTAGAGGAACTGGCAAAGTTAAAGTTAGTAATCCAGAAAGGCTTAAAGAAGTTGTAGCAGCCTGTAACAAAAAGATAAGGGAAAATGGAGTTACAGGGCAGGGGTTACCAACCTACGGTACAGCCGTATTAGTAAATATCATAAACGAAAACGGTGTTTTCCCAACAAACAACTGGCAGCAATCAACCTTCCACGGAGCAGAGGCAACTAGTGGAGAAACATTAGCAGAGAAGTATTTAGTTAAAAGGGTTGGCTGTTATGGATGTCCTATCGCTTGTGGACGTCACTGTAAAGTTGATGACCTTGAAGCTGGAGGACCTGAATATGAAACAATATGGGGCTTTGGCGCCGACTGTGGTGTTTCTGATTTGGGTGCAGTAATAAAAGCCAATTATTGGTGTAATGAAATGGGTCTTGATACTATTTCTGCTGCTACCACCATAGCTTCGGCAATGGAGCTTTATGAAAAAGGCTATATAAAACCAGAGGATGTAGATGGAGTACCTTTAGAATTTGGTAATGCAGATGCAGTTATTGAGTGGACTAAGAGAATGGGAGAAAGAGAAGGACTTGGAGATAAGCTGGCAGAAGGCTCCTACAGATTATGTGAAGGCTATGGAGTACCAGAATTTTCAATTTCAGTCAAGAAGCAAGAGCTTCCAGCCTACGATCCAAGAGGAATTCAAGGTCAAGGCTTGGCATACGCAACATCCAATAGAGGTGGTTGTCACGTTAGAGCTTACTTAATATCCCCCGAAATCTTGGGGCTACCTGAGAAACTAGATAGATTTTCTTTAGAGGGTAAAGCTACATGGGTAAAAATATTTCAAGATTTTACAGCTGCAATTGATTCATCAGGTCTATGTCTGTTTACTTCCTTTGCAATGGGTGCCCAGGATTATGCAGATATGTATAACGCAGTTTGTGGTACTGACCTTACAGGTGATACCTTTATTGAAGCTGGAGAAAGAATATGGAACATAGAAAAAGTGTTTAATCTGGAGGCAGGCATTAAACCTGAAGAGGATACACTACCAACAAGAGTTCTTAAAGAAGCTATTGCCGATGGACCATCTAAGGGAAGCTCAGCTAAACTAAATGAAATACTTCCAGAATACTATGAGGTTAGAGGTTGGGATAATAGGGGTATTCCTTCAGAAGAAAAACTTAAAGCATTGGGTATAAAATAGTTATAACTATTGTAAAGAGCTTCTATTGAAGCTCTTTACTTTCTATATAATACATTTCATTATATTTCCCAGGTAATAGATTTTACAGAGTGTATAGCCTGTTAAATGGATAATTTTAGTTGAATATCAATAGCCAATAATAATTAATAAAAGGAATTATTCTAAAGCTGCCGAATAAATAACTAATCAAAAAAGGGATTTATAGGAGGTGATGCATGTGAAAATCGAGGTAAGACTATTTGCAACCTTAAGGGAAAATAGAGGTAAGGTCCTTCATATCAGTTTAAATGATGGTGAAACTGTCAGAGAAGTCCTTAATCAATTAAATATCTCTCCAGAAGAGGTGGCCATATTATTAGTAAATGGTAGGGATGGGTTAATTGACACAGCTTTGGAGGATAATGATGTTTTATCTATTTTTCCACCAGTGGGGGGCGGCTAAAAGGAGGAGGCTAAAAAATGAACATTATTAATAGGATAAAGGAGGTTGCTTACTCTTTAACTAATTATCCATATATTCCAGAAGAATTTATAAAGGAAGCAGTGGGGCCAATGCTTATTCATATAAGCGATACTCCCTCGGATATTTATACCTATATTTATAGAGTAATAGAAAAGGTTAAACCTAAATATATTATTCATACAGGGGATTTAGTGGATGATATAAAGCTAGAAATCCTTAAGGGCTTTAAGGATGAATACTATAAAAATGCAAAAAAGCTAATAAAGAGACTTGATGCAAGTGATGCAATAACCTATTATGCTCTAGGTAATCATGATGATCATAATATAGTAACAGGGCTAACCGATAGGGGTATTGTAATAGAAAAGGCTACAGTGGAAATAGAAAGCTTAATATTTCACCTAAATCATTACCATGAAGATAATAATGAGGATAAGGATTTTTATTTATTTGGTCATGGGTTTTATCCGGCCCATTATAATGGTACAGATTTTATTGGTCTAAATGGCTTACTAAACATAAACATAATTGATTTATCTACTAAAAAGGTGTATCAATTGAAATATCCAATAGGAACCAACAGACTAAGAAGAATGGAGTTGGGGAGAATTGGAATTTAATTATGGGAGATGAGGAGATTGTTTTATTTAAGAATGGGTCCGAGGTTTTTATTTATTCGAACTAAAGCAATTGATGAAATGAAGAGCTTCCTTATTAGTAGACTAGGGGGAAAGATAACATCCTTTCATGATGGTATGAACCTAGCTACAGAGAGTAGCACCTTCTGTTTTTTAACAGATACACAGCCAGTTAAAACCTCTTTAGAGGATGTAAAGGAAATAATTCTAATTAATGAGGTTGCATCAATATGCCTAGTAGAAATTGTTAATAGTCATATTAATGAGCTAGTGCATAGAATAGATATGGGGCCAGCCTCAATGGTTATGAGAATAGCTGGTGATGAAGGCAAAATTGTAGATATACTTAAGGAGGAATATCAGGGGCAACTGGTGGATTGGATTGAAGGCATAAGATTAGGAGAAAAGGGTGATACACTTTTAGCCCTAACCAACAAGCCAATAAATGGACCATTAAATGAAACGGATTTTTTACAACCGAATTTACTGCTACCATATAATGCAGGCTATATACAAAAAAGACTAAGGATAGAAGGCTTAAGGTTTATTACCCAAAGTCTTGAAAGTGGAGAATGGTATGAGTTTAGAATTAACATATATGACTCATATGGAAAGTATAAAGAAAATTATAAAAGATTAGTGTTTATTCTAACGAAATTAGAAATTGGAATGATATTGGGGGAGTCATGGACTAGGGATCACGCACTACTATTATATTCGGTTTTAGCCTTTCAAGTAAGATTATTTACATTTTATACCCCAGTAGAGATTAAAAAAGTATTAATGGCACTGGAATACACCTTAGATGGTAAAAGACTAGTTGATTATGACCTGTACTATAGGAATAAAAAGGTATCATGGGTAGATATTGAAAAGGTTAAGGGAAAAAGAAATAAGGTAGAAGAAAGCCAAAAATATAGAAGGCAGTTATTGGAAAGACTTTCTAAAGAGGACACCAAGCAATTAACTAATATGGAGGAGGAGCTACTAAAATCTCTAGTTTAAATCACTATATTAATCTCTAGGAATTATAGATACAATATAACCCATATATATTTAGGACAAAAGTTTACAATATATTAAAAACATTGATTTTTCGTTGATACCGATAGGCAACTATGATAGTATGTACACTATGCAGCAGCAAATGTATATGCCATTAGAAGGGATGAATATATCTATGGAAATCGACAAAAATACCTATTATTTAGTTTTGGCCAAGGTACTGCCTGAGGTTTTTATTAAGGCACTACAGGTAAAGGAGCTATTAAGAAAAGGAGAGGCCACAACAATTCAACAGGCTGTTGATATAGTAGGTATCAGTAGGAGTGCTTATTACAAATATAAGGATGCTATTTTACCATTTAATGAGATAAGTAAGGGTAAAATTATAACAATAGCCCTACTGCTGGAGCATACACCTGGTGTACTTTCCACAATACTTAATGAAATAGCAAAGGTAAAGGGTAGCATATTGACTATGAATCAAAACATACCTCTACATGGTACAGCCAATGTAACAATATCCTTTGAAACTAAAAACATGCTGGTGGATATGGAGGAACTAATTCAGACACTTGAAGGTCTGGAGGGTGTTCATGAAATCAATGTGGTTGGTAAGGAATAAAGCTCTATTATATATAAAAGCCTTAGTCATAATTGACTAAGGCTTTTAAATACTGTTTAAAGCTTAAATTGTTTTATCTGTTCAGATAATCTGTCTGCCAGTAGATTTAGTTCATTAGCAGCATTTGCAACGTCTTCTACTGCACTTGCTGTCTGCTGCATCGATGCGGTTACCTGCTGTGATGAAGCAGCTGTTTCTTCTGAAACGGCAGATATGTTTTCAATAACTGCTACTATTTGCTCACCGTCTAGGTTCATTTCCTTAACATACTCACTTATGTCATGTATTTTTTCTGTTATTTGCCCAATAGAGCTAGAAATTGCATTGAAGGAGGAAGAAACATCCTGTACTGCAACTGTTTGCTCCTGATTATGTGATTTAACTTCCTTCATTATATTAACAGTATTGTTACTCTCAGATTGAATGTTTTCAATTATACTTCTAATTTTATCGGTGGAATTACTAGATTCCTCAGCTAGCTTTCTAATTTCATCGGCTACAACAGCAAAGCCTCTACCGGCTTCGCCAGCTCTAGCAGCTTCAATAGCAGCATTTAAGGCTAATAGGTTGGTTTGCTCAGCAATATCACTAATTGTTTTAAGAATAGAGCCAATAGATTGTGCTTTTTTATCTAGCTCCGATATAGCTGTTTCTATTTTAAGTATTGATTCTCTATTAGCAACACTTTTATTTGTTAAGCCAGTAACAACCTCTATACCCTTATCGTTTGCATCAATAACATCTTGAGATAATTCCAGCATTTGCTGTGAATTGCTGCTTAACTCATCAAACTTTCCAGATAAACGATTTGTCATTACAGCACCTTTTTCAGCTTCTCCTGCTTGCTCAGAAGCTCCCTTTGCAATTTCCTCTACTGTACGACTTACCTCTTCTGTTGATGCATTTGTCTCTTCAGAGGTTGCAGCTAAGGTATCTGCCGCCTGGTTTAGGTCACTGGTCATACCCTGTATATTCTTCATTAAGGAACTTAAGTCTTCAATCATAGAGTTTAAGCTAGTGGCAACTGTTCCCACCTCATCCTTTGTTTTAATCTTACTACGTATTGTAAAGTCACCTGAGCCTATAAGCTTCATTTCCTCAACTAACTTTTTAAGGGGCTTTGTAGTCATGTTAGAGAAGATGAAGCCAATAACAATAGCTACTATTAACGCAATAGCACCGTTAATCATGGTATCATTTAAAATAACCTGGGTATTTCTATCTATTTCTTCATATCTCATTATACCGACTACCTTCCAGCCAGTGTTTGCCAATGTGTTAAATACAGCAAATCTCTTATCGCCATCTAATGTATAATCTACTATACCTGTTTCATTTTCTGCTAGTGCAGTGGTTAACTCAGGTACTGGTAGCTTTTCCCCATACTCAATTGTAGGGTGAACATAAACTTCTCCATTGGGTGAAATAAGGGTTGCATAACCATCCTCCCCTATTTTAATATTACTAATTAAGCTGGATAAAACATCTAGCTGTACATCTACGGCTAAAACCCCAACAAAGCTACTGCCATTGTAAACTGGCTTTGCAACTGAAACAATTAAGCTACCAGAGCCAGTATCTACATAAGGCTTTGTCCAAATTAGATCATTGGCTGTAACTGCATCTATATACCAGGGTCTAGTGGTGGGGTCAAAGTCATCCGATAAAGGTACGTATGGATGCATATGCATTACTTTATCTTTTGTACCTATGTAGGCATATAAAACATGGGGATTAGCTTCGGTGAAGGCACTAAACAGACTTAGCATGTCATCCTCCAGCTCTGGGTCCTCTAAAATACCCTTTACGGCTTGGGAATCACTGAGCATGTGGGTGTTAATCTCTAATGCCTCCTGAAATAAGCTTAAAGCATTATTTGACTCATAAATAGCCTGCTCGGATGTTAGCTGAAGCTCCTTTAGAAGAACCTCATTGGCACTTCTGTAATTCATAAAGCCAAGGAAAAAGGTTGGTAAAACAATTAGTATAACAAGAATACAAAGCATTTTGGCTTTAATAGACATAAAATCCCTCCTTTTATAATAAAAAACTATATAGCATATATTCGACAAAAACCTACAAGCTCCTTCAATACAATAACCAGAATTTTCAAAAAAATCTGCTCCTATGCTATTGACTGATATTTATTGGTAAGTATGTAAATAATATATATCATATGGAGGTGGAGGTATGAAAAAAGCTATTAATCTATTATTTATAGTAAGCTGTGTAGTTATGCTGGCATCCTGTAGTGAAATTGGAAGGGAAAGGCCACTGCCACAAAATGATTTATCAATAAAGGAGGCAGATTTAAAACAGGATATTTATAATATCAATGGTGTAGAGGTTAAGGATGGAAGCCTTTATTTTACAGGAAGGACAGAAGAAGGCTTTAACTATTACTTAATCAACAATGGAAGCCAAGAGGAGGTAATTTTTGAAGGACTTGAGAATTATGAGTGGTTTACCCCCTTAAAGGAAAGGGATGCTTTATATGTTGATTATAAAAGCCAATTATATCATCTAGCCCAAGAAAAAAGGATTAAAATTGATGAAGGAGTCTCTGGAGTCAAAGCTACCAACGTAATAGTATCACCCGATAGAAAAGCTGTTCTATATACAAAGACAACAGAAGAAAAGGACAAGCTAATACTGTTAAGCTTAGATAATTACAATTTAAAGGTTATTAAAGATGAGTTGTCTGAGGACCAATTAGAGGACTTCGTAAGAACCACCCATTGGAGTGAAAATGGAGGCTATTTTGTTCTTAATAATAAAGAAATATATAATAAAGAGGGAGGCTATATAGCAGAAATAGATGCACTTTCATTGAAATGGGCACCAAATGATGAATTAATTGCCTACATAAAAACACCTGCAACTAATGAGGAAAACAGCATAATAGTATCCGAAACAAAAACCAATATAGGATCAGACTTTTGTATCTTTTCCCTAAAGGATTTAAATAGTAAAGCTTTGTTTTCCACAAGGGAGGGTCTTTTGAATGTCAACGATGTTATCCAATGGAATGATAGTAGTAACAGGGTAGCAATAGCTGTAGGAAATATTAAAAAAATAGATAATCACTTTGAGGGTATCGACTATAAAAAAATACTAGTTTTTGATTTAGAGCAGGACAAAACCAAAATATTAGATAATATGGACTATAACTTCTACAAATTCATTTTTGATGATTATATTACTGCCTATAGTTTAGGCAAAAGAGAACCACTATTGGTAATGAACATAGCTACATCTAAAACCAAGCTCTTCAATGGCCCCTTAATGTTAAATAGTAGAGATATGTTTGTTATATCGCAAAAAAATAAGGGCTATTTAGTCAATAATAATAATCTTATGGAAATAGATAGCAAAGGCAAAGAAAAGATGATATACACCTTCCCCTGGGAGGTTAAAGAAGTCTATTATGACCCTAAGCACAACAGCCTTATTATAATCAATAATAATGAAAAAATATATTGGTTAAAAATATAGTTTAATATCTATAGGTTTAAAGTAATATCAAGGAGGGTATATTTAATTAGATATTTATTACTACTAAGTAGAATTGATGTCAAGGGTAAAAATTGATTTAATTTCTTTTTGCTATGGCTAATCTAATATATAATTAAAATATTAATTGGGTAAGGTTATAGTTTTTATTATAACACTTGCTAAAAAAAAGGTGGGAGAAGCTTGGAATATCAAGATAAAATTAACAGTATATGCGACATACTTAAGTCGGGAGAAAAACCACCGACAAACCATAAAATAGGTGTAGAGTTTGAGCATATAATAGTGGAGAAAAACAGCTTTAAGTCTATTAATTATTACCAAGATGAGGGTATTGAGACAATTCTAAAAAAAATGCTACCTAAAGGATATACGCCAAAATATGAAAACAGTAATTTACTGGGGCTAGAAAACCATATAGGGGCTATAACCCTAGAGCCAGGTGGACAGCTGGAGCTTAGCGTTAAGTCTTGTATGGACATAAAAGAAATAGAAGAATACTATATGAAGTTTTTGGGGGATATAATACCTATACTGGAGGAGCAGAAGCAATTACTGATGGCAATAGGCTATCATCCTAAAACAAGGATAAAGGATATTCCCTTTAATCCCAAAAAAAGATACCAATACATGTCAAATTATTTTGAGGGAAGGGGTAAATATCCCCATAACATGATGAAGGGGACTGCTTCATTACAGGTTGTAATAGACTATAGGAATGAAGAGGATTTTATTAGAAAATATAAGGTTGCAAACCTATTATCTCCATTATTATCCTTAGCCTCAGATAATGCACCAGTTTTTGAAGGAGAAATCTTTAACAAAAATAGCATACGAAGCATTATATGGGATAATACTGATTCCAAACGTGGTGGTCTATTGGCTGGAGCTATGGATAAGGATTTTGGATACAAAAAGTATGCAGAATATATCTTGAATACACCTCCAATTTTCATTATTAAGGATAATCAGCTAATATTGACTAATGACTTAAAAACAGAAGACCTTATGGATATGTATGATTTAACCACCGCTGAAATAGAGCATATTATGTCTATGGTTTTTCCAGATGTAAGACCACGTAAATACATTGAATTACGTATGGGTGACAGCTTACCCTATCCTTTAAATCTTGGGTATGTAGCCTTGATAAAGGGTCTGTTTTATAATGAGGATTCACTAAACTATTTGTATAGCCTTGCTGAAGAAACTGATGACCAACAGCTAGGTGCCTATAGAAGAAACGTTATTGATAAAGGCTTTAATGGAATGTTTAGAGGTAAAAGAATAAATGAAGTATTACCATTAATAGTTGATTTAGCAAAGAAGGGGCTAGGGAAAGAGGAGAAGGCCTATTTAGATGCAATAGAGGAAATGGTTCTGCAATTTAAAAACCCTGCAATTATATCAAAGGAGCTAATAAAGGAAAATGGAATTCAGGCTTTAGAATGGTGTGGTTTAAACCAATGGGTGGGGAGGAATAGCAATGGAAGTAAAGGAGTTATTTAATGACTATAAAAAAGAACTATTAAAGAATAAAGAGGACTTCATAAAGGAATACAAAATAGTTAAGCAGGCTGTTGAGGAATCACCTGCAAGATATAAGGGTAAGCCGGTTGAGTTTCTTTATCAACCAATGCTTTTATCAGATGAAGATCTAAATCAATTTGATAAGCTAACACAGCAGCTTATGACAATATTAAATAAGGTTATAGACAATTACCTTATGAATCCTGATTTTCGAAAGTGCTTTCATTTTTCTCCCCTATTAGAAAAGCTTATTCTAAAGGATCACGGCTATAGGAACAATATACCTATGGGAAGATTCGATATTTTTTATCATTATGATGGAGGCTTTCAGTTTTGTGAGCTTAATGCTGATGGATCCTCTGGAATGATAGAACAAAGGGAGCTTCAAAGGATATTTCTAAACACAAGGGCTATTAAAAACCTACAGTATGAGCTAAAAGGGTTTCAGCTATTTGATTCCTGGGTTGATGCCTTACTGGAGAACTATAGGGAATTTAGCAAGGATGACAGAAAACCAAATGTTGCAATTATGGATTGGATTTCCACAGAGGTACCTAGTGAATTTATAGAATTTAAAAAATCCTTTGAAGAGAAGGGATGTCCTACAGTAATAGTAGATCCTAGATGGTTAAAATATAAGGAGGGAGCCCTTTATTACGAGGATTTTAAAATCGACTGTATTTATAGGAGAGCGGTAACTTGGGAGATAATCGAAAGGGCCCACGAGATACAGGATTTCCTAGATGCCTACATGGCAGGAGATATTTGTGTGGTAGGACCTATTAGGTCACAAATAATACATAATAAAATTATATTTGCCATTCTACATGATACAGAAAAAACCTCCTTTTTAACAGAAGAAGAGAGAGGCTTTATTAAAAACCACATACCCTATACTACTATTTTTAATAGTAGTGACAATAACATGGTGAGCTATACCATAGATAACAAGGATAAGCTTGTATTAAAGCCTATGGATAAGTATGCCTCTAAAGGGGTAAGAATTGGAAGAGACTTTAATAATGATGAATGGAAACGAATTATTATGGAAGAGGCAACAGAGGATTACCTATTACAAGAGTTTTGCAGTGTACCCACCATGCCTATGGCAAAGTTTAGTGATGATGATGTAGATTTTTATGATTTTAATTATATAATAGGATTATTTATGTATAACGGAAGATTTCAAGGGCCATATACTAGGGTAGGGACCCATAGCATTATCGGCAGTATAGTTGAATGCTATACAGTACCTAATTATTGGCTAAAGGAAAAGTAATAAGCAATAACATATGAGTTAACTACTTTCCACAGGTTTATTTTCGTTGCTAGCTGGTTATATTCTAAATAAGCTGTAACAAGAAAAACGTAAAACCATCAATTAAAAGCTAATTAAATACTAAATCTTAACATTTACATAATAGCTAATTTTCTATAAATGATGTATAATGATAGAAAAAATAATAAGGATGATAGCTAATGAGGATTAAACTAGATAATAATTATTTTAAATACTCCTTTTATGGTTTTTTGACGGTTGCAATGTCAATAATATTTTACCTTTTGCTAAATAATGTGGGGTTTTATTTAAAGAGCTTTTCAGTTGGGTTTGCCATTACAAGAAAGATACTCAGTCCCTTCATAATAGGAGCTTCTATAGCCTACCTCTTAAGTCCAGGAGTTCGATGGCTAGAAAAAAAGGTCTTTATAAAGATAAACTTTATTAGTAAACGAAAAAAGCTTCACAGGCTTCTAAGTATATTAACAATGTATATAGTTTTAATTACCTCTATAACACTATTAGCTGTTTTTATTGCACCACAAATAGGCAATAATATAAGCGATATTATTACCAGCGTTCCAGAGTATATTACGGCCACAGATAACTTAATTAATAAATGGTCTTATGAAATAGAGGCATTTAGTCAAATAGATATAGCTACCCATATAAACCAAAAGATTAATGAAGCCTTTGATAACATAAGTCAATCATTAGAAGTAATTTTAAATAATGTTGCCTTAAGTGTTATATCTATTACCTCGGGGTTATTAAACTTTGTTTTAGGCCTAATACTATCCTTTTATATGCTAATGGACAGAGAATCCTTTAAACAGGGCTTTGTAAAAATCTTAAGAGTAATGTTTAGTGATGTGACTGTAGATAAAATTAAGGATTTTGCAAGGGAAGTAGACGACCTCTTTGCAAAATTTATTGTAGGTAAATCATTAGACTCCTTTATAATTGCATGCTTATGCTTTATTGGACTAAAGATTATAGGTATACGTTACGCCCTGTTATTAAGCGTGATTATTGGTGTTACAAACATGATTCCATACTTTGGACCCTTTATTGGTGCAGTACCAGCTGTAATTATTACCTTCTTTGATAGTCCTTTAAATGCACTATGGATAATAATATTTATTCTTGCTTTACAGCAGTTTGATGGGCTTATTTTAGGGCCAAAAATATTAGGAGATAGTGTTGGAGTTAGCCCCTTCTGGATTATTTTTTCAATAGTAGTAGGTGGCAAGCTATTTGGTGTTATAGGAATGTTCTTGGGGGTTCCCGTTATAGCAATTATTAGATTAGTAGTAAATAGAGGAATCGATAGACAGCTAGAAAAAAGGAATCAAAGGATAGAGAAAAGGAAAGCTTCCAATACCACAGTTTAAGTCTGGCTCAGCATATATCTATGCTGAGCTTTCCTTTCTTTTAACCATATAATTTATAAATCCGCTAACAATTATTAGTAATATACCAAACAAGCTATATATATCTGGTATCTCTAAGAAAAAAACAACACCAATAATTGTAGAAAAAATTGTTTTGCCATAGGAATATATTGATAAGGCCCCTGCTTCAGCATATCTATAGGAAAAGGTCATTAATAGCTGAGCTGTGGTTGCAAAAACCCCAACTGCCAATAAAGAAATTAGCTGTGGGAATGTAGGCATCACAAATTCTCCAAACAGTAAAAATGGGATGGAAATAATTGTTGAAAACCCAGTAAAGTAAAACACTATAATATGTGGATGATCAGTAGTACGTAAATAACGGATAATTGTATAAGCAGATGCAGCGAAAACAGCTGAAGCAAGTGCAGCAGCGGCAGGAATCAATCTATAGTTAAACTGGGGCTTTACTATAAGGGAAATTCCAACTATAGCAAGGAAAAAAGCAGCATATTGCTGTTTTTTAATTTTTTCACCAAGAAAAAAGGAAGCTAAAAGCAAAACAAAAAATGGGTTAGTTTGATTTAACACTACCGCGTCGGCTAAAGGTAAATGGTCTATTGCAAAAAAGTAAAGAAATACACCAGTTAATCCCAATAGAGAACGATAAATTAAGTATTTGGTATTATTACCTTTAAAGCTAACCTGTGACTTCCTTAGCACATAGCTAGCATAAATGAACCCCACAACATTTCTAAAGAAAACCTTCTCCATTGTAGGCAAATCTCCAGAAAATTTAACGGCAGTTGCCATTAAAGCAAAGAAAAGTGAAGATAAAATCATTAATGTAATACCTTTATTTTGACTCTTCATAATAAACCTCCAGTAATAAGCACTAAAAATAATTATACCCCAATAGCTTAATAAAAAATAGTTAATTATATACTATTTATATATATTCTACATTGATAAAAGAGTTAATAAAGTTGTGTATGGAATGAATAGTATGTGGAAAAATAACCTCATTAAGGAGGTTGATTACATGGAGCTATGGAGGCCTGATCGTGTATATTTTGAGGCTGATGCAAGAAATACAGTAATAGGAAGAAGGGTTAGGGATTATTGCATAAAAAATAATGTAGAAATGCTAGAAACAACATCCCACAACCAAGTGAGAAACTTACCAGGGGAAAATGAAAAGGCCAAATATGCAGCAGCAAAAAAAACCCTAATAGTGGGGATAAAGCGTAGCATGAAGCTTGAAGTTTGTAAGCCTTCGGCAGACTATCAGTTTTCTTTAATGACAAATTGTCCAGGAAGCTGTGAGTACTGCTATCTATTTACAACTCAAGGCAAAAAACCATACGTTAGAGTATATGGTAACCTAGAAGAACTGTATGATACAATTGATAAGTATATAGAAAAAAAGCTACCCCATACAACTATGTTTGAAGCTGCAAGTACAGGTGACCCATTGGGGGTTGAGCATATAACTGGTGCCCTTAAGGAAACCATTGAGCATTTTGGAAGACTTAAGCAGGGTAAGCTTAGGGTTGTAACAAAATACGCTGCTGTTGATCCGTTGTTAGACATAAACCATAATAAGAATACTCGATTTAGGTTCAGTATAAACACTAATTATGTAATTAAGAACTTTGAGCATAACGTAGATAATCTTTGGGATAGGCTAAAGGCAGCAGAAAAGATGGCATTAGCTGGCTATCCATTAGGGTTTTTAATAGCGCCAATTATATTACATGAAAACTGGAAAGGCCAGTATAAGGAAATGCTAGAGGCCCTACACAATCATATAGGGCAGCAGCAAAATAGCTTTATTACCTTTGAGCTAATACAGCATCGCTTTACAATGAATGCAAAGAACATAATAGAAGAGCGATTTCCAAACACAAAGCTGGAGATGGATCCCGAAAAACGTTTAAAAAAGTGGGGGAAATATGGTAGGGTTAAGTATGTGTATGAAAAAAATCAAGCACAAGAAGCAAAGGATTATTTAACCGGCTTAATAAAACAGTATTTTCCAAATGGACACATTCAATATTTTACTTAAGCTTGACAGCAGCCTTAAGCAGAGGATACTTTTATTATAGATAAATTGTAATTACCAATCATACAGTAGCTGTGTTTTCAAAGGTGCAACCAAATATATTAAGTATTTTCAAACTATTTGAAAAAAAGCTAGATAAGGATTATAATAGATGAAAAATACAATAATTATTAATTGGAGGTAAGCAATGAATAGAAAAGATGCCTTTGAAATACTTAAGAAGTATGTTAAGTCCGATAGCTTAATAAAGCATTCATTAGCTGTTGAAGCTGGCATGCTTGGTTACGGAGAGCTACTTAAGGAGGACGTTGAAAAATGGGGGATTACAGGCTTAACTCATGATATAGATTTTGAAATGTATCCAAATGAACATCCCTTTAAAGGAGAAGAAATATTGAGAAATGAAGGTTTTCAAGAGGATATAATATATGCAGTAAAAGGACATGCTGATTTTACTGGAACAGAAAGGGTTTCTAACTTAGATAAGGCCCTATATGCTGTAGACGAGCTGGGAAGCTTTATAGTTGCATGTGCCCTTGTAAGACCCTCAAGAAGCTTTGATGACTTAGAGGTTAAATCTGTAAAGAAAAAAATTAAAGATAAAGCCTTTGCAAAGGCAGTCAATAGAGATATTATAAAAAAAGCAGCAGAGGAGTTTGGTATAGAGTTATCTACTCACATTGAAAATATGATAGGCTTTTTGAGAAAAAGAGAAGCACAATTAAAGGAGCAAGGCTATAGTCTGTTAGATTAAGAAAAAAATATAGCTGTTAAGTAAACAAGGGAATGTCATGGTGACATATACCCTTGTTTCTAATTTAACGGAAATTTAACATAAAATTAATTCCTGTAAAAAGAATCAAGGTTATACTTGTTATTAGCGGGATTAATTACTACGGTTAATATTTATTTGTCGGTAGCTTTCGGAAGTAACAGACTATATAGGGGGAACAGAGATGAAGAAGATGATAGGACTTATGAAGAAAAGAATCGTTCAACTTAAGTATAGAATGAAGGGCTTATCTGTAAGGATTTTTACACCAGTGAAGCTACTATTTAATAAACTTAAACTTAATAGGGGAAGAATAAAGCCTATTAATACAATTAATAAAATGAAAAAGAAGCCCATTGCTAATGGGAGAAAGAAAACTATAAACCAAAGGGCCTCCCTATTAGATAATTTAAAAATTAGATATAAACTACTTTTAATGATAGTAGTTACAGGTCTGATTCCAATTATTATATTAAGCAGCTTAAGTATACAATCCTCCAGTACAAGTATAGAAAATGAAATTTTAAAGGGTAATCAGCTCTATACAAACTTAACAACAGAACGTATTAATGATTACTTCTACAATAGAGAAGGAGAGGGAAAAGTATTAGCAGGGTCAAAGCTAATAAGCGAAGGCTTAGAAGCACTTAATCAGTATAGCTTAAGTAGAGCAGAGGAAGAGGAGCTATTAAAAAGCTTTAGTAAGTATTCAAGTCCAATAATAGAAAAGCATAAATACACAGATATATTTATTACCAATATGTATAATGAGGTGGTATATAGTAACACCTATCAAAGGAATGATATTGCCCCACTGGCCTTCTCAGGTGATTTTGTAGACAAGGGAATGAGTGGTCAACAGAATTGGTCTAACATATTTTGGAATAGCTTTATAAAGGATAATCTAATAGTATTAACAACACCTGTGTACTCCAATACAAATAGTGAAGTTCCTATTGGTACATTAAATGTTGTTTTAAATCAAGGGAGAATAAATAATATTGTTCAAAGTGGAATTACAAGACTTGGTCCAAATGCCGATTCATACTTAATAAATGCAGAGGGCTTATTATTAACAGATACCTTGAAGGATATTTATAGCAACGGTGCAGCCCTAAAAGAGACAATTGAAACTAATGGGTCTAAATTACTTTCTGAGCCATTAACCACAGGTAACTATGAATTTAATGAAACCCATACATATACTGGCTATGACGGAAAAAAGGTAATAGGAACACTATCAGTAATAGAAATAGGTAATACACCAGCAGGACTAATAATAGAAGTTGCTGAGGAGGATGCATACAGGGAGGTAGCTTCCTTAAGCGAAAACATACTATTTATTTCCATAGTAATTATTTTAATAAGCACCATTATAGCCATTTTATTAGCTCAAACGATAAGTAAGCCTATAGCTGGATTAATAAATATTACAGATGAAATAGCTGATTATAATTTGTCGGATGGAGGAAATTCTTTAAAAACCAACAGAAAAGATGAAATTGGAAGCTTAGAAGCAGCGATTACCAAGATTAAGTATAATTTCAGAGAGCTTATTAAAAGAGTAGAGGATTCAGCAACATTGGTTGCTAACTCTTCACAAGAATTGAAAAACAACTCAATGCAGTCCACTATGTCTTCAAATGAGGTTGCAGTAAAAATAAGTGAAATTTCACAGGGCTCCTGGCAGCAATCCCAAAGTGCAAAAGAGAGCTCAGATAAGAGTAAAGAATTAAGCTTTATTATATTAGAGGATTTTAAAAACCTATCGCAAATGACAGAGGCTACAGATAAGGTTGCTAAATTAGCAGAGTCAGGTCTACAGGTAATAGAGGTTTTATCTAAAAACACACAGGAGTCCAATAGTGTAAATAAAGAAGTACAGACTAAAATGATTAAGGCAAGTGAAGGATCTAAGAAGATAGAAGAGGCAAGTAAGCTTATAGAAAATATAGCCGATAAAACCAACCTACTGGCACTAAACGCAGCTATAGAAGCTGCACGGGCAGGAGAATATGGTAGAGGCTTTACTGTTGTAGCAGATGAAATTAGAAAGCTGGCTGAGCAGTCTAAGGAATCAGCTAAGGTAATAGATAGAATAGTAAGTGATTTAAGAAAGGAAACAGAAGAAGTAACAGAAGAAATGAAAAATCTAGTTGGCATAGCAAAGCATCAAGAGGATAGTGTCACCTTAACTAAGGATAAGTACTTCGAAATTGCAGAAGCAGTTGCAATGCTTGAAACGAAGGTTAATACCTTAAATGACTCTAGTAAAAAAATTGATGAATTAAGGGTAGAGGTTGAAGATAAGATTCAAGAATTAGCTGCTGTATCAGAGGTTAATTCTGCAAGCACCGAGGAGGTTTCAGCCTCAATGGAGGAGCAAACTGCCTTTATGGAGGAGATTAATAGCTCCAGCCAATCTCTTGCTACCTTAGCCTTTAATCTTAAGGAGCTGGTAAGCAAATTTAAGATATGATAGCAATAATACATAACATTCTCTTAACATACGGTTAACTATCGCATAACAAAACCGAATATGAATTACTGTATATTATTAACTGTAAGAAATAAAACATAAGTCAATAGGAGGTTGTATTTGATGTTAAAGAAAATATTTCTAATTCTATTAGTTTGCACATTGGCAATAACTGCTGTAGCTTGTGGTGGCGGAGCTGAAGACGACTCAGCAGCTGGCGGCGAAAACCAAGAGCAACAAGGTTCAAACGAAAATGAAGAGCAAGAAGAAAAGCTTGAGGGTGCTGTTATAGTTGATGGATCAGGAACAGTGTATCCCCTAATGGCACATATAGCTGAAGAATACATGACAAAAGAAGAACCAAATGTAAGTGTACAAGTAGGACGTGCAGGATCAAGTGCAGGATTCAAGAAGTTTATACCAGGTGAGTTAGACTTTGCGGATGCTTCAAGACCTATTAAGCAAGAAGAGTTAGCACAGCTTGAAGAAAAAGGACTAGAGTTAGGTAAAGATGTATTAGAGTTCAAACTTGCCCTAGACGGATTAGCAATTGTAATTAATAAAGATAATGACTGGGCAACAGAAATGACTAGAGAAGAAATTGTAAATATGTACTTATCAGGAGCATACAAAGCAGATGACAAGGTACTATGGTCAGACGTAAGATCAGAATGGCCACAAGAAGAAGTTAAGTTCTATGGACCAAACGAAAACCACGGAACATTCGAGTTCTTCTATGAAAAAATTCTTGACGAGCAAGACATGGTTAAAACAGCTAACCTACAACAAGAGTATTCAACTCTAGTAGATTTAGTATCAAAGGACAAAAATGCTATTGCTTTCTTTGGATATGGCTACTATGCTAGCAATACAGATAAGCTTGTTGCTGTAAAGGTTGACTTTGGAAATGGACCAGTTGAACCAAACCTAGATACAATTGGTGAAGACTTAGCATATGCAGGATTTACAAGACCAGTATTTACTTATTTAAATGCTAACTATGCAAGTGAAAAGCCACAAGTACTTGATTTTGCAAAGTATGTTGTATCTCCAGAAGGAGCTGCAAGATTAGCTGGAGAGAATGGATTTGCTCCACTACCTGCTGCTCAATATAACGAATACCTAAAGCAACTAGAGCAAATTAAATAAAACTAAATCATTAGTTAATATTAGACAAGTAAAGCTTAAGATGAGATAATTTCTATCTCATCTTAATGCTGTTTATAATTGAAACAATCTGTACATGAGTTAATGTAATTAATTCAACATGCTAGAAAGGATAATTTAAAATGGAAAATCAAACTAATGTAAGAGGAATTATAAAAAAGAATCTTGCCAATGATAAAGGTAGGTTCGTAGAAAACCTAATGCCTAGAGTTTTTCTAGTTGCAGCCTCTATTTCAATTTTAACAACCATTGGGATTGTACTAACATTAATATTAGATGCCTACAAGTTCTTTAGTCAAGTTCCCCTAAGGGAAATCTTCAGTACAAAGCTAGCACCACTGTCTGCCAATCCATCCTTTGGAATATTACCAATAATAAATGGAACAATAATAACCTCCTTCATTGCAATGTGTGTAGCTATTCCAGTTGGACTAACAGCAGCCATATATTTAAGTGAATTTGCCTCAGATAAAGTTAGAAGAATTGTCAAGCCTATAATGGAGGTTTTGGCTGGAATACCAACAATTGTTTATGGTTTTTTTGCTTATTCCTTTGTTACTCCTTTACTGCTACTATTAATTCCAAACCTTGAAGCTAAAAATGCATTAAGTCCAGGAATTGTGATGGGTATTATGATTATTCCCCTTGTGGCATCCCTATCGGAGGACGCCATGAATTCTGTACCAAACGCCTTGAGGGAGGGAGCATTAGCTCTGGGTGCTACAAAGCTAGAAGTAGCCTTAAAGGTAATTGTGCCTGCTGGCTTTTCTGGTATACTAGCTTCCTTTATACTGGGAATATCACGTGCTATTGGAGAAACAATGATTGTTGCAATAGCCAGTGGAAGCTCTAAAAACTTCACCTTTGATATAACCCAATCGATGCAAACCATGACTGCCTATATTGTTGAGTTTACCAGTGGAGATGCTGGAAGTGGTACACTTGGCTACTATAGCTTATATGCAGTTGGATTGTTGCTATTTTCCTTTACTCTTTTCATGAATTTAATAGCACAGTATATATTAAAAAGATTTAGAGAGGAGTACTAAAAAATGAGTTGTGAAATAGAACATAAAGGGACCTTCAATACCCTTTTAAATATAAACAAGATCAAAAAAAATCTAACTAGAAGAATAATGATAGATAAAATTGCTACAATGATTTTCTTTGGCTCCACATTATTTGCATTACTGGTTTTAGGAATACTAATATATAGAATATTTACACAGAGCATAGGGTGGTTAGACCTTCAATTTCTTACAAGCACCCTGTCTATATTTCCTGAAAAGGCAGGAATTTTGGGAGCCATTATAGGAAGCTTTCTATTAATGATTATTGTGGCTCCAGTAACTATAGTTTTAGGGGTAGCTACAGCCATTTATTTAGAGGAGTATGCCAGTAAAAGCAAATTTCAAAGCTTTGTTAAAATGAATATATCTAATCTTGCAGGGGTACCGTCTGTAATTTTTGGACTATTAGGATTAACAGTTTTTGGAAGGCTTTTAAATCTAGGCTCTAGTATACTAGCTGGTGGGTTAACTATGTCATTATTAGTTCTGCCTATTGTTGTAGTAGCAGCTCAAGAGGCTGTTCGTGCTGTTCCAGGGTTTTTGCGAGATGCTTCATATGCAATGGGGGCATCGAGGTGGACAACAATTAGAAAGGTTGTTTTACCAGTGGCATTACCAGGAATATTAACGGGTTCTATTCTTGCTCTTTCAAGAGCCATAGGAGAAACAGCTCCCCTAGTTGTTCTAGGTATACCAGCCCTAATCTTGAGAATACCAACAGGCTTTATGGATAACTTTACTGCACTACCTATTCAAATATACTATTGGACATTAGATGCAGTTTTAACTAGGGAGTATGCTAACCTAGCGGCAGCCACTATTGTGGCTTTAATGGTTATGCTGGCTATGATGAATTCAATAGCAATTATTATTCGAAATAAATTTCAAAAGAGATACTAGAAATAGGAGGATTTTCTATGGTGAATAAAGAATTAGCTAATAAGAGGAGCATATTTAAGGTTAATAAATTAAATCTTTGGTATGGTGATGACCACGCACTAAAGGATCTTGATTTTGAAATGAAGGAAAACAATGTCAGTGCCATAATTGGACCTTCAGGCTGTGGTAAGTCCACCTTTATTAAAACCCTTAATAGAATGGTTGAGCTTATTCCAAGTGTAAGAACTTCAGGGGAGATACTTTTTAATGGTAAAAACATATTCGATAACTCATTTAGAGTAGAAGAGCTACGTACTAGGGTAGGCATGGTATTTCAAAAGCCTAATCCCTTTCCTAAATCAATATTTGAAAATGTAGTATATGGTGCAAAAATCCACGGAATTACTAGAAAATCTCATTTAATGGAGATAGCAGAAGCCAGCTTAAGGAGCGCTGCTTTGTGGGATGAGGTAAAGGATAGGTTAAATGACAATGCCTATGGCTTATCAGGCGGCCAACAGCAAAGGCTCTGTATAGCAAGATCCATAGCAATACAGCCAGAGGTATTACTAATGGATGAGCCCACCTCTGCACTAGACCCAATTGCAACAGCAAAAATTGAAGAACTAATAATTGAGTTAAAGAAGGAATACACTATAGTTATAGTTACCCATTCCATGCAACAGGCTGCTAGAATCTCAGATGAAACTGCCTTCTTCCTTATGGGTGAGTTAATTGAAAAGGGTGATACTAAGGGGATATTTACAACACCTAAAGATAAAAGAACAGAAGACTATATTACAGGGAGATTTGGTTAAGGGGGGAAAGTAATGAGAAGGAATTTTAACACTCAATTAAATGAATTGAACATTAAGCTTTTAAAAATGGGGGCTATGGTTCAAGAAATCATTGAAGCTTCTGTAGAAGCTTTAGCAAAGCAGGATTTAACGCTGGCAAAAAAAATATATGAGATGGACGACGAAATAGACAAAATTGAGCTTGAGATTGAGCTGGAATGTATGAATTTAATAGCTTTACAGCAGCCTATGGCTAAGGATTTAAGAGTTATTGCTACAATCCTTAAAATGATAACTGATTTAGAAAGAATGGGGGATCATGCAGTTAATATTGCAAGAGTGACCTTAGAGATAGGTAATGAACCATTAATTAAGCCCTTGATAGACATACCTAAGATGGCAAAATTAGCTCAAAACATGGTGAATAAAAGCTTAAACGCCTTTATGAAGCTAGACGTAAAGCTTGCAGAAGAGGTGGCCCATGATGATGAAGAGGTGGATCAGCTTCATGAATATATCTACACAGAGCTAATGGATATGATGATTAAAAACCAAAAAATAGTAAAGCAAGCAACTAATCTTATTTTCATAAGCCGTTACCTAGAAAGAATTGCTGACCATGCAACTAATATTGGAGAAAGAACTATATATATAGTAACTGGGGAAAATGTAGAGATTAACTAAAATATTATAAGGACCATCCATTAGGAGGGTCCTTATAATATACATAAAACCTTTATTTTGCTTTATCTAAAGCATTTTTAATAGCTTTTTTGGCTCCATCTGTCGATTCTGTAGCACCAGTCATACCATCTATGCCATCAATAGCCGATATGTTTTCTAGTGTAATATTTAAGCTGTTTACAGCATCTACAACCTCTTGTGCTGCTACATCACCAAAGCCCTTAGTCTGGGTTTTTTCTGCCAGCTCCCTATCAAGCTCTACCCTTGAAACCTTACCGTCCTTAACAGTTACAGCAACTCTAATAATACTACCCTCATAGCCTTCAGAATAGCCCTTAGCCTCACCAACATAGGTACCGTCCTTTAAAGTGGGCTTTTGCTCTTGAGGCTCTTCTACAGCTTCGGTTTCTTCCTCCGAGCTTTGACTTTGGTTGGGTTCCTCACTAGTTTCCTCTTCCACTACTTCCACTTCTTCTTCAACCTCTTCTGTAGTTCCTTCTTCCATTTCTTCTAATTCCTCTAGGCTTATGGCACCATTAGAAAAGGCGTTAATTACAGCATTAATTGTTCCCTGGCTTGAAACAGTAGCACCTGTAACGGTATCAATATCGGTAGATTGATACTCCATTATGCTTTCTATGGTAGCCTCAGCAGCAGTGTCTCCAATAGTAGGAGTATCGCTTATTTCTAATATTTCTATTGAAACAATCTTGCCTTCAACCACCTCAACCCTTACCTTGATGTCTCCATCTTCGCTGTATCCAGCAGCAGAGCCTTCGTAAATGCCATCTTCAAATATCATTGGCTCAGGCGGAGCTGTAGCTTCCTCTTCAGTAGCTTCCTCATCAGTAGCTTCCTGAAGCCCTAAAGCAACCTTAACCGCCTGTATAGTACCATTACTGGTTTTTGTTGCTCCTGAAACCACATCAACATCAGTAGATTGACTAGCTATTATCCTTTCAATAATTTCCATAGCAGCAGTATCACCTAATCCTGGAGTGTCGTTAATCTCCAGCAGTTCAATTGAAGAAATCTTTCCTCCATCAATTTTCACCTCAACAGTAATTTTATCATTGTAGCCTTCACCTGTACCTGTATAGGTGCCATCTGAGTAAACGGCTGCATCTGTGCTTCTTTCAATTAAAAGCATTCCACCTGCTAATATAGCTATGGTTAAAAGTGGTAATAAAACAATTGCTATTTTTTGATGTTTATCCAATAAAAACACCTCCTAAATAAGTATAACATTTATATAATACCACACTGTTGCTAAGTTTAAAACATTATTGATTAATATTCATAATATAAAGAAAACTTATCCTTAGTAATAATAAAGATTTACTAAAAATAAAAGCAGCTTCCTATAGAAGCTGCCCTGTAGTTTTTATTGTTATGCTGTTGCTTTTTCAGACTTTTCAACAGGTGCAATTGTAATACCAAGAAAACCATAAAGAATATTAATCAATGGTAGTAATAGATTTAAGAAGGCATATGGTCCATATACAATAGGCGATACACCTAATGTACCTATCATAAAGGCACCACATGTGTTCCAAGGAATAAGTGCCGAAGTAACGGTACCAGAGCCTTCTAAAGCTCTAGAAAGCACCTTAGGATGAATACCCCTTTCAATATAGGCATCCTTATACATTCTACCTGGTATAACAAGAGACAAGTACTGCTCACCTGTTACAAGGTTTACAAATATACAAGTCACTACCGTAGATAAAATTAATGAACCTGTACCAGAGGCTAGTGCTAATATACCCCTTGCAACGGCGTGTAGCATACCTGTTCTTTCCATAACACCACCAAAGGCTAAAGCAATTAATATCAGAGAAACTGTCCACATCATGCCGTCTAAGCCACCACGGCTTAATAAATCATCTATAATAGGCACACCAGTTTCAATAGACATTCCATAATGGGCTGCATCTATAATAGCTCCAAAGTCTGCGCCCTGGAATAGAACTGCAAATAAAGCACCTAAAACAGTACCTGAAATTAGTCCTGGTAATGCTGGAATCTTCATAACAACAATCAAGATTACTACTATAGGTGGAATTAATAGTAATGGTGATATAGTAAAGTTTTCAGCCATTGTGTTTAATAATAAATCAATTTGAGCTGTATCTAAGGCTTTATCGGCATATCTTAAGCCAAGAACTCCATAAATTATTAATGATATAACTAGAGCCGGTGCTGTTGTGTAGATCATGTGCTTAATATGCTCAAATAAGGTGGCACCCGCCATGGCTGGAGCAAGATTAGTAGTATCTGATAATGGTGACATTTTATCTCCGAAATAAGCACCCGATACGATTGCACCTGCAACCATTCCGATAGGCATTCCAAGACCTGTACCAATACCCAGCAAGGCGATACCGACTGTACCAGCAGTTGTCCATGAGCTACCTGTTGCTAGAGATACTATACAACAGATTAAAGTGGTTGCAACTAAGAAAATTCCTGGAGATAATATTTGTAGTCCGTAATAAATCATTGTTGGTACTGTACCACTTAAAATCCATGTACCAATAATTGTTCCGATAACCATTAAAATTAGTATTGCCTGCATCCCCAGTTTAATAGTGTCAATAATTCCTTCTTCAAGCTCTGTCCAAGAAAAGCCTAGCATAGTTATAGCAACTATACCTGCTACTACAGTTGCCATAATAAGTGGAATGTGTGGTGAAGCTTCAAAAACAATAATAGAGATTGATAAAACTACTAATAAGAATAAAATAGGAATTAAAGCGTGTAATACTTTTGCCTCCTTCTTAGGCTTAATACTCATAAATTCTCCTCCCCTTTAATAAATTACTTGTCAAAAAACTAACCCTTTCCTTAATCATCACCCCTTTTAATTATTTCTTAACATATATAGATAATAATACCATAGTCAATCAGAAAATTCAAATTAATTTGAAGAATTGCAATTAATTATACATTTTATTTATGCATAAATAATTTGTATATTCCTCATTAGGGGTATTTAATATAAAAAGCTAGATATAAAAAACATAATAAAATATATTATAAAGGAAATTGCATAAAAATACAAATAACTATATATGTAAAACCTCTATAAATGGCTAAAAATAGCATGTTTTTTCTTATAATTATTCTTGGGTATTCAAAGACATTAGAAGAAACAATAAATATAGAAATAGAAAACAATCATTAAAAATAAAAATATTTAGTAGATAATAATTGTTTTTTAATCCAATAATATGTATAATATTATACACATACCCCCTACACGGGGGGCATAAAAGGAGGAGTTTATATGAATATACAAGTTACTGAAGCAGCTAAGGAAATACTTATAGCAGAAAATCCTGAGGAAAAGTCTATAAGAGTATATGTGAGCGGTATTGGCTGAGGTGGTCCAAGATTCGGCTTGTCTCTGGATGAGGCAAAAACAACTGATATTATAAAAAAAGTCGATGGATTAGAGTTTGTTATAGAAAAGGACTTAGATGAGCAATTTCCTGCTATTGAAGTAGACTACAGAAAGAACATGTTTAGCAAAGGCTTTGCAATAACATTAAAGGGTAATAGCGGTGGTTGTGGCAACTAAAAGTTAAGAGCTTAAAAACTCGGCATCCCAATGTAGCCTATGGTTGATATGTTGAAATAATCATTATACACAGGGGGTGTCGAGCTTTGTTTTGATAATATAACTTTTAATCCATCAATAAAAAATTGATAATTTCCATTGTAATTGGGAATAAGTAAGTAAAATATATATTATAAATAGTGTTATGGGAGAGTGATATGTATGTTGATGAAAAAAGTACTTATAGCTACAGATTTTTCACCTGCTGCCGATAGATTATTGAATTGTATAGATGAGCTTAAAGAAATGGGGTTAGAGGAGGCTGTTATTGTACACGTAATTGACATAAGGTTAGGCGAAGAGTCATCACCCTCCTTGCAAATGAGTAATGATAAGAAGCTGAAGGATATAACAGATAGGTTAGAAGCCCATAGCATTAACTGCAAAGTATATACACCTCTGGGATTTGCTGCAACCGAAATTGTTCAAATTGCTAAAATAGAAGAAGTATCCATAATTTTGATAGGCTCTAGGGGTAGAAGCGTTATAAAGGAAATATTTATTGGTAGTACTACCTTTGATGTAATTAGATTGTCGGATGTACCTGTTTTAATAGAAAAGTATAAAAAGGATAAAGAGAATCAACTAATAAATGTTTGCATTAATAAATTTGAAAAGATATTACTACCAATAGATTTTTCCAATTGTTCGTCATTTATTATAAATGAGATTTTAGAGTCGTCATTATTAATTAAAGAAATAATTTTATTATCAGTGGTTGAGGAGGGAGAAAGCAAAAAAGAGTTAGATATTAAAAAGGCTCAATATAGGGAAAAGCTTCAAGAGTTTGCTGAAGGTTTTGAAAAGAAAGGGATAAGTGCAAAGACTGAAGTCTTACATGGCATTCCCTCTAAAGCCATTACAAAAACCGCAGAAAAAGAATTAGTAACCTCAATAATAATGGGTACTAGAGGGAGAGGATTAATAAAATCATTGCTTTTAGGTAGCACTTCAGATGCCGTAGCAAGAACAGCAACTAGACCTGTTATCTTAATACCCTGTAATAAAAAATAGCATAACAAAACCCCATTTGAAGTTTAAAAACTCTGCAATATTAGGTAGCCTATAGGCTGCAAATGTGGAGTTTTTTTGTGTCTTAATATAAATAAAGCATCATGAAACTTAATAGGATACTTAATTAATTGCATTCAACAGCAATTGCACAGGCTGTACCATCTTCTAAAATCTTAAAAATCTGCATTTCAGATTTCCTAGACAGAAATATTTCTATAAAGCAATCACTGCAAAAATATCTAGATTTACTTAAACGACCTATATCTACATTACCACAGATGGGACATTGCATTGTTATCGCCTCCCTGTAAATAAATGCATTGCAATTTCAAACCTTTAGACTATCAAAATATCTAACCTAAAAAAATAACAGAATATGTTAAATATATTATATATCAAGCTACAATAGAAAATCAAGAGTAATTTGAATTTCAAATCATTATTATTATGTTTTTTACTTGTTTATTTGAAATTTTAACAAAAATATATATAATATATTTAGGAAAGGTAGGTTGATATGTTTGGCAGAACGAGAAATAGCCCATATGATTCAAGATTTTTTTATATATTTTAATAGCTGGATGCGACATCAATATAAAAAGCATAGCAGTAATCAAGACTTTACCCTAGCCCAATATAAGGTGTTATTCATAATTAAAGACTTAAGGGTAAGCAATATGTCTTTATTGAGCGATATTGCTGAAGTCAGCAAAGGCACCATGACAACTATGTTAAACAAATTAGTTGAAGAGGAGTATGTAAAAAGAACCTCCTCTTTTAAGGATCGTAGAAGTATATATGTTTCACTAACGGATAAAGGGGAAAAAAAGGTTGAAGAGATGCATAGTAAATTTATGCTTTCAATGATTGAAATAATTGAAAGCACCAGTAAGGAAGAAAAGGAAAAGCTACTACAAGGAATAATAGCTCTAAATAATTTATTTAAGTCTAAAGGTAGTCAATAGGAGAAAGCAAACTCTTGTTGGCTACTTTTTTAATTGTTCATTATATGCATCAATGAATGGTATTATGCACAGGAGTCTTAAAATTTTCATATGATATAATACGCCAAAATATAGCTTACCACTATTTTAGAAACCATTATCAAAAGAACAAGGGAGGTAAAACAATTGGAATATAATATGGATTTAGCTATTAAAATATATGTCCCAACTGAAGATAAAATTATCACTAGGTATATTGAGGATATTGTTAAGGAATTAGTGGCTTGGAGTATTCCCATGCCATTTCATATAGAAGCCCTTAAATGTCAAAGCATAATAATGAGAACCATACTGTTTCGACAGCTAAAGGGCTACGGCTGTAATCAAGAAAAAAACAAAAAAGGAGATATAGCTATAGACTATTTAAAGGAGGTTATTCCATTAACGGAGTATAAGCAAGTTTGGGGTAAGGACTATGCAAAAAATATACAGTTAATAGATGAAGCAGTAGGCGAAACAAGGGGAATTATAATAACCTTTAATGATAAGCCAATAGATGCAAGGTATCATTTAATATGTGGTGGTGCCACTGAGAATAGCGAAAATGTTGACGGTAATGTTGTTCAATATTTAAGAAAGGTACTTTGCTGTTATTGCAAGGAAAGCTCCTCTCTTTATGGCTATAAGGATTTATCTATAGAGGATATAGAATCGAAGCTTAAAATTAAGCTCAATAAAAATAATCCTACTAAAAATATGTCAATAGAAGATCTATTTGATGAAATAGAAAGAGATGAAGAGGGTAGAGTAGTAAGGTTAAGGGTGGCAGGTAAAGAATTTCAAGGAAAGGAAATTGTAAAGCTACTGGGCTTGGAATCCACTAGGTTTAGCTGGAGGCCTAAAATTATTCGCTTTTTCACAATGGGAAAGGGAGATGGAGTTGGCTTATGTCAGCAGGGGGCAAATAGACTTGCACTAGAGGGGAAAAATGCAAATGACATTATAAATTACTACTATACTGGTGTTGAAATTAAAAAAATTGAAATGCCATGTATAAAATTTCCTTTAAAGGGTAAAGTAATAGTGATTGATGCGGCTCATGGTGGTGAAAACAGCCAGGATAATGTAAGCTTCAATGGTGTAAGAGAAAAGGATGTTAATTTATCAATTAGTAAAAAGCTTGAAATAGAGTTGAAAAATAAAGGTGCAGAAGTATATATGACCCGTTTAGAGGATATATATCTACCATTAAGTGAAAGGGCGGAACTTATAAACAATGTAAAACCTAATCTTTTTTTAACTATACATCAGAACTATATTAAGAATCCATCTATATCTGGTACAGAGATCTACTACTTTAGAGGGGATACAGAAGCAAAAAGGCTAGGTAACATTATATTAAAAAGGGTTGCACAAGCCTTAGAAACCATAGATAGGGGCCTGAAAACAGCTGACTTTTATTTACTGAGGGATACAAATGTAAGTGGAATTCATATTGAAATAGGATATCTGTCTAGTCCCATAGAGGAAAAAAAGCTTATAGATGAGGGCTTTAAGGATAAAATTGTAGCTGCTATTACAGAAGGGATTTTATCCTATTATGAAATATCTATATAAATAATTCAGGTAGAATAATTTTTTGCAAAAAAATATTTGACACTAATAGTATATTAATTGTATAATAAAAATTTATGAATTTGACAAACGTTGTAGTATATGTTATTATAAGTATGTTAATAAGTGAAAGAAGGTGATTTTTTGGCAACTAGGACTACGCTGAATGAAATCAGAAGCAATATCGAAGGGTTTGTAGGGCAAAAGGTTACACTTAAAGCAAATAAAGGAAGAAAAAAGACTACTATAAGAGAAGGCGTACTAGAAAACACCTACCCTAATATTTTTGTTGTAAGAATAGATGGAGGTTATGATACCGTTAGAAGAGTTTCATATAGTTATTCAGATATTCTAACAGAAACAGTTGAAATAACAATATGTAAAGATGATCAACGAATTAAAGTAAGTTAATAGTCTTAAAAATAAATCCACCATATAGGTGGTTTTTTTTTATTAGTGGGAGATTATGATTATTCAATAGAAAGCTAACCATTAGTTTAACCATGTAATGAAAAATGGATAATCCCATAGGGGAGCCATTAAAACAATAATTAATTTAATTAATAAATATACAAACAATGTATAAACCCCAAAAAAATCAAGAAATATAGCCACTTGATTTATGTATATTCTCTCTATATACTAATAATAGAGAAAAGCTACATTATTATGTATATTCTGTTAATGAGATAGCTTATAAGAAGGAAGGGGGTTACTAGCAAGATGAGAGACGGATTCTTAAATGTTACATCCGAGATAGGTGATTTAAGAGCAGTACTGCTCCATAGGCCAGGGCGAGAGTTAGAGCGATTAACACCCGATTATCTTCATGAATTATTGTTTGATGATATTCCATGGCTAAAAAGAATGCAATGGGAGCATGACGAATTTGCAAAGGTTATGGAGGACAGAGGCTGTAGGGTATACTACTATGAGGATCTATTGGAGGAGCTAATAAAGGTAGAGCATGTAAAAAAACTGTTTATAAATGACCTAATAAAAAACTCCCATATAGATAGCACTGAGCTGGAGGTTTTAATAGAAGAATTCCTGTTAACCTTAACACCAAAAGAAATTGTAGAAGTAGCAATAGCTGGTTTAGAAAAAAAGGATGCACCTAATTTAATTGAAGAGTATAATTTAGTGGATTATATTAGGCAAGAATATCCCTTTTACATTAATCCTTTACCTAACCTTTATTTCACAAGGGATCCTGGAGTTGTTATAGGTAATGGTCTTGCCATTAATAAAATGAAAACTCCAGCTAGAAATAGGGAAACGATGTTTTTGGAATACATATATCAACATCATCCACTGTTTAAAAAGCCAATAACTCCTCAATGGTATGACTACAAAGAAACCTATAGTATAGAAGGGGGAGATGTACTGGTATTAAGTGATTCAGTAGTGGCAATTGGATGTAGTGAAAGAACCTCAGCCAGAGGAATAGAAATTTTATCACAAAGATTGTTTAAGGAGTCCAGTATTAAAAAGGTATTGGCTGTACAAATACCTTTTACAAGGGCATATATGCATTTAGACACAGTCTTTACTATGGTTGACCACGACAAGTTCACCATATATCCAGGGGTTGAAGATCTACTACAGGCCTATGAGCTAACAGAGGGAAAAACCACCCCGAGGGTTAAGCCAATGGTTAGCCTAAAGGAAGCATTAAAAGCTGCTTTAAATCTACCTAATGTACAGCTAATTCAAAGTGGGGGTGGGGATGATATTACAGCTGCAAGAGAACAATGGAATGACAGTACCAACACCTTAGCCCTGTCACCAGGAAGTGTCATAACCTATAATAGGAATGAAGCATCAAATGAAACCCTTCGGAAGCATGGAATAGAGGTAATTGAAATTGAAGGATCAGAGCTGGTAAGAGGCAGAGGAGGCCCAAGGTGTATGTCTATGCCCCTAATTAGGGAAGAATTATAATATAAGAAGTTATAAGGACTTAAAAACCATTAATAATAAAGGAGGATTTATCTATGCCAGTGAATTTAAAAGGTAGGAGCTTCTTAACTTTAAAGGATTTCACATCACAAGAAATTAATTATTTACTTAATTTATCGAAGGATCTAAAGGCTAAAAAACGTATGGGTGTTAAAGGAAGTCTATTAGAGGGTAAAAATATAGTTCTTTTATTCGAGAAAGCATCAACAAGAACAAGATGTGCCTTTGAGGTTGCTGTCCTTGATGAAGGTGGACATGTTACATTTTTAGGAGCCAATGACTCACAAATGGGTAAAAAAGAATCTTTAGAGGATACAGCAAAGGTGTTAGGTAGATATTATGATGGAATTGAATTCCGTGGTTTTAAGCAAGAAACTGTAGAGATATTGGCCAAGCATTCAGGTGTGCCAGTTTGGAACGGTTTAACTGATTTATATCATCCAACACAAATTTTAGCTGATCTACTTACTATAACAGAGCATGTTGATAAGCCCCTAAACAAAGTTAAATTTGCTTATATAGGGGATGCAAGAAACAATATGGGTAATTCTCTTCTAATAGGAGCAGCTAAAATGGGAATGGACTTTAGAGCTGTTGCACCAAAGGAATTATTCCCAGCTGAAGAGCTAGTTAAAGAAATGCAAGAGGTTGCAAATGAAACAGGTGCTAAAATTACATTAACAGATAAGGTTGCTGAGGGGGTAAAGGACGTTGATGTAATCTATACTGATGTATGGGTATCAATGGGAGAAGAGGACCAATTTGAGGCAAGAATTAATCAGCTAATGCCATACCAGGTTAATATGGATATGATAAAGCTAACGGGCAATTCAAATGTAATATTTATGCATTGCTTACCTGCTTTCCATGATTTAGAAACAAAAATAGGAAAAGAAATATTTAATAAATATGGAATAAAAGAAATGGAGGTTACTGATGAAGTATTTCGTAGTAGGCATTCAGTAGTATTTGATGAAGCTGAAAACAGAATGCATACAATTAAAGCGGTAATGGTGGCCACTATTTAAACCATTAAATATGAGTTCTAAGACTGTATAAGATATACTGTAAAAGATATGGAAAAATAGCTACAATTATATAATGCTCCATATCTTTTTAGTATGAAGAAAAAACATAAAATAATAAATATAAGGGAGAGCTTTTAATGATTAAAGAAAAAAGTAGAATTGTTCTGGCATTAGGTGGTAATGCCCTACAGGCAAATCCTAAAGAAATTAGTGCAGAGGCACAAATAGAAACAGCAAAAGAAACAGCAAAGTCAATAGCAGACTTAATTGAGGCAGGCCACGAGGTTATTTTAGCCCATGGCAATGGTCCACAGGTGGGACAACTTGTTGCTACATATGAAGCAGCAGCCCAAGAAAACCCTTCGTTGCCTATAATGCCTTTTCCAGAGTGTGGAGCAATGAGTCAAGGCTATATCGGTTATCACCTTCAACAGGCTATTAGAGATGAGCTGGCAAAAAGAAAGGTTGATAGGTCTGTTGCAGCCATAATTACTCAGGTAGTAGTAGATGAAAAAGATGAAGGGTTTAAAAATCCAACAAAGCCAGTTGGTTCCTTTTTTACTAAAGAAGAAGCTGAGGTACTAATAAAAGAAAAGGGTTATGTAATGAAGGAGGATGCAGGTAGAGGCTGGAGACGTGTTGTAGCTTCACCTATACCTATTGATGTTGTTGAAGCGCCAATTATAAAAACAATAGTAGATGCAGGTCATATTGTTATTACTGTAGGTGGTGGTGGTGTTCCAGTTGTGAATCGTAATGGTGAGCTTATAGGGGTTCCAGCTGTTATTGATAAAGACTTTGCTTCGGAAAAAATTGCTGAAATACTTAATGCAGATTATTTAATAATTCTAACGGCAGTTGAAAAGGTGGCTATTAACTTTAATAAACCTAACCAAAAGGAATTAGATAAAATTACAGCTGCAGAAGCAAAGCAATATATTGAGGAGGGACATTTTGCTCCAGGATCAATGCTACCAAAGGTTAATGCAGCCTTAAAGTTTGTCGAGTCAAAGCCTGGTAGGGCTGCTTTAATAACATCACTTGAAAAGGCAATGGACGGCATACAGGGAAAAACTGGAACAATGATAATTGGATAATTAGATGGATTAATTTACTTTCTAGCTTGGTGTCACTTATCTCCCGCTTAAGAAGCGGGAGTATTAGTAACGCCGCTGAGATATATTACAGTTTCATTACAAAGGAAACTTTTATGAAAAAAATACGTCTATATTATGAAGGGGTATATTTCCTATTTTACAATATGGTTACAATGCAACCAATAAGTAATTATAGGTAGTAAAAAGGAATATATAACATTGTTTATATTATAATAAGGAGTGAAATGTATGAAATTTAGAAAAACCCTTAGTTTTTTACTAGCACTTGGGCTGATACTCTCAAGCTTTAGCTTTGTATCGGCTGGCGAGACTATTGTTGTTGAGGAAGCAGTTGAAGTAAAGAATGTTGATGTAAAGGATTCCGAAATGACAAATCCTACCAACACAAATCTTACTCAAGAAAATGCTGAAGGTATCATGAAATTTTACATCAAAAACCTGTTTGATATTGTGGTTGATGATGGGTATCAGGTAAATGTAGAATACCGTCAAGACTGGAGAAATCCAGAAAAACATGTATGGAGTATGCACGGACACAAATATGACAGAGTCTCCAGCATGAGCATTGAAGTGTCTATAGATGACGAAACGGGAAAGCTTACTTCTATTTATAAATGGGAGCATAGTAGAGATAGTGATAATAGTGTTACACAATATACAAAGGAAGAATTACAAGAGGTTGCATATGAGTTCTTAAAGAAGGTTAATGGTGAATTACTAGATAAGGTTGAGTTACAAGAGGAGCCATTTTTTAGACATTACTATCATGGAAATGGCTTAAGGCCGAGAAATTACCATTATAATTATGTAAGAAAAGAAAATGGTATAGTTGTTTCCAATGATGGTATAAATATAGCTGTAGATAGTGGAACTGGAAAAATAGCACACTATAGCTATAATTGGTCTGATGTAGATTTTCCTCAGCTAGATGATGTAATTTCTGTGGAAGAAGCTAAGGAAATATACAAAAAGGAACTAGACCTTAAGTTATCTTATTTACCAGTAAGGTTAAAACACTATTACCATGACAGTCAACCACAGGAAATAAAACTAGTGTATACTCCAAACCTAGAAGGCGGACAAATGATAGATGCACTAACTGGTGAAATTATAACCTATACAGGTGAAGCAGCAAAGAATAAAGTCACAATTGATGTTACACCTAAGCAAAAGGAAGAGTTTAAAGCCCTAGAAAAGAAAGAACTTACTAAGGAACTGGATAAAAACCAAGTGACGGAGCTGGTGGAGTCCTTAGTTAAGGAATTACTCCAACAAGAGGGAAAGGTTCGAAGCACCCGTTATACCTCATCAAATCAGCGTAAGCTATGGAACATAGACTTTACATTAGAAGATAATGATTACATGCATGGATACGTATCTGTTGATGCAGAAACTGGAAATATTCTTAGATTCCACTATTATGACCATATGATGTACGATAAGTATAGAATGGATAGTGAATCAGGGGAAGAAATCATACCAGTAATATCACAGGAGGATGCATATAAAAAGGCAATTGATGTTATGGTGGAGTTATATCCTGATAAATTGAAGGATTTACAAACTGAAATGACCCTGTATGACTTTGAACATGCTCCTGAATACCACTTTAACTTTAGCAGAGTAGTTAATGATATCGAGTATCCTTATAATAGCATTTCAGTATCCTTTAATAAAATGACAGGACAGCTACAAGGTATATATATGAACTGGCATGATGCTGAGTTTCCAAAGGCAGAGGGTCTATTATCAAAGGATGAGGTTTTAAGCAAGTATATGGATGACTCAACGCTAGAATTAATGTTCACACAAATTTATAGTCATCACATAAGATATAAGGCTCCAACTATAAAGCTAGTTTATATGAATAAAGGAAAAGATAATTACTGGCATTTCAGAAATATTGATGCCGTAACAGGTGAATACCTAGATTGGAATGGAGAGTCTATTAAGGAGAAGAAATCTAAGGAAGAAAACATAAGCAGTATATTAGAAGGTCACGAGGCGGAAAAAGAATTAAAGATTATTATTGACACAGGAATAGTAGACCTAGAGAACTTCCAATTAGACAGTACTGTTCCTAGAAAAGAGATTATTAAGATGTTGGTAAATGCAATGGGCTTCAGTCCATATATGGTTGAAGATGCTGAAGACCTTAAAATCACCAATATAGACAAGGAAGATGATTATTATCAATACCTACAGGGTGCTGTAATGTATGATCTACTAGAAAACGAAGAAAAAGACCTAAAGCTAGATGAAACAGTTACAAGGGAAGAATTTGCAGAAATGCTTATGAAAATGGTAGGTATGGAGAATGTAGCTAAGGCTAAGGATATTTTTGTTGTACCAGTGGAGGATGCAGACGAAATCCAACCAGATAAAAAAGGCTTTGTTGCCATTGTCTATGGCTTAGATATTGTAGAGGCACAGGAAAACAACTATAATCCCAATGCCCCAGTAACCCTTATAGACGTTGCTATAGGAATATATAGAACCTACAAGAATTTTAATGTACACAATTATTACTACTAGGCTTTAATAACTTATAAAGAAGTGAAAATCTTTTAGATTTTCACTTCTTTTTTTTATTTACTGTACATATATATATATAGAAATTAAACTGGACGAACTAAAGGAAAGTAGCTCATATTTTAAAAAATTAATAATATATATTAATTAAATTAAACTTATTTGGAGGGAGGAAGGAAAATGCCAGTAGAGTTGTTAAAGGAATCATTGACTACTGACCAGGTAATAGGTCACGACACTGCTCAGGCAATAATTGAAGGCGATATACTGGTCCCAGATATAAAGCCAGATATTACTAGAATTATATCGGTAGATGGGGTTATTCAAGTATCTAAGGTTGAAGCAACCGATGGAAAAATTCTAGTTGACGGAAATATAAAATTTAAAATATTATACGTTGCAGAAAAGGGAGAAGAACCGCTATATAGTATAGATAGTAGTACTGGTTTTAAACAGACTATTGCTATGGAAGGAATTACAGCTAAAGCTATACCAGATGTTGAAGCAGACATAGAGCATATCGACTTCTCCGTTAATAACGAAAGAAAAATAGGAGTTAAGGTTGTTATTAATCTAATGGCTACAGCTAAAGTAAAGATTCAACGGGAAATAACTAATGATATATCTGGGATTAATGATATTCAAGTACTAAGGGATACAATAAGGTTTTCGGAAATTAAAGGGGATTACTCCTCAGAAGCATTGGTTAAGGACACCTATGAAATGGCTGAAGATATGCCAGAAATCAAGGAAATAATTAAATGGAATGCAGCAGCCATAGAAAGAGAAGCTAAGGTTACAGAAGGGAAGGTTATAGTTGGAGGAACAGTAAAGGTGGAGCTTTTATACACCACCCATGACGACAATTTAAGCTTAAACATCTTTAGACAAGAGATTCCCTTTACACACTTTGTTGAAATGCCAGATGCAAATCCTGATATGAAATATAAATTAAAATTTGATGTCCCAGAGCTTTATACAGAGATTAAAGAAAATCTTCAGGGAGAAGCCAAGATTATAGAGATAGAGGCAATTACAAGAATAGGTGCTAAGGTGATAGATACTAGTAAAATAGATATTGTAGTTGATGCCTTTTCACCATCAAAAAAATTAAAGATTAATAAGGAAACTGTTGAGTTTAAAGAAAACATAGGAATGAATAGATCCCATCTTATGCTAAGGGAAACCATTGATTTACCTGGAAGTCATCCAGAAATTGCAAAGCTGTTCTCGGTTGTCTCAAAGCCAGTATTAACAGATTATCAGCTTACGGAGGATAAAACTGTAATTGAGGGTATAATGGAGGTTACAGTAATATATTTATCTGATGGTGGAAGTCAACCAATTTACAGCTTTATGCAGGAAATCCCCTTTAGGCATTATGTAGATATTGAGGGATTAAAGGAAGATATGGAGGCAAAGGTTGAGCTATTTATTGAGGAGCTAACCTATGAGCAGGTAAATGGGCAGCAGGTAGATATAAAGGTAAATGTTGGTGCCACCTGTGAGGGATACCTAACTAAAAAGGTAGCTGTTGTAAAGGAGGCTATTGAAGAAAATGAGGATGTAGATACCACCCATAGACCTAGTGTTACTGTATATTTTATGCAGCCAAAGGATACACTTTGGGAGGTTGCAAAAAAATATAATACAACTGTAAAGCAGATAATGGAAACAAATGAAATACAAGATGCTTCAGCATTAAAACCTGGGGATTACATATTAATAGAAAAGCTTCATAACTTCAAGTTTTAGCATATTTCCCGCCGGAAAAGGCGGTTTTTTTTTGCAATATATATAGTAGACAAAGCAATAGTTATTCTGATAGTATTGTTTTAGAAAACAATAAGCTTTTAACCTAATGAAGGATAATACCCGATAAACATATAATATATATAGCTTGGGTATAATGAAGGAGAGGGCAGGTATGAAAAGGATTCAACTTAAAGCTAGAGCTAAAATAAACCTATCCCTTGATGTATTAAGAAGAAGACCAGATGGATACCACGAAGTTGAAATGATAATGCATCAAATAGATCTTTTTGATAGGGTACAAATAAATGAAAGAGAAGATAACAAAATAGTTATAAACACAAATTGTGGCTATATTCCAAAGGATTCGGATAACATTGCCTATAAAGCAGCCAGTTTAATCGGTAATACCTTTAATATCAATAAAGGATTAGATATACATATTGAAAAGAAAATACCCGTCGCTGCAGGCTTAGCAGGGGGGAGCTCTAATGCTGCTGCTGTAATTATTGGCTTAAACAGGCTGTGGAACCTAAAGCTAACCGTAAAGGAGCAAATGGAGCTAGGAGTAAAAATTGGAGCTGATGTACCCTTTTGTATTGCTGGAGGCGCAGCATTAGCAGAAGGAATAGGCGAGAGGCTTACTCCAATAAAGGGCTTAAAAAACCTTTGGCTGGTTATATCAAAACCATCTATATCTGTTTCTACCGCCGATGTATATAAAAGCCTAAGCTTACCCAATATACAGGATAAAAGACCCGATACACAGATGCTATTAAGGGCTGTAGAATGTGGAGATATTAATTTACTTGCCTCAAACATGAAAAATGTTTTAGAAACAGTAACAGAAGAAAAATATCCCGTAATTACCAAAATAAAAAGAAAAATGATGGAGTATAACGCATTAGGTAGTATAATGACAGGCAGCGGACCAACTGTATTTGGTATATTTAAGAACTACCATAGGGCAAAGTCTGCCTATGAGCATCTTTCATTATTATATAAGCAAACCTATATTGTGCAAAGCTTTCACAGGAGGAATGATGATGAGTAATTTACAAAATTTAAAAATTGAAGGTTTTAAGCCCTTAAGAGAAATTGTGTTTGAAAATCTAAGGGAAGCAATACTAGAAGGCAAGCTTGAGCCTGGTCAAAGAATGATGGAAATACAATTGGCAGAACAGCTAGGTGTAAGTAGAACCCCCGTTAGGGAGGCAATAAGAAAGCTAGAGCTAGAAGGATTAGTTATTATGGTACCTAGAAAGGGTGCATATGTTGCTGATGTTTCAATAAAGGATATAATGGAGGTACTTGAGATAAGAGCAGTTTTAGAGGGACTTGCTGCTTCTTTAGCTGCTGAAAGGATGACAGACGAAGAGTTAGACCAGCTAGAAATGATATCATATAAATTTAAAAGAAGCTATCAGCTTGATGATATAGAGGGTATGATAGAAAAAGATATAGAGTTTCATGATAGAATTTTTAACTCCGCCAGAAATGAAAAGCTAGTTCAAATAGCCCAAAGCTTAAGGGAGCAGATTTACCGTTTTAGAGTTACCTACATTTCAGAATATAATAAAGCAAAGGAATTAGTTGAAGAACATCAGGCAATACTAGAGACAATATCACAAAGAGATGCAGAAAAGGCATATGAAGTAGCTGCTAAGCACATTGAAAATGCAGGTGGTCATATGATGGAATCTGTACTTAAGGGTAAAGGACATCAAGGCATCTAACAAATGGTAGGGAGGAAGGTTAATGCATGCCATAGTATTGGCTGGAACTGATGTTGAAGCTGATGATTTAATGAAGGACAAAGCCCTTTTACCACTAAAGGGAATACCGATGATAAAATTTGTAATTGAAGCATTAAAGGAATCTGAGCATATTAATAAGATATTTGTTGTGGGAGAGGTGGATAAGCTAAAGCCAATAATTGCTAAGGATGTGGATAACATAATTCACCACAGTGATTCCATAATTAAGAATATTAACAATGGAATGAAGAACTCCTTAGGGGAGGAAAGGGTCTTAGTCGTAACCTGCGATCTTCCATTAATAAATGTTGATATTATAAACAAATTTATAGAAGCTGGCTTAGAAAAAAACATCGATGTATTTTATCCCATTGTAGACAAAGGTCTATATGAATCAATTTATCCAAAAATGAAAAGAACCTATGTATATTTAAAGGATGGAGCCTTCACAGGAGGCAATATCATTATGATTAAGCCCTCTGTAATGAAGTCCATTGAAAAAACCACAGAGTCATTAATAAAAAATCGTAAGAATCCCTTTAAGATGTGTAGAATACTAGGCATAGCTTTTCTTATTAAGCTTATATTTAAACAGCTAAAGCTTTTAGATATAGAAAAAACAATAAAAAAGCGTTTTAGAATAAATGGACTTGCTTATATCTGCACCTATCCAGAAATATGCAGTGACCTAGACCATTATGAAGAGGTAGCTTTATTTGAAGAATATCTATAGGCAAATTGAAAATAAAAAGTTAAAAACAAAGTAAATGTTGAATGTTGAATGGAAAAGATTAAAACCATAAAAGAAAATTAAAAGTTAAAAATGAAGAATTAAAAACTAAAAATTAAAGATGTAAAGAATATAGATTCGAGGGTGCTACCTCGAATTTTTATTTTTTACATCTTTCTCATTGCTTGTATATAATTACTAGAATTTGCGAAAATTATATAGGATTAGATTAAAGAGGGTGATGAAATTGAATGGAAGCCTAATGATGATTTATGAAGAATTTAAAAGCACCTATGACTCCTATATGATGTGGGTTGTTGTGTTAATTGGTCTGTTTTTAATACTATTTGATGGCAAGCAGCTAAAAAAGCTAAAGCTTATGAAGGAAGCGAAAATAGCAAATGTCTTAGGTTATTTTTATATTATTGTTGGTATTGGAGTTTATATAGTTTTAGCAATTTTTTAATAATAAGGAGTGACCAAAATGGGTTTATGGAAAAAACTCTTAGGCAATAAAGGAGAGAAAAAGCAAGAGGAAGGTCAAGCCCCCCATAAGAGCATTGAAATGAACATAAAAACCATTAAAGAAATACTTAAGGACTGTGACGATATTGTTTATCGAGAGGTAGAGGTGGGAGTAGAGAATAATGTAAAGGCCGCCATAATATACACCGATGGAATGATAGATAGGAACCTATTAAACAATTATATACTCAATAATATAATGCTAACGGTTAGAATGACACCACCTAGTCCAGAGGATATTAAAAAGCAGATAGCAAGCCATTTGAAGGATCATAGCCTAGCAGTAAGTGAAATGAAGGAAGTTGAAACAATCGATGAAGGTGTAACCAGTATTTTAAGTGGAGATACAGTATTACTTATAGATAATTATGACAAGCTTATTATAGTTGCATCAAAGGGCTGGCAGGCTAGAGGTGTTTCTGAGCCAGTTACAGAAATAGTAATTCGTGGACCTCGTGATGGGTTTGTAGAAACCTTTAGGGTAAATACCGCACTAATAAGAAGAAGAGTACGGGACCCAAAGCTAAAGCTCAAGGCACAACAGGTTGGAGTCAGATCAAAAACTGATATGGCCATTATATATATAGAGGATATTGTCAATAAAAAAATACTAAAGGAAGTAGAAGAGCGAATTAAGACAATAGATATGGACGCCATATTAGATAGTGGCTATATTGAGCAATTGATTGAAGACAATTGGCTTTCACCCTTTCCTCAAATTCAAAATACCGAAAGACCAGATGTTGCTGTTGCAGCCTTATATGAGGGAAGAATAGTTATACTTGTAGATAATAGTCCCTTTGCCTTAATAGCACCAACCACACTAAATGCAATGCTACAGTCTGCTGAGGATTACTATGAGCGTTGGAATATAGCTACTGCAGTAAGATTACTAAGGTACTTAGCAGCAATAATCTCATTATTATTGCCATCATTATATGTGGCAATAACCTCCTTTCATCCACAAATGATACCAACCAAGCTTGCCCTATCCATAGCAACAACACGACAAGGGGTACCCTTTCCAGCTATTGTAGAAGCCCTTATTATGGAAACTACAATAGAGCTATTAAGGGAAGCAGGGGTAAGACTACCTGGTCCCATAGGGGCCACCATAGGTATAGTTGGAGGCTTGGTAATAGGTCAGGCGGCTGTAGAAGCAGGTATAGTTTCACCTCTAATGGTGATAGTTGTTGCCGTTACCGCTATTTCATCCTTTGCAATACCCAGCTACAATGTAGCAATAGGTTTTCGGCTGCTAAGGTTCGGCTTTATATTTGCTGCAGGCTCCTTTGGCCTATATGGTATTTCTTTAGCTAAGCTACTTTTACTAAGTCATTTATGTGGCTTAAAGAGCTTTGGAATGCCCTACCTACACCCCTTCGTAACCTTTGTTGAGGATATAGGAGACATTAAGGATACTGTTATTAGAGCCCCAATGCCCAGTATGAATAATAGAGAGTCGATTGCAAACAAAAATGAAAGAAATCGGCTTGATGATAAACAGGAAGAAGAAAAATATAAGGAGGAGGAGGAGTAATGTTTTCCAACAACGACAAAATATCCCCTTCACAAATTGCTAACGTTTTAGTCTTGATGATGCTTGGGACGGGTATTTTAACATTACCTAGAACCTTAACTGAAGCGGCTGCCACCGATTGGTGGATTGTACTTATCATTGGAGGTTTAGGTATAACCTTAATTGCAATTGCCCAGGCCTATATAGTAAAATCCTTTCCAGGTAAAAGCTATATGGAGATAATAAGTGCAACACTTTCGAAGCCAGTAGCCTATATATACATTATATTTCTAGTGCTTTTTCTTATCATTTTAAATGGTTTTTTAGTAAGGATTTTAGCAGAGGTTGTAAAAATGTTTCTCTTACTTGCAACCCCACTGGAGGTTATTATACTAAGCTTATTACTGGTGATTGTATATCTTGTACGTCAAGGGATAGAAGCCTTAGGTAGGCTGGCAGAGCTGCTACTACCTATAATATTAGTTTTATCATTAGTTTTAGTTGCATTAACAATCGGAAATAGTGATTATACTAATTTACTACCAGTTTTTCAAATATCCTTTACCGATGTAGTGAAGGCATTACCTGTGGTTTTATTTAGCTTCTTAGGCTTCGAGTTTGTTTTAATATTTGGAACCTATGTAAATAAAACCAATGAGCTAACTAAATATACAGGTGGGGCAGTGTTAGTTATCCTTTTCCTATACATAATATTAAATTTAGCCACAATATTAACCTTTGGCACAGTACAAATTACACATTTGATTTGGCCAACCCTATCCCTATTTAAAACAATAGAATTTCCTGGGCTATTTATAGAAAATGTAGAGGCTCTAGTAATGGCATTATGGGTAATTATTGTATTTATGTCTATTGCACCGGTTTTATTAGCTAAGGTAGTATTATTAACAGATCTAATTAAAGGTAAGGAGTTTAACTACTTGGCACTCCCTTTAATACCACTAATTTACTTTGTCTCCTTGGTTGGAGATAATTTAGCAGAGGCATATATGCTGTTGGATATGTTTACATTATATGCTGCAACCATAGTAGCCTTTATATTTCCTACCTTAATTCTAATTGCTATGCTTGTAAAAAAGAAATTGAAAAGGGAGGGCAGTACCAGTGAATAAAAAGCTATTTTTATTATGTATATTAATTACTTCTATAGCCATAACTGGGTGCTGGGATAGCATAGAAATAGATGATAGAACCTTTATAATGGCATTAGGCATAGATGTTTACAAGCCAACGGAGGAGGAAAAAAACATTGAGGATGAAAAAAAATATTTGCCACAACACACTAGACCACCTGTTTCACTAACCTATGTGGCATCAAAGCCTATTTCTGCTGGTGGTGAGGTGGAGATTGCAAACATCACCATGAGCAGTGTTTCCCATAGTAGCTTCACTGCCAAAAGACAAATGATATCAAGATCAGATAATGAGCTTTTTTTAGGACATCTAAAGGCTGTGGTCTTAGGAGATGAGCTTGTAAAAAATCCCATGCTTTTTAGGGAAACCATGGATAGAATAGAAAAGGACCCCTTAATAAGCCGTAGAATTTCTATGGCGGTTGCAGATGGCACAGCGAAGGAAGCACTGGAAATAGAAACAGAGCTGGAAAAAAACATTGGAAAATTTATCAGTAGCTTGTTTATAAGACAGGAACGTAGCAATAGAGCCCCTGTAGCAGATGCAGGAGATATACTTACTACACTCCATAAAAATGGCAATGTATTAATTCCTCGATTAGTCTATTCGGATAAAGAGATTAAAATAGGTGGAGCAGCAGTTATTAAAGATTATAAGATGGAGGGCTGGATAGGAGAAATGGAGTCATTAGCCTATATGATTATTACAAATAATCTAATGACCACAGCTTTAAATCATAATATGGATGACCTTATTATTCCCTATACCTTAACAGAAATAAAAACTAATATAGAGGCTGAGAAAGAGGGGGATAATATTAAGGTGGTGTTATCTGTAATAGGTGAAGGAGATATAGACGGCTTATATTTTAATCCAGAGGAGGATGTACTAGACCCTAGCTTTGTAAAAAAGGTTCAAGATGGAATTTGCAAAGATATACAGAAATTAATTATAGAGGCAATTAAGGTTTTTCAGAAGGATTACCAGATAGATATATTTCAATTTGGCGATTATTTTAGAAAGTATAAGCCTGATGTTTGGAGAGATATTGAAAAGGATTGGGAGGAAATATTTACAGAGCTTGAGGTTGTGGTTGAAACTGATATATTTATGAGAAGGGTAGGCTTATCAAGATAAAGAAACTTAGCCACAATATACTGTATATTTTTTCCCCTGCTTGTACATAATGAAAATATAACAAACTAATGGAGAAGCAGGGGGAATTTAAATGCTCAAGAAATTAATAATATTGGTTATTATTGGTGTATTAGGGGTTACTGGTTACTTTGTCGCCCCAAAAGATACCCTAACCCATAATACCAATTATGCCAACACCAAGCTTATAAGATTCCATGTAATTGCCAATAGTGACTCACCACAGGATCAACTATTAAAGCTGAAGGTTAAAGAGCAGATTATTAAGGAAATGGCAGAGGAATTAGAAGGGGCAACTACAATTCATGAGAGTAGAGGTATTATAACAAAAAATCTTGAAAACATAAGAGAAACAGCAGTTAAGGAACTAAAAAGAAATAAAGTAGAGCACCAGGTTAGGGTAAGTCTTGATAAACATCAATTTCCAACAAGAAGGTATGGAGATATAGTTTTAGCGGCTGGAACCTATGAAGCATTAAGGGTGGAAATAGGAGAAGGCAAAGGACAAAACTGGTGGTGCGTTATGTTTCCACCCCTATGCTTTATAGATGTTAAAAGTGGATTAATTGATGAAGATACAAAAAGTCAGCTTAAAGAGGTTTTAACAGAGGAAGAATATGAGTTGGTAATGTCTGATGTGGGTGAAAATCAATTACCCCTTCAATTAAGATCTAAGATATGGGATTGGCTTAAGGCCTCTAAAAACCAGATATTTGAGTGGGCAAAGCTGTAAAGAAACTCAGGCTAAAGAACCTGAGTTTTTACATATTACATAGCTTATTTAGGTACCATAGGCTTTTATCATTATTATCTAAGCTACAGTATAATGCGGCAAGCCTAGAATATATTCTATAATAACTTGACTTATCAGCTGCCATATCAACAATTGCCTCTGCCTTTACTAAGCTTTCCTCCATTAACCTATACTCCTTATGATAATAATAAATATCAGCATAGCATAGAAAAATCTCAAGCTCTGTATCTACCTCTGACAGCTGCTTAGTTATATAATGGGCCTCCTTTAATATATCAATTGCTTTTTCTGTTATATTAAGCTTTCTATAGCCCTGTGCCATTTCCAATAGGAATAAATGGGGTGAATTCTCAATCTCATCCTTAAGACTATAGGCCTTATTTATATATTCAATGGCTAGGTCTTTTTTTTCTAATAAGCGGTATGCAGCTGACATGCTACTATATAAATATGCTCTCTTTTCTGGAGACAGCTCATAAATCTTATTATTAAGCCTGTCGTATAGCTTAAAAGCCTTTTCAAAATTACCAATATCCCTATAAATATCAGCCTCCATTAAGGAAACCTCATCTACATATTCATCCTCAACATTTTTTAACTCCTTAAAGGAATATAGCTGTTGAAGGGCTAAATCGTATTGCTTGGAGCTTTTATAACAAATTATAAGATTTATTATAGCCTCCAGCTGAATCTCATCAGCATTACTGGTGTTATTTTCAATAGCAATTCTTTGGGCCTTATTAAAGTATAGCTTAGCCTCCTCTAAGAATATTTTTTTCAAATAGCATTTACCAATACCCATATATATTTTAGCCCCATCTTCATAGTCCTTTGCCTGAAGTATGTATTCTAAAGCACTAAAATAGTCCATTAAAGCAAGGTTATATTTTTTAATGTGATAATGAAAATTCCCCTTATGGAATAATATTTTCGATATATCCTTCTTTAAAAACCAGATTTTAGCTAATTCTGTCATCCTATTAAAAATATCGTATATATGATTATGCTCTAAATTCTTTTTGCTTTTTAATAGAAGATTAATGCTATCTAACTGCTCTTGAATTATTTTTTGAACCTGCTCCTCTTTAGATTCCAGCAGATACTCAGGTGTAATGGTTTTTCCTAGGTTTTTGTAGTAATAGTTAAGCTTTTTTGCAATTATTGTTGCCGTTTGTGGACTCAAAGACCTTTTACCACTTTCTATCATACTAATTAAACTTCTGGTAATCTGGTCTCCCGTCAATTCATCCTGTTTAAGTCCTATGTCCCTACGAAGCTTTTTAATCTTTTCACCTACACTTAATAATTCCAAGACTCATCCACTCCCAAAATTTTAATTATTACCCTTAATATACTAAAAGTTTAACTATAAATCAATCTTTTTGTTAACTATTATTGAAGAAGGCTTAAATTATCTATTAGTTGAATAATAGTTTAAACAGGGGTAGAATATTAATAGTAATGAAAGTAGGTGAAGGAATGAAAAAAACAAATGTAATGGTATTATTTGGAGGTAAATCCCATGAACATGAGGTTTCCTTGATGTCAGCAGCTTCAATATTAAGGGCAATTAATAAAGAAAAGTACAATATTATTCCCGTTGTTATAACTAAGGAGGGTAACTGGCAAAGGTATAACTCTACTGTTAAGGAAATAGAATCGGGGGAATGGGAAGGAATTAAGAATATGCTACTAAATGATGAGAAAACTTCTTCAGTATCTTTAATTCCCCAAAAATCAAACAGTGGCTCTATAGCTCTTGGTGGCACTGTAGAGGATATTGATGTGGTTTTTCCAGTATTACATGGCCCCTTTGGCGAAGATGGAACTATACAAGGTTTACTAGAGACTATTAATGTACCCTATGTGGGTGCTGGTGTATTGGCATCTGCTGTTGCTATGGATAAGGCTGTTGTAAAAGCTTTGTTTAAGGCAGAGGATATACCTCAAGCAGACTATACTGTAGTTTACAGAAAAAAGTATGAAGAAAGCCCAATTAGAGAATTAGAAGCAATAGAAGAAAGGCTAAAGTATCCTGTCTTTGTAAAACCTGCAAATCTTGGTTCTAGTGTTGGAATAAGCAAAGCTAGAAATAGACAGCAACTAATGGCTGCAATTGAAGAGGCGTCAAGGTATGACAGAAAAATTGTTATAGAAGAAAACATAAATGCAAGAGAAATAGAATGCTCAGTATTAGGAAATGATGAACCAATAGCTTCATTACCAGCAGAAATAATTCCCTCCCATGAATTTTATGATTATCAAGACAAGTATTTTGACGGTAAGACCCAGTTTATTATTCCAGCTGATTTACCAAAGGAAACAATAGAAAAAATTAGGAGCTTAGCCATTAAGGTATATAGGCTAATAGATTGCAGTGGATTAGCTAGGGTTGACTTTTTTATAGAGAAGAGCACAAATAGAATACTAATAAATGAAATAAACACAATGCCTGGTTTCACTAAAATAAGCATGTACCCTAAAATGTGGGAGGCAAGTGGCATAAAATATGAAGAGCTAATTAACAGATTAATTGATTTGGCCATAGAAAGATTTAACGAAAGAAATTAATATAGGAAAAGGTTGATATTATGAAGAATGAGTTATTGATTAGAGTTTCAGGAGTACAAAAAGATGATAAGGGTGAAGAAAACAAAATACAGCTAACAACAGAGGGAGTAATATATAAAAAGAGTAACAGTATTTTTATAGTATATAGGGAGTCAGAGATATCAGGCATGGAGGGAACTACCACCACCTTAAAAATAGAAGGTGACAATAGGGTTTCATTAAAAAGATATGGTAGTAATCAAGCATTTATGGTATTCGAAAAGGGCAAGAGATGCAAAAGCCCATACAATACTTTATTTGGTAACTTTCAAATGGAGGTCTACACAAATAATCTGGAAGTCAATATATGTGAGGACTTTAGGCATGGAGATATAGATATTAGTTATAATTTAAGGATTTTAGGATTAGTTGAAACAAGCAACAGCTTAAATATTAGCTTTAAAGCATAGTAGCAATTATTAGTCTATACCAAAAGCTAGCATTGGTGTGGGCTATTTTTTAAATATTATATTAAAAATTTTTTAAAAAAATTTTATATTATAGACAAATAACGACATACAAAAGAAAAAGATTTGATATAATGTTTATGATGCATATAGAAATTATTACCATAAACTTTCAAACAACAAATATGGGGGAGGGTAATTTTGATTAATGGAAAAATATATCAAAATGCTAAAGAACAAAAATTTTAGTCTTCTATTTTGGGGACAAACAGTATCAGAGATAGGTTCCTATATAAATTATATTGGATTAACCTGGTTAGTGCTAAATGCAACTGGTGAAATATTAAAGCTCAGTATGCTTATGGTATTTTTAAAGCTGCCTTCAATAATAATTGGACCTTTGGCAGGGGTATGGGTAGATAGGTGGAATAAAAAAGCTATTATAATAACTTCTGATATTATACGTGGAGTGCTGTCTATTCTGCTTGTTTTTACAGGCAACATAAATTTTATTTTTTTAATTGTATTAACACAAGGGATATTCGATGCCTTCTTCTCTCCTGCAATAAGAAGTATAGTACCTAGAATAGTAGATAAAGAAGAGCTTATGACGGCAAACTCAATGACAACCTCTGTAAATCAATTGGCTACCCTGATAGGTCCAGCTATTGGTGGGGTATTAGTTGGGCTGTTTGGATCCTATATAGTATTTATTATAAATGGAGTATCATTTCTAATTTCTGCTATATTTGAAATGTTTATAAAAATTCCTAAGGCAGAAAAGGTAGAAGGTGTAAAAGAGAATACATTTAAAGAAGATTTAATTGAGGGCTTTAGCTACATATCCAAAAGTAAATCTATCAAGTTTATAATTGTCTTTTTTGCCATCGCCTCTTTACCCTTTGGAGCAGTACCTGTTTTAAATGTTGCCCATATAAATAGCTTAGGTTTTTCAGCTGAGGCCTATGGGTTAGTTACTGCAATTTTCAGTGCAGGACTATTGACAGGAGCCCTGTTAATTGGCTCATTAGATAACAAAATGAAGGAAATAAATATGATTGTTTTTGGAATAGGTGGCTTTGGAATAAGCTATATACTATTTGCTGTGTTTAAGTATCTGTTCCTTATGGTTATCTTTGTGTTTATATGTGGTATATTTATGTCTATGGTGAATATAGCTTATGGGGTATATCTACAAAAAAATGTAGAGGCTTCTAAGCTAGGAAGAGTATTCAGTATTGACATTGCAATAGGTAATGTTATACTTCTGGCGTCTATGCTGCTGACTGGATTCTTGGCCGACAGAGTAGGTGCATATTTATTAATGATTGGCTGTGGAACAATAATAATAATTCAGACCTTAATAACCTTTAACATAAGGTCGTATAAGGAATTAACCAGTAACCAATTGGCAAGCAACGAAATGTCAACCTCCTCTAAAACAGTATAATATACCACCTACACTGCTATAAAGGATTTTAAGCTCCTTATATGGAATTAACAATAAAGAATGTACACTAATGGGAGGGAGCAATGTTAATGATTATGGAAAAGCTATTGGAGCTAATAAAGATAAGAAAGCCCTTTGTGCTGGCAACTGTAATAGAAGCAAAGGGATCTTCACCAGGAAAAATAGGCTTTAAAATGATTTATACAAAGGACCAAGAATTATATGGCACTGTTGGTGGAGGCTTGGTGGAGGCTAAGATAATAGAAGAGGCTCAAAATGCCTTAGAGACCAATAAAAGCACTACACTTGAATATGATTTATCACCAGGGAATAAGGGTATTGGAATGCAATGTGGAGGCACTATGAAGGTTTTTTTAGAAGTGTTTCTTCCTAAAGCAAGGCTACTACTTTGTGGTGGTGGTCATGTGGGATATGAAATTGCAAAAATAGCAGAAATTTTAAAGCTAGAAACTATATTGCTGGAGGAAAGAAGCAGCTTCGCCACCGAAGACAGATTTCCTAATATTAAAAGGATAGTAAAAGAGGACTATAGGGATGCTTTAAAGGAAGTAAAGGTAGATGAGTATACCTATGTAGTAATTGTAACCAAGGGGCATTTAACTGACCAAGTAGTTTTAGAGGAGATAATTGATAAGCCAGCTGCCTATGTAGGACTAATGGGAAGCAGAAGAAAAAAAGAAGAGGTTATGAAATATATGAAGAGTAGGGGCTACTCAGATAGTATTCTTGAAGGAGTCCACTGTCCCATTGGCTTAGATTTAAATGCTGATACCCCTGAAGAAATAGCTCTTTCAATTATAGCAGAGGTAATTGCAGTAAAAAATAAAGGTAAAGGCGGCTTTTTAAAGTGAAATAATCGATCAGCATATAAATAAACCCCGACTCTGTTTTACTGTTAGAGACGGGGTTTGTTGTATTTACTTAACTATAATTCATATAATTCAAGCATTACACATATACAGGCTGCTATAAGCTTTGCTTTAACCAATTTCAAGGGTAGATGTAACTGTTTCAACCTTTATATTATTATATGTTAAGTCTGTCAATTGGCTTCTTTTATCTATAAGCTTACCAGTTACAGTGGTAAGCACTGGCAGACCTTGCAAACTAGCATCACCAATATTAATATCACCAACAACAGATTTTATTACCAATGTTTTTTTTGCATCCAATCTATTAACATCAATACTTCCAGTTACAGTATCCAAAGAGACATCTGATGATAAGTCCTCTATTCTAATATTTCCCGTAATAGTTTTTATAACTGCTTTGTTACAGGATAAAGATTTTGCCTTAAAGCTTCCTCCTAAAGATTCATAATTTATCTCATTAATATTGTTTGGTGCTTCTATTGTTAAGCTACCACAATGGCTTTTTATGGATAAGACTTCTTGATAATTGGCTGGTATAGAAATATCTAATGCAAGATTAGAATCAACAACCTCATATGAGTTATGATAATCCTTAATTTCACCTGATAACACTGATTTATTACTATTAACAAGCAAACTAGGTGTAACGAATGGATTTGATGTAGTAATTCTACCATGTAAATGTAATCTGATAACATCCTCCTCAGAGGTAACCACACGTATATTTCCTCTCCTGCAATTAAGAGTTATTGCTTTAATATTATCCATAGGGCTTTCTTCAACATCATCAATAATGTAATGATGCAATTTCTTTAAAACTCTATTTTTATGCTTTGGCATTGTGTCTTTAAAGCTTAAAGGAAATGGAATAGAAGAATCCTTCAGTTGACCAACAATATCATATGCCATTTTAATAGCCTCCTGTATACTTTTATAATTAAAATATAAACCTACTTATATATTACCATAAAAATAGGTAAATCCTCCTAGTTTTTTTCAAAAACATAGTAAAAAATACCTACAATATAATAGCATATCTCAGCGGCGTTACTAATACTCCCGCTTCTTAAGCGGGAGATAAGTGCCGCCAAGCTTCGAAATAAGTGCAGCTAGAGTTCAGGTGGAGTAAAAACTCCATCTGAACTAAGTTTTCTTTATTATTAAATGGGGATTTTAGTATTCTAATATTGTCTGATATAATAAAGTTCAGTAATATAATAATATTGTTATTAGCAATTAAAAAAATTACCTATATTCAAATAAATACTATGTAGAATAATTATTAATAATATTAAGAAAGCTAAGTAATCATCCTTAAACAACATAACAAGGTGCTAATTTATCTCAGCGGCATTACTAATACTGCCGCTTCTTAAGGGGGAGATAAGTGCCGCCAAGCTTCGAAATAAGGGCAACTAGAGTTCAGGTGGAGTTAAAACTCCATCTTAACTGAGTTTTCTTTATTAGTATATATACTTAAATACTTTAGAAAAAGAAAAGAGGTTAATCTTAAAATGGAAAAAATACAACTAATTGCAACAGCTGCCTTTGGATTAGAAGCAGTGGTTGCTAGAGAAGTAAAGGCTTTAGGCTATGATGAAGTTGCTGTGGAGAATGGCAAAGTTACATTTACTACAGATTTATCAGGAATATGCAGAAGTAATCTTTGGCTTAGATCTGCAGATAGAGTCCTTTTAAAGGTTGGAGAGTTTAAAGCTACAACCTTTGAAGAATTATTTGAAAATACAAAAGCATTGCCCTGGCATCAATGGATACCAGAGGATGGACAATTTCCTGTAGAGGGTAAATCTATTGGTTCAAAGCTCTTCAGTGTTTCAGATTGTCAAGCAATAGTAAAAAAGGCTGTTGTAGAAAGCATGAAGGAAAAATATAAAATAGATTGGTTTAGTGAAGGGGCTGGTAAATATAAAATTGAAGTAGCCCTATTAAAGGATATAGCTACACTGACAATAGACACCAGTGGAGCAGGACTTCATAAAAGAGGCTACCGTACCCTATCAAACAAAGCACCTATTAAAGAAACCTTAGCTGCAGGGCTTGTGCTGTTAAGCTATTGGAATCCTGATAGGGTTTTAATTGATCCCCTTTGTGGGTCAGGAACCATCCCTATAGAAGCTGGCTTAATAGGCAAGAATATAGCCCCAGGAATAAATAGAAACTTTGTATCAGAGGAATGGAATGTTATACCTAAAAGTTTATGGTGGGAGGCAAGAAAAGAGGCCCACGATCTTGCCCAATATGATAGACCCTTAAGGATATATGGCTCGGATATTGACGGTGAAGTCTTAAAGCTTGCAAGATATCATATAGGTGAGGCAGGATTAGAAGACGATATCCATGTACAAAGGCTAGGTGTAGAGGACTTAGCATCAAGATTCCAGTATGGGTGTACTATTTGCAATCCTCCCTATGGTGAACGAATAGGAGATTCTAAGGAGGTAGATAATCTTTACATAAACATGGGTAAGGTTTTCACCTCAATGGATACTTGGTCCCATTACATAATCACCTCACACCCAAGCTTTGAAGGCTTATATGGCAAAAAAGCCGATAGAAAAAGAAAGCTATACAATGGAAGGATACAATGTACCTACTACCAGTATTATGGACCTAGACCTCCAAAATAGTAAAGAAGACCAACAGCTTATTTGATTAATTTAGATAAATAAGGTAAAATATAATTAATGATGCCGAAAAATCGGCTATTTTAAGCTGGAAAGTGGGCGATGGTCAATGAATAAAATTTTTACCCAAAACCATTTAGAAACGCTGCTGGACCACATAGGAGAGGGTATACAAATAATAGACAGAAAAGGCAGCATTATATATTGCAATCCTGCAGCAGCAAGATTAGATAATGTAAGCAAAAACATAGCTACAGGAAGGCATATATTAGAGGTATATCCCTCCTTAACAGAAGAAACAAGCACCTTACTTCAAGTTATTAAAACTGGCAAACCGATTTTAGACCTTCAACAAACCTTTGTAAATTACAATGGCTTTAAAATTACAACAGTTAATTCCTCTATTCCAATAATTGAAGGAAGCAAAATATTGGGTGCAATAGAAATATCAAAGGACATTACTGCTGTTAGAGAATTATCAGAGAGGGTTTTAGATTTACAAAAGCAGCTTTATAAGGATGAAGACTCAAAAAAACTAATGTCTAAGGGTAATGCAAAATACAACTTTATGGACATAATCGGTCAGAGTCAAGAGATACAAAAACTAAAAGCTAAGGCCCTTAAGGCTGCCGACAGCTTGTCATCCATTATGATTTATGGAAATACTGGTACAGGAAAAGAATTAGTAGTTCAGTCAATTCATAATGCCAGCAGCAGACGAAATAAGCCTTTTATTGCTCAAAATTGTGCCGCCATACCAGCTACCCTATTGGAAAGCATATTGTTTGGTACTGTTAAGGGAACCTTTACTGGTGCAGATAACAGACCGGGTTTATTTGAATTGGCAGATGGAGGAAGCTTGTTTTTAGATGAAATAAACTCAATGCCAATAGATCTACAGGCAAAGCTATTAAGGGTACTAGAAGAGGGCCATATAAGAAGAGTAGGAGATATTAAAACCCGTCAAGTAGATGTTAGAATTGTTGCTGCAATGAACATAAATCCCCTAGAAGCATTAGATAAGAATTATATAAGGAGTGACCTTTTTTACAGATTAAATGTCGTTTCCCTACGTGTACCAGATTTAAAAGAAAGAAAGGGAGATATACCTTTATTAGTTGACTTTTTCATAAAGCTATTTAATGAAAGGTTAGAAAAAAAAGTAAAGGGTATTAATAGTAGGGTTTTGGATGTCTTTTATTCATACTGCTGGCCTGGAAATGTTAGGGAGCTAAAGCATGTGATAGAAGGAGCAATGAATGTATTAGAAGGAGATATTATAGAAGAAGTGGATTTACCCTACCATTTACAAAGAAGTCAATTAATTGGCTTAAACAAAAAAGAGGATCAACCTTCACTAAGGAAAAGTCTTGAAATAGCAGAACGTAACTCCATAAAAAATACCCTTTCAGAGGTTAGGGGTAATGTAACTAGTGCAGCTAAAATACTTCAAATACCTAGACAAACTCTGCAATATAAAATTAAAAAATATAAGCTAAATCAGTAGAGATATTAATAAATTGCCTAAAACTCGGCAATTTTTTTATATCCAGAGAACTCTACCTTATAATAGCTTAGATATTATGTGGGTTTTTATGCTTTGTAATACCTACTACTGGCTTCAATATAGCTTAATTATTATAAGATGTGGGGAAGCTTAAAAGTGGCACAGTTATTGCAAAATTTCATTCATGAAATTAAGTTTAGAACAAACAATAATAAAGTATAAAAAGAATAGGGGGAAGTAAGGTGAAAAAAGGATGTCCATACGGAACACATAGAGTTATTGAGCCAAAGGGAGTATTACCACAGCCAGCATTAAAAATTGACAATGACATGGAAATATATGACAATGAAATACTGATTGATGTTATCACATTAAATATTGATTCCGCCAGCTTTACACAGATAAAACAAGAGGCAGAAGGCGACGAGGAAAAGATTAAAGAAATAATGCTGAAGATAGTTGAAACAAGGGGTAAGCATCAAAACCCAGTTACTGGATCAGGTGGAATGCTTATTGGAAGGGTAGAAAAAATTGGGCCGTCCCTTGAAGGGAAAACCAAACTAAAGGTAGGAGATAAAATAGCTACTCTTGTATCCTTATCATTAACACCCCTTAAGATATATGAAATTTTAAGGATGAGAAAAGACATTGATCAAGTGGATATAAAGGGAAAAGCAATTTTATTTGAAAGCGGAATCTATAGTGTTATACCACAGGATTTACCTGAAAACTTAGCCCTGTCTGTACTTGATGTGGCAGGTGCCCCAGCTCAAACTGCCAAGCTAGTTGCACCTGGACACAGGGTGGTTGTTATAGGTGGAGGTGGTAAATCAGGAATGCTCTGTCTTTATGAAGCAAAAAAGAGAGCAGGTATTACGGGACAAGTGATTTGTATTGGGCCAAAGGAAAAATCCATTGAACTGCCAATAAAACTCGATCTAGCAGATACTTATATAGTAGCAGACGCTACTAATGCTGTAGAGGTAATGGAAAAGGTAAAGGAAGCTACAAATGGTGAAATGGCAGATGTTGTTATAAATTGTGTAAATGTTGAAAACACAGAAATGGCCAGTATATTGGCGGCTAAAAATGATGGGTTAATTTACTTCTTTAGTATGGCTACAAGCTTTACGAAGGCTGCATTAGGTGCAGAGGGAGTAGGAAGAGATAATACTATGATTATTGGAAATGGGTATACGAAGGGTCATGCTGAAATAGCACTTCAAATTATGAGGGAAAGTGCAGAATTAAGGAAGGCATATGAAGAGCTATATGCATAAAAATAGGAGGGAGAGATTTAATGGTAAGCTACAAAGAAATAGACTTATGGAAGGATGTAACAGAGGAACAATGGAAGGATTGGCATTGGCAGGTAAAAAATCGTATAACAAATGTTGAGGATCTTAAAAAGGTTATTCATCTTACTTCCGAAGAGGAAGAGGGAATAAATGAATGCTTAAAGTCATTGAGAATGGCTATAACTCCATATTATATCTCTATTATGGATAAAAAGGACCCAGCCTGTCCCGTTAGAAAACAGGCTATTCCCCTTACAAATGAAATTAATCAAAGTGATGCAGACATGGAGGACCCTCTACACGAAGATGCCGATTCTCCTGTCCCTGGACTAACACATCGTTATCCCGACAGAGTGCTGCTGTTGGTTACTGATATGTGTTCTATGTATTGTAGACATTGTACAAGAAGAAGATTTGCAGGGCAACAGGATAGTGGATTGCCTATGGATAGAATAGATGCAGCCATCGAATATATTGCAAAAACCCCACAGGTAAGGGATGTACTTCTTTCAGGAGGAGATTGCCTATTAATATCAGATGAAAAGCTAGAATATATCATAAGTAAATTAAGGGCTATTCAACATGTGGATATTATTAGACTGGGCTCAAGAACTCCAGTGGTTATGCCTCAACGTATAACAGAAAAATTCGTAAATATGCTAAAGAAGTATCATCCTATTTGGTTAAATACTCATTTTAATCATCCAAAGGAAATTACTGAAGAGGCTATAGGAGCTTTAAAATTATTGGCGGATGCTGGTATACCCTTAGGAAATCAATCGGTGCTTCTAAGGGGAATAAATGATTGTGTGCATATTATGAGGGATTTGATTCACCTACTGGTTAAAAACAGAGTAAGGCCCTATTATATATATCAATGTGATTTGTCTATGGGTATTGAGCATTTTAGAACTCCTGTAGCAAAGGGAATAGAAATAATTGAAGGACTAAGAGGTCATACTTCTGGCTATGGAATTCCAACCTTTGTTGTTGATGCACCAGGTGGCGGTGGAAAAATTCCAGTAATGCCAAACTATCTTATTTCTCAATCGGCCAATAGAGTTGTTCTAAGAAACTATGAAGGTGTAATAACCACCTACACAGAACCAGAATATTATAAAGAAAGCTGTCAATGTGACGTATGTACAGGTAAAAAGCCCCATAAGCTACAAGGGGTTGCTGGGCTTTTACAGGGGCATACAATAGCAATGGAACCAGCTAATTTAGAACGACATAATAGAAGTAAAAATAGAGGATAATGGTTAGAACACAGGGGGACAAAGCAAAGGTCCTCCTGTATTTGAATAGGAGGAGTGCAGGTTGCTACTGCTTAGAAATGTAAAGAAGGATTACCAAACAATTTCAGTGGTTGGTATGGCAAAAAATGCTGGAAAAACAGTTGTATTAAATAGATTAATTGAAGAAGCAGCAGAGCTTAATACTCCTATAGGACTAACCTCAACAGGAAGAGACGGCGAAAGAATAGATATTGTCACTTTAACTGAAAAACCCACTATATATATTTATGAGGGTACTATTGTTGCAACCGCAAAAGCTACACTACTTAAAAGTGAAGCAAAGCTAGAAATTCTTGAGGTGACAGACTACAATACACCATTGGGTACTGTAGTTATAGCAAGGGCATTGACTAACGGATTAGTAGAAATAGCAGGACCCGATACAAATAGCCAGATTAAAAAGGTAGCTGAAAAAATGAGGAGTTTTGGTGCTAAGCTGGTTATAGTAGATGGTGCTATAAACCGAAAAACCTCAGCTGCACCTTCAATTACAGATGCAACCATATTAGCAACCGGAGCAGCTGTTAGTAGAGATATAAACAAGGTTATATCAGAAACACAGCATCAAGTCCACTTGTACTCTATAGAGGCAATAGCTCCTCAAGACAAAATGGAAATCGCCACTAAAATTATAAATGACAAAAAATATGCCACTATCGATAAGAACTTTAATATTACATTTATAGCTATATCCACCTCTTTAAATAATGGTAAAACAATTGCAGGCTATATTAATGAAAACACCAACTACGTTATACTCAGTGGATCATTAGTTTCAAAAACAATAGATGATATAATTTCTGCCACACCAAATTATAAAAGGGTGGTTTTTGTGGTGGAGGATGCAACTAAGATTTTTATATCACAAAGGGATTGGTACCTACTGGCAAAAAGAGGAGTAAAAATTAACGTGGTTAATAAAATAAATGTTATTGCAGTAACAGTAAACCCACTATCTCCCTACGGATATGGGTTTCCACCAGAGGATTTTTTAAATAAAATGAAGCAGGCACTCCTTCCCTTGCCAGTTATGGATGTAATGATGGAGGATATTTATGATAAGTAATAGTTATATGGTTCCAGAGACATTAAAGGCTATAGGCTTAGACAAGGTATTAAATATGTTATCTATAATCACACCCTATGGTAAAAGGGCAAAGGAGGCCTTAGCTCCATATTTTGCTAAGGACATAGGTGAGCTAAAGGAAATACTAAATAACTTTGAGTTTTTTAAAAATACACTAGAAGCTGAAAAAGGACTTTTGCCACAGCTTAAGGATAATTTACAGCAATATAAAGATTTACAGGGAACCTTTGAAAGATTAAAGGCTGGTGAGGTCTTAGATGAAGTTGAGATATATGAGATTAAGGCACTTGCCTATAGCTTAATAAAGCTGGAGGAGATTTTAAATAATTGTCAGCTTAAAAAGCTTAAAATAATTAGTCTAAAGCCTATGTCAAAGCTTTTTAAACTACTAGACCCAGATAATAAAGGAATTAAAAGCTTTTATATTTATGATAGCTACAATACAGAGTTAAGGAATATAAGACAGACCATAAAAATGTTAGAGTCAACAATCCTTAAGGAAAGTAAAAAAGCAAGAGAAGATATAACAAAGGAGTTTGGAGTTAGAATTAGACCAAATGGTGAAATTACAGTATTTAAAAATGACAGCAAAACCCTTCATGCCTTGGCCAATAGCCCAAAGGTCTATTTAGCCTTTGAGGGACTAAATAGCTTTAGCTATAAGGTTAAAAGCCCTAAAGCCCTAAATGATTTAACACTAGAGATTGAGGATACAAGGCTAAAGGAGGAAGAGCTTGAACTTCAAGTTAGAGTGGAACTGTCCCGCAAAATAAAGGAATGGCTGGAGGATGCTATATATAATACAACAATAATTGGCGATTTAGATCTATTAATAGGTAAATATGTGCTTAATATAAAGATAAATGGAGTAAAGCCCCACTTAGTAAATAAGCCCGTCATAAAAATAAAGGAAGGAAGACATATCCTTGTTGAAAAGCTATTAATTGATAAGGGAAAAAAATATACACCTATAGACCTTCAATTAAATACTGGGGTCACCCTAATAACAGGGGCAAATATGGGTGGGAAAACAGTTACACTAAAGCTAATAGCCTTAATAATGGTTATGGCACAATTAGGCTTATATGTACCAGCCAAAGAGGTGGAATTAGGGGCAGTAGACTTTATTCACCTATCAATAGGTGATCAGCAATCGATAGAAGCTGGCTTATCTACCTTTGGAGCAGAAATAAAAAGCTTGCAACAAGCTATTGAAAGGGTCAATGAAACAGGTCTAATATTAATGGATGAGCTAGCCAGAGGAACAAACCCAAAGGAAGGCTATGCCATCTCCAAGGGAATAATTCAATATCTAAAGGCTAAAACCACTATATCAGTTATAACTAGCCATTTCGATGGCCTGTCAGAAATAAAAGAGGTTAAACACTTACAGGTAAAGGGCTTGAAAAGAGAAGAAATAGATTTAGAAATGGTAAAGCTTAGGGATGGTAAATATGATGAAGGATTACTAGAAAACCACATGGATTACAGTTTAATAGAAGTTGAAGGAAATCAAACAGTACCTAAGGATGCAATATTCATCGCTAAGCTAATGGGACTAAATGAAGATATAATTTTAGAGGCTGAAAAGGCTATAAAGAAAACTTAGTTCAGATGAAGTTTTTACTCCACCTGAACTCTAGTTGTACTTATTTCGAAGCTTGGCGGCACTTATCACCCGCTTAAGAAGCGTGAGGGTTAGTCACGCCGCTGAGATAAATTGATTAGAAGTTAAGCTACAATAATTTATTGGTAGGAGGAAAAGGGATGATTAGCAAGTTAAAGCTTGATGCAAAAGCTATTGAAATGGCTAGAAATGCTGCAGGAAGTATAGCTGAAGATGTTCAAAATTTTATAGACCAGCATACAACAGTTGCAGTTGAGAGAACTATTGCTCGTTTGCTGGGAATTGATGGTGTGGTTGACGGAGAATATCCTCTACCAAATACAATAGTAGATCACATCATTAAGGGAGGAGGACTTGGACTAGGTGTTGCATATTGGTTAGGAAATACAATGGTTTATACAGGTAATAATCCGCAGGAAATAGCAGAGGCTGTGGCCAGTAATCAGTTAGAATTAACGAAGATTCCACCACAGGATATAACGAGGGTTAAAAATGCAATACATGAAATTGCCCAGAAGGCAGCAAGTAAAATATGGAGTAATAGACAAAAACGACAAGAGCGTATAAACACCATTGGTGAAGGCAACAAACCATATCTTTACGTTATTGTTGCAACTGGAAATATATATGAGGATGCACTTCAAGCACAGGCTGCAGCCAGACAAGGGGCTGATATTATAGCTGTTATCCGTTCAACTGCTCAAAGTCTATTGGATTACGTACCATACGGAGCTACAACGGAGGGGTTTGGAGGTACCTTTGCCACTCAAGAAAACTTTAGAATAATGCGTAAAGCATTAGATGAAGTAGGTGAAGAGGTTGGAAGATATATTAGATTATGCAACTACTGCTCAGGTCTATGTATGCCAGAGATTGCAGCTATGGGGGCTATGGAAGGGCTAGATGTTATGCTTAATGATGCCCTATATGGAATACTATTTAGAGATATCAACATGCAAAGAACATTCGTAGATCAATATTTCTCTAGGGTTATTAATGGCTATGCAGGCATTATAATAAATACAGGAGAAGATAATTATCTTACAACGGCAGATGCTGTTGAAGAAGCCCATACAGTACTGGCATCACAATTCATTAATGAACAATTTGCCCTACAAGCAGGTATTCCAGAAGAACAAATGGGGTTAGGGCACGCCTTTGAAATGAATCCAGATTTACAAAATGGATTTTTGCTAGAACTGGCACAGGCCCAAATGGCTAGAGAAATATTTCCCAAAGCACCACTAAAGTATATGCCCCCGACTAAATTTATGACGGGTAATATATTCAAGGGACATGTTCAAGATGCACTATTTAACCTAATATCAATATGGACAGGGCAAGGAATACAGCTGTTGGGAATGTTAACGGAAGCTATTCATACACCCCATATGCAGGATAGGTACTTAGCAATTGAAAATGCACAGTACATCTTTAATAACTGTAAGGATTTAGGTGAGGAAATAGTATTTAAGGAAAATGGTATTATACAGAAAAGGGCCCAGGAGGTTTTAGTTGAAGCCAGTGAGCTTCTAAATCAAATTAAAGAGGATGGTCTATTTAAAACTATAGAGGAAGGAAAATTTGGTGGAGTAAAACGTTCAAGAACTGGCGGCAAAGGACTAAAGGGAGTAATACCTATTGAAGAAGGTTACTTCAACCCATTTATCGATTTAATGCTAAGGGAGGAGAGAAGATGTCAATAGAAAACATTGATTTTAGAAGAGTGAAACCCTATGGTGATACATTAAATGATGGAATGGTTCAATTAAGCTTTACTCTACCAGTGCCCTATGGAGAGGAGGGGAAGGAGGCTGCCCGTCGCTTAGCCCATAGTATGGGATTAGATGAGCCTAATGTTGTTTATTCAAAGGATATGGGTGGTGGCTTTAGTTATTATATAATGTATGGGAAATGTCAGCATACTGTTGATTACTCCTCTATTGAAGTGGTAAAAATGGAGGTAGATACCCTTTCTATGGAGGAGGTAGAAGAGTTTATTGGAAAGAACTTCACCAGAGATATAGTGGTTATAGGAGCCTGTACAGGAACAGATGCCCATACGGTAGGAATAGATGCTATTATGAATATGAAGGGCTTTGATGGCCACTATGGATTAGAGAGATACAAGGGCATTGAAGCATATAATCTGGGGAGTCAGGTGCCAAATGAAGAGCTTGTTGCTAAGGCCATAGAGCTGAAGGCAGATGCAATATTAATTTCTCAAGTTGTGACTCAAAAAGATGTTCATATACCTAACCTAACCCAATTAGTAGAACTACTAGAGGCTGAAGGTATACGTGACAAGATAGTATTGGCCTGCGGAGGACCAAGACTTAGTCATGAGCTAGCAAAGGAGCTGGGCTATGATGCAGGCTTTGGAAGTGGTAGCTATGCAGAGGATGTTGCTTCCTTCGTAGTAAATGAAATGGTGAAAAGAAACTTAAAATAGGTTAGTAGAAGCATGGTTTATATAGCTATGCTTTTTTTGTTGAAAAGATTAATTAGAGATATAGCTTATGCTCAAGATTCTCAACCCCCAAAAGATATAGTGAACAAGTATACTAAAACACTAATTTGTCGATTTTTGACGATATATTATTACAAATTTAGAAAAATTTACACAGGAAAGTAGTAGCTTTTGTTGAAAACATAACATAGAAAATATTAATAATAGGGGATGGTGGAAGTCATGGATTTTAAAATAAATGTGTTATTAAATGAAATATATGTGACATTCCCCTATTCAAAAAAATATGTTGAAAAGCTCCGACAGATTGGAGGCGGAAGATGGAATTCCACAGAAAAACGTTGGGAATTTCAGTATTCAGATGAGGTTTATAGCAAACTAGAAGAAATAAAAAGAATGTATAATAATCAAAGAGTACAAGTTGTTGTATCGGAGTTCCTTAATTCTTTAAAGCTTAAGGGCTATAGCCAAAATACAATAAAGGCCTATAAGGGTCACTTTGTAAGATTCCTAGAGTATATTGAGTATGACACCTGTAATATAAATAGTCAGTCAATAAAACAATACTTGTTATATCTTTTGGACAAAGAATCCCTTTCCCACTCTTATATTAATCAGGCTATAAACTCAATCAAATTCTATGTGGAATATGTAGCTAATGATATAGAAACTGTTGAAAGAATTATAAGGCCTAAAAAACAAAAAAAATTACCCCAAGTTCTCAGTGAAACAGAAGTAAAGAAAATATTTGATGCAGTAACTAATCACAAGCATAGGCTTTTGTTGAGATTAACCTATTCTGCTGGACTAAGGGTTAGTGAAGCTGTTAATCTAAAGTTAAGTGACATTGATAGCAACAGAATGCTTCTAAAAGTTCATCAAGGTAAAGGTAGAAAAGATCGATATACAATACTATCAGAGGTTGTTTTACAGGAGTTAAGAGAGTACTATAAAAAATACAGGCCCCAGCAATATATATTCGAGGGCACTGATAGCACTAACCTAACTGAAAGAAGTGCCCAAAGAATTTTTAAGAATGCTTTAGAGAAGGCTGGTATAAAACGAGAGGTGGGCATCCATTCACTAAGACATTCATTTGCAACTCATCTACTGGAAAGAGGTACAGATCTAAGATACATCCAAGAGCTACTGGGTCACAATAGCTCAAAGACAACAGAAATATATACCCACGTTACTAAAAAATCGCTGAAGAAAATAATTAGCCCAATAGATAGACTATAAAATTTAAGCTTACCTATATAGGCTATATATACGACACTACGTCAGATATAACTACTATAGGGAGGTATATACGACAGTCGCAGATGAAGTAGTTATAGGAAATAGCTATATCAGAGATGCTTATTAGGGTTTATTGAAAAATAGGTAATAACAACCAAAGTATATGTTTGGATTTTAAATTTTGTAAGAACTAATAGATTCAAATTATTTACTAAAAAAAATTAGCATTTCCAAGACTTAGAGAAACTACAAAATATAATTGTGCAAGCTTTTTTAACTTTAATTAAGTATTCATATGCAAGGTAGTAATATTTTACAATGTAATGATATCAATAGGAGGATAAGACCACAATGTTTCAAATTGAGAAGATTGGTTATGACAAATTGGAAATTCTTTTAAGTATGTATAGGGAAAAAGCTGAATGGTTAATTAAAATTGGGCAGCCTATGTGGAACACGAAGTTTCTTGAAAAGAAGGAATTTATTAAAAAATATAATGATCCAGATTGTTTTATTGGATATATAAATAACATTCCGATAGGTGGATTTATTTTAGTAAAAAGTAATGATTTTTTTTGGGGACCTAATAGTCACTTAGGAGCTTATTATATTAATAAAATTGTTGTCAAGAAGGAATACACAGGACAAGGTAATGCGGAAAAATGATAAATTGGATAGAAGAATATGCTAGAACAGTTGGGAAAGAAAAATTAAGGCTAGATTGCTATGAAGATAGAGAGTATTTGATCCAACTATATACAGGTTGTGGATTTAACTTAGTAGAAGTAAAGACTATGCCAGACGGTATAAGAATAGCACAGTTTGAAAAAAGCTTTAATTAGAAGAGTATATGTAGGAATGTTTTGGTAGTCTTATTCTTATAAGATGTCGCTACTTCCTATAACAATGTGTTTACGGGAGGTGCTGGAGTGCACGTTTCTAGGGAAAGGTCAGCGCACCACATCCCTTCACCGGGAGCGAAGCTCCGCCAGGGGGGAGTGTCAAGAGGGTCCGGCTCAGGTACGTCGTAAACACTGGAACGTTATATGAAATTTTGTGCAAA